>NZ_JARVSH010000012.1:0-130404 GCF_030209295.1 Pseudarthrobacter sp. lyk4-40-TYG-27
TGGTGGTGGCCCAGTTGATCCAGTAGAACCAGCCGGAGACGAACGCGGCTTTCTCACCGAAGAATTCACGGGCGTAGGAGACGAAGGAGCCTGAGGAGGGCCGGTGCAGGACCAGTTCGCCCAGGGCGCGCAGGATCAGGAACGCGAAGAACCCGCAGACCGCGTACGCGATGACCAGGGACGGGCCCGCGGCGTTCAGCCGGCCGCCGGCGCCCAGGAACAGGCCGGTACCGATCGCACCGCCGATCGCGATCATCTGGATCTGCCGCGGCTTGAGGTTCTTGTGGTAACCCTTGTCCTCCGCATGCAGGGAAGTCTCGGACGCATGCGCGTGACCACCATCAATTACATGGTCCGGCTCAACCTCGTCATTGGGGTTGTTGGGCATGGGGATTCCTTTCGATCCGGAAAAGATCTTGTTGGTTGGGGAAACTTAGAAGACCGACCAGCCGGTGCGGTCGGAGAGGTCCGCAAGGGCCGCCGTCCCGGCGAGGGAATTGCCTTTGGCGTCCAGGCGGGGGCTCCAGACGCAGATGGCGCACTGGCCCGGGACGATGACCAGGATGCCGCCGCCCACTCCGCTCTTGCCGGGCAGGCCCACGCGGTACGCGAACTCGCCCGCGGCGTCATACATGCCGCAGGTCAGCATGATGGAGCCGATCCGCTTGGCCTCGCTCGGGGACAACACGGCCCCCGGGGCCCCCTGGCCGTTATTGGCGAGGAACAGGCCCGCCTTGGCCAACTGGACGCAGGTCATCATGACGGAGCACTGGCGGACGTAGTTCTCCACCACTGCCGCGGCCGGCTGGGTGAGGTTGCCGAAGTCCTTCAGGAAGTGGGCAAGGGCCAGGTTGCGGCTGCTGCCGGCCAGTTCACCGGCAGCAGCGGCCTCGTCAATGTACGGTGCCGGATCTCCCTCCCGGCCTGGTTGTCGTCCCGTACCCGCCTGCCGGGTGAGGAACTGCAGGAGGTGCCCGGCGGCGTCGGGCGTCTCTTCCATCAGGTGGTCCGTGACCACCAGGGCGCCGGCGTTGATGAAGGGATTGCGCGGGATGCCGTGCTCGGCTTCGAGCTGGACCAGTGAGTTGAAAGCCGTTCCGGATGGTTCGCGCAGCACCCGTGACCACAGCAGGCCGGACCGGCCGCCCTGCAGCGCCATGGCCAGGGTGAACACCTTGGAGATGCTCTGAATGGAGAACGGGACGTCCGCGTCGCCGGAGCTGAAGACCTTGCCGGAGGTGGTGGCAACGGCGATGCCAAAACGGTTGAAGGGGACGGCGGCCAGGACCGGGATGTTGCCGGGCACGGCACCGGCTTCCTTCCGGGGCCGGTGTTCCCGGACGATTTCCTCAAGGAGGATGTCCAGGAGCGGTGCGCTGAGGGTCGTGGTCATTTCCTGCCTGAAGTGTTGTTGGCGGCGGCCCACTCCTGGAGGTGGAGCAGTGCCACCAGTGAGTCCCGGGGACTGCCGAAGTTGAGGCCGGTCACCCGGGCGGCCTTGGCCACCCGGTAGTAGACGGTGTTCTTGTGGAGGTTCATGCCCCTGGCGCACTCGGCGACGTCGAAGGCGGCGTCGAAGTAGGCGCGGAGGGTGGCGGCGAGCTCGGCGTCCTCCTGCAGGAGCGCGGCCAGGCTGCGGTGCCGGAAGGGCGAGGCCTGGAAGTTGCGGACCGCCTCGCGGTACAGGATTTCCGCTTCGAAATCGGCAACCCCCGCCACCGTGCCCGGTTCTGCGGTGCCCACGCAGGCCAGCAGCGCCTCCGTCACCCGGGTGACCGTGTGGAGGGACAGCAGGTCCGGCACCAGGGGGCCGACGGCGGCGAAGGGGGTGATGCCGAGGTGTTTTCGGGCGTCCCTGACGATTGCCTCGGCCAGGGACCGAAGCCCCGGCTCGGCGGTGCTGGACTGCAGGTCCGGCACGATGATGGCCGTGTCACCGTTGAACTGGCCCACGACGGCGGAGGCCTTGTACGCGGCGGCGTGGATGGAGGCGAGGTTGGCCAGTTCGCCGTGCTTGAGGGCGGCGTCGTCGGCACGCGAATCGGCGTCGGACATGCCCATCAGGATGAGCGCGGCAGGAGCTTCGGACGGGATTTTTCCGCTGTGCGCACCGGCGGCGGCTTCTGCCGGACCCGACAGGATCCGCGCAATCCGGTCTTCCCGCATGTGGACCGACTGCTGGTTGCGGTAGCGGATCAGTTCGGCCGAGACGCGGGCAGCGGACCCGGTCAGGACATATTCGACGTCGGGCCCGAAGCCTGCACCGGTCTCCTGGAGCCAGATGTATCCCATGATCCGCTCGCCGGCAAAGAGCGCGATGGCAACCCGCTCCCGCAGCCCGTCCTGCGGCCTCGCCGGGACGCGGACAGGTTGCCGGGTGCGGTGGAGTTCCCGGTAGGCGCCCAGGTCCTTGAGCAGCAGTTCGTACTTCCGTGGGCCGCGGCGGGCCAGGATGGACGCCTTCCGGAGCTCATCGATGTCATTGGTGACCGTGGAATAGGCAAGGACTTTGTTGGCCGCATCCTCAATGAGCACGTGGCTGGACGTAAGCCGTGCCGTGGTCTGGGCGATCGCAAACAGGTCTTCCTCGAGCAATGTCAGGACTTCGCTCTGGTAGCTGCGCGGCTGGATCCGGTCCTTGGCAATCGACAGCAGGCGGTCCCAGTCTGCGGCCGGATCCACCAGCAGCAGCCCCGACCCCGCTGCGCGCAGGAGCTCCTCTGCTTCGGCGAGGTCGTCCCGCCGGCCCTTCAGTGCGACCACCGGGGGCGGATCCGCCAGGAGGCGCCGGAGTGCCGGCAGGGCGGACCGGCCGCGGACCCCGATGAGCAGGACGAAGGCTTTGGCGGCCTCCACTGCTTCATCGTCGGCGTCGACGATCAGGAACCGTTCGATGGCCGGCGCCGAAGGGCCGGGCCGGAGGATGAGGCTGGCGAAGCCAAGGGGAAGATCCGAGAGGATGTCATCCACCGTAACCGCGGCCATGGTTGTCCTTTTGCGTTGATCCCGCCGGACGGCTCTGTCCGGTCACCTCATGCTATCCAGCGGCAGGAGGCAGGATTATGGAATCTGTTCCAAGTCCACTGGCCCATTTTTGGTTTCCGGTCTGAGGCGGACGCGCTGTCGCCGAAACAGCGTGCCCGCGCGGCAACGGCGAATGGCGGGCCGGCAGGGCCGGCCCGCCATTGGTGCGGTGTGATGGTGTGGCCGGGACGTCTAGATCCAGGCCGGTGCCGCGGGCACCGGGGTGACGGGTCCGGCGTCGTGCGTTGCCGTGGTTCCGTCCGTGCCGCGGCCGGTGGCCCACTGGGCGATTGCCGGGAGGGAACCGGACACCACGGTGGGGGACGGGGCAGCGGTGTCCCCGAAGGCCAGGTCCGTACCGTCCACGGTGAGCAGGAGCCCCGCGTCGGTCCCGCGGGCATGCCAGGCGCCGGTGATGTCCGTGAGGAGCCTTTCCAGGACGGGGGCGGGGATGTCGTTGAAGGTGGCCCCGTTGTCCAGGTCCACGGCGTGCACCCAGACTTCGCGGGTGCGCATCCACACGGTCTCCTCCGCCGGGACGGTCCTGCCCTGGACGGTTTTGACCTTGTGGTGCCAGTTGTCGGCGGGCAGGTCGCGCCATTCGACGTTCAGGTGCACGGCGGAGTGGTCGAAGAGGTTCCGCAGTGCGATCGGGGACAGCGTCGCCCCGAAGTCGATCTCATGGTTGCGGGCCTCAACGGACGGGTACATGGGTGTTTCCACCCCGGTGGCGGCCCACTCGACCAGGCGGGCGATGGCCCGGGCGTTGTAGCCCACGTGGGCTACAACGTGGCGGCGGGTCCAGCCCGGCAGCAGCGAGTCAGCGTCCAGTTCCGCGTCCATGAGCTCGTTGAGCTTGCGGGCGAAGAACGCGGTGCCGCGCCGGGCCTGCAGCAGCCCGTCCAGTAGGACGGGATCGGTGGCCTGGTCGTGCCGGGCGACCATCAGGCTTCCTTGACCACGCGGTTGGCCAGCCGGCCCAGGCCCTCGATGGTGGTGACCAGGACCTGGCCCTCCTGCAGGTAGCGCTTGGGGTCCTGGGCGTGGCCCACGCCGCCGGGGGTGCCGGTGGCGATCACGTCGCCCGGGTTGAGGGTGACGATCGTGGAGATGTAGGAGACCAGGAATTCGGGGGTGAACACCAGGTCCGAGGTGGGGGTGGACTGCTGGACATCGCCGTCCACGGCGGAGGTCATGAGCGGGCCGGGCGTGAACTCGTCCTTGGTCACCAGGGCCGGGCCGAACGGGGTGGACTTTTCCCAGGTCTTGCCCTGCAGCCACTGGATGGTGCGGAACTGGTAGTCGCGCATGGAGATGTCGTTCAGGACGGCGTACCCGGCGATGTGGTCCGCGGCTTCGGCTTCGGGGATGCGGCGGCCGGCCTTGCCGATGACGACGGCGAGTTCGGCTTCCCAGTCCACGGTGTCCGATTCCTGCGGCAGGGCCAGGTCGTCGTTCGGTCCGATCAGGGATTCGGCGTACTTGGCGAACAGGGTGGGGTACTCGGGAACCTCGCGGCCCATCTCCTTGATGTGGTTGCGGTAGTTGTGGCCCACGCAGATGATCTTGCCGGGGGAGGGTACGACGGCGGCGAGGTCGGCGCCGTCCAGCGCGTGGGTTGCGCCGTTGGCTTCCTTGGCGGTGGTTTCCCAGGCGGGGTCCTTCAGGAGGGCCCCGACGTCGGCGAACCCCGGGATTTCGGTGAGGGTGTCACCGTCCTGGCGGACCGCCGTCGTGCTCTTGCCGTTGCCTGTGCCGTTGTTCAGGCGGAGGGTGAGGAGTTTCATTACTTGGTGCGTCCTTCGATGTAGGTGCGGTTGAAGTTCAGGCGCTCAAAGATGGGCGCGTCGCTGAACCGGAACAAATCAAACTCCGTTTGTGAACCAGCGTCGGCCTGCAGCGACCAGGCAGCCCAGGACGGGACAACGAACAGGTCGCCCTTGGCCAGGACTTTGGTTTCGCCGTTCAGGGTCACGGTGCCCGTGCCTTCGAAGACCTGCCACACGCTGGAGCCCACCTCGCGGACGGGCTCGGTGGTGGCGCCGGCACGGAGGCGGTGGAACTCGGCCCGGATGGTGGGCATGACATCCCCGCCGGTGGTGGGGTTGGTGTACCGGATGGCGGCGTGGCCCTGGGACACCGTGGCCGGGTGGCCCTCGTCCTCGAGGAGCAGCTGTTCGCGCAGCGCGGCGTCGGTGTACTTCCACCGGTATGCGGCGATGGGGGAGTTGGTGGTGTCATCGAGCCCGGAGAGCGGGCGCAGCCCTGGGTGGGCCCAGAGCCGCTCGGAGCGGGAGATGTCGGGGGTGGCCTCGTCGGTGACGCGCTCGGTGCCGAACTCGAAGAACCCGGCGTCCGCGTAGTGCACGAACGGGATGTCCAGGCCGTCAATCCACGCCATGGGCTGGTCGGTGTCGTTGTGGTGGCCGTGGAAGTTCCAGCCCGGGGTGAGCAGGAAGTCGCCGCGGGACATCCGGACCGGGTCCCCGTTCACCACGGTCCACACGCCCTCGCCTTCGACGACGAACCGGAACGCGTTCTGGGAGTGGCGGTGCTCCGGGGCGGTCTCGCGGCCGCCCAGGTACTGGATGGCGGCCCACAGCGTGGGGGTGGCGTACGGGGTGCCGGCCAGGCCGGGGTTGGCCAGCGCGATGGCGCGGCGTTCCCCACCGCGGCCCACGGGCACCAGGTCCCCGGCGCGGGCGGCCAGCGGGTACAGGTCATCCCACCGCCACACATGCGGAACCGCCTTCGGGGACGGGACCATGGGCATCAGGTCCGCGATCTCCCTCCACAACGGAATCAGGTTCTCTTTATCGAAATCCTTGTACAGCTGCTCCAACTGGGCAGCCTCTTCCGGAGTGGGCTCGGGGACATGGTGCTCCCGGGCCACGGATTCATGTGTTTGGTTTTCAGCGCTGATCGACACTGGCCTTCTCCTTGCGTGCGGACTGACTGCGGCGTGGATTCGACCTTAGGGAAAGCGGGCTGTGATCCCCAGCATATTCTGGCAGGCAGAATATTCCTCGGAGTGGCGTGCGCCCGGGTCAGCTCCCCGCTGCGCCATCCGCCGGGTTGGCAGCGATGTCCAGCTCCAGCTGGCGCCGGGTTTCCATCATGACGCCCACCAGCCCGGCATCGAACAGTGGCCGGAACCTGGCTACCGGAGTGGCTACGCTCAGCGCACCCACCACCATTCCCTTCCCGTTGTGCAGTGCCATGCCAAAGGCGCTGATGCCCTCCTCCGTGCCCTCGAAGTTGGCCGCGAAGCCGTTGGCGCGCACGGATTCAAGCTCGCGCAGGAACGCCGGGTACTCGGAATTGGGGATGTAGTCGCCGGCGAGCTCAGCATTCGGGCTGTGGAACAGCTGCTCGAGCATGGTGGGATCCATTTCGGCCAGGATGGCCTTGCCGCCGGAGGCCTTGTGTGCCGGGAGCAGCGTGCCCTGGCGGTCGCCAACGCGCAGGATGTTGCTGCTTTCCACCGTGTCCAGGAAGCGGACCTTGGTGCCCACCCGGATCATGAGGTTGACGGTTTCGTTGGTGCGGGCGCACAGCAGTTCCATATGCGGCCGGGAGATGTCGCGCAGCTGCCTTGTCCAGCTGAACCCTGCGGGCCCCGCCCCCATGGCGGGACCGGGAACGTACCGCCGCGTTTCGTCCTGCACCGCGAAGCCCCGGTACACCAGCATGGCCAGCAGCCGGTGTGCCGTGGAGGGTGCCACGCCGAGCTCCGCCGCTGCGTCCTTGAGCCGCAGGCTCCCCACGTCCCGCAGCAACTGGAGGAGTTGCAGGGCGTTGTCCACCGCCTCGATTGAGTAGGTGGGTTTCCGCCGGGCAGGAAGATTCTGCATGACAGAATCTTATGGGCGCGCTGGTATGACTGCCAGCACAGTGGTGGGATGAATCACACAACTTCCGCTGCAGTGCCGCAGCGCACGGCCGCCCCCGCCCGGGGCGCAGGCCTTTCCGGGTTTCCCCGGCGTTCCATGCTCGCCGTCCTGGTGTGCTGGCTGCTGGTCGTTTTCGACGGCTACGACCTGATCGTCTACGGCACCGTCCAAGGCTCGCTCATCAGCGACACCGGCTGGGGCCTGACCAAGGCGACGGCTGGAACCATCGGATCCATGGCCTTCGTGGGCATGATGATCGGAGCCGTTTTTGCCGGACGGATGGCCGACACCTGGGGCCGCCGCCGCACCATCATCGGCTGCGCCGTGGTGTTCTCCCTCTTCACCATCCTCTGTGCGTTTGCCCCGAGCGCGCCGGTGTTCGGCGGCCTCCGGCTGCTGGCAGGCATTGGCCTGGGCGGCCTGGTGCCATCGGCCAACGCCTTGGTGGCCGAGCTCGTTCCGAAAAAGTGGCGGTCCACCATCGCCACCCTCATGATGTCCGGTGTCCCCATTGGCGGCTCGATCGCCGCGCTCGTGGGTATTCCGCTGATCCCGGCCTTCGGCTGGCCGGCGATGTTCCTGGTGGCCGTCGTGGCCCTGGTGGTGGTGATCCCGCTGGCGCTCCGCTACCTGCCGGAAACCCTGGCACCCAAGGCAGCCGTCGGCAGCACCGCGAAGGAGTCCGCGGGATTTGGGAGCCTGCTGAGGGCGCCCTACCTCGGCACCAGCCTGCTGTTTGCGGTGGCCACCCTGGTGACCCTGTTTGCCTGGTACGGCCTGGGAACGTGGCTGCCCAACCTGATGCAGTTGGCCGGCTACAATCTGGGCTCTGCGCTGACCTTCGCCCTGGCGCTCAACCTGGGCGCCGTGGCCGGGTCAGTGCTCACGGCCTGGGCAGGCACCCGGTTCGGTCCCATTCCCACGGCCATCGCGGCAGCGGGCGTGGCCGCCGTCGCCCTGGTGGTGCTGGTGACCGGACCGCCGGTCGCCGTCGTCTATTTCATGCTGGTGCTGGCCGGCGTGGGAACGCACGGCACCCAGTGCCTGATCATCGCCGCCGTGGCCAGCCACTACCCGGCGCACCTGCGCGGCACCGCCCTCGGCTGGGCGCTGGGCGTCGGCCGGATTGGCGCCGTGGCCGCGCCGCAGGCCGGCGGGCTCCTGCTCGCGGCGGGGCTGGGCGTCAATTGCAACTTCCTGGCCTTCGCCGGAGCAGCAGCCGCGGCGGCGGTCCTGATCGCAGCCGTCGGCACCAAAATCAAGAAATCAACAGCAGTAGGAGCTACCAATGTCTAACGTCAAAGAGTCCACCGATATCCTCGTGGTGGGCGGCGGCATGGCCGGACTGGCCGGAGCGCTCGCCCTGCGCGAAAACGGCGCCGACGTCACGCTGGTTGAAGTGGCACCGGCCTTCGGCGAAGTGGGAGCCGGGCTGCAGATGGCCCCCAACGCCTCCCGGGTCCTCAAGCGCTGGGGACTGCTGGAGAAAGCCCTGGAAATCGGCGTCCAGCCCAAGCACCTGGTGTTCCGCGATGCGGTTACGGGGGAGGAACTGACCCGCCAGACACTGGGCGGCGAGTTCGAGGAGCGCTACGGGGCGCCCTACGTGGTGATCCACCGCAGCGACCTGCACCGGATCCTGCTCGAGGCCTGCCAGGCGGCGGGCGTCACCCTGGTGAACGATGTCCTGGTGCAGAAGGTGGAAACCGACGGCGACCGGGCCCGTGCCTACACCGCCAAGGGCGAGGTCTTCGAAGCCGACGCCATCCTGGCCGCGGACGGGCTCAAGTCCACCCTGCGCGGGACCGTTGCCAACGACGGCCCGGTGAACTCGGCCTACGTGGCATACCGGGGAACCGTGCCCATCACGGAGGAGACCCCGGCAGCGGACCTGGAGGACGTCATCGTCTACCTCGGGCCGGACTGCCACCTGGTCCAGTATCCGCTGCGGAAGGGCCAACTGCTCAATACGGTTGCCGTGTTCAAGTCGGCATCCTTCGAGCGCGGCGAAGAGCAATACGGCGGCGTGGACGAGCTCGAGGCGGCCTACGCCGGCTGCGTCCCCGCGGTGCAGGAGGCCCTGAAGAACTTGGCCACCGGCATCCGTTGGCCCATGTACGACCGCAACCCGATCGACAACTGGGTGTCCGGCCGCATGGCGCTGATCGGCGATGCCGCCCACCCGATGTTGCAGTACCTGGCCCAGGGTGCGTGCCAGGCGCTGGAGGACGCGGCAGTGCTCCAGGATGTGTCCCGGAACCAGGTCTTCACCCCCGATGGGATCGACGCCGGCTCGTGGGAGGACGCCTTCCGCGAGTTCAATGAAACCCGCGCAGCCCGCACCGCCCGCGTGCAGCGCACCGCCAGGACCTGGGGCGAGTCCTGGCACGTGGGCGGCGTGGCCCGGGTCCTCCGGAACATGCTGTTCAAGAGCCGTGGCGACAACAACTTCCAGTACAACGACTGGCTGTACGGCCGCGGCGAGCCCGGCGTTCCGGCGGAGGTGCCGGCCGGGGCCAAGCTCGTGGAAGCCTAAGCAGCGCGATATAAAGGCGCGCGTACGACGACGGGTGGCTCCCGGCGTCGTCCGCGCGCCTTTATGCCGGGTCAGCCGGATCCTCCGTGGACCGCCCGTTGCTAGGCTTCAGATCATGGGGCAAAGTTCGGGGGCAGGGCAGTGGGATGGCGGGCTGCTGAGCGCCGAACAGTCCAGGCTCGCTGAGGAGTGGCTTGGCTCGCCGAAACTTATCGCCGACCTGTCCTGGGGAGTCGTGGACACGAAGGTCCTCAGGGTCCAGGCGGCCACCGGGCAGGTAATCATCAAGGCTGCCGGACCTTCGAACCACCACCTGGGCCGCGAGATCGCGGCCCACAACGCCTACACACGGCCGCTTGCCGGGCGCGGCCGGGCAGCCCGCCTGCTTCATTCAAACCCGGACGCCAACATCCTGGTGACTGAGTACCTTGAGGGCGTTCTGGTGGAGGGGATCCCGGCCGAGCTGGTCCCGGAGACCTACGCCCAGGCCGGAGAACTGTTGAAGGTGCTTCACAGCCAGGAGCGCCGCTGCGATGACACCTGCGAAGCGCGGGCCACGGCGAAGGCGTTTGCGTGGTTGGACCGGGACCATCGCATCGATCCATCCATCGAGTTGGAGGCACGGAGTCGCCTTGCGGAGTACCGGCCTGCCCCCATCGCAGTGGTTCCCACCCATGGTGACTGGCAGCCGCGGAACTGGCTCATCCACAATGGCGAGCTGCGGATTATCGACTTCGGCAGGTTCGATTTCAGGCCGGCCGCCACTGATCTGTGCCGGTTGGCGGTGCAGCAATGGCGGGGAAGGCCGGAGCTCGAGAAGGCCTTCCTGGGGGGATACGGAACTGACCCCAGGTCCATGGAGGTGTGGCGCATCGACTTGCTCCGGGAAGCGATCGGCACGGCGGTCTGGGCGTACCAGGTGGGGGATGGGAACTTTGAACGGCAAGGCCACCGCATGCTTCGGGAGGCCGTGGACCGCTTCCAGTTGGACTAGCCTTCGTCGAGTCGTATGTGGTGCGCCTTTAGCAATTACTTTCACCCCGGGACACCGGCTGGTGCTGCCGTTTACCGTGGGCTGATCAGGCGGGGGCCGGTCCCGTCGATTCCCGGACCGTCAGGTGGGTGGGCATGACGGCGAGTTTCCGGGTGGCGCTTCCCGGCAGGGGATTGAGCTGGGCCAGGAGCATGGACACCGCCACCCTGCCCGCCTGCTCGATGGGGCTGGAGATGGTGGTCAGCGGCGGATTGCAGAAATCGGCGCCGAAGATATCGTCCGAGCCGATGATGCTCATGTCCGCAGGCACCCGGATCCCGCGGGCCTTCAGGCGCTGGAGCATGCCGATGGCGAGCAGGTCGTTGAACACGATGCAGGCGGTGGCCCCGGTGCGGACAGCGGCATCCGCCGCGGCCGCCCCGGACGTTGTCTTTGGCGCGTAGGGGCCAATCCGGTGGACTTCCATCCCCCGCTTCGTGGCGTCCTCTTCGAACACCTTCCATCGCATCTGGTTTGACCAGGAGGTGGGAGGCCCGGCAACGTAGCAGACCTTGTGATGGCCCAGCGATGCCAGGTGCTCCAGCGCCTGGATGATGGCCGACGGCGTATCGATCATCACGGTGGGAGCGCTGGTGGACGCGCGGTTGAACGTGACCAGGGGCTGTGTCTGGGAGACCTCCGTCAGCTGGGCGTCGGTCAGGCGGGACGCTGCCAGGATGAAGCCATCGGCCGACTTGCGCATTTTGTGCAGCGCATCCAGTTCCATCTCGCTGGACTCCTCCGTGTCCACCAGGAGCTGTGTCACGCCGGCTGCCTTGAGCTGGTGCTGGGTACCCCGGATGATGTCGAAGTAGAACGGGTTGGTGATGTCGGGCACCAGTACGGCCACGGCGTTCGTCCGCCCCGAGCTGAGGCCGCGCGCCTGGGAGCTGGGAATGTAGTTGAGTTCAGCGGCTGCCTCTTCGATCCGGACCCGCGTCCGGGGATTCACCCGCTCGGGCCGAGAGAGGGCCCTGGAGACCGTGGACGTGGCGACGCCGGCGAGCTCGGCGACATCCCGGATGGTGGGCGGACGGTCCCGCCGGGCGTTCGCGTCCCCGGCACCCTGCGGAGCGGCTTCCACCGATGGATTAGCCATAGTTGCCGACCTTTCATCGCTGGCTTGGGGAATCCGCCGGCAGCATTCCGACCGGCGTTTCCCCGACTTTGGATGATCCAATGACATCATTCATGGCAACTTTTGGCAACCGCTTGCCGCAAGCTTTCCAATTTCCTAGACTGACTCTCGAGTCGCCTGCAGTGATTTCCGCCACAAGACGGATGTGGCCATGCGGGTGTCCTAGAGGAGAAAAAACAATGAGGTTTAAATCGACTACTGGGCTTGCGGCGATCGTCACGGCTGCAGCGCTCGCCTTGACCGGGTGTGGATCGAGCTCCGGCAACGGGGGCGGCTCAACCAGCTCGGACGGCAAAGTGGACGGCACCGGCAAGACGCTGAGCGTCCTGGTGAACGTTTCCAGCCAGTACCCGGAACAGCAGAAGCAGTGGCAGTCCGATATTGCCGCGAAGTTCAAGGCCGAGACCGGCGCCGACGTGAAGTTCGAAACTTTCGCCTCGGCCAATGATGAACTCACGCGCATCCAAACATCCGTGGTCTCCGGCCAGGGCCCGGATGTCTACAGCCTGGGAACCACGTTCACCCCCACGGCATATGCCACCAAGGCCTTCGTGACCCTCTCCGACGACGACTGGAAGAAGGTGGGCGGCAAGGACCGCTTCAACCCGGCAACCCTGGGAATCTCCGGACCGGACAAGGACCACCTTGCCGGCATCCCGTTCGTCAGCCGGCCGTTCGTCATGGCGTACAACAAGGACCTGTTGGCTGCGGCAGGCATCGACAAGCCTGCCACCAACTGGGATGACCTGGCCGCGCAGGCGAAGAAGATGACCAAGGACGGCACTTACGGCATCGCCACGGGATACAAGGACAGCTTCGATCCCTGGAAGTTCATCTGGGCCATGTCCGTCCAGGCCGGAAACCCGCTGGTGGACGGCAACAAGCTGAAGATGGATGACCCCACGGTCAAGAAGGCCTACGAAACGTACTTCGGCTGGCTCACCAACGACAAAGTGGTTGACCCCGCATCGATTGGCTGGAGCAACAGCAACGCCGTGGCCGCCTTCGCCAGCGGCAAGGCCGGATACCTGATGATGACCACGTCCAGCTCGATTCCCACCCTGGACAAGTCAGCCGTCGCCGGCAAGTACGAATACGCCCTGATGCCCACGATCGCTCCGGGCCAGACCCAGTCCAAGTCCGACGGCGACGCCGCCAGCATCCTCTCCGGCGACAACCTGGTGGTGGCCGACTACTCCAAGCAAAAGGACCTGGCCTTCGCCTACATCAAGCTGATCACCTCCAAGGACGAACAGCTGAACTACCAGAAGGTCTTCGGTGACCTCCCGGCCAACGCCGAGGCCCTCGCCACCCTGACCGATGCCAAGCTCAAGCCACTGGCCGATGCCGCCGCCAAGTCCAAGGCCACCCCGTTCACGGGCGCCTGGGGCGATATCCAGCTGGGCCTGCTCAACGTCACTGTCCAGTCGATCCCGGACCTGGCCGCCGGCAAGGTGGACGGATCCGCCCTCGATACGCGGATCAAAGACGCCCAAAACAAGGGCCAGGCTTCCCTGGACCGGGCCTCCAAAGGATAAGTCCTGATGTCAACCGACGCCTCTCATGAAGTACGGCCTGCGGTGGAATCCGCCGCAGGCCGGGCGCCCCGGACCGCCAATGACGCCGGGCAGCAGCCCGGCCCCAAGGACGGCCCGCGGCGCAAGGGCCTGAGCGAGCGGAACCGTCCGCTCTGGATGCTGATCCCCGGCGGGGTCCTGATGATCATCATCATCGTGGTGCCGCTGCTGCTGGGCATTTACATGTCCATCCTCAACCTGGACCAGTACACGCTGCGGAAGTGGGTCAGTGCACCAATCATCGGAGTCGAAAACTTCGTTGAAGCCGTCACCAACTCGCCGCTGCTGCACGCCGTGTGGCTCAGCGTCAGCTACTCGCTGCTTGCGATGGTGGTGACCCTGCCGCTGGGCATTGCCGCGGCAGTGGCAACCCAGAATGCATTCAAGGGCCGCGCACTGATCCGCTCGGTGTTCCTCATCCCGTATGTCCTGCCGTCCTTCGTGGTGGCCACCGTCTGGCGGACCATGCTCCAGCCCGGCGGCATCGTGGACGAGGCCTTGGCCACCGTGGGAATCCACGTGGGACTCTGGCTCAACGGACCACAAACGTTCTGGACGCTGGTCCTGGTCCAGATCTGGGCTTCCTGGCCGTTCATCTACCTGCTGGCGTTGTCCGGCCTGCAGTCAGTGGACCATGAGGTGCACGAGGCCTCAGCCCTGGACGGGGCGCTGTGGTGGAACAAGCTCCGCTACGTGATCTTCCCGTACCTGAAGGGCCCGCTGGCCCTGGCCTTCCTGATCGGAATGCTGCACCACATCAACAACTTCACGCTTCCGTTCGTGCTGTTCGGGGTCCCGGCGCCGTCGGACGTGGAAGTCCTCCCCATCCTGACCTACGTCACCAGCTTCCAGAGCTTCCGCTTTGGCCTGAGTGCTGCGATGGCCTTCATTTCCCTGGTGCTCATCGCCATCCCGCTGTTCGTCTACCTCCGCGCCGTGAAGCTTGACGACGCCGACACCCCAGGAGCGAAGAAATGAGCGCCACCATCGCCGGTCGCCGCAGTGCGCCGACCGCGGACGTCGACCGTCCGGGCTCGCACCGCCAGCACGAGGTGCTGCGGCTCCTGCCCGGCCCCCTGCTGGTCATCATCCTTGTCTTCCTGGGTGCACTCGTCCTGATTCCGGTGCTCTATATCTTCCTGGCCTCGGTGAATTCTGACATCGGCGTTGCCAACGGCGAGTTCTGGCCGTCGTCGGTGACCTTCGAGAACTACTCGAAGATCTGGACCAGCGTGGGCCTGGCCACCGGCCTGACCAACAGTGTCCTGGTGGCCGGATCAACCGCCGTCGTATCCGCGGCCTTGTCCGTTTCCACCGCGTTCGTCCTGGTCCGGTACAGCTTCCGTGGCAGGCTCAGCATCCTGCGCGGCCTGCTGGCACTGCAGTCCGTCCCCGGAACCCTGATGGTGCTGCCGGTGTTCGTGCTCTTTTCCTCGGCGGCAACCTACCTCGGCATCCAGGTGATCGGGACCCAGTGGGGCCTGTTCGTGACCTACCTGACCTTCGCCATGCCGTTCTCCACCTGGGTGATGGTCACCTACCTGCGCGGGCTCCCCAAGGAACTGGAGGAAGCAGCCAAGATCGACGGCGCGTCAAACCTCGGCGTCCTCTTCCGCATCGTGCTGCCCCTGAGCTGGCCCGGCATCGTCGTCTCCGGCATCTTCGCCTTCCTGCTCGGCTGGAACGACGTACTCTTCGCCTCGGTGATGACGCGCCCCGAAAGCCAGACCGCCGCCGTCGCCCTGCAAATCTTTGGTGCCTCGCAGGAAGGCGGCGCCATTCCCTACTACGGCCAGATGATGGCCGCAGCCCTGGTGTGTGCAGCGCCAGTGGTCATTCTCTACCTGATTTTCCAGCGTTACCTAGTAGGCGGGCTGACCGCCGGAGGAGTTAAATAACCATGGTCTCGACCACCCAGGTCACGTGGCAGCTGTCAGGTTTCGGCGACGAAATCGACGACGACCCCGCAGTCCAGATCGCCGTGCTGCAGGCCCTCGGCGCCAACCACATCGAGGTCCGCAGCGCATGGGGAACCAACATTGTGGACCTCAGCGACGAACAGCTCCAGGCACTCGCCGCCCTGCTGGCAGATAAGGGCATGAAGGTCTCGGCCATTGCCTCGCCCATTGGAAAAGTGGACGTCAGCCTCCCGGTGGAGCATGAGGTGGAGCGGTTGCGCCGGGCGGTCAATGCCGCCAAGGTCCTGGACGCGAAGTACATCCGCATCTTCTCCTTCTACTACGGCGAGTCAGTCCAGGTGGACAGCATCCGCGATGACGTCATCGAGCGCATGCGCGCCCTGGCCGGCGTGGCCGAGGAAGCCGGCGTGATCCTTCTGCACGAAAACGAGAAGGACATCTTCGGAGACGTCCCGGACCGTGTCCTGGACATCATCGAGACCGTGGACTCGCCCGCCCTGAAAGTGGCCTGGGACGCTGCAAACTTCGTCCAGGTGGGCGTCAAGCCCTTCGACGAGGGATACGCCAAGCTGCGCCCGCACCTGGAATACCTCCAGGTCAAGGATGCCCTCTTCGCCAACGGCCACGTGGTGCCTGCCGGCGAAGGCGACGGGGACGTCCTGAAGACCGTGGAGGCGCTCAAGGCGGACGGCTACGAAGGCTTCGCTTCCCTCGAGCCGCACCTCGCCGGTGCCCACGGCCTGGGCGGATTCTCCGGCCCCACGGCCTTCGGAATCGCAGCCCGCGCCTTCGCCAAAGTCACCGCAGAAGCAGGAGTCCAGACCGCATGAGCACCTTGAATGCAGCCATCACCGGGTGCGGCGTCATTGGCCGCACCCACGCCGTAGCCCTCCGCGAATTCCCGGAAGTCCGCATCGTCGCCCTCATCGATGCCATCCCGGCGGCCGCCGAAGCACTCGCGGACTTCATCGAACAGCAGGGCGGTACGCGCCCGGCCCTGTACACCACCCAGGCCGAGGCCTTCGCTGCCGAAGACATCCACCTCGTGGCACTGGCGACTCCCAGCGGCCTGCACATCCAGCAGAGCCTGGAGGTGCTGGCGGCAGGCAAGCACGTGGTCATCGAAAAGCCCCTCGACGTGGACCTCAGCCGCGCCCAGGAAATCGAGGCAGCCGCGAAGGAAGCGGCGGGCAAAGGCATCGTTGCCTCGGTCATCAGCCAGCACCGGTTCGACCAGTCCAGCGTCGCCGTGTCCCGCGCCATCGCCGATGGCCGGTTCGGCAAGCTGACCTCCGCCATCGCCTCGGTGGCATGGTGGCGCAGCCAGGGCTATTACGACTCCGGCGACTGGCGCGGCACGTGGGCGATGGACGGCGGCGGCGCCCTCATGAACCAGGGCGTGCACACCGTGGACCTGCTTTTGTGGTTCATGGGACGGCCGGTGGAGATCTTTGCGCACACCGCCCGCCTCGCCCACGAACGCATCGAAGTGGAGGACACGGCGGTAGCCACCGTGACCTTCGAGAACGGCGGCCTGGCTGTCCTTCACGCCACCACTGCCGCCTACCCGGGGTTGACCGTGCGCGTGCAGCTCATGGGCTCCGAGGGCTCGGCCGTGGTGGACAACGACCGGCTGGAGTACTTCCACAGCAGGGCCGCAGGCGGCGCCTCGGCGGACATGGGACTCCAGGGCGGCGGCAACCAGTCGGAGGAAGAACTCGCCAAGTACCCCGAGGAAGACTACAAAGCAGCCGACCCCACCGTGTACCCGGCCGGCCATGTCCGTCAGTACCGGGACATCCTGGCCGCGATCGCCGGTGGGAAGCAGCCCGGAGTCACGGTCAGCGACGCCGTCAATGCCCTTGCCGCGGTGCGTTCGGTATACGTCTCGGCCACCCTCGGCCAGCCCGTCCTCTTCGAGGATGTCCTGGCCGGCAAGTACAACGACCTCGAAGTCCGCACCGGCAGCACGGCAGAAAGCGCCTGACACCATGAAGTTTTCAGTATTTACCGCATCAACCCCCGAGTGGACCCCCGAGGATGCCGTCCAGCAGCTTGCCGGACAGGGCTGGGACGGCGTCGAATGGCGCATCACGGACCAGGGGGACGCCCCCGAGCCCGGCTTCTGGGCCGGGAACAAAGCCACCGTGCCGCTGGCCGGAATGGAAGACCACCTGGACCGGATCGCCGCCATTACCAGCGACGCCGGCCTGGAGTTCTCCGGCGTCGGCGGGTATGCGCGGTGCGACAACCATGACGATGTGGACCGCATGCTCGCCGCCACCGCCAAGCTCGGCGCCGGCCAGGTGCGGGTGACCACGCCGCCGCTCGGAACCGCCGCCTGGGGCAACGAACCGGCCAGCGGCACCCCCTACCCGGAACTCTTCGCCGCTGCCCGCCGCGATTTCGAATGGATCGCCGAGCGGGCGGCGCACCACGGAGTGAAGGCGCTCGTGGAGCTGCACCACCGCACCATCACCGCGTCGGCATCATCGGCGCTGCGGCTCCTGGACGGACTGGACCCCCGGCACGTCGGCGTCATCCACGACCTGGGCAACCTGCTGATCGAAGGGCAGGAAGACTACCTGCCCGCCTTCGAGCTCCTCGGCGACTACCTGGCGCACGTGCACGTGAAGAACGCGGTGTGGGTGGACAGCGGCGAGACCGACGAGTCAGGGGCAGCCATTTTCAAGAACGAGTGGGCGCCCCTGCGCGCGGGCCAGGGCAGCGTCCTGCAGTACTTCAAGGCACTCGCCGCCTTCGGATACGACGGCTGGGTGACCGTGGAGGACTTTTCCACTGAGCTCCCGCTGGCCGAACGGACCGCCGGGAACCTCGAGTACCTCCGCGCCACGGCCGCCTTGGCTGGGCTCAATGTCGCAGCCGGGAGGCGTTGAGCCATGGCGCAGACCATAGCGGACCACCCGGACCGGCTCCTGCCCGCCGATCCCGCGGTCCGGGACATTGCCCGCTCGCTCTTCTCCCGGGTGGAAGGGCTCCCCATCATCTCCCCGCACGGGCACGTCGACGCCGCGGTCATCGAACAGAACACGCCGTTCCCTGACCCGGCCGCGCTCCTGGTCACTCCGGACCATTACGTCACCCGCCTGATCCACGCCGGCGGGGTGACCATGGACCAGCTGGGCCTGGGCAACCAGCCCGCAGAGTCGCGGCAGGTCTGGCGGCACTTCTGTGAAGCATGGCCGGCTTTCGAGGGAACCGCCTCCGGGTACTGGATCCGGCAGGAGTTTGCCCATGTCTTCGGCCTGGCCGAGGAACCGTCCGGCCAGAACGCCGACCAGCTCTATGATGCCCTGCAGGCCAAATTGTCCGAGCCCGGTTTCCGGCCACGGGAACTGTTCAAGGAATTCAACATCGAGGTGCTCGCCACCACGGATGACCCGCTGGATTCGCTGGACAGCCACGCTGCGCTGCACGCGGACCCCGCGTTCGCCGGCCGGGTGCTGCCCACCTTCCGGCCGGACCAGTACTTGAACATGGCACATCCGGCCTGGCAGGAGAACGTGGAACGCCTCCTCGGCTCTGCGGGGGAGGGCGCCACCGGCTACGCCGGGTACATCAAGGCACTTGAGTCGCGGCGCCGGCACTTCGTGGAGCGCGGCGCCGTCTCCGCCGACCACGGCGTGTTCACGCCTGCCACCCTGAAACTTGACGACGGCGAGGCGGAGCGGCTTTTTGAGCGTGGCAGGACGGGCCAGGCCAGCGCCCGGGACAGGGACGCCTTCGAAGCCCACATGCTGTACCAGATGGCCAGGATGTCGGTGGAGGACGGGCTGGTCATGACCATCCACCCGGGCTCCTTCCGGAACCACCACGCACCCACGTTCGAGGCCTTCGGCGCCGATACCGGGCACGACATCCCGGTGGCGGTGAACTACACCGAAGCCATCCGGCCGCTGCTTCAGGACTTTGGCACGGCAAAGGACTTCCACCTGGTCCTGTTCACCCTGGATGAGACCGTCTTCTCCCGCGAACTGGCGCCGCTGGCCGGGTTCTACCCGTCGGTCTACCTCGGTGCGCCCTGGTGGTTCCTGGACGCCCCGGACGCCATGCTGCGCTTCCGGTCCGCGGTGACGGAGACCGCGGGCTTCTCGCGGTCCTCCGGGTTCATCGATGACACCCGCGCCTTCTGCTCCATTCCGGCCCGCCACGACACGGCCCGGCGGATCGAGGCGTCCTTCCTGGCCCGCCTCGTGGCCGAACACCGGGTCACCGAGGAACGGGCACACGAACTTATCGTGGACATCGTGGACGGGTCGCCACGGAGGGTGTTCAAGCTGTGAACGCCGCGCTGCCTGCACTCAACCGCAGCCTGAAGCCGCTGCCCAAGCCTCCGGTGCGCATCGTGCACCTTGGGCTGGGGGCGTTCCACCGCTCCCACCAGGCCTGGTATACCCAGCACGCCCCGGACGCGGCGGAGTGGGGGATCGCGGCGTTCACGGGCCGCCGGCCCGACGCCGCGGCAGCGCTGTCCCGCCAGGACTGCCTCTATACGCTGGTGGAGCGGTCGGCCCGCGGGGACAGCTTCGAAGTCATCGGCAGCATTGTGGAAGCGGTGGATGGCGCCAACACCGCACGGCTCTGCGAGCTTGTCGCGGCGAAGGAGACAGCGGTGGTCACGCTGACCATCACCGAGGCAGCCTACGGGCTGGCCGCGGATGGAACGTTCGACGCCGGCGCTCCAGGCACGGCGGATGATCTCCGGGCGCTGTCGGCAGCAGCGTCCGGGGAGGCCGGAGTGCCCGGCACTCCGCTGGGCCGCCTGGTGTTGGCCCTTGCCAGGCGCCGGGCCAGCGGCGCGGGACCCATCGCCGTCGTCAGCTGCGACAACTTGTCCGCAAACGGTGAAGTTGCCCGCCGGGCCGTCCTGGGACTGGCCTCCGGATGGGGTTCCGGGCTGGCCGGATGGATCGAGGCGAACGTCAGCTTTGTCAGCACGTCCGTGGACAGGATTACGCCGCGGACCACCGAGGCGGACATCGCAGAGGTGGAAGAGCAATGCGGTTACAGCGACAATTCGCCGGTGGTGGCTGAACCTTTCCGGAACTGGGTGCTCAGCGGGGACTTCCCGGCCGGGCGTCCCCGCTGGGAGGAGGCCGGCGCCGTCGTGGTCGGTGACATCGAGCCCTATGAGAACCGGAAGCTGTGGCTCCTCAACGGCTCGCATTCCATCCTGGCCTACGCGGGACAGCTCCGCGGGCATGCCACCGTGGCGGACGCCCTGGCAGACCCCCTCTGCCGGAAAGCGGTGGAGGACTTCTGGGACGAGGCAGCCCGTCACCTGCAGGGGGAAGGGCTGGACATTCCGACGTACCGCCGGGCCCTGCTGGACCGCTTCGGAAACGCGCGTATCGCCCACCGGCTCGCACAGATCGCGGCCGATGCCACCACCAAGCTGCGCATGCGCGCGGTACCCGTGATGGCGGCGGAACGGGCCGACGGCCGCAGTGGCGCAGGCAGCGCTTTGATGATTGCCGCCTGGATTGACTACGTCACCGCGGGAAACGACTTCCAGGATCCGCTCGCCGCCGACATCCAGGCTGCCGTGGCACTTGACGGAACCAATCGGGTACAGGGTTTGCTTCGCCTCGTCAGCGCTGCCCTCGCAGAGGACCCTGACGTTGTCGCCCTTGTTTCCCGGCTGCTCGGATCCTTCGAAGCGGCCCCGGCCGCCACCCCCGCACGTACCTGAATCCCGCTTTTACTTCCGGAAGGAACAGTTAGTCCCATGAAAATCATTGCCGCCGATGTCTTTGTTACCAGCCCCACCCGAAACTTCGTGACCCTCCGGATCACCACGGACGACGGCGTGACGGGTATCGGCGACGCCACCCTGAACGGCCGCGAGCTCGCCGTCGCCGCCTACCTCAAGGAGCACGTCGCGCAGCTGCTGATCGGGAAGGACCCGCACCGGATCGAGGACACCTGGCAGTTCCTGTACCGGAGCGCGTACTGGCGCCGTGGCCCGGTCACCATGGCGGCCATCGCCGCCGTGGACATGGCGCTGTGGGATATCAAGGGCAAGGTTGCCGGGCTTCCCGTGTACCAGCTGCTGGGCGGGGCGTCCCGGAACGGGCTGCGCGCCTACGGCCACGCGTCCGGCTCGGACATCGAGTCGCTGTTCGATTCCGTGCGGGAGCACCTGGAGCTCGGCTACAAGTCCATCCGGATCCAGACCGCCATCCCGGGGATCAAAGCGGTCTACGGCGTGGCTGCCCAGGCACAGGCATCGGGGGAGCGGTATGACTACGAGCCCGCCGGCCGGGGAGCGTTCCCGCAGGAAGAGGACTGGGACACCCGCGCCTACCTACGGCACCTGCCCACGGTCTTCGAGGCTGTCCGGAACGAGTTCGGCCCCGAGATCCCGCTGCTGCATGACGGGCACCACCGGATGACGCCCATCCAGGCCGCGAAACTGGGCAAGGCCCTGGAGCCGTATGACCTGTTCTGGCTGGAGGACTGCACTCCGGCGGAGAACCAGGAGGGCCTGCGCCTGGTCCGCCAGCACACCACCACACCGCTGGCGATCGGTGAAATCTTCAACACCGTGTTCGACTTCCAGACGCTGATCAAGGAACAGCTGATCGATTATGTCCGGGCAGCGTCCACGCACTTCGGCGGGATTTCGCCGCTGAAGAAGGTCATGGACTTCGCGGCGCAGTACCAGATCAAGTCCGGTTTCCACGGCCCCACGGATATTTCGCCCGTGGGCTTCGCCGCGCAGCTGCATGTGGGCCTTGCCATCCATAACTACGGTATCCAGGAGTACATGCAGCACTCGGACAAGACCAACGAGGTCTTCGAACAGTCCATGACGTTTACGGACGGCTACCTGCACCCCGGCGACAAGCCCGGCATCGGCGTCGAATTCAACGAGGAAGCCGCCGCTGCGTACCCCTACCAGCAGGCCTACCTGCCCTACAACCGCCTGGTCGACGGCACGGTGCATGACTGGTGAGGCTGGCCACGACTGGTAAGGAAAGCACCCGATGAGCAAGATCCGAATCGTCGTGATGGGCGTCTCCGGCTGCGGCAAGACCACCATCGGCGATCTCGTGGCCCGCGAACTGGGCGTCCCGTTCCTGGACGGCGATTCCTTGCACCCGGTGGAAAACGTCGCCAAGATGGCTGCCGGCACGCCATTGACGGACGAGGACCGCTGGCCCTGGCTGGCCACCGTGGGCAGCAGGCTTGCCGGCGCGGCCGACGGCGGCCTGGTCCTGGCCTGCTCGGCGCTGCGCCGCACGTACCGCGACGCCATCCGTGCCCAGGCGCCGGACACGGTCTTCCTGCACCTGAACGGCAGCAAGGAAGTCCTGAAGGCGCGGACGGAAGGCCGCAGCGGCCACTTCATGCCGCCCGCGCTGCTGGATTCCCAGCTCGCCACCCTTGAGCCGCTCCAGGACGACGAGACCGGCGTGGTGGTGGACATTGCCGTGCCCGTCGCCGACGTCGTGGCCCAGGCGGTCAAGGGGATCGCCGGCGTCGTACCTCCCGAGCGGACGGCCGGGGGCACCCCGCCGCGGCAGTTCGACGTCGACCTTGCGGCCGCGCCGTTCAACCTCGACGCCGGGGCCATCGCCTGGGTGGAGGGCACCCTTGCGGGGATGACGCTCGAGGAAAAGATCGGGCAACTGTTCATTAACCACAACAACGACTACTCGCCCGGCTACCTCGACGGCGTGCTGGACAACTATCACGTGGGCGGCATGCGCTACCGGCCCGGACCGTCAGCCGCCGTGCAGGAACACATCCGCTACGCCCAGTCCAGGTCCAGGATTCCGCTGCTGGTTGCGTCCAACCCGGAAATGGGCGGTGCAGGCAGTTGCGACGACGGCACGTTTGTCTCCACGCACCTGCAGGCCGGTTCCCACCCGGACAAGAATATTGCCCGGCAAATGGGGCAGGTGGCCGGGGTGGAGACCGCGGCCCTGGGCTGCAACTGGGCCTTCGCGCCGATCGTGGACATCCACTACAACTGGCGGAACACCGTGATCTCCACCCGCTCGTTCGGCAACACCCCGGAGATCGTGGTGGAACGGGCCAAGGAGTACTTCGACGGCATCAGCGAATCACCGACGGCTTGCGCCATGAAGCATTTCCCGGGGGACGGCATCGATGAGCGGGACCAGCATGTGGTCACCTCCTACAACACCCTTGGGTACGAGGAATGGAACCGTACCTACGGGCACGTGTACCGGGAGATGATTGCCCACGGGGTCCAGTCGATCATGGTGGGCCACATTGGAGCGCCGGAAGTTTCGCGGCACTTCCGGCCCGGCCTGGCCGACGCAGAGATCCTGCCGGCCACGTTGTCCCCGGAGCTCCTGCAGGACCTGCTGCGCGGAGAGCTCGGCTTCAACGGGCTGGTCCTCACCGATGCCTCGCAGATGGTGGGCCTGACGCAGGCGATGAAGCGGAAGGACCTGGTGCCTGCCACGATCGCCGCCGGCTGCGACATGTTCCTGTTCTTCCGGAACCCGGCCGAGGACTTCCAGTACATGCTGGACGGCTACAAGTCGGGCGTTATCACCGAGCAGCGGCTGCACGACGCGCTGCGGCGGATCCTCGGCCTGAAGGCATCGCTGGGGCTGCACCTGAAGGCTGCAGGCCAACTGGTGCCGCCTGCCGAGGCGCTTGCCGTCATTGGATCGGCTGCGCACCGTTCGGTGGCTGCGGAGATCGCCGACAAGACCGTGACCCTGGTCAAGGACACCGCGGGGAACCTGCCCATCACACCCGGAACCCATCCCCGGATCCGCCTCTACGGCATCTCCGGCGGCGCCGACTTCACGCGGGCTGATCCGCTGGCCTACCTGGATGTGGTGAAGGAGGAACTCGAGGCTGCCGGCTTCCAGGTGTCCTTGTACCGGACGGCTGAACAGCGCGAGGCGGCCGGGGAGACCGGGGTCAACTTCATGTCCGTCATCTCCGAGGAGGCCACGGGGGACTATGCGGAGAAGTACGACGCCGCCTTCGTGTTCGCCAACGTGAAGGGCTTCGCGCAGGAGGCCGCCATCCGGATCAAGTGGTCCTCGCCCATGGCGGCGGAAATCCCTTGGTACGTAACCGAGGTGCCCACCGTGTTCGTGTCCCTGAACCAGCCGAACCACCTCATCGACGTGCCCATGGTCAAGACGGCAATCCACGCGCACGCCGGGACCCGGGAGGCCATCCGGGCCACTGTGGAAAAGATCCAGGGCAAGTCCGGCTTCCAGGGCACCTTTAACGAGAACGTTTTCTGCGGATCCTTCGACACGCGGCTGTAGGGGCTTTGGACTCTGGGGGCCTTGGGGTGTCGGTTTGTAGCCTCGAGGCATCCCTGGAACCAGGAGGAGGTGTGCCATGGGTGGCACAGCGTCGGGTCCCGGTGTCCGTTCCGGTCCACAATCCGGGCCTGGCCCCCGGCGGCGCCGGCTTCGCGGTTTCCTTGCGGCCGCCGTCGCAGCCGGTCTGTCCACGCATGGCCTCTTGCCGCGGGTGCTGCGGACATGGGGTGCCACCGGGCCCGAAAAGACTGCGCCGCTTCCGGGCGACGAACTGATTCCCGACGCCGACGACGTCTGGACCATGGCGGTTACCGTCGCCGCACGCCCCGGTCAGGTCTGGCCATGGCTCGTGCAAATGGGAGTGGACCGGGCCGGCCTGTATTCCTATACGGCGGTGGAGAACGGCTTGCTCCGTCTGGGGGTCACCAACGCGGACCGCATCCATCCCGAGTGGCAGGACCTGAAGGTGGGAGACATCATCGCTTTCACACCTGGTGGCTACCCTGGCGGTAGGCGGGGGCCGCGCGTCGTGGACCTGGCTCAGGACCGCCACCTCGTCCTGGATTCCAGCCCGGGAGCCCCGCCCGGAACAGTGACCGGTACGTGGCAGTTCGTGCTGCACGACGCCGGCCCTTCCGGTACCAGGCTCCTGCTCAGGACACGGTACGGCGCGGGCCGGCCTGCAGGGCTGCGTGTGATGGACTTCCTCCTCCGGCCCGGCTATCTCGTGATGGACCGGGCAATGCTGCTGGGCATCAAAAAGCGCGCCGAAGGGGGAGCCAACGGGCCGCCGTCGTCCGCCCCCCACTGAAGGGAACGGCCCCGAATGTTGGCCTCTGCGCTACTTCGCGGTCCTGCTGCCCTGGCCCGACAACCAATCTAGGGCTTCGCCCTCGTTCGTGAAGTACGCGGTGGGAGTCAGCGACCGTTGGGAAAACGCCGCCACGACCTTGCCCATGGGTCCGTCGCCAATGAGGGCCACCGCCGAGAATCCCCGGTAAGCATTCATGCCCGCCCTGGCCTCGGGCGTCAACCCTGCCACTCCGTTCAGGTCAACCAGGAGTGGCAGCACCCACCCGTCGCTGAAGCCTTCCAGGGTCCGCGCCGCCCGAACGGCGATCTCGTACGTTATGTGGACGTCCGGGGCCCAACGCAGCCGCAGAACCCCGCGCTCGCAGGACGCCGCGAAAAACTCGTTCATCCGTGCCCCGCTCCGCTCTTAGGCCTGTTTTCCAGGCGCAGATGCCTGATTGAAACCCTATTCTGCATGAATGTTGCACAACGCACATCTCCTGGCGGTTCGCTTCAGTCGCGGGACGCGTACCGGCCGTGGGAGGGGGCCACAGGGACCTTTGGCGCAACGATGAAGGCGCGCCCGGTTCACCCTCGCCCCCACCTAGACTGGGCTGGACAATCAAACCGAAGGAGAGCCCGTGCGTTCCCTTGTCATGCGCCAGATCGCCGGACCGCTGACCGTCCAGGACGTAGACCAGCCTGAGGCCCCGGTAGGAGGCGTGGTGATCTCCGTCATCGCCACGGGCTTGTGCCGCAGCGACTGGCACGCGTGGGCCGGACACGATGACATCGCCCTGCCGCACGTTCCCGGGCACGAGTTCGCCGGCGTCGTTGTTGAGGTTGGTCCCGGAGTAACCGGCTGGGCGGTGGGTGACCGGGTGACGGCGCCCTTCGTGGAGGGTTGCGGGACCTGCGAGTGGTGCCTGGGCGGCAATGCACAGGTATGCCCGGACCAGCAGCAGCCGGGCTTCACGCATTGGGGGTCGTTCGCTGAGCGCGTGGTGATCCATGCGGCGGACACCAATCTCGTGGCGATCCCCGAGGGGGTCAGCTTTGAAGCGGCGGCCAGCCTGGGCTGTCGTTTTGCCACCGCCTACCGGGCCCTGACAAGCCGGGCACGCCTGGCCGCCGGTGAATGGGTCACCATTGTTGGCGTGGGCGGTGTTGGCCTCAGCGCCGTAATGATCGCCAAGGCACTGGGCGGCAACGTCATTGCCGTGGACCGGAACGCGGCCGCCCTTGATGTGGCGGCTTCCCTCGGGGCCGATCACGTAGTGGTCGCCGATGGTTCTGATATTCCGTCGAAGGTACAGGCCCTGACGGGAGGAAGCCATGTCTCCATCGACGCCGTCGGCAGCGAGCAGACCTGCGCCGACGCGATCCTGAGCCTCCGGCGACGTGGCCGGCACGTCCAGATCGGGCTACTGCCGCCGGTTGAGGGCCACCCGCGCGTTCAGATGGCCCGGGTTATTGCGTGGGAATTGGACGTTTTCGGAAGCCACGGGATGGCCGCGGCGGATTACCCTGGAATGCTCGCCCTGATCGAATCCGGCGCACTCCAGCCGCAGAAGCTTATTGAACGCGTCATCGGGTTGGAAGAGGCCGCAGAGATGCTGCCCCGGCTGGACAGCGCAAACGTCGCGGGCATGACCATGATCGATCCGAGCCGCTGACGCTTTTTCGGGGTGCGGAGCTTCAGCTGCCGGTACGGGTGAGTCGTTCCCGCCGGAGGATTTGAACCCCCTCCCGGCCGGGGCAAGCGAAAGGCCCGGGTTCCATTGTTTCCAGGGAACCCGGGCCTTTTTACGTGGCGGTGACGGTGGGATTTGAACCCACGTTGGCTTTTACACCAAACAACATTTCGAGTGTTGCACCTTCGGCCGCTCGGACACGTCACCAACCTCAATAGGGTACCGGAGCGAGGCCGTCATCCCCAAAACGAAGCCGGATCCGGTCGGTTTGCCCGGTGGGTGGGCTGTGGGTGGGTGGGCGCGCCGGTCGTTGCGCTTGTCGGTGGCCGGGCCTGCCGGTGGTTTGGTTTGTCGAAACTCAATCTGCCTTCTTTGGGTGACCGGTTGTCGTGACCGGCCCCTTGAATGTCGTACCCCCTTGTGATGATGGGTTTATGGGGAAAGCGGCGGTGGTGGGGGCGTTGGCGGATATTCGTGCTGCCCTTGCGGTGTTGGTTGCCGAGGTGGACGGGTGTGGTGCGGAGCCGTTTTCGGTGGCTGATCCGTTGGCTGGGTTGGCGGATGGTTGCCTTGATGTTCTGGCCGGTGTCCGGGAGGTGGAGGCCCGGGTCGCGGGTTTGAAGGCGCGGGCTGCGGTGGCGTTTGCGGATGCTGCCGGTGTTGTGGCGGGGCCGGGGGTGCCGGTGGTGGCGCAGGAGATGGCGGTCGCGGCGGAGGTTGGGTGTGTGCTGGCTCTGGGTCCGCGGGCTGCGGGGGCGTTCCTGGCCACCTCGCAGGCTGTGGTCAAGGGGTTGCCGTTGACCTTGTCGGCGTTGCAGGCGGGGGTGATCTCCTGGCAGCACGCCACGGTGTTGGCCGATGAAACGGCCGGGTTGGATGCTGCGGGGGCGGCGGGGTTGGAGGCTCATTTCCTGGACCCCGGTGCACCGGATGCGGTGCGGGGGTGTGCGGTGGGGGAGTTGCCGGCGCATCGGTTCCGGGCCAAGGCCAGGGTTTGGCGGGAACGCCACCATGCCGGGAGTATTGAGCAGCGTCACGCCAAGGGGGTGGTGGACCGGCGGGTGGAGTTCCGGCCGGACCGGGACGGGATGGCCTGGCTGGGGGCGTATCTGCCCGCGGACCAGGCGGCGGCGGGGTGGAACCGGCTGACCGCTGTTGCCCGGGGCGTGCAGGGCCCGGGCGAGGCCAGGACCCTCACCCAGCTCCGGGCGGATGTGTTTGCCACGTCCCTTCTGACCGTCGGTCTGAGCACGGGACAGGCTGCCGGGAGGAACGCGGGGCCAGGCGAAGGTTGCACCAGCCCCGATGACCTCGAGAGGCCTGCCGATGTCCCGCCTGATGCGGTCCGGGCGCAGGTGTTGGTGACGGTGCCGGTGTTTTCGTTGCTGGGGGTGACGGATGAGGCGGCGGTGCTGGATGGGTATGGGCCGATTCCGGCTTCGATGGCGCGCCGGTTGGTCGCTGAGGGGGCGGGCTCGTTTTACCGGGTGCTTGTGGATCCGCGGGACGGGGCACCGTTGGAGATCGGCAGGAAGAGTTACCGGGTGGGCAAGGCGATGCGGTATTGGCTCCGGCTCCGGGATGGTAAGTGCCCGTTCCCCGGCTGCAGCAACTCCTCACTGGATACCGAGGCCGATCACATCCTGGCCTGGGCCAACGGCGGGACCACCGGAGTCAGCAACCTGGGACAGCCCTGCCCGAAACACCACCGGCTCCGGCATACCACCGGTTGGAAACCCACCCCGGCCAGCAAAACCGAACCACCGGGCTGGACCTCACCGGCCGGCCGCCACTACCACAGCGAACACCAAGACTGGCAACCACCCGTGTGGCCACCGGGATTCGTCGACCACGACAGGACGGCGCCGGAGCTGGAAAGAGCAGAGCCAAGGCCCCTGCAGAGAATGCCCTTCGGCGTCGCGGACCTGAGCAGAATCGGCTACTCGCTGGCCGAAGCGTGCCTGGACCGCATTCTCCACCCGCCCTCTGCTTAGGCAGCAAGCGGCCCCACGCCCAAGCTGCGGTGCGCACTCTGTGCGCACTCGGTCCGCCGGGCCGTTCACCCGCCTCTTCCCAAACGGAACGGTGACCGGAAACGCCGCCGGCCGCCATCGGACTTTCCCAGCGCCTGCCCGTCCGGCTAGATTCATCAGCAAGATGATGAATCCACAGCCTCCGATCCACGCAACCGCATACTGGACCACCGCAAAGCAGCACGGCGAGCTCAGGCCCGAAGAAATGCCCGCACCCGGTCCCGGCGAGGTGTTGGTCCGTGCCCTCTACTCCGGCATCAGCAGGGGCACCGAAATGGTGGTCCACGCCGGCGCTGTTCCGCCCCGGGTCGCTGAGCAGATGCGCGCCCCGCACCAGGAAGGAGAGTTCCCCGGGCCCGTAAAATTCGGCTACCTCTCTGTTGGCGTTGTGGAGGAGGGGCCCCAGGACTGGAAGGGCGCACGCGTGTTCTGCCTGAGCCCGCACCAGGACCGTTATGTGGTGCCGGTGGAGTCCCTGACGCGGATCCCGGACGATGTCCCGTCCCGGCGCGCGGTGTTGACCGGCACGGTCGAAACCGCAGTCAACGCCCTGTGGGAGGCTGGGCCGCGCCTGGGGGACCGGGTTGCGGTCGTCGGCGCGGGCCTGGTGGGCGGCATGGTCGCCACCCTGTTGCGCACATTCCCGCTGCAGCGCCTGCAACTGGTGGACCTGGATCCGGGCAGGAAGCAGCTGGCCGATGCGATCGGTGTCGACTTCGCCCACCCCGACGAGGCCCTGGCCGACTGCGACATTGTCATCCACTGCTCGGCCTCGCAGGAAGGGCTGGAACGCAGCCTCCAGCTCGTCGGCGACGACGGTGATGTCATCGAGATGTCCTGGTACGCCAACCGGACGGTGACCATACCGTTGGGCGAGGATTTTCACGCGCGCAGGCTGTCCATCAGGGCCAGCCAGGTAGGCATGGTGGCCCGGTCCCGGCGCCACCGCCGCACCAATGCGGACCGCCTCAACCTTGCCGTATCGCTGCTCAAGGACCCCGTGTTCGATGCGTTCCTGACCGGTTCGTCCCGGTTCGAGGACCTTCCCGAGGTGGTCCAGAGCCTGTCCGACGGCACGCTGGAAGCCCTGTGCCACGTGGTCGAATACCCTTCCGGCAACCCGGCCCCCAGCCAAGCAACCCACAACTCCGAAACGTAAGGTAGCCCATGTTCAGCTTGACCGTCCGCCGCCACTTCATGATCGCCCACAGCCTTCCGCGCGAAGCATTCGGGCCTGCGCAAGCACTGCACGGCGCAACTTTCGTCGCCGAGGTGAGCTTCCGGCGTCCTGCCCTGAACTCGGACGCGATTGTGCTGGACATTGGAGCCGCCGGGACCATCATCGAGGACGTGCTGGGCGGCCTGAACTACCGAAACCTGGACGAGCACCCGGATTTCGAGGGCAAGCTCACCACCACGGAGGCGCTGGCCGAGTACATCGCCCAGAAGGTGGCGGCCAGGATCAAGGACACGGCAGACGGCCCCGAGCTGGCGGGAATCGACGTCACCCTCCGGGAAAATCCGGACGCCTGGGCCACCTACGCCTTGGACCTGTCCGACTGACCATGCGCCCCCTTCGGCTGCTCGTCCCGGGCAATATCCGCCACAGCTCGGGCGGCAATGTCTACAACGCGCGCCTGGTTGCCGGCCTCCAGGCCTTGGGTGCAGGGGTTGAGGTCATTGCCGTGGAGGGCACCTGGCCGGATGCCGGCGCACACGAACGACGCCGGCTGGGCGCCCTCATCGGGGCGTGGGACCCGGAAACACATCCCGGGCAGCCGGTGGCGATCGTGGATGGACTGGTGGCCGTGGGCGCTCCGGACGAACTGGAATTCGCTGCGAAAGCCGGCCGGCAAACATGGGTCCTGGTGCATATGCCCGTGCCGGAAGATGCAGGCACGCAGGCCCTTGAACGCGAAGCCAGGGCTTTGCGCGCCGCAACCGGGGTCATCTGCACCAGCACGTCGGCGGCAAACGTGCTCCGCAAACGGGGGCTCCCGCAAGCGCGGGTTGTACTCCCCGGCGTGGAGCCGGCACCTTTGGCGGCCGGTTCCACGCCGCCCCACCTGGCGGTCGTTGCGGCGCTCCTGCCCAACAAGGACCAGCTGCTCACGGTCGAGGCCCTGGGCCGGATCAGGGATCTTGACTGGACTGCATCGTTCGTGGGGTCGGACCGGGCCGATCCGGTGTATGCGCAGGCAGTCCAGGCTGCGGTTGCCGGGAACGGTCTGCAGGAGCGGGTGTGGCTGACCGGCGAACTCACCGGCGAGCCGCTGGAAGCACAGTGGGCCCGGACCGACCTGACGTTGCTGGTGTCACGGACGGAAGCGTTTGGGATGGCCGTCACCGAGAGCTTGGCCCGCGGCATCCCAGCGCTGGTCAGGGCAGGCACGGGCGCGGTGGAGGCGCTTACCCTCGCCGGACTGGAAACGTCCGACGGCGGGCCAAGACTTCCGGGGGCAGCGGTTCCCCTGCCCGTCGGGGGCCAGGAGAGTCCCGGCCGGCTGGCTGCGGTCCTGCGGCGGTGGCTCGGGGACGCACGGGTCCGCGAGGGCTGGCGCGCAGCCGCAGCCGAGGCGCGGAGGGACCTCCCCGGCTGGAGCAGCACGGCCCAGGGCCTGCTGGCCGTAGTGGCAGCGGGCGACCGAGGGAACGGGCAGCCGCGGCCTGCCTGAAACGGGCCGCGGACTGCCTGAAACGGGCCGCGGACTGTCCGAAGCCGGCCGCGGTAAAGATGCCCGCCGCCGGACGCGCTAAAGGCTGCTGCGGTGCGCCGCGAAGAACTCGCGCAGCAACCGGGCGCACTCTTCCTCGCGGACGCCCGGGTACACCTCAACCCAATGGTTGAGCCGTCGTTCGCGCAGGATGTCGAACACGGATCCTGCGGCGCCGGCTTTCTCGTCCCACGCCCCGAAAACCACCCGGGGGATCCTGGCCAGGACGATCGCGCCCGCGCACATGGCGCAGGGTTCCAGGGTGACCACCAACGTGCAGTCGGAGAGCCGCCAGCCGTCGCCCCGGCCGCCGTCGAGCCTGGGCCGTTCCTGCAACCGGGCGGCAGCTTCCCGGATGGCCACCACCTCGGCGTGGGCTGTTGGGTCACCCAGCTCCTCCCGCTGGTTCCGGCCGGAACCCAGCACCCCGCCATCGGGCCCAATGACCACGGCGCCGATGGGCACGTCCTCCGTGGCGAGGGCGCGGTGCGCCTCCGCGATGGCAAGGCCCATCCAGGCGTCGTGTTTCTTTTCGGGCAACGGCATGGCTCAATGATAGTTTCGGGGATACTCAGGTTACTTACCGATGCCGGGAGGCACCATGGATACGCTTCGGGACCGCTTGGGGACCTGGTTCAAACCCTACGCGGCGCTGGTCCTCACCATCCTCGTGGGCGGTGTTGTCATCGTCTCCCTCGCCCTGCTGGGCGCCGAGGTGTATGACGACGTGGTGGACTCCGCCGGGCTGGCCAACCTGGACAAGCCGGCGCTGGCCCTGTCCGAGAGCCTCCGCAGCCCCGGGCTCGACGCGTTCGTTACCGGGTTCACCAATATCGGCGGTGGCATCGGAATGCCCATCCTGGCCAGCATCCTCACCGCGTGGCTGACCTTCCTCAGCCGCAACTGGCGTCCGCTGGTCCTGATCGGCGGAGCCGCTGCCGTGTCCATTACCGCCACCACCTTCGGCAAGAAGCTGGTGGGACGCACGCGCCCGGATCACGCAGACGCCGTTCCGCCGTATGAGGATTCCCCGTCGTTCCCGAGCGGGCACACCCTGAACACCACCGTGGTGATCAGCCTGGTGGTGTACCTGATCTGCCTCCAGTTCCACGCCATGCGCGTCCGGGTCCTGGCCATCACGGCGGGCGCGGTGTTCATCATCGCCATGGGTTTGAGCAGGGTTTTCCTGGGCCACCACTGGCTCACGGATGTCATGGCGGGCTGGCTGCTGGGGCTCACCTGGGTGGGTGTGGTGATTATGGCCCACCGGCTGTTCCACATTGTCCGCAGGCGGGAACACGTGGGTGCGGCGCCGTCGTTCGACCGTCCCATCGTCCGGGACGTGGTGGCCGAGGAGCTGCACGACGGCGAACACTACGGACCCGGCAAAGGCAGCGCCGGATGATAGTTTTAGGGGATGCGCACTCTCGTTGTTGACCACCCCCTGGTCGCCCACAAGCTCACCGTCCTGCGGGACAAAAACACGCCGTCGCCGGTCTTCCGCCAGCTGACGGAGGAGCTGGTGACCCTCCTGGCCTATGAGGCCACGCGGGAGGTCCGCACCGAGCCCGTCACCATCCAAACGCCCGTCAGCACCACGGTCGGCACCGCGTTCACCAAGCCCACGCCGCTGGTAGTTCCCATCCTGCGCGCCGGCCTGGGCATGCTGGAAGGCATGACCAAGCTGGTGCCCACCGCCGAGGTGGGCTTCCTGGGCATGGCCCGGGACGAGGAAACCCTGGACATCATCACGTATGCCGAGCGCCTCCCCGAGGACCTCACCGGCCGCCAGGTCTTCGTCCTGGACCCGATGCTGGCCACCGGCGGAACCCTGCGTGAGGCCATCAAGTTCCTCTTCAAGCGCGGCGCCTCCGACGTCACCTGCATCTGCCTGCTGGCAGCCCCGGAGGGCCTGGCCAAGCTGGAGGAGGAACTGGGCGACGCGAACGTGCACATCGTCCTGGCCTCCATCGACGAGAAGCTCAACGAGAAGTCCTACATTGTTCCCGGCCTCGGCGACGCCGGCGACCGCCTGTACGGGATCGCCGGGTAGGTTCCACCCTTTTTCAAAACCGTTCCCGCCGCTAGCCTGTGCGGATGGACTGGAAACTAGAACTCGTCTTTGTCCCTGTATCCGATGTGGACCGCGCCAAGGATTTCTATGTTAACAAGGTTGGCTTCAACGCCGACTACGACGAACGCCCGTCGGAGTCGATCCGCTTCGTGCAGTTGACGCCACCCGGCTCCGCCTGCTCCATCTGCATCGGCGAAGGGCTCACCGACGCTCCGCCCGGCACAGGATCCAACCTCCAGCTGGTGGTCAGCGACATCGAGGCTGCCCACCGCCAGCTCAAGGGCAACGGCGTGGACGTCAGCGACGTGGATGTACAGCAGTGGGGCCACTTCCTGTACTTCGCCGATCCGGACGGCAACAAGTGGTCTGTCCAGTACATCCCCTGGCGGAACGCCGGGCCGGGCGACGTCCAGGGCGCCGGTTAACGCAAACCGCGGGCCGCATCGACATGATGCGGCCCGCGGTTTGCGTTGCGCCCGGTGCTGGTGGTGCCTAGTACCAGTTGTGTGCCAGGTGGAAGTTCAACGCACCGCAGGGCGAGGCGTAGCTCTTCTTGATGTAGTCCAGGCCCCAGTTGATCTGCGTGCGGTAGTTGGTCAGGTAGTCGGCGCCTGCGCTGGCCATCTTCTCCGCCGGCAGCGACTGGACGATGCCGTACGCGCCGCTGCTGGCGTTGGTGGCGGTGGTGGTCCAATCGGATTCCTTGGTCCACAGCGTCTGCAGGCACTGCATCTGGTCCGGTCCCCAGCCAAAGGAGGACAGCTGGCTGGCGGCGTAGGCCTGGGCGCCCGCGGGATCGTTAACCGCGACGGCGGGAGCAGGCTCAGGCGCGGGGGCCGGCGCAGGTGCGGGTGCTTCAGCCGGCGGGGCGGCGGGAGCGGGCGCGGGGGCCGGCTCCGCGGCCTGCGGTGCCACGCTGATGGCGGAAGGAGCAGGATTTGCGGCCGGGTTGGACCGGATTTCGCTCTTCTCGATGCTCATCTGGGCATCCGCCGCCGACGTGGAAGCGCTTGACCCGGTGGACGACGCCTGGGTCATGCTGTTGGTCGCCTGGCCTGCCGCGCCAACGCCAACCAGCACCGCGCATGATGCAGCGAGGACCGCAACACGCCGGCCCACGGTGGTCTTTTTGGCGGGCTGGGGTTTGGCCCGATGTTTTGCCTTGGTTTGCAGGCATGGTTTTGCCATGGATTTAGACATGATTGATCGCCTCTCACACCTGCGGAGTTAGCTGTCGGGTTCGGATGAGGGCATCCGGCCGCACGGAAAAAACACGTGCTGGCTTAACCCCAAGGGCAATCATTGCCCGGGACGGTGGGTCCCCCGCCTCTGCCGTTGCTCAAGCGGAATCCGGGAAGCGGCAGAGCTTGGCGTCAACCCGGGATATGCGGCCCGAACGGGGACCGCACCTAATCGACGGTACAGGAAGATTGCGCATTAGTCACATTTGGGTAACGGAAGTCACGAATCATGGCGCGTCGATTTGCTGCAGGCGGATCCCCGGCGCCGGGTTATCCCGCCAGGATATAGACCGTGGTCCCGCCAATGTTTTGCGCCGGGAACGTGGACTCCACCCACTGTGCAATCCGGGTGGAGGCGTCAGAGCCGCTGCTGGACATCATGGTCCCGCCGGCAATGAAGTAGTGGATCCGGCCTTGGGAGACCAGCGCTTGGAACTGTTCCAGCGTGGGGGAGGGGTCGGTGCCGTTGAAGCCGCCCACGGCCATCACCGGCAGTTCCGTGGCCAGTTGGTAACCTGCGGCATTGTTCGAACCGACTACTGCCGCTGCCCAGGTGTAGTTTGAGGCACCGTCCTTCAATGCGGCCACGAGCCCGGCCGACGGCGTGGGCGCACCCAGGAGGCCGCCCATCCCGCCGGCGCGGCCACCGGTGGCACCCTGACCGCCCTGCGCTGCCCCGCCCTGGCCGGCACCCATGCCTTGTCCAGCCTGGCCGTTGAACTGCCGGGACGTGCCGCCCGCGCCAAACCCGCCGGTCCGGTTTCCGCCGAACCCGCCCGGGCCGCCGAACGACGTCGCCGGTCCGGCGCTGACAATGGCCCCGCTGTGCGCCGTCGCCGCCGTCGACATGGAGAAGGCCAGCGGGCCGGCGAGCGATGCCGCAATGGCGAGCGCCGTCGTCGTCCGTTGCACGGAGCGCAGGCGGATGAACCTGTTCAACCCTGTTCCTGCTGCGGCCGCAAGGCCTGCCGCCAGCACCACCCAGCGCAGCCACGGGCCGTAGGCGGATGTGGTTCCCAGCAGGGTGAATGCCATCAGGGCTGCCGCGGCCACTGCGGCGGCCAGGAAGACCGCCGCTGCGGCCTGCCGCCGGTGCTGCCAGAGAAGTACCGGGCCCAGGCCGGCCAGGGCTGCGATCCCGGGCGCCAATGCCACCGCGTAGTAGGGGTGGATGATGCCCGCCATGAAGCTGAAGACCAGGCCGGTCACCAGGACCCAGGAACCCCAGATGAGCACCGACGCCCGGACGGCGTCAGTCCGCGGCGCCCGGCGTCCCACCCACAGCAAGCCGGCAGCAAGGATCAGTGCGGAGGGCAGCAGCCACGCGATCTGGCCGCCAAATTCGCTGTTGAACATCCGCAACAGCCCGGGAACGCCCCAGCCGTTGGCGCCGCCCACGCTCCCTGTCTCGTCGCCTGTCAGCCGGCCCAGGCCGTTATAGCCGAGGGTCAGTTCCAGGATGGAATTGTCCTGCGAACCACCAATGAACGGACGGTCCGCAGCCGGGATGAGCTCCACGACGGCCAGCCACCAGCCGGCCGCGGCAAGCATCGCGGCACCGGCGGCGAGCAGGTGCAGCAGCCGCCGGCCCAGCCTGGCGGGCGCCGCGACCAGGTAGGCGAGGGCAAACCCGGGAACCACCAGCAGGACCTGCAGCTGCTTGGCAAGGAACCCGAAGCCCAGGAAAACCCCTGCCAGCAGGAGCCAGCGCAGCCTGTCCTCCTGCACGGAGCGGAGCACCGCATAGGCGGCGGCGGTCATGAGCAGCACCAGCAGGGCGTCCGGGTTGTTGAACCGGAACATCAGCGTGGCCACGGGCGTCAGTGCCAGCGCAACGGCGGCCAGCAGCCCTGCCCGGTGGGCGAGGCGCGGGTCACCGGTGGCCGGTGCCGCGGCCCGCCGGACGGCCAGGTACAGCAGCCAGGCGGTGCCGACGCCCATCAGGGCTTCAGGAACCAGGATGCTCCAGGAGCTCAGGCCGAAAATCCGGACCGACAACCCCATGATCCACAGGGACGCCGGTGGCTTGTCCACCGTGATGGAGTTGGCGGCGTCCGAGGAACCGAAGAACCAGGCCGCCCAGTCCTGCGATCCGGCCTGGGCAGCGGCGGAGTAGAAAGCGTTGGCCCAGCCCGATGCCCCGAGGTTCCACAGGTACAGCACGGCGGTAGCTGCCAGCACGGCTGCCAGTTCCAGGCGGTGCCGGAGGGCTGGGGGCTCCCGCCGCACGCCGGCCGCGGCAGCAGGGCTGGAGGCAGCAGGGCCGGGGGCAGCGGGAGCGGAGGGAGCCTGCACCGGAGTGGAGTTAGAGCTGGCCATGGGGTCCTACTTGGTGAGTTGGTACACCGTGGAGTTACCCACGGTTTGGGCCTGGAAGTTGGCTTGCACCCAGGCGGCCACCTCGGAGTTGCCGCCCCGGCCGCCCATGCCGCCGCCCATGCCGCCTTCGATGAAGTAGCTGATCTCACCCCTGGCCACCATGGCCTGGAACTCGGCGAGCGTGGGATAGGGGTCGCCGCCGTTCCAGCCGCCCAGGGCAATGACGCTGGTGTTCGTGGCCAGTTCCAGGCTGGCGGCCTGGCTGGCCCCGGAGACAATCGCCGACCACTTCGTGGTGGTGCCGGTGAGCAGTGCGGTCACGGCTGCATCGGCGGTGCCTTCGCCTGGACCACCCGCCCCGCCGGCTCCGGGGGCCCCGGTGAAGCCGCCTGCTCCGTTCGCGGGATCAAAACCGCCGGCACCGGCTGCCGCATCCGTTCCGTCGGTCCGGTCGTCACGGAGCGCGGCGTCGTCCCGGAAGCCGGCAGCCCTGTTGCCGAAACCGCCCGCCGACGAACCTGCGGGCCCCGACGTCGGGATGGATCCCGAATGGGCGGACGCGGCGGTGGCCAAGGTCCAGGCAGCCGTTCCAAGGCCCCCGGCCAGCAAGGAGAGGACGACGACGGCGGCCGTCCCGGAGCGCCGGAACCGTCCCGCAGCGCCCTTGCCGTCAAGGCGGAGGAGGATGGCGGCCGCGGCAAGGACACCAAGGACGATGGTGGCGATGCGCAACCACGGCAGCCACGACGCGTCGCGGCCCAGCAGCACCGAGGACCAGATGGAGGTGCCTAAGACCACGACGGCAAGAGTGGTCCGTGCCGGCCAGTACGCGCGGCCGCGCCAGAGTTCCGCCGCGCCGATGCCCACCAGCGCGGCGATGGCCGGTGCCAGTGCCACCGAGTAGTAGGGGTGGACGATGCCGCTCATGAAGCTGAAGACGCCCGCCGTGACCAGCAGCCAGCCGCCCCACAGGATCAAGGCCGCGCGGCTCCGGGATGTGCGCGTTTCGCGGCGGGTGAACCACAAGCCTGCCACCACCAGCACCAGGGCGGCAGGCAGCAGCCAGGACACCTCGCCGCCGAAGCTGGTCCCGAACATCCGCAGCAGGCCGGCCGCGCCGCCGAATCCCGCATTTCCGCCGCCGAAGCCGCCCGCCGCACCGCCGCCCGGGCCGCCGGCTCCACCTCCGGGCATTCCTTCACCCGAACCGGTGATGCGGGCCAGGCCGTTGTAGCCGAAGGTCAGTTCCAGGAAGCTGTTGGTGGTGGACCCGGCCATGTACGGCCGTTCGGAGGCCGGCGTCAGCTGGAAAAGTGCAACGTAGCTGCCGGCCACCACGATGATCCCGCCCAGCGCGCCGAGCAGGTGGACCAGCCGGCGTCCCAGCGGTGTGGGGGCAGCCCACAGGTAGGCAAGTCCAAGCGCGGGAACCACCAGGAAGCCTTGCAGCATCTTGCTGAGGAACGCCAGGCCTATCACGGCCCCCGCCGCCACCAGCCACTTCCATCCGGCCCGTTCGATGGCCCGGGTGGTGAAGTACGCCGCCAGCACCAGGCAGAGGGTGAGCATGGCGTCCGGGTTGTTGAATTTGAACATCAGCGCCGCCACGGGCGTCAGTGCGAGGGCGCCGCCGGCCAGGAGGCCTGCCGCCGGACCGGAAACCCGCTTCACAGCGAGGTACAGGAAGCCGACGGCGGCCACTCCCATGAGCGCTTCGGGCACCAGCATGCTCAGTGACGAGAAGCCGAAGATACGGCCCGCCAGGGCCGGGATCCAGAGCGCGGCGGGCGGCTTGTCCACGGTGATGGCGTTTCCGGCGTCGAGCGATCCGAAGAGGAATGCCGTCCAGTCCTTGGTGCCCGCCTGGATGGCAGCGGCATAGAAGGAGTTTCCGTAGCCGGTGGCGGCCAGGTTCCAGAGGTACAGGATTGCCGTGGCCACCAGGAGGCCGGCGGCCGAGGGCCGCACCCAGCGGGGCTGGCCGCCGAAGGCGTAGCGGGTCCAGCGCGGTCCGGTGCGTGCGGGGCCGGCAGAGGAAGCCGCGGCACCTGACGGGTGCTGTGGACCGTCGGTTGATTCGGTGGTCGATCCGGCGCCTGCCGGTGAAAAGGTGGAGGTCATGATGCTGCCGTTTCTGTGGGGGCGGTGGCGGTCGTGTCGTCGGCGGACGAAGCTGCGGGGGTTCCGGCGGCTGGTGTTGCCGGTCCAGGGCCCGTCCAAGGACCGGGGCGCGTGGAGGGTGCTGTACGCGGCGCCCGCTCCCGGAAGACCCAGAGCCGGAACAGCAGGAACCGCACGGCGGTGGCGGCGAGGTTCGCCGCCACGACGGTGAGGATCTCCGCCCACCGGTCCGGCGTCGTCGTCCTGTGCACCAGTGCCAACGCACCCGAGGTGAGCACCAGGCCGATGCCGAACACGATCAGCCCCTCAAAGTGGTGGCGGACCGGGTTGCCACCCTGGATGCCGAACGTGAAGCGCCGGTTGGCTCCCGTGTTGGCCACGGCCGTGATCAGCAGGGCCAGGAAGTTGGCAAGTTGGGGATCCATGAAGCTGCGGCAGGACACGAAAATCGCCAGGTAGGCCAGGGTCGACGCGGCACCGATGGCGGCGAAGCGCACCAACTGGCCAAACAGGCTGCTGCCGCGGGTTTGCTCGGCCGCCCGGGACGAGGCGGGCAGCGGCCCCCGCGCCAGGGCTGCCCGCAGCTCCGGAACCGGGATGCGGCCGTAGAGCAGGTCGCGGGTGAGCCGTGCCATGCCCCGGACGTCCGCCAGCGCCGTCCGCAGCACGTCAACGCTTGAATCAGGGTCGTCGATCCAGTCCACGGGAACCTCATGGACGCGCAGGCCGCATCGCTCCGCCAGGACCAGGAGCTCGGTGTCGAAGAACCAGGAGTTGTCCACGGTGTACGGAAGGATCTGTTGGGCCACGTCTGCGCGGATCGCCTTGAACCCGCACTGTGCGTCACTGAACCGGGCACCCATGAAGGAGTGCAGCATCAGGTTGTAGCCGCGCGAGATGAATTCCCGCTTGGGTCCGCGGACTACGCGGGAGTTGCGGGTCAGCCGGGTGCCGATGGCAAGGTCCGAATGGCCGGAGATCAGTGGCGCCAACAGTGGTGCCAGGGCCGCAAGGTCGGTGGAGAGGTCCACGTCCATGTAGGCCAGAACCGGCGACGGCGACGCCAGCCACACCTTGCGCAGTGCATTTCCGCGGCCCTTTTCGTCGAGGTGGACCACCGCGAGTTCGGGGAACTCCCGGGCCAGGCGTTCGGCGATCTTCAAGGTGCCGTCCGTGCTGGCGTTGTCGGCCACGGTGATCCGGAAGGAGTGCGGAAAGGAATCGAGCAGGTGGGCGTGGAGCCTGCGGAGGCATTCCTCCAGGTCGCGTTCCTCGTTGAAGACCGGGATGGTCACATCCAGGATCGGCGCGGTGGTGCGGGTGTCCACGGGGGCGCGCCGTCCGGCGCGCCCCCGGGATGGAATGCCCACCGGCGCCACCGCGGCGTCCGGCAGGGTTCCTGAAGTGGAGTCGGTGAGCGTCATGACTCAAGAGTGGCGCCGCCGTATTTGAGGGCTTTAGGCGCAACCTGTGACGTGCCTGTGTAAGTGCGGCCGGCGCTCGCAGTCAGGAGGTGGCGGTTGCCGCTGCCGGCAGGCGGACGGCGAACTCGGTCCTGCCCGGACGGGAGGCGAGTTCCACGGTGCCGCCATGGGCCGCGACGATGGATTCGACGATCGAAAGCCCCAGCCCGGACGATCCTTCGGAGCCTGAGCGGGAGGCATCGGCCCGGGTGAACCGGGAGAAGATGTTGCCTTGGAACTCGGCGGGAATGCCGGGGCCGTCGTCGGTGACCGTGACCACCACGCTGCCGTCGGCGGAGCGCATGACCCCGGTGGTGACGGTGGTGCCGGCCGGCGTGTGCTTCCTGGCGTTCGAGAGCAGGTTGGCCAGGACCTGGTGGAGCTGGGTGGTGTCACCGCGGACGGTTACCGGTTCATCGGGCAACGTCAGCTGCCAGGTGTGGTCCGGTGCCATGACCTTTTCGTCGCTGACGGTTTCGATCACCAGCTGGGTGAGGTCCACATCGGTGGTTTCGGTCGCCTTGCCCTCATCCAGCCGGGCCAGCAGCAGCAGGTCCTCCACCAGGGCGGTCATGCGCTCAGACTGGCTTTGCACCCTGCCCAGCGACTTTTGGCCGTCCTCGGTGAGGGTTTCGGTCATGCGCATCAGCTCGGTGTATCCGCGGATGGCGGTCAATGGGGTCCGGAGCTCATGGGAGGCGTCCGCCACGAACTGGCGCACTTTCATCTCACTCCGTTGCCGGGCTTCGAGAGCGCTGGAGACGTTGTCCAGCATGAGGTTCAGCGCGTGCCCCACGCTGCCCACTTCCGTGGTGGGATGCGCTGCCGACGGCGGGACACGCACCGCCAGGGCTACCTCGCCGGCGTCGAGCGGCAGCTTGGAAACCTTGGTGGCGACGTCGGAGAGCTGCTCCAGCGGCCGCATGGTCCGGCGGATCAACGCCGTGCCGGCCAGCCCGATCAGGACAAGGCCGCCCAGTGACACCAGCACCATCGTCAACACCAGCGAGGCCTCGGTGCTTTCCTTGGTTGCCAGCGGCAGCCCGGTGATCACCACGTCGCCATAAGGGGTCTGTGTCGCCATGAGCCGGTAGTCGCCGTTGGACAGTTCCCGGTCAACCGGGCTGCCGTCACGGGGGAGGGCCTGCAGGGTGGCCGTGTCCCGGGAAGTCAGCGGCGTGCGGGTGAAATCCGCGGACAGGAAACCCGCTTCCCGAGTGATCTGGCCACCCACCACCCTGGCGTTGAGTGTTCCCACGCTTTGACCCCGCGCGTCGAGCGGATCCGGTCGGCCCGAGGGATTGCCCTCGGGCGGGCGGCCGCGTGAAGCCATGGTCAGCTGCTCGTCCAACTGCTTGGAGAGGACCACGTCCATCGAGGCGTAGCTGACCACGCCGATCGCACTCGAGATGGCCACCAGGAGGGCCATGGAGAGCAGGATCAGGCGGGTCCGAAGATGCCAGGTGGCAGGGTTGAACCACGAGCGGCCGGTGGGCCGGGGAACCCCGGAAAGAGACACGCGTTTCCTTTGGCTAGTCTGCGGGTTTGATGACGTAGCCGGCTCCGCGCACGGTATGGATCATGGGCGGATGGTTGGCTTCGAGCTTCTTGCGCAGGTAGGAGATGTAAAGCTCCACGATGTTCGCCTGGCCGCCAAAGTCGTAGTCCCACACGTGGTCCAGGATCTGGGCCTTGCTCACCACGCGCTTGGGGTTTTCCATGAGGTAGCGGAGGAGTTCAAACTGCGTGGCCGTCAGTTGGATTTCCTCCCCGGCCCGGGTGACCTCCCGGGTGTCCACATTGAGGACCAGGTCGCCAACCACCAGTTCGGCCGTATCCATGGCGGCCACGCCGGAGCGCTGGACCAGGCGGTGCAGGCGCAGCAGGACTTCCTCCATGCTGAAGGGCTTGGTCACGTAGTCGTCGCCGCCGGCTGCCAGCCCCACGATCCGGTCCTGGACATCGTCTTTTGCGGTCAGGAACAGCGCGGGCACCTCCGGCGCGAAGGCGCGGATCCTGCCCAGCAGCTCCACGCCGTCGAACCCCGGCAGCATGACGTCGAGCACCAGGACGTCCGGATGGAAGTCCTTGGCAAGCTTGACGGCCGTGGGCCCGTCCCCGGCTACGGCCACGGACCAGCCCGCCATGCGCAGGCCCATGCTCATCAGCTCCGACAGGCTGGGTTCGTCATCGACCACCAGGGCCCGGATCGGAGAGCCGTCGGGATGGGAGAGCTGGGGCAGGTTGTTGGTCATGGAGTGCGGGGATGCCATGGGACAACTCTCCGATCTACCGGTGTGCCGGTGCTTTGCCGTTGCTGTGTTCCAGCTGTGAGCTCCAGCCTAGCCACCTGGACCCGAGGCCAGGAGCCTGCCCGTGCAGGCGGAAGCGTGCAGGTCACAGGCCGTGGTGGCCTGCTGCACAGCCTCTGCACAGCAATTCGGCAGAGCCTGTTGGAACAGACAGCATCACCACCAGCAGTTTCGACCTTCTTGGAGAATGACAATGGACGAGCACAACACCAAGCCAGCCCCGGGCACATCAGGGCAGAACCGGCAGCCGGCCCCCGTCTGGGGAGGCTCACCAGAGGGCAGCGGCCACGGCGCGGCGGCCCACGACCGGGAGTTCCCGGCCAACCAGGGCGGGGAAGCATACGAAACGGTCGGGCAGGAGCAGCCTTCGCAGGGTTGGGGAACGCCCGTGGAAGGTCCGCGATCGGCAGGGTGGGGTACTCCGCCGGCAACCGGCCAGGTGCACAGCGGCGGCACTGGTTGGGGCGCACCGCAGCAGTACGCTTCCACCTCGGCGTCCCGCGGGCCGAAAGGTGCGTGGACGGCGAAGAAGGGACTCCTGGTTGGCGGCGCGGCCGTGGTCCTGGGCGCAGCGGCCGGCGCCGGCGCCTACGCTGCCGGAAACGGCTCGGGCTCAGCAGCCAACGCCCAAGGCGCCGGCGCGGTCAGCCAGTTCGGTCCCGGCGGGCAGAACGGCATGGCCGGGCCGGGCAGCCAGGCCGGTACCAACGGCGGCACGGCCGGCGGCATGGGCATGGACGGGGGCCCCGGTGGCTTGGGGATGGGGGCGGCCGGCCTGAACGCTGCCATCCACTCCGAGTATGTGGTCCTGGAAGGTTCCAACTACGTAACCATGGCGGGCCAGGCGGGCACGGTGACGGATGTGTCGGCCACGTCGCTGACGGTCAAGAGCGAGGACGGCTTCTCCCGGACCTATGCCGTGGGCTCCGATGTGCAGATCACCCAGGGGATGAGGCAGCGCGGGGGCACATCCACTGGTAGCACGCTTAGCTTGTCCAACGTGACCGCGGGATCCAGCGTTCGGGTGACCGCGCTCAAGGACGGCGACACTTACACCGTCCAAGCCATCCAGCTTGCCACCGCCGGTTCCGGTACCTCGGCAGGTGCCGGAACCAGCAGCAACTGATCCCGGCATGCCGTACCACTCCCAGGCAGGTCCTGCCGCCGGCCCACGCCCGCCGTCAGGGCTAAAAAATCTGCCGCCGGCAGGACCGGGACTGGACATGGACTCCCGTCGTCCAGTCGATTCTATGTCAAGCGATTGAATTTCAGGGAGATTCGGAGAATTAGCGTTCCGTCGAATTATCTTCCGGGTGGGCGGCTATCCGGGGCTTTCCTCCGGATAACGAACGTTATTATTTCCCCATCTCGAAATAGTGATCTAAAACACAATCGACGGTTTTGTCTCACCATGTGGACGAATTGGTCCATTGTTACTTGCAAGTTGGCATTGTTACGCTGCACACTTCCAATGTGAACAAGAACTCAACAGCACCTGCAGCCGCAGAATATTGGCCCAGCACATCCGCTGCTGCCGACGTGCGCTGTTGTCGAATGCACGCCTGACCTTCGCACCCCTGAAGTTCTTAGGCATTCGCCCCCCAGCCCAGCGTCGGGCGTCCCTCCCCGGTCCGCGTTGACGGGGAATCCAGCATTCGAGCCGCGAACGCGGCCATTCACATTGAGGTAAGCATTCCATGTCAGTTGCATCCGGATACGTCCACATCTCCGTCCGTAACGCCGCCAAGGCAGGCCAGCCCTCCGGCCTGCGCCCCGGTTTCGGACCCCGCCCGGCGCTCGCTCCCACCTCCGGAAGCGCCTTCCCCGCGCAGGGCTACGCCCCGCAGGGATACAACCCGAACTCCTACGGCCAGCTCCGCGCCGTCCAGCCCGCCGAGGCCGCTCCCGTCACGGCCCCCACGCCCGTGGTGGCCGGTCCGAATGCTGTCCGCCCGGTGGCCAATGACAATGTGGCCCGCGGGTTCGTCCTGTACATGGGGATCGATGAGGAAACCGCGGCAGCAGCCGGCACCTCCATCGCCAAGCTCGCCCAGGAAATCCGTGCCTACGCCCAGTCGCTGGTTTCCGGTGCCGAGAGCTACGCCGCCGTTGCGGTAGCTCCGGCAGGCACCCCCGGGTCCGCACTCGACGTCGTCCGTTCCACGTTCGGCGACCCCACGGTCAACTCCCGCCAGCGCACCGAGGCCGCCCGTCCTGCGCAGCCGCAGGAACCGCGCCCCTCCGGTGTCCTGATCGACCTCGCGCGCCGCGAAGTCCACCTCGATGGTGAATCCCTGAACCTCACCTTCAAGGAATTTGAACTCCTCAACTACCTCGTTGAGAACGGCACCCGCACCGTGGGCCGCGACGAACTGCTCGAAGGGCTGTGGCGCAACGCCGAAGAGGTGCCCAATGAGCGCACCATCGACGTCCACATCCGGCGCCTCCGTTCCAAGCTGGGCCGCCTTGCCAATACCGTCCGCACGGTCCGCGGCCAGGGCTACCGGTTCTACGAGCACCCCGAAGTTGTTGTCTGGGCCGCTCCCGAGTACTCCATCTAGCGTCGGGTTCCACCCGTCCTGCCCCACCGGGCGGGGAGCAATTTGCGGGACCATCTTAGGGGCCCACGGGATTGGCTAGGCTTGGGCCATGAGTTCGCACCACGTTCGACGCCTCGTGATCATGCGCCATGCCAAGGCTGACTGGCCGGGCGGGGTGGCCGATCATGAGCGGCCGCTCGAGGAACGCGGACACCGGGAAGCGCCGCTCGCCGGGCGGTGGCTGCTCAAGCACAACATCGTCCCCGACTTCATCCTGTGCTCCAGCGCCCTGCGCACCCGGCAGACGTGCACCTGGGTCTGCTCCGAACTGGGGGACAAGGCGCCCACGCCCAAGCTTGAAGACGGCTTGTATGCGGCCTCAGCGCAGCGGATGCTCACCGTGGTCAACCACGTGCCGGACACCGTGACCACGCTGATGCTGATCGCGCACCTGCCCGGCGTGCAGGACCTGGCAATGCACCTCGCCTCCCGGGACTCCGACCACGACGCCTACATGGATGCCGCCACCCGCTTCCCCACCAATGCGCTGACCGTGCTGGAGACAGAGAAACCCTGGGCGGAACTGGATGGGCAGGACGCCAGGATTACCCGGTTCAAAGTTCCCCGGGCCCACTAGCGGCAACCCTGCCTGCGGCAATCTCCCGCAGCAGGCCCGCGACGTGCCTGATGCCGGGGCTGGCCGTCATGGTCTTGCGATGGATGAGCCCAACCTGGCGGGCCTGGACCGGGTTGACCACCGGAACGGCCACCACATCCCGGGGGAGTGCCGGCCGCCCCAGCCGGGGAACAAGCGCCACCGCCACCGCCTGCTCCACCATCGCAATATGCGTCGCGAAATCGGGATCGTACACCCGGATGTCCGGCACCCGGCCCAAATCCGCGAAAATCCGCAGCAGGGCTTCGTTGCAGATTGCCCCCGCCGGCGTGCTGATCCAGCGTTCGTCAACAAGCTCCGCCGGTGCAACCGCAGGGCGCCCCGCCAGGTGATGGCTGCGGTGCACCAGGACGTCCGCCACATCCTCGCACAGCCACTCCAGCGTCAGATGCTCCGGGATCACCAAGGGCACCGAATTCCAATTGTGCACCAGGCCGAGGTCCGCCTCCCCATTGGCCACCCGGGCCACGGCTTCCCGCGGATCCTCGGCCAGCACGGAGATACCCAACGGCACCCCTGACTTTTCGAGCTGTGCCAGCAGCGGGCCCACCAGTCCGCGGCAGGCCGTGGAAAATGACACCACCCGGAGGCTGCCGCTGGGTTTGGCCGGATCTGCCAGGAGCGTGGACTGCAGTTCCTCCAGTTCGGCCAGGATGCGCCGGCCGTATGCCGCCAGGGCCAGTCCGCGCTCCGTGAGCAGGACGCCGCGGCCCCGGCGCTCCAGCACCGCGAAGCCGGCTTCCTTCTCCAGCTTCTTCACCTGTTGGGACACGGCCGATGGGCTGAACCCCATGGCCTCCGAAGCCGCAATGACGGAACCGTGCTGCTCCACCGCTGCGAGGGCCCGCAGGGAGCCAATATCAATCATGAAGCAAAGGTACATGATTCGCGGTATAAACCAGCGCTGGTGCTTCATCCCTAGTCCTGTCAGAGTATGGATTGTGAACCTGCGCGATTCCCTGCTTGCCGTCCTTGTCGCCCTGCTGTGGGGCCTGAATTTCGTTGCCATCGACCTCGGGCTGCACGCCGGCGGCCACGACTTCCCGCCGCTGCTGTTCGTCGCCATGCGCTTCGTCCTGGTGGTGTTCCCGTGGATCTTCTTCATCAGGAAACCGGACGTCGGCTGGAAGGCCATCCTCGGCGTCGGACTCTTCATGAGCGCGGGTCAGTTCGGCCTCCTGTACCTGGCCATGGCCTTGGGCATGCCCGCGGGGCTCGCGTCCCTGGTCCTGCAGGCGCAGGTCCTGCTGACAGTCCTCCTAGCCGCGGGCTTCCTGGGCGAACGCCCCATCCGGCGGCAGCTGGCGGGCGTCGTGCTGGGCGTCGCCGGACTCGCCGTCGTGGCGGCAGGACGCAGCGCTGTGGCGCCGCTGCTCCCGCTGGTCATTGTCCTGGCTGCGGCCTTGTCATGGGCCGCCGGGAATGTCTTGGCCCGGAAGGCCAAAGCCGCCTCCGGCCTGGGGCTGGTGGTCTGGTCCGGGGCTGTGGTCCCGCTTCCGCTGGGCGCATTGTCCGTGCTGGTGGACGGCCCGGATACGGTGTGGCAGTCGCTGGCCACCCTGCAGATGCCCACCGTGTTCAGCGCGTTGTACACGGCAATCTTTGCCTCGCTGGTGGGTTACGGCATTTGGAACCGGCTCCTTGCCAGCCACCCGTCGTCGGCCGTGGTGCCCTTCACGCTCCTGGTCCCGGTGGTGGGCATGAGCGCCGCGTGGCTGGTCCTCGCAGAGGTGCCGTCGGCAACGGAACTGGCGGGCGGACTGCTTCTCCTGGGCGGCGTCGCGACCGCGGTGATCACCGGAACGGGCGGGCGCCGTCAGCGGCGCGGGGCTGAGCCGCTGCCGGGCCGTGGTGCCGGTTTGGGGGCCGGAGACGCGGACGACGACGGGCGCTTGGCTGCCGCCGATGTCCCGCGGGCGGGAGCGCGGGAGGCCGACGTCCGCTGACCGGGGGACGCCTGGATGCCGGATGCGTGGGGCCCGGACGCCTGGCCGGCCCGTGGTGCGGCACCGCGCGGGCTGCGGGCAGGACTGGACCGCTGCGATGGGTTGCGCTGCGGTGCGGTGCCCTGCGTTGTGGCCCGGGTGCCCGCCCGTGGTGCGGCCGCCGGGCGCCTGGTGGTTCCGGCCGGCCTGCGGACCGGTGCTGTGCGCCGCCGGCCCGGCCAGAGCGCGCCCAGGAAGAGGATTCCGAAAGTCGCGACGGCCGCAACCCCGGCGCCCAGGAAGTAGTTGTCCGGGTCGCGGGTGGGCAGCGGGGTGCCCAGGAAGGAGGACTGGTCGTCGTACGCCAGCGTCCAGGTGCTGAGGAACGCCAGGGAAAAGCCGAGGGCAAGGGCAGTTCCGGTCCCCGCAGCGAGCAGGGCGAAGCGCCGGCGGCGGACCACGATTTCGGCCACCGCAGCCAGGTACGCCAGCGCCAGCACGCCAAGGAACGCGACGAACACCGGCTCCGCAAGGGTCATCCCCGTGAGCACCAGGAGCCCGGCGGCGACGACGCCGCAGATCACCGCAAATTTTCCGCTCTTTCCGGTATGGCGCATGTGCTCCATCATCCCCGAGGAGCGGCCTCCCCCAGGACGTAGCCGCGCATGATGGCCATGATTGCTGCAACACTTTGGTCACGGGTGCGCTCAGGATTGTAGGTCTGCCGGTCCAGGCCCACCACGAAGCAGGCGCCGAAGATGGCTGTCTCCAGGCTGCCCCGGGACACCGAGCCATCCACCGGATACGCCGCGGCCACGCTTTCCACGGCCTGGCCGATGACCGCGAGGAGCTCCCCGCGCAGGACCGCAAAGGTGCCCTGCCATTCACTGGGGATCCGCCAGTTCTCGCTGACCCACAGGCGGGCGAAGGAAGGGTATTCGGCCATGAAGTCCATGGCCTGGCCAATCATCGCTTCCATGGCCAGCAGCGGGTCCCGGCCGCTGCCGCCGTCAGCGGCCTCAAGCAGGCGTGCCTTGAGGATGTCCACCCCGTGCCGCAGCAACTGGGCGATCAGCTCGGATTTGCTGCCGAAGTTGTAATAGACCGTGCCCTTGGACACTCCGGCCGCCGCGGCGATCTCGTCCACCGTGACGTTGGCCGCCCCGCGTTCGCCGATGAGCTCCATGGAGGCGTCGAAGAGTTTCTGGCGGGTGGCGTTGGTCCGGGCAGGCCGGAGCGCTTTTGCCCCGGCCTGGGGTTCGGTGGTCATACGGCAATCTCCGGTTTCAGCGTCTTGAGTGTCCAGTACTTGTTCTTGCGCACCGCCAGGGTGGACAGGGCGGCGCCCAGTACCGTGTACCCGAGCAGGCCAACCAGGGTGGGAACAATCATGGACAGGTCCGCGCCGTAGATCAGGTGCCGCATCCCGGTCACCACGTAGCCCATGGGAAGGACCTGGTGCACAGCATGCAGCGGCTCCGGGGTGGTCTGCCACGGGAACGTGCCGCCGGAGGACACCAGCTGCAGGACCAGCAGGATCAGCACCACGAGCTTGCCCGGGGAGCCCAACAAGGCCACGATCCCCTGGATAAGGGCGCTGAACGCCATCGCCGCGGCCAGCAGGAACAGCCACATCAGGACCGGGTGCGCCGGGTTCAACCCCAGCGCCACATCCACCACCAGGGTCAGCAGGGACGCCTGCACCACCGAGACCAGCAGGAACGGCAGCCAGCCGCCCAGCGCGATCTTCCACGAGGGCGCGTTCGAGGCCAGGGCCCGCTGGGTGATGGGCCGCATCGCCTGGATCAGCATGAAGATCCCGATCCACAGGGCGAGCGTGAGGAAGAACGGTGCCAGCCCTGCGCCGTAGGAACCGGCCTTGGCCTGCGAGACATTGCTGACCGCCACAGGATCGGCCATCACCTGGGAGAGGTTGCTCTTCTGCGTGTCGTCCGGGTTGGGAACCTGGCCGGCACCCTTTCCGATCTCGTCGGCCAGGGTACGGGAGCCGGTGGCGGCCTGGCCCGCACCATCGGCGAGCTGGGCCGCGCCGGCGTCCACTTTCCGCGCCCCGTCCGCAAGGCCGGAGGCGCCGTCGACGGCAGACTGCTCACCGGTCGCCAGCGCTGCGGCCCCTGTGTGCAGCTGGTTCGCCCCGGCCGATGCCTGCCCGATGGCGTCCTTCAGGGCCGGCATCCCGGCAGCCAGCTGGGCTGCGCCGACGCTGACCGCCTGGGAGCCGTCGGCCAGCTGCTGGACCTGTTCGGCGTCTGTCTGGATCTTGGCCTTGGCTGCTGCCACAGGGCTGGACGCTGCGGCGGCATCGAAATCAGCCAATACCTTGTCAGCCTGTTCCTGGGTCAGGACACCCGAGGCGACCAGCCTGCTGTTGGACTCCACCACCCGGGCGCGCAGTCCTTGGTCGGCTGCCTCGAGCTGGGACGCCACATCCTGGACCTTGGTGTTCAGCTGGGCGTTCCCGGCAGCCACCTGAGCCGCGCCGGAGGCAAGCGTTTGGGTATCGGAGGGCAGCGTGGCGGTCTTGTCCTTCAGGGTGGACAATCCGTTGCTGAGCTGCCCCGCGCCGTCGGTCAGCTGGTTGGCGCCGTCCCGCAGCTTCAGCTGGCCGGCGTACAACTGGTCGGCGCCGCTGCTCAAGGCGGTGGTGCCCTCGTGGAGGGTGACCGTTCCGTCCCTGAGGGTGGCCACTCCGTCGGCCAACTGGGCGGCGCCGTCCGCGGCCTGGACCATCTTGCTGTGGATGGTGCCGAAGCCGGTGAGCAGCTGGTTGGCGGTCTCCTCCCCAACCTCCTTGGCCACCGTGGTGTGGACGGCCGTGGTCAGTTTGTCCACGATGGTGCTCAACAGGTAGTTGTTGGCATCGTTCGTGGTGACGTTCAGCATGGCCTGGCTCGCGGAATCAAAGCTGCCCGGTGAGACCAGGTTTGCCGAGAAATCCTTGGGGATCTTCAGGGCGAAGGCGTACTGGCCGCTGCTGACTCCGGCGTCGGCCTCCGTTGAGCTGGACACCGGAACCCAGTGGAACACGTTGCCCTCCACCAGGCTGTCCGCCACTTTGGTTCCGGCCTCCAGCCGGGTGCCGTCGGCAGCGGTGGCGCCGGAGTCCTCGACCACCAGTGCGGCGTCGAGGCTGTTGAGGTGCCCGTAAGGATCCCAGTTCGCGTACAGGTACACCGCACCGTAGAGCAGCGGGACCATGGTCAGCGCCAGGATGGTCAGCTTGGGCAGCAGACCGCCGGTCATGCGCTTGAGTTCGGAGCGGGCCAGCCGCAGGACAGTCACTTGGCAACCTCGGTTTCGAGTTCGGTTTCCTGGTTTTCCCGGTCAGGCGCGGACTCCGCTGAGTGCTTGCCGGCCGGGGCATCGGGTTCGGTTTCGGGTATCCGTTCCGGCGCGGGTTCGGGTGCATCGTTGCCGATGTGGGCGACCGGTCCGTCCCACGAGGCGGGGACGGCACTGACGGCCGCTACGACGGCGAGGGGGCGCCCGGCGTCGTATGCCAACGCCTGGAGGCGCGGCAGCCAGGTGAGGTCATCCGCGCTGTGCCGGTCAGGGGAGTCGACCACCAGCAGGTCGGTGCCCGGGTTGGCGAGGGCCAGCGCCGTGAGCAGCTCAAGCCGCCGCCGCGGCTCGAGCTGTTCGGTCCACAGGTCCGCGATGTCTTCGAACCGGTTGACCTTGAGCCAGGGCCGGCTGAGCAGGGCGCCACGGTAGCGGCGGGGGATCAGGGCCAGGTCCTCGGTGACCAGGTCACGGACGCTGAGGTGTTCTTCCGGCTCATTGACGCCGGGGGAGTCCACCAGAGCCGCGGCGAGGCGGAGCTGCTTGGTCCGGGAGTTGCCGTCCCAGCTGAGCTGCCCGCCGCCGGTGGCCTTCATCCTGCCGCTGAGCAGGAGTGCCAGCGCGGTGCGCTGGTCCTGCCGGTCGCCGGCAACGAGCAGCAGCTCGCCACGCGCAACCGTCAGGGACGTGGGAGGAAGCAGCGGGTCCCGGCGTCCTTTGGCCTGGAGCTGGTGTGCTGAGAGCAAGGCTTGCCTTTCGCAGAAGAAGTCTGCATCAAGACTAACAAAACTGACCGGTCAGTTCAAATAAGACTCACAGGCCATACTTCTCCAGCAGCCGCAGCCAGACCTCACTGATGGTCGGGTAGGAAGGGACTGCGTGCCATAGCCGGTCCAGCGGAACTTCGCCCACTACCGCGATGGTGGCGGCGTGGAGTAGCTCGGCCACATCGGGCCCGGCGAAGGTGGCGCCCAGGAGGACTTTGCGGTCTTCGTCAACCACCAGCTGCGCCCACCCCTCGTAGTTCTCGGAGTGCAGGGAGGAACCAGCCACCTGGATGGGCAGCTCCACGGACGAGGCGTTGTAGCCGTCTTTCCTGGCAGTTTCCAGCGTGCGCCCCACGCTGGCCAGTTCCGGATCCGTGAAGACGACGCTGGGTACGGCGTGCTGGTTGGCCGTCTGGGCGCAGCTGGTCCAGTCGCCCGGGGCTCCCTTGAGCCCGCCCTTGGCCCGGGCGGCGATGGCGTCACCGGTGGCGCGGGCCTCGTATTTGCCCTGGTGGGTGAAGAGGTTCTTCCCGGCGGCGTCCCCTACGGCGTACAGCCAGTCGTCGTCGCCGGGGGTCCCTTCCACGAGGCCGGTGGTGTCCGTGGACAGGCTCAGGTGGCCCGATTCTCCGGGCTCGAAGCCGACACTTTCCAGGCCGAGGCCTTCCAGCGCCGGGTGCCGGCCGGTGGAGACCAGGACCTTTTCTGCCGTGACGGTGGTTCCGTCGCCCAGGCTGACGGTGAGGGTGCCGTCCTCGTTTGCGCTGATCCGTTCGGTGGCCGTATGCAGCCGGAGGGTCACGCCGTCTGCCCGCAATCCCGCCGCAACCAGCGCCGCCGCTTCCTCCGGAAAGGTGCCCAGCAGGCCGCTGCGCGCCACCAGGGTAACGCTCGAGCCCAGGCGGGCGAAGGCCTGAGCGAGCTCCGTGCCGGCGACTCCGCCGCCCAGGACCGTGAGGCGTTCGGGGATCTCAGCCGCGGAGGTCGCTTCCCGGGTGCCCCAGACCTGCACGTCCTCCAGCCCCTCGATGGGAGGGTTGTTGGGGGTGGACCCGGTGGCCAGGACCACCGCGTGCCTGGCCCGCAGCAGGTGTTGCGCCCCATCCAGGCCCGCCACTTCAACCGCCTTGGGCCCGGTCAGCCAGCCGTGGCCGCGCACCAGCTCGATGCCGGTGTCCTCCGCCCAGCTGACTTGGCTGTCGTCCTGCCAGTTGGATGTGAAGTAATTGCGGCGGGCCAGGACGGCTGCGGCGTCCAGGGTTCGGGTGACGGCTTCCTTGGCGCCGGGGGTGGTCTGCGCCCCATGCAGGGCGGTGCCGGGCCGGAGCAGTGCCTTAGATGGCATGCATGCCCAGTAGGAGCATTCACCGCCAACAAGTTCCGCTTCCACCATGACGGCGCTCAGGCCCGCCTGGACCACGCGGCCCGCCACGTTTTCCCCTACGGCGCCTGCGCCGATAACAACAACATCAAATTCGCGCTCAGCGGCCTCGGGCATCATGTGCACAGCCTAGCCGGGACGCGGCGCCTGGAGGGTACAAAAAAGGTCCGCACCGGCGAGCCGGTGCGGACCTTGTTGGTGCGCCCAAAGGGATTCGAACCCCTGACCTTCTGTTCCGTAGACAGACGCTCTATCCAGCTGAGCTATGGGCGCATTCCGCGTCCCGGGAGAAGAACCGCTCTCCCCGAACCTCGAATTACTTTACGCGAGGCGGGGCCGTAGTGCCAAATCGAAACCCTTGTAATCTCGGCAACTAGACCGGTATAGGTGACCTTTGTCACTTAATCCGCGATTCTGCGGCAAAAATTCCTTGGATTTCCGCGGAATTCACTTTTCGTGACCGGAGATGTCAGTCAAGCTCCCAAAAAACTCCAGTGGTCCGGACCATAGCATTTAGCTCACACCGATGAACCCGAGGAAGGGAACTGCAATGGGCGATCTGGCGCAGAAGCCGCTGCTTGAGAAAGCACCCACCACACATGCCGGCTTGCTGGCATGGGTCGAAGAGGTTGCTGAGCTTACGCAGCCGGACCGCATCTACTGGGTTGACGGGTCCGAAGAGGAAAACACCCGCCTGACCGACGAACTCGTTGCTGCCGGAACGCTCACGCGCCTCAACCAGGACCTGTTCCCCAATTCCTTCGCCGCGTTCTCGGATCCCGCCGACGTTGCCCGCGTCGAGGAGCAGACCTTCATCTGCTCGGAAAACAGGCGTGACGCCGGCTTCACCAACAACTGGATGGACCCGCGCGAGATGAAGGACAAGCTGCGCGGGCTCTTCGCCGGTTCCATGCGCGGCCGCACCATGTACGTCATCCCGTTCGTCATGGGCCACCTGGATGCCGAGGACCCCAAGTTTGGCGTGGAAATCACTGACAGCGCCTACGTTGTTGCCTCCATGCGCATCATGGCCCGCATTGGCACGGATGTCCTGAACCGGATCACCGAGACCAACGCCTTTTTCGTCCCGGCCCTGCATTCCCTGGGCGCGCCGCTGGCACCGGGCCAGGATGACGTCCCGTGGCCGTGCAACCCGGACAAGTGGATCGTCCACTTCCCCGAAGAGCGCTCCATTTGGTCCTTTGGCTCCGGCTACGGTGGAAACGCGCTGCTGGGCAAGAAGTGCTACGCCCTGCGCATCGCCTCCGTCATGGCCCGCGACGAAGGCTGGCTGGCAGAGCACATGCTCATCCTCAAGCTGACCTCCCCCGAGCAGAAGACGTACTACATTTCCGCGGCCTTCCCCTCCGCCTGCGGCAAGACCAACCTCGCCCTGCTGGATCCCACCATCAAGGGCTGGAAGGTTGAAACCCTCGGTGACGACATCACCTGGATGCGGTTCGGCAAGGAAGGCGAGCTGCGGGCCGTCAACCCCGAGGCCGGCCTGTTCGGCGTGGCACCCGGTACCGGCTGGGGCACCAACCCCAACGCCATGCGGGCCATCGCCAAGGGCAGTAGCATCTTCACGAACGTGGCGCTGACCGACGACGGCGGCGTGTGGTGGGAAGGCATGACGGAGGAGGTGCCCGCGCACCTTACCGACTGGCAGGGCAACTCCTGGACGCCGGATTCGGACAAGCCCGCGGCCCACCCGAACTCACGCTTCTGCACCCCGATCGACCAGATCGACATGTTGGCCGAGGAGTACTTCAGCCCGGACGGCGTGGAGCTCTCTGCCATCCTGTTCGGCGGCCGCCGAAAGACCACCATTCCCCTGGTCACCGAGGCCCGCAGCTGGTCCAACGGCATCTTCATGGGCTCCACCCTGTCCTCCGAAACCACCGCTGCCGCCGCCGGCGCGGTCGGTGTGGTCCGGCGCGACCCCATGGCCATGCTGCCGTTCATCGGCTACGACGCAGGCGACTACCTGAACCACTGGGTAAACCTGTCCGCCAAGGCAAACCCGGAACGCCTGCCCAAGATCTTCCTGGTCAACTGGTTCCGCCGGAACTCCGAAGGCGGCTTCGCCTGGCCCGGCTTCGGTGACAACGCCCGCGTCCTCAAGTGGGCCATCGAGCGCCTCGAAGGCACGGCGGACGCCGTCGAAACCCCCATCGGCTACGTGCCCACCGGCGAGGCCATCGACCTCGAAGGCCTGGACATGACGGCTGCGCAGGTTGAGGAGGCCGTCAAGGTCGATCCCGCCGAGTGGGCTACCGAGCTGGCCTCCATTGAAGACTGGTTCGCCAACTTCGGGGGCTCGCTGCCCGAAGCCCTGCAGTCCGAACTGGCAGGCCTCAAGGCCCGCCTGGGCTGAGCTGCCCCCTTATCTGTACGACGACGGCCCCGCACCTTTTCCCCAAAGGTGCGGGGCCGTCGTCGTACTGTGGGCCCGGGAGCGGGCCGTGGGTGGATTCAGCTCGCGAGCCAGATGTCCGGGCCGAAGACCTCGTAGTGGATCCTGGTGGCGGGAATGCCCGCGTTGATGGCTTCGTTGCGGATGTTCTTCATGAACGGCAGCGGGCCGCAGAGGTAGAGGGACGCACCGGCCGGGAGGTCCACTTCGCGCAGGGACATGAAACCCTGCCTGGTGCCGTCCACCGGCTGCTCCAGCCAGAGTTGCAGTTCCGCGCCGTCCAGACGCTCGACGTCGCTGGTCATCTGGCTGCGCAGGGCCCAGCTGTCCAGGGTGCTTTCCGCGTGCAGCACCAGCACCTGCCGGTCAGAGCCGGATTCGGCCAGCGACCGCAGGATGGACGCGGTGGGGGTGCAGCCGATGCCTGCGGAGGCCAGGACCACCGGGCCGTCGCCGTCCTTGAGCGTGATCTCACCGTAAGGGTTGGAAATCTCGACGACGTCGCCCACCTGGACGGTGTGGTGCAGCACGGGGGAGACCTCGCCGCCGTCGTCGAGTTTGGTGGTGAAGATGCGGCTGGTGCCGGCATCGCCGGAAAGCGAGTACTGCCGCACCTGCCGCAGTCCGTCGGGGAGCGCCACCTTGACGCTGATGTACTGGCCGGGCAAGGCGGGGGTGACGGGGGTGTCGTCGGCCGGCTCCAGGGTGAAGGTCATGGACCCGGTTCCTGCCGGTGCCTTGGCTGCCACCCGCCAGGGCGTCCACATTTTGTCGTTGGCCTGCGCGGCGTAGAGGCCCTTTTCGAGCTTGATCAGGGCGTGCGCCATCAGCCAGTACACCTCGGTCCAGGCCTCCGCGATTTCAGGAGTGATCACCTCGGCGAGGTCTTCGGCGATGGCGGCGAACAGGTGCTCGTAGACCACCTGGTACTGCGGTTCGGTGATGCCCAGGGAGGCGTGCCGGTGCGCGATGCGGGAAAGGACCGTCTCCGGCAGGGTGCCCGGATTGTTGACCAAGTGGGTGGCGAAGGCTGCGATGCTCCCGGCGAGGGCCTGCTGCTGGTTCCCGGAGCGCTGGTTGGAGCGGCTGAACAGGCCATCCATCAGTTCGGGGTGCGCCGCGAACAGGCGGGCGTAAAAGTTCGGGGTGATGGATCCGATCCTGGAGCCGACCAGCGGCAGGGTGGCCTCAATGACGGGGCGGGACTTGTCCGAGAGCATCTGAACTCCTGAGGTTATGGCCGGGGCCTTCGTCCGGCCGGATGGAAACTTGTATTTCAAATACAAGTATTCGGCCTCAGTTCTACACTGTGTAGAAGTTGGAAATCAAACTGGCAGGTAATGCCCGGATACGTTGGGCTACAAGCCCGGGCGGAGGCCGATCACCTGGAATACGGGCGCCATCTGGCGGGCTTGGGGAAGATCCGCGATCACCACGGAGTCGAGCTCAGCGTAGAAGGCTTCGCGTGCGCGGGCCAGGGCGCTCCGGAGCCGGCATTCGGTGATCAGTGGACAATTTCCGGCCGGCGATACGCAATCGGCCGGATCCAGCCGGGAATCGAGCTGCCGCAGGATCTGCCCCACGCTGGCGGTGCGCCCGGCATGGCTGAGCTGGGACCCGCCGGAGCGGCCCCGGACAACCTCGATCAGCCCCAGGCTCCGCAGCTTGGCCATCGCCTTGCTGACGTGGTTGTAGGGCGTCCCCACCGAGTCCGCGATGCTCTGGGTGGTCAGCAGGGTGCCGTCCGGGACCGCTGCGAGCACCATGAGTGCCCGCAGGCTGACGTCGGCGAAGGCGTTGATCTTCACGGCTGCCGCTGGTCTAGTCCACCCAGATGGCGGGCTCGCTGGCGTCCGCGCCCAGCTCGCCAAAATCCCAGGACTGGGTGCTGGGGTTGGCGGCATAGGGCAGCACAGCGGCAAACAGCGAACCGTCCCGGTGCTCCGCGGCCACGTGGATGGCGTCGGAATCCTCCTCCACCAGCAGGATGTCGCACACGACGGCGGCGGCGCGGAAGTCGTCCCGGTTCTGCCGCAGGAGCGCCTGGAGGTCCTGGATCATGGCCTCGGCGTCGAAATCCCCGTCCGTGTCCTCCCCGGCTTCCGCCGGGGAGACGGCAACCAGCCGCACCTCGCCGTCGTTTTGGACCGTGAGCGCGAAGGGCAGGAAGCCGCCGTTGCGCTGGAGCTGCTCCTGGGCCGCGCTCACACCCGTCCCCAGGAGGTTCTCCAGGTCGGTTGCCGTGGCTTCCGGAACAGAATCGCGCCAGCTCTCCTGGCCGCCGGGGCCCTCCGTTGCCTGCCCGGTGTGGTCTGCCATCCGCTGCTAGGCCCGTACCAGCGAGAGGACGCGGTCGCGGACGCGCTCCATGGTGGCTCGGTCCGTCGCCTCGGCATTGAGCCGCAGGAACGGTTCGGTGTTGGAGGGGCGGAGGTTGAACCAGTAGCTGCCGTCGTTGGCCGTGAACGTGCTGCCGTCCAGGGTGTCGATGGTGAGGTCCTCGTCCGCGAAAGCCTGGCGTACCCGCTCCACCGCCGCCGGCTTGTCCTCCACCTCGGAGTTGATCTCGCCGGAGCTGACGTAGGGCTCGTATTCGCGTGCCAGGTCGGACAGCGGGCCGTCCTGCTCGCCCAGTGCTGCCAGGACATGCATGGCTGCCAGCATGCCGGTGTCCGCGTTCCAGAAATCGCGGAAGTAGAAGTGCGCGGAGTGTTCGCCGCCGAATACGGCGCCTTCCTCGGCCATGACCGCCTTGATGAACGAGTGGCCCACGCGGGTCCGGACAGCACGTCCGCCGTCGTGCTCCACCAGCTCGGCGACGGCACGGGAGGTCAGGAGGTTGTGGATGATCGTGGGCTTTTCCTCGCCCTGTGCCTTGGCGCGGGCGATCTCGCGGCGCGCCACCATCCCGGTAATGGCGGACGGGGACACGGGCTCGCCCTTCTCGTCGATGACGAAGCAGCGGTCTGCGTCGCCGTCGAAGGCCAGGCCGATGTCCGCACCGTGCTTGATGACCGCCGCCTGGAGGTCGCGGAGGTTCTCCGGCTCCAGGGGGTTGGCGGGGTGGTTGGGGAAGGATCCATCCAGTTCAAAGTAAAGCGGAACAATGTCGAACGGGAGTTTGTGCAGCAACGCGTCGCCCAGCACGGCGGGAGTGGTCAGGCCTGCCATGCCGTTGCCGGCGTCCACCACCACCTTCAGCGGGCGGGAGGCCGAGAGGTCAACCAGCTTGCGCAGGTACTCGGAGTAGTCCTTGAGGACGTCGCGGACGCTGATGCTTCCGCGGGTGCCGGCGGCGGGGATGGACCCGGTGTTGAGGTACTGCTCCGCGAGGGCCTGGATCTCCTTGAGGCCGGTTTCGGAGGAAATCGGGACGGCACCGGCCTTGGACATCTTGATGCCGTTGTAGGCGGCGGGATTGTGGCTGGCGGTGAAGGTTGCGCCGGCGCGGTTGAGGAAACCGCAGGCGAAGTACAGCTCATCGGTGGAAATCAGGTCCAGCAGCTCTACGTTGGCGCCCCTGGTTGCGGCTCCGTTGGCGAAGGCCTTGGTGAACTCGGGGGAGGAGGGGCGCATGTCACCGCCCACCACGATGGTCTGGCCTTCGAGCTTGAGGACATCCACGAACGCGGCCCCCACGGCTTCGACGATTTCGGCGGTGATCGATTCGCCCACAATCCCTCGGACGTCGTAGGCCTTGAAGGATGCCGAGAGATCAAATGTCGTTGTCTGTTCGCTAGTCACGGGCTTTATCTTACGTGGGCGGCGGAGGCAGCCAAGCTGGTTCCGGGCGCACTTTCGTAACAGCTGCGCGCATTCGGGTGCTCCGGCCGCAGCTTTCCACATAGCAGTCCCGGCCTGTGACCGGTGTCAGGGGGTGCTGGGATACTGAATCAATGGCCGATAACCAGTACACGTCCACCCTTGCCACTACCGCCGTTGCAGACATGGAAGGTCCCGGGACGCCGGGCACCGCCACCCACGCTCAAGCCCTCGAGGTCCTTCGCGGCCTGGTGGGGCATCCCGATGCGGTGTTCCACGACGGGCAGTTTGAAGCCATTGAGGCATTGGTCGACGCCGGGCGGCGGGCTTTGGTGGTCCAGCGCACCGGCTGGGGCAAGTCTGCGGTGTACTTCGTGGCTTCCCTGCTGCTGCGGCGCCGGGGCGCCGGGCCCACGCTGATCGTCTCGCCCTTGCTCGCCCTCATGCGCGACCAGGTGGCCGCCGCTGCGAGGGCCGGGGTGCGCGCCGTGGCCATCAACTCCGCCAACCAGCTGGAGTGGGACACGGTCCGTGAGCAGTTGGCTGCCGACGACGTGGACGTCCTCCTGGTTTCCCCGGAACGGCTGACCAATCCCACCTTCCGTGAAAACCAGTTGCCCGAACTCCTCCGTCGGACCGGCCTGCTGGTCATCGACGAAGCCCACTGCATCTCCGACTGGGGCCACGACTTCCGCCCCGACTACCGCCGCATCGCCGACCTCATCACGCGGCTGCCGGATTCCGTGCCGGTCCTGGCCACTACGGCCACGGCCAATTCGCGGGTGGTGCACGATATCGAGGAACAACTCGGGGCAGGGGTCCTGACCATCCGCGGCGCCCTGGGCCGCGATTCGCTCCGGCTCGGCGTCCTGTCACTTCCTGATTCCAAAGCGCGCCTGGGCTGGCTGCTGACGCACCTCGCAGACCTCCCCGGCAGCGGCATCATCTACACCCTGACGGTGTCCGCAGCGGAGGACACCGCCAGGCTGCTGGCCGAGGCCGGGCACCACGTGCTCGCCTACACCGGCCGGACCGATCCGGCCGACCGGGAAAGGGCGGAGCAACTGCTGAAGGACAACGAGGTCAAGGCGCTGGTTGCCACGTCGGCACTGGGTATGGGTTTCGACAAACCGGACCTCGGCTTCGTTGTCCACCTGGGCGCACCGTCGTCACCCGTGGCCTATTACCAGCAGGTGGGACGTGCCGGCCGCGGCGCCGCCAACGCAGACGTCCTGCTTCTGCCCGGCTCCGAGGACCGCGAAATCTGGCAATACTTTGCCACCGCATCCATGCCGTCCGAGGAGAAGGCCGGGGCCGTCCTGACCGCCCTGGCCGAGGCCGGAACGGCCCTGTCAACGGTGGCGCTGGAAGCCAGGGTGGACCTGCGGCGCACCCCGCTTGAGCTGCTGCTGAAGGTGCTTTCCGTGGACGGCGCCGTGGAACGGGTGGGCGGCGGCTGGCGTGCCACCGGGCAACCCTGGACCTACGACGCCGAACGCTACAGCCGGATCGCCGAGGCGCGCGTGGACGAGCAGGACTCCATGGTGATCTACCAGGACACCGCGGGCTGCCGGATGGAGTACATCACCTCGGTCCTGGACGATGAGACGGCCCGGCCCTGCGGCCGGTGCGACAACTGCGCAGGCCAATGGTTCCCCGTCGACGTCGCGGTCGAGGCCACGGCGGCCGCCGGCCAGACCCTGAGCAGGGCGGGCGGAGTCCTGGAGCCGCGCCTGCAGTGGCCCAGCGGCATGGACCGCCTGGGGGTTCCGGTGAAGGGCAAGCTCAAGCCCGGGGAAGGCCTTGCGGACGGGCGGGTCCTCGCGCGGCTGACGGACCTGGGCTGGGGCGGGGCCTTGCGGGAGCTGTTCGCCTCCGGCGCGGAGGACCGGGCGGTGGATCCCGGCATGCTCCAGGCCTGCGTGCAGGTGTTGCGCGAATGGGGCACCGGGGATGCCCGGAACCCGGGGTGGAGCGGAGCCGGCAGGCCGGCTGCGATCGTCAGCATCCCTTCCCGGAGCAAACCGCAGCTGGTGGGTTCGCTGGCCCGCGGGATCTCGGATATCGGCCGCATCCCCTACCTTGGCGAGCTGCAGTTGGCGCACGGCGGTCCCACCGGCGGCCGTGGCGGGAACAGTGCGTACCGGCTGGCCGGAGTGTGGGACCGGCTGGTGGTGGGGCCGGAACTTGGGGCCGCGCTGCAGTCCGTCCAGGGCCAGCCGGTCATGCTGATTGACGACCTCGTGGACAGCCGGTGGACCCTCACGGTCGCGGGGCGCGCCCTTGGGCAGGCCGGGGCGGGAGCGGTGCTTCCCCTGGTTTTGGCCCAGGCCGGCTGACGGCAGCGCCGGCGTGCCGCGGCAGGAGGATGCTGTCCGCGGTGCTGGCCAGCATCAGGATGGCCATGGCAAGGAACGCGGCCCGGAATGGTCCGGCGGCGTCCTGGTGTCCGAGGGAAATCCAATCAAAGGTCCGGATCAGCAGAGCTGCGACGGCGATTCCCGATCCCGTGGCAAGCTGCACCAAGGTCGCCGACACCGCGTTGGCGGAGGTGAGTTGCGCCGGCGGGATGTCCGCGTACTGCACGGACGCATATGACGAAAAGCCGATGGAGCGGAACGCCCCGCTGCAGACCAGCAGTGCGAACATCAGCACTTCCGGGGTCTCAGGCGTCAGCAGGGCGCAAGCGGCGAAGGTGACGGCGGACGCCAGCGAGGCAAACACCAGCATCGCCTTGAAGCCAAACTTCCGGATCAGCGGCGTGGTAGCCGGCTTGATGCCGATGTTCCCGATGAACACTGCGGCCACGAGTGCTCCCGCATGCAGGGGAGTCCATCCGAATCCGGTCTGGAACATCAGCGGCAACAGGAAGGGGACCGAGCTGATGGTCACCCGGTACACGAAACCGCCGGTAGCCATGGCCCGGAACGTGCGGGCGCGGAAGACTTGCAGGTTGAACAGTGGATGCGGAGCGCGCCGCATCCACAAAACGGCCCCCGTGAGCGCTGCGGCCCCGGCGGCGGCGCTGATCCCGGCCCAGGGCAGTTCGGGGTGGCTGCTGGCAAGTTCCAGGCCGGCCACGAGCGCTCCGACCCCGACAGTGGTCAGTGCCATGCCGGGCCAGTCCAAGCGCCGGCCGGGATCGCCCGGCGCTACCGGGACCAGCCGGAGCGAAGCCAGGAACGCGGCGGCACCGAGCGGAAGGTTGACCAGGAAGATCCAGTGCCAGGACAGGTAGGTGGTGAGCGCTCCGCCCACCAGCGGCGCGAGGACCGGTGCCAGGAGCCCGGGCCACACCAGGAACGCGGTGGCGCGCAGCAACTCGGACTTCGGTGTGCCGCGCAGGACCACCAGGGTGCCCACCGGAACCATCATGGCTCCGCCAGCCCCCTGGGCAATGCGGCTCAAGGTCAGGGTGGTGAGGTCCTGGCTGAGGGCGCAGGCGAGCGACGCCAGGGTGAAGACGGCGATTGCCAGGCAGAAGATCCGGCGGGCACCAAACCGTTCTGCCAGCCAGCCGCTGAGGGGGATGCCGATGGCGACGGTCAGCAGGTACGCGGTCATGGTGATGTTCACGTCCGCGGCGGCGATGGCGAAGTCCGCGGAAATGCTGGGGATGGCGGTGGTGAGGACCGTTCCGTCCAGGAACTCCATGAAGAAGGTCGCCGCCACCAGGAGTGCCAGGCGAGGATTCCATGCCGTCCGGGTGCCCTCGGGCCGGGGTAAGTTGCTGCGTGCCGCCATGGGCCAATCCTGCCACCGCGCCCGTAGGCACCGCTCGCCACGTCCGGCTGCCGGACAGCGTTTTCCGAGCGGGCGGGGCGTAACGTCCGCCGTATCAGAAGCGTGTTCGCGACTCCAACCTCTCAAGGTGCTGATGCGCGAACGGGCTTAGGACTGGCCCGGGGCGCCCCCGGTGCCGGGTCCGGAAACGCAAAAGGCCCCGGTCCAGGGACCGGGGCCAAACGCGGAGACGGGGGGATTTGAACCCCCGGTCGAGTTTAACCCCGACCCTTCATTAGCAGTGAAGTCCATTCGGCCGCTCTGGCACGTCTCCAATTGCTATTCCTAGCCCACCAAGGATACGCAGATCCGGCCATGCAGTGCAAAACGGTGCCCGGCCGGGCAAACCCGACGGCCGCAACGGCGCCACCCCTCGCAGTCGGGCCCGGGATGCCGGTGCAGGGAGGTCCTAGGGGAGGCGTTGCTCGGCGCGGACCATCCGGATTTCCGGCAGGTCCTCCCAGTCCGCCAGGACATCCCGTGCGCCGTCAGGTTCAAAGCCGAAGCGGCGGTAGAAACCGATGGCGTTGCTGTTCGCTGCCGCCACCCAGAGGCTCGCCGCCTGGGTGCCCAGCGCAGCGGTCAGCAGTCGGCCGCCAAGGCCGAGGCGCTGGTGCGAGGCCAGCACATACAACCCCCACAGCTCCAGGTCGCCGGAAGCCGGCGGCGGGTGCCCCTCGGGGGAACCCGGGGCGGGCAGCCGCCGCCGTCCGGCGAAACCGACCACCGTTGCGCCGTCGCAGGCCACCCACGCCTCGGCGGGGTCCGGGCGGTCCAGCAGGTGCCGCCACAGGGCAAGCCGGCCTGCGGGATCCACCGAGGCAAGGAAGGCATCAGTCAACATGCCCCGGTACGTTTCCCGCCAGCAGCGGATGTGTACCTGGGCCAGCTGCTCGATGTCCCCGGCCACAGCCCTGCGGACCGCCACCCCGGCCGCCATTCAGCCCGCCAGCGCCTTCCAGAGGAAATGCTGGCTGCGGGCCTGGAGCGCGGCAGCCTGCCGGTTGTCGGAGGCGCCGGCGTGGCCGCCTTCCAGCGCTTCGTGGAACCACACGTTCGGGATCCCCATTGCCAGCATCCGGGCGGCCATCTTCCGGGCTTGGACCGGGCCCACCCGGTCGTCCGAGGTGGCCGTCCAGATGAAGGTTTCCGGGTACTCCACCGCGTCCTTGAGCAGGTGGTACGGCGAAAAGGCCCTGATGTACTCCCATTGCTCGGGAACATCCGGGTCGCCGTACTCGGCGATCCAGGAGTGCCCGGCGGACAGCTTGGTGTAGCGGCGCATATCCAGCAGCGGCACACCGCAGGAGACCGCCCTGAAAAGTTCCGGATACCGGGTGAGCATGTTCCCCACCAGCAGGCCGCCGTTGGAGCCGCCCACGCAACCGAGCCGCCGCGGAGAGGTCACTCCGCGTGAGATCAGGTCCCGGGCCACCGCTGCGAAGTCCTGGTAGGCCTTATGCCGGTTTTCCTTCAGTGCGGCACGGTGCCAGGCCGGCCCGTACTCGCCGCCGCCGCGGATGTTCGCCACCACGTACACCCCGCCGCGCGAGTGCGGTGCCTTCCCGTCGCTGCCGTCCGACAAAGCCGTCCGCCGCTCCAGCCAGGCCCTGCCGACCGTGCCGCTGTACGCGGGCGTCCGGGAGACCTCAAACCCGCCGTAGCCGGAGAGCTGGGTGGGGTTCTGCCCGTCCAAGGCCAGCCCGCGCGGGGCTACCTGGAAATACGGGACCCGGGTGCCGTCGTCGGACACGGCGAAGTGCTGCTCCACCTCATAGTCGGCGTCAGCGAAGAACGACGGCGAGGCCTTGATGGCGGCGTGCCGGCTCACCACGCCGGTCGCTCCGTCGCCCGCCCTGTCCGGGGCACTCCGCTCCAGGGTGCCACGCATAAGGGTGGTGGGGGTGGTGAAGCCCGTGGCGATGAGCCAAAAGTCATCGCCTGCGCCGCCGTTGGCCGGTTCGTCGTCCTCGTCGTCCACGGCGTAGGCGTTCACGTCGTGCAGCGGCGGGCACGCGTCCAGGGGCGTGGCCGCCCAGCCGCCGTCGGCCGGCCGGGAGGGATCCAGCACCCGGATCTCGGAGGAAACGTCCCTGAGCAGGTTGAGCAGCAGGAAGTTGCGGGTCCAGCTCCAGGACTGCAGCGAGGTGTGGGCATCGGGCGTGAACAGGACCGTGAGTTGCCGGTTGCCCGCGAGGTAGTCCTCGAACCCGGCCGCTAGCAGGGCCCCGGACGGGTACGTGGTGCCGTCCACGGTCCAGTCCTGCTGCGGACGGAAGAGCAGCCATTCGCGGTGGGCGCTCACGTTGACGTCCGTGGGCACGTCGATCGGCACCCACTCGTCGCCCCGCAGCACCAGGTTGGTGCGGTTGAAGAAGTCGATGTAGTCCACCGCGAAGGTGCGCTCAAAGCCAGGGGTGGAATCGTGCGCCACGATGGCCATCATGTGGTCCTCGGGCACCTCGAACAGGCGTGGGGCGCCGGCCAGGGAACCGCCGCGCCTGAGGGTCACCGCGGTCCGGGCGTACGAGGACGCCGTCCTGGGCAGGCCGTTTGCGGTGGAGGCAACCAGCAGGGTGTCCGCGTCCAGCCAGGACACGTTGCCTTTGGCGGTCGGGAGGTCGAATCCGCCCTCCGCCGGATCCACGAAGCCGCGTGCTTCGACGTCGAACTCGCGGTACCGGTTCGCGTCGCCGCCGTCGGGGGAGAGGGCCAGCAGGGCCAGCCGGTAGGGCTCGCCCGCGGCCGGACGCAGGAACGTGGCGCCGTGGAACACCCACTCTTCGCCCTCAGCCTTGGCCAGTGCATCGATGTCCAGCAGGACGTCCCACTCCGGGGAATCGGTGCAGTAGCTCTCCCACGTGGTGCGGCGCCAGAGGCCCTTGGGGTTCTGCCGGTCCTTCCAGAAGTTGTAGTACCAGTCGCCGCGCTTGCCCACCATGGCGATCCGGTCGGTGGAATCCAGGACTTCGAGGATGCCCGCTTCCAGGTCCGTGTAGTCAGCGCCCTCGAGCAGGTCCTCGGTGCGGGAGTTCTGCTCTTTGACCCAGGCCAGCTGCTCCTCGCCGTAGATGTCCTCCAGCCAGACATTCTCGTCGACTGGTTCGGGAGCGGAGCCCGGGGACGGGGTAGCGGTGGTGTCCCGGCCAGGACCGGGAACGGACGCTTGATCAGCTGCTGTGGTGGTCATGCGCCCCATCCAAACAACATCCCCCGAGGCTGGCAAGTCAAGCGTGCGGGGCGCCGGTTGCCTTGAGCCCGTACGCTGGATGGCGTGGAATTATCGCAGAGCACCCGGGCCGTCATCATCGGCGCCGGCCCCCGGGGCACCAGTGTGCTGGAGCGGCTGCTCGCCCACACAGCCGCGGCGGGGCGCCCCGTGCGGCTGCGAATCGACGTCGTGGACCCGTATCCGGCAGGCCCAGGCCATGTCTGGCAGCCGGGCCAGTCCCGGCTGTTCCTGATGAATACCCAGTCGTTCTATCCCACGCTGATTCCCCAGGACCCGTCGCTGCCGGCGCCGGTTGCCGGTACCACATTCGATGAATGGCGGCTGAGGCAGCAGAGGGATCCGCTGCCGTCGCTCACCGATGACGAACGGGCCGAAATCGCGGTGCTGGGTTCGCGGGACTTCCCCAGCCGTGCCCTGTACGGCCGGTATCTTCGCAGCACCCTGGCGGACGTGCTCGCCAAGGCCCCCGACGGCGTCACCATCGAATTCCACGAAACGTCCGCGCTGTGGGCGCGCCCCACCGGGGACGGAATGTTCGACGTCGGACTGGCCACCGGGGAGAGCATCAGGGCCAACTCCGTGGTGCTCGCCCTGGGGCACATCCCGTCCCGCCTGAACCCGGAACAGCGCGATCTCCAAGATTCGGCCGCGCGGCTGGGTTTGCAATACTTTCCGCCCGCCGCGCCCGCGGATGTGGACTGGTCCCGGATCCCGGCCGGCGAACCTGTCCTGGTCCGCGGCATGGGACTGAACTTCTTTGACACCATGGGACAGCTCACCGAAGGCCGCGGCGGAAAATTCGTGTCCACCGGCAACCGGCTCGAGTACGAACCCTCCGGCCAGGAGCCTTTGATCATCGCGGCCTCCCGGCGCGGCACCCCGTACCGCGCCAAGGCCGCCCTGGACGGCTACTACGCCCCCTCCGTCAGGCTGCGCTACCTCACCGAGGCCGCGATCGGGCGGTTGGCCAAGGCAGGAATCCGGCCCTCCTTCGACCACGACCTGTGGCCCTTGCTGCACCGTGACACCCTGTGGGCCTACTACTCCACGCTGGTGCGCTCGCAACCGGGAGCGGTCCCGGACGCGCCGGCATTCCTTGCCGCGCTCGAGGAAGCCCTGCAGCCGCATGCGCACAGCGCCGTGAAATGGGAGGACGGCGTGGACAGCGTCCTTGCCGTCCACGTCGGCCCCAGGCACCGCCTGGACCTGCTGGGACTGGCCGCTCCGCTGGCGGGCCGTTCGTTTGGTTCCCGGGCCGAGCACGACGCCGCCGTGGTGGAATTCCTGCTGGACGACGCACGCCGTTCCGCGCTCGGCGAGGACGATCCGGTCAAGATGGCCATCGGCGCCCTGCACCATGGACGCGCCGTCCTCAAAACGGCAGTGGCCGACGGCGGCATCACCGACGAATCCTGGGTGGCCGGACTGCGCGGCTGGTTCGAGTCCTTCGTGGAAGGCCTGGCCAGCGGTCCGCCTGCGCTGCGTTCCGAACAACTCGCCGCGCTCGCCCGGGCCGGGGTGGTGAGCTTCGTTGGGCCGGACCCCAAATTCGGCGTGGACCGGAGGGCGGCGCGGTTTGCCGCTTCCTCACCGTGGGTTTCCGGGCCGCCCGCGACGGCGCGGACCATGGTGGAAGCGCTGGCCCCCGGCAACCGGGTGTCAGCCAACGAGTCCCCGGTCTTGGAACAGCTGCTGGCGGACGGGCTGGTCCGCTCCAAACTGATGATGACCGCCGAAGGCGCCCCGGTGGAGTCCACCGGACTGGACGTGGAGCCCCACCCGTATCGGCCGGTGGGGGCCAACGGGTCGGTGACGGAGGGCTTGTTCGTCCTGGGATTGCAGCTGTCGTCGGCACAATGGGGCACCGCCATCGCCGCCGAAGCTTTCCAGGAGGGCGGCCCCGCCTACCGCAGCGGCCAGCGCACCCTCCGCGATGCGGACGAAATCGCGGCGGCCATCCTCAACAGGGGATAACCCGGCCAGGGCTTGAACACCGATGCGCCATCACTTCCGGCCCCCAAACCGTAGGAAGGGAACCGGAAGTGATGGCGCATCCTGGTGTCAGCCGCGCAGGCAGGCCCGGTACGCGGCCATGGCCTGTCCGTAGTTTGCCTGGCCCTTGAGGTCGGCGGGCCGGGTGGGCTTGACCGGCGGGACGCAGACCGGTTGCGACGGAGTGTCCGCCGCAACCAGGACCGCAGTCCTGACCACCGTGCCGGATTCAACGGCGGTGAGCACCAGGGTGCCCGTCCCCGCTGCAGCGCCGGCCGGCACGGCAAGGTTCACGGCGGCGGCGCCGGCGGCGACCGGGACCGTGCCCAGCTGGGTCACCGTGCCGGCGGAGTCCGTGAACGAGGCCGCCAGTGCCGTGTTCACCGGGCTGCCCAGCGACGTCAGGTCAAGCCTGGACACCGTCAGCGTGAGCGGTCCGCCGGGCTTGACCTCAGCGGCAGTGGTGTTGGTGACAGCCACTGAACGCCGGGCGAAGTCCGGGGACACCGGGCTGCTCTTCTGGAGGTACCCGATCCAGGCATCCCGGTCCACCAGCCCGGAGTCGCGGGTGTTGGTGCCCGCGGTGAAGATCCGGAAGTTGTCGCCACCGGTGGCCAGGAAGCTGAAGGTTCCCACCCGGTAGGACTTGGCCGGGTCCAGCAGGTCGCCGTTCACCCGCACGGACGTGATCCGGTCACCGGCCGGGCGGGCGGCATCGTAGGTGTAGTTGACGTTCTTTGACAGGCCCAGCTGCAGGTAGGCCCGGCTGGGAACCGTGCCATCCGGGTTGGTCTGCCACTGCTGTTCGAGCAGCGTCTTGAACTGCGCACCGGTCAAGGACGTGGTCCACAGGTTGTTCACGAACGGCAGGACCGCGTTGGCCTCGGCGTAGGTGATGGTGCCGTCCGGTGCGTAGTACAGCTCGTTGCGCAGGCCGCCGGAATTGACGACGCCGATCTCCGCGCCGCCAAGCTCGGCCGGCTGCAGGGAAGAGAGCAGGGAATCGGCCACCAGGTTGCCCAGGGTGGATTCACTGCCGCGGTCATCGCGCTTGGCACCACCGGTGGCGTCGGTGGTGAACGCCGTGGTGATGTCCTTGGTGACCGAGCCGATGGGCTGGTTGCCCACCACGGAGGCGTCCGCGAGGGCCTTCTTCACGATCGCGTCCACGGCGGCCACGCGCGGGTAGGCGGCCACCAGCCCTGCTGCGGCGTCGGTGGTGCGCTTGACGTTACCGGCCTTGTACCCGGTCACCTGCTTGGTGGCCGTGTCCACGGTCAGCTGGATCTGCCCCACGTTCTCACCGTAGTTGCCGGTCTGCACGATGGGCCGGGTCTTGCCCGCGGCGCCCGGCACCGGGGCGTCCCAGGCGTACTCCTTGTGGGTATGGCCCGTAAAGATCGCATCCACTTCGGGGGAGGTTTCGGTGACCAGCTTGGCGAAGGGACCCCCGGCTGCCACTTCCTGCTCCAGGGTGGCGCCCTCCACCACCCCGGAACCGGCGCCGTCGTGGTCCTCAACGATGATCACGTCCGCCAGCTTCTCCGCCGTGATCCTGGCGGCCACCCGGTTGATGGCGTCCACCGGGTCGCCGAAGTCGAGGTCGGCGATGCCGGCGGGAGTCACCAGGGAGGGGACTTCCTGGGTGACGGTGCCGATCACGGCAACCTTGATGCCGTTCAGGTCCAGCACCGTGTACTCCGGCAGGACCGGCTCGGTGGTGCCCTTCTTGTAGACGTTCGCGCCCAGGTAGGGGAACTTCGCGTTGGCGCCGCCCGCGATGACGCGGTCGCGCAGGTCCGCCCAGCCGCCGTCGAACTCGTGGTTGCCCACGGCGGACGCTTTCAGCTCCAAGGCGTTCAAGACGTCGATGGTGGGCTGGTCCTTGGCGACTGCGGACGCGAACAGCGAGGCGCCGATGTTGTCCCCGGCCGACAGGAAGGCCGTGGCACCCGGAGCTGCCGCGGCGCGGAGCTTCTCGATGGTCCCGGCCACCTGCACGGTGTTGGAATCGATCCTCCCGTGGAAGTCGTTGATGTTCAGGAGGTTCAGGTCAACGGTGGCAGGGACTGCCGGGAGGTCCAGGCCCACCACCACGGGGTCGTGGTCGCTGGCGCGGAACTGGTCTGGTGCGTAGTAGTCGGTGACGTTGTTGTTGTAGCGGCTGTACTCCAGCGCCACGGATTCCACCGAGTTGATGTTCCAGATGTCCGCACCGGTGACCACCGCGTTGGCCGCCGGGGAGGCGAGGATGTGGTCCAGGGAGCCCACCAGGCCGCCGAAGAGGTACGAGTGCTTGGCCGTGCCGTCGGCATTCCTGGCCTTGTCGTCCTGGTTGACATACCCTGCGCCGGTGAGGACGTTGATCGGGTCTTCCTTGCCGTACGAGTTGAAGTCGCCGATCAGGAACACCTTGTCGGTGGCCTTGGACTTCTGCAGCTCGTCGGCGAAGGCCAGCAGGGACTGCGCCTGGGCGGTACGGGCGAGGTTTGAATTGCCCTGGCCCTTGTCGGTGTCGTCCGGTGTGGCTGCCGAGCCCTTGGATTTGAAGTGGTTCGCGATCGCGATGAACTTCTTGTCATCAGGCGCGCCTACGGGCTTGAAAACCTGGGCCAGCGGCTTGCGGGCGCTGGCGAAGGCGACCGTGTCGTTGTGGATGATGGATTCGCCCACCGGCTCGGCGGCGGCCTTCTTGAAGATGAACGCTGTGCGGATCATGTCCTCGTCGGCCAGCGGGGGTGCGTTCGCGGGGGTGCGGACGTAGTCCCAGATGCCTGGGGTGGGGATGTTAAGGGCCTCCACCAGCTTGGCCAGGGCGTCGTCCCGGTTCTTGCCGAACTGTGCGGAGTTCTCCACCTCCATCAGGGTGACGACGTCGGCGCCGGACTTGGAGATGGCGGCCACGATCTTGTCCTGCTGGCGTTTGAAGTTCTCGGCGTTGGCGGCGCCGCGGACGTTGCAGCCGCCGCTGACGGTGATGGGGTTGCCTGCGCGGTCGGTGTAGAACTTGCAGCCGGCGATTTGGTCACCGGTGGTGGGGAAGTAATTCAGCACGTTGAAGGAGGCGAGCTTCAGGTTGCCGCCCACGGCCGCGGGGGCCTCGGTGCGGGTGGCGCCGAAGCGGGCCGGCTGGACGGTGGCCTTGTTGGCCTCCGTCAGGTGGGTCAGCGGCTGGAACTTCCAGGAGTTGTTGGCGTAGCCCAGCACCACGTTGGTGGTGAAGCTGACGGGTGAGCCCACCCGGACCGGATCGGCGGTGGTGAGGTAGGGCAGCACTTCGGCCTTGGTGGTGGCGTCCTTGAGGAAGTTGGTGCTGGACCCGTCGTCGAGCTTGATGCCGCGGGCGGCGTTGTCAGCCACGGCGGCGCCGTACTCTGCCGAGCCGTAGGGTGCCACGGCGGTGGGCTGTTCCAGCGCGGTGGTGCCGCCGGCCAGGCCGATCTCGCCGTACTGGTTCAGGCTGTAGTTGTCACTGACGGTCAAGGGGCCCTGGGGTGCCAGCAGCATGCCTTCCAGCGACTCGCGGAAGGCCTCGCCGGCCGGAAGCGTGAAGACGGTGGGCTTGACCTCGGGTGCGGCCTCGGACAGTTTGGTGAGGCCGGTGGCCGCCGTGACATTCAGCTGGGTCATTCCGTAGTACTCGGCAACCGTGCCCGTGACCTGGACGTAGTCTCCGGCCTGGACCGATCCCACCGTGGCGGGCGAGTAGACGAAGATGCCGTCGGAGGCGGAGTGGTTGGTGGCGCTCAGGTCGCCTCCCGTGCCGGGGGTCTGGATGTAGTAGCCGTTCAGTCCGCCCGTGGGAAAGGCCGCGGTGACCTTGCCCTTGGTGGTGACGGCGGCTCCGGCCAGCGGGCTTTCGACGCCGGTGCCCTGGATTTCGGCGATGGTTTTGTCGACCGGGTCCGGGACCGGTGTGGGGTCCGGTGCGGTACCGCCGGAGGACGTGGGGGTGATGGCGGCGCTGAGCGTGAAGTCAGCGGCATTGCTGTTGCTGTCCGCGCCTCCGGTCCGGTTCAGGCTCTTCACGTCGGTGTTGGAAGCGGGTGCCGCGGCGGCCTTGGTCTCAAACGTGTTGGAGCTGCCGTAGCCCAGGAGGTCGGCCACGCCTGCGGGCTCCACCGCGGACCCGGTGGGAAGTCCGACGGCGGTGGGCTGCTTGGCGAGCACAATGGTGCCTCCGCTGCCGCCGAAGTTGAGCGCCCCGGCCACGAGGTCCGGTGCGGGCAGGTCTGCACCATTGGCGCCGTTGCTCCCGCCCTGAACCAGGTAGTAGCCCTTGGCGGGAATGGACCCCGACAATGCGGCGACTGCGCTGGGAGCGGCCGTTCCGGTGGCGGAGCGGTACTGTACCGACCAGCCGTCCAGGGAGACGGGCGCGTTGGAGCCGTTGTACAGTTCCACGAATTTGTTCTTGTACGCGGCGCCGCTGCTGCCGCCGCTCAGGTAGGCCTCGTTGATGACAACGGGGGATGTGCCGGCCGCGGCTGAGACCTCCGCGGCCGCCGGAACAGCAGCCAGCGGGGCTGCGATGAGCCCCGCTGACAATGCTGCACCGAGCGCTAACTTCCAGGGTGTTTGATGCATCCGCTCTTACTTTCATTGAGGAGTACCGGGTGGGTGGTCCGGTGGGTGCGTCCATGCTTCATGGATCGGACTGGGCAGGAATGTGCCTGGCCTGTTGGTTGTCCAGGCACATGACAACAGCACTGAATGAACGCAAGGTTGCTGGCGCGTGCATTCGGTGGGGCGTTCCCCAGCGGAGCGCCCCACCGTCCGGCACGGGCTTTTCCCCAAGCCCGTTCCGGAGATGCTGGTGGCGGGAGTGATGCTCGCCGACAACCCGGGGGTGTGCCGGCAGTCACAAACGATACCCGCCAGTAGCATTGCGTCCAGGTGTTTGCGGCGGCTTTATCCAAAGAATTTACGTACCGGCAACACGGCCGGGCACGGGGACTTAAAGCAAAAACCCCTGGCGGCCGGTGCCGGCTGCCAGGGGTTCCCTTGCGGAAGGTAAGAGATTCGAACTCTTGGTACGGGGTTACCGCACACTGGTTTTCAAGACCAGCTCCTTCGGCCGCTCGGACAACCTTCCTCAGCTAGTAGTGTTTCATAGGCACTTGCCTGCAACAAAACAGGCCGCGGGCAGGAGTCCGGTGCACACTGGTTGCAGCCAGGATTTGAATCAGGAACGGGAGAGGTCCATGAAAGCCGTCTACATCTCAGAACCGGGCGGCCCGGAAGTGCTGGAAGTCCGCGACGTGGATGCGCCGGTACCCGGCCAGGGCGAAGTGCTGATCGATGTGGTGGCTGCCGGCTTGAACCGGGCGGACGTGCAGCAGCGCCGCGGCTTCTACCCGCCGCCTCCCGGTGCCTCCGAAATCCCCGGGCTGGAGGTATCGGGCCGGATCTCAGGTTTCGGCCCCGGCGTCAGCAAGCCGTTCTCGGTGGGGGACAAGGTGGTGGCCCTGCTGGCCGGCGGCGGTTACGCCCAGCAGGTGGCGGTCCCGGCCGAACAGGTGCTGCGCGTGCCCGACGGGGTTGACCTGGTCACTGCGGCCTCGCTGCCCGAGGTGGCGGCGACGGTATATTCCAACCTGGTCATGACAGCGCAGTTGCAGCCGGGTGAGACGGTCCTGATCCACGGTGCCACGGGCGGAATCGGCACCATGGCCATCCAGTTGGCCAAGGCGTTTGGCGCCAAGGTTGCCGCTACGGCAGGCACGGACGAGAAGGTGGGCACCGCCAAGGCGTTCCTCGGTGCGGACATCGCCATCAACTACAAGGAAGAGGACTTCCCCGAGAGCCTGCGCCGCCAAAATGAGGGCAAGGGTGCCGATGTCATCCTGGACGTCGTGGGGGCCAAGTACCTTTCCCGGAATGTGGATGCCCTGGCCGACTACGGCCGGCTGGTGGTGATCGGCCTGCAGGGCGGCACCAAGGGGGAGCTGGACCTGGGGCTGCTGTTGAAGAAGCGTGCGGCCGTGGTGGCCACGGCGTTGCGGCCCCGGCCCGTGGCGGAGAAGGGGGCCATCATGAGTGCCGTCCGGGACGCCGTGTGGCCGCTGATCGTGGATGGCAGGATCCGCCCGCTCGTTGCCAAGACCTTTCCGCTGGACCAGGTCAGCGCGGCCCACAGCTATTTCGACAGCGGGGACCATGTGGGCAAGGTCCTTCTGGTCATGTAGGGACCTAGATACTCAGTATTGCCATGAACATGCCCTGCCCGTTAGTGTGGTCCATACGCGGTATGCACGAGTCTTGGGGGCTCGTGCATACCGGTAGATGCCAGCCCGGGGGAGCACAATGTCCATACGCCACAGCCTCCTCGCCCTGCTGCAGGACCAGCCGCGCTACGGCTACCAGCTGCGGGTCGAGTTCGAGAACCGCACCGGGGCCACCTGGCCCTTGAACATCGGGCAGGTGTACACCACGCTGGACCGGCTGGAACGCGATGCGCTGGTGGCCAAGGACGGCGACGACGGCGAGGGCCACGTCGTCTACAGCATCACCCCGGCCGGCCAGGCCGAGGTCCGCAGCTGGTTCGCCGCGCCCGTCGAACGCAACAACCCGCCCCGCAACGAGCTCGCCATCAAGCTCGCGCTCGCCGTGACGCTGCCCGGCGTGGACGTCCAGGCCATCATCCAGGCCCAGCGCGTGGCATCCATCAGGGCCTTGCAGGATTACACCAAGGCCCGCCGCGACACCGCGGCGAACCAGCGCGCGGCGGACACCGCCTGGCTGCTGGTGCTTGACTCGCTGATCTTCCAAACCGAAGCGGAGGTCCGCTGGCTGGACCTCTGCGAAGCCAGGATGGTCCAGCAGGCACAGTCCGCCGCGGCGGCCATTGCCCGGAAGGCATCCAACGGGGTCACGGAAGATTCCCCGCTGAACGCGGACGCCCGCCGGTGAGCGTCCAGGGGCCGCAGCAGGTCCTCGAGCTCGCCAAAGTCGGCAGGACCTTCGGTGCGGGCGCGACGGCGGTCGCCGCGCTTCGCGATGTGGACCTCACCATCGGCGCGGGGGAGTTCGTGGCCGTCATGGGCCCCTCGGGCTCCGGCAAGTCCTCCCTGCTGGCCCTGGCCGGCGGCCTGGACCGCCCGACGTCGGGCGCTGTCTTCGTGGAGTCCACGCCCCTGGCGGGGCTGGGCCTGAACGAGCTGGCCCGGCTGCGCCGCCGCGCAGTGGGGTACGTGTTCCAGGATTTCAACCTGGTTCCCACGCTGACGGCCGAGGAGAACGTGGCACTGCCCCTGGAACTGGACGGGACATCGGCCAGGAAGGCTCACCGGCAGGCAGCCGACGCGCTCCGGCAGGTGGGGATACCAGAGCTCGCCTCCCGGTACATGGACCAGATGTCCGGCGGCCAGCAGCAGCGCGTAGCCATTGCCCGGGCCATCGTGGGCCAACGGCGGCTGATCCTGGCCGACGAACCCACCGGGGCCCTGGACTCCACCACCGGCCAGGGGGTCATGGAGGTCCTGCGGTCCCGAGCCGACGCCGGCGCCGCCGTCATGCTTGTCACCCATGAAGCGCGGCATGCCGCCTGGGCTGACAGGGTGGTCTTCCTCAGGGATGGCCGGATCATCGACCAAGCCACCGCCATGCACGACCCCACCATGCTCCTGACCCAGGCCGGACTCTGATGCCGTTGGACGTGGCTCCGGCGCCCCATGGCCGCCGGAGCAGCCTTCGCGTTGCCGTGCGGCTCGCGCGCCGCGACATCGCCCGCCACAAGGGGCGGTCCCTGCTGATCATCCTGCTGATCATGGTGCCGGTGGCCGGGATGACAGGTGCAGCCACCCTTTACCAGAGCTCCCAGCGGACGCCCGCGGAAATCGTGGACTACGAACTCGGCCGAACGCAGGCCCGGTTCAGCGCCCTCCCGGTTCCCGGCGCCGACTCGCTCCAGGACCCGCTGAACGATGCCATGGTGGCCTCCAGTACCGGCCGCTACGACCCGGACTTCAAGCCGGCCGACCCCCGCGATGTCCTGCCGGCCGGCTACCAGGTCCTGCCACAGCGCCAGCTGCAGCTGACCACAGGGGTTGGGGAAGCCCTGGTAGCACTGCAGGGGCGCGAAGTGGACGCACTTAATCCGGCCTTCGCCGGGAAATTCACGCTCCTGGACGGGCGGGCGCCGCGTGGAGGGGCGGAAGTCCTTGCCTCGCCCGGGCTGATGGCCCGCTTCAACCTCGCATTCGGCCAGGAAATCACGACGTCGGCAGGAACCTTCGTGCCGGTCGGCACCATTCGCGATGCCGGGGCCTCGGACGGCAACAGCTTCCTGTACCTGCAGTCCCGCCAGGTGCCGGCGAATCTCGGCGCCGGACCGCAGACCCACCTGTCGGTGTCGTACTACCTGGTGGGGCCCGAGCCCGTGAACTGGGACTACATCAAGGACGCCAACAGCAAAGGCGTGGCCGTGCTGTCCCGCAGCGTGGTCCTGGACCCGCCGCCCCTCGAACAGCGCGTCGTCCCGGGTTCGCAGCCCCACAACGACTCCTCGGCACTGCTGGCCGTCTACGCCACCTTCGGCCTGGTCGGCGCGCTCGCACTCCTGGAAGTTGGCCTGCTGGCCGGCGCCGCGTTCGCCGTGGGAGCCAAGCAGCAGGTGCGGGAGTTGGCACTCCTGGCATCATCCGGGGCGGAAAGCCCCACCATCCGCGCGGTAGTCACCGCAGGCGGACTGTGGCTTGGCGGCATCGCTGTTGCCGCGGGGGCCGCGGTGGGGCTGGGAGCCGCTGCCGTCGTCGTCCATCTGGTCCGACTGGCCGGATCCGTCCGGCTGGCGGGCGTGCACCCGGACGTCCCCATGACCCTGGCCGCCGCGGCCATGGGCCTGGTGGCCTGCGTTATTGCAGCCCTGGTGCCGGCCCGGCAGGTGTCACGCCAGGCGGTATTTGGCGCGTTGAAATCGGGGCGGGCACCGGCTCCGACGGCGCGGCGGTCCACTCTTGCAGGTGCCGTGGCCCTGGTGGCTGCGGCGGTCCTCCTGCTGGCCGGCTGGGTCCTGGGCACGTCCACCTCCGATCCCGACCAGCGGGCCGCGGAGCTGCCCCTGGTGGTCACTATCCTGATCCTCGGTGCCGTGCTTGGCGTTGCCGGCCTGGTCATGGTCACCGGCTGGCTGGTCCTCAGCCTCACCTCCCGCACGCAGTGGATGACCCTGTCCCTCCGGATGGCGGCACGGGACTCGGCCAGGAACCGGGGACGGAGCGTTCCCGCCGTCGCCGCAGTACTTGCAGCAGCGGCGCTGGCCAGCGCCGCCATGGTGCTCTCGGCCAGCCAACAAGCGGGGATGCGGCAATCGCACTGGTGGGGAGGCCTGGAGAACCAAGCGTTGCTGCCCCTGGTGGTGGACCCGCCGACAGGTGCCGGCGGCAGCAGGCAACCGCCTGTGCACGTGGACGCGTCCGCACTTTCCGCTGCCGTGGCCGGAGCTTTGGGCACGGTGGAATGGAGCCACCCCATCACCGCCCCGGAAAGCACCCGAACCTGCATGGACGGCCAGGCCCGCCCCGGGCTGCCGGCCCGGACGTCCTCGTCCAACTGCCTGCAGTATTCGCTGGCCCTGCCAGAGGCCAACGCGTGTCCGCGAACCCCGAAGGGGAGGCTGGCGGATCCCGGTGATTGGCGGTGCCGCGGCTCGATGGCCCTTCGGTCGTCCTACGACGGGACGGTGCTGGTGGGCGGCGAAAAGGATATTCGCGCCGTGCTCGGCCGGGACGCCACCCCAGAGGCCCTGGCCGTGCTGAACGCCGGCGGGATGGTGGTGACCAACCCGGTTTTCGTCAGCGGCGGACACGTGCTGCTCCAGGCACAGGACGTGCGGACGCATGAGGCGGCGGTACAAGGGCCCGGCACGGTCCCGTCCACGGTCAGCAGCACGCCGCTCGCGGCGGCAGTGCTCGAGCCGGTGGTTCCCGTCCCCTATTACGGCATCGTGTCACCCGCCACGGCGCAGCGGCTCGATTTGCACCCGGAACCAGCGGCCCTGCTGGTCCAGTTGGCCGGCGCCCCGTCGGAGGCGGAAACGGATGCGGCGTCCGCCGCGGCGGCATCGGTCTACGGGCTGCCGGGCATGACCTTCCGGGCTGAACCGGGCATCTCCCAGGGCAGCCAGTGGACCACCTGGGTCATTGTCGCCGTCAGTGCGCTCATCACCTTCAGCGCTGCGGGGATCACCACCGGCCTGTCAATGGCGGACGCCCGCGCAGACCATGCCACGCTGGCCGGGGTGGGCGCCGCGCCCCGGTTGCGGAAGACGCTGGCCGGGTCCCAAGCACTGTTCACCAGCGGCGTCGGGGTGGTGCTGGGAACACTGGCTGGAACCGTGCCCGCCGTCCTCCTGGCGCTCTCCACGGACCTGCGGACCGCCGTCGAAGTCCCGTGGCTGCACCTGTCCGTCCTCATGGCGGCGGTGCCGTTGACGGGGGCGGCGCTCGCGTGGGCCCTCACCCGTGCCAGGGTGCCCATGTCACGGCGCAGCCTGGGGTAGGAACAGGCGCCGGCAGCCACCCACCCCGTTTCCCGCACATGTTTCCCGCTCGTTCGTCGCCGGTTCGCCGCCGCTCACCGCACAGCCCCAAGGCGCGCCGCGCACCGCCGTTCCTGCCCGACGGAGCCTTGGTAGGGTGCCGGTTAGCAGAAGCGGGAACACTCTCAAGGAGGAGACATGGCCGGAATACCGGACCAGCGGAACAACGGATCCCGGGCGGAGGGCGGGCTGGCGACGGACCCGGACCTTCCCCCGCCCGCCGTGGACCAGGCAACGCTCGAAGCCGAAGACCGGAAATGGACGCCCGGAAAGATCGCGCTCTGGGCGGCGATCGCCCTGCTGGGCGGTGTCGCCTGGTTCATGCTGGCGGTGGTCCGCGGGGAAACCGTCAACGCCATCTGGTTCGTGTTCGCCTCCGTCTGCACCTACCTGATTGGTTACCGCTTCTACTCCAAGGTGATTGAGCGGTACATCACCAAGCCTGACGACCGCCGCGCCACCCCTGCCGAGTACAAGGCCGACGGCAAGGACTACGTCCGGACCGACCGCAACGTGCTCTTCGGCCACCACTTTGCCGCCATCGCAGGCGCCGGGCCGTTGGTGGGCCCGGTCATCGCGGCCCAGATGGGCTACCTGCCCGGCACCATCTGGATCATCGTCGGCGTCGTCTTCGCCGGCGCGGTCCAGGACTACCTGGTGATGTTCTTCTCCATGCGCCGCGGCGGCCGGTCCCTTGGCCAGATGGCCCGCGAGGAACTCGGCGTCATCGGCGGCACCGCCGCCCTCATTGCCACCCTGCTCATCATGGTGATCATCGTGGCCATCCTGGCACTCGTCGTCGTCAATGCCCTGGGCGAAAGCCCGTGGGGCGTCTTCTCCGTGGGCATGACCATCCCTATCGCCCTGTTCATGGGCGTGTACCTGCGCTACCTCCGGCCCGGCAAGGTCATGGAGGTCTCCATCATTGGTTTCCTCCTGCTGATGGCCGCCATCATCGGCGGCGGCATGGTCGCGCACACCGAATGGGGCGCCGCGGTGTTCCACCTGGACAAGGTGACCATCGCCTGGGGCCTCATCATTTACGGCTTCATCGCCGCGATCCTGCCGGTATGGCTGCTGCTGGCGCCACGCGACTACCTCTCCACGTTCATGAAGATCGGCGTGATCGTGATGCTCGCGCTGGCCATCGTGGTGGTCCGCCCGGAAATCACTGTCCCTGCCTTCAGCGAGTTCGCCGGCCGCGAGAACGGGCCGGTCTTCTCCGGCGCGCTGTTCCCCTTCCTGTTCGTCACCATCGCCTGTGGTGCGTTGTCCGGTTTCCATGCCCTGATCTCCTCGGGCACCACCCCCAAACTGGTGGAAAAGGAACGGCAAACCCGGTACATCGGTTACGGCGGAATGCTGATGGAATCCTTCGTGGCCATCATGGCGCTCGTTGCGGCCATCTCGATCGACCGCGGCCTCTACTTCGCTATGAATGCACCCGCGGCACTGACCGGCGGCACCGTGGAAACCGCAGCGGCCTGGGTCAACAGCCTGGGCCTGAGCGGCGTGAACATCACCCCCGGGCTGCTGAGCGAAACCGCCGCCAACGTGGGCGAACAAAGCATCGTCTCCCGCACCGGCGGTGCACCCACCTTGGCCGTGGGGCTGGCGCACATCATGCACCAGTTCGTGGGCGGGACGGCCATGATGGCCTTCTGGTACCACTTCGCCATCATGTTCGAGGCGCTCTTCATCCTCACCGCCGTGGATGCCGGCACCCGCGTGGCCCGGTTCATGCTGCAGGACTCAGTCGGCAACTTCGTCCCCAAATTCAAGGAAGCTTCGTGGCGGCCGGGTGCCTGGCTTTGCACCGCCGTCATGGTCGCCGCGTGGGGTGCCGTGCTGCTGATGGGCGTTACGGATCCGGTCGGCGGCATCAACACGCTGTTCCCGCTGTTCGGCATCGCCAACCAGCTCCTGGCAGCGATTGCCTTGGCCGTATGCCTGGCCATCGTCGCCAAACGCGGCACCTTCAAGTTCCTCTGGATCGTTGCCCTGCCGTTGGCCTTCGCCGCGGTGGTCACCATTACGGCCAGCTACCAGAAGATCTTCTCGCCCGTGCCGGCCGTGGGGTACTTCGCGAACAACGCCGCCTTCAGCAAGGCACTGGCAGATGGCAAGACCGAGTTCGGCACCGCCAAGACGGTGGCCGCCATGGAAGCTGTGGTCCGCAACACGGCCATCCAGGGCTGGCTGTCAGTGATCTTCGTGGTGCTGAGCATCATCGTGATCGCCACGGCGGTGCTCGCCACGGTCAAGGCGTTCCGTGACCGTGCGTCCGGGGCTGCCACCACGGACAACGAAGACCCTGCGGTTCCCTCGCGTGTGTTCGCCCCCGCCGGATTGGTACCGACAGCGGCCGAGCGCGCGCTGGGTGCGGAGTGGGACAAGGTGCCCGCCGACGCCCGTCTTGAACGGGGCGGACACTGATGAGCGCCGGAATCACGGCGGTTACGAATGGCTTCCGCGGGTTTGCGCGGTACCTGGGTGGTGTCATGGGTGCGGATGCCTACGCCAAGTACCTGGAGCACCACAAGGCCACCGGACACCAGGAACCAGCCCTGGGTGAGCGGGAATTCTGGCGGGACCGCACGGACCGCCAGGACCGCAACCCGCAGGGCCGGTGCTGCTGATTGAGCCCGCAGCGGACAAGGCCCCGGAGGCGTTCATGGAGTGTCCCGGGGCCCGATGGCGCATGAGAGTATGAACGCATGAGCGATCCCAATGACACTCAGGCAGCTGAGGACCTCCCGGTAGAAGGCACCCCCGTCGAGGACGACCCGTCGCCGCTCCAGGCTCCGCGGGGAACGGACGGAAGGCCGCAGCGCAGCAGCCTGCACGACCTCGTTGACGAGCCGGCCAAGGTGATGCGGATCGGCACCATGATCAGGCAGCTGCTGGAAGAGGTAAAGTCCGCACCCCTGGACGAGGCGGCGAGGGGCCGGCTGGCAGCCATCCACAAGCGTTCCATCAAGGAACTCGAGGACGGCCTGGCCCCCGAACTGGTGGCTGAACTGGACAGGATCAACCTGCCGTTCTCCGACAACGCCACCCCGTCGGATGCTGAACTCCGGATTGCCCAGGCACAGCTGGTGGGCTGGCTGGAGGGCCTGTTCCATGGCATCCAGACGGCCATCGCGGCACAGAACGCTGCCCGGGAACACGCTGCGGCACAGCTGCAGCTTCGCCAGCTGCCGCCGGGCACCATGATTGCGCCCGGCGTCGTCATCGGTGAAAACGGTGAGCCCCAGCGGGCGCCGGCCGGGGCACGGCCGCCGGCGCAGGGCACGCCCAACCAGCGTGAAGACCCGGACCACGGTCCCGGGCAATACTTGTAGGCTGCGCTTGGGCTTTTTCAGCGCCGCCAGGCAGGGGCGCAAAGATGATGCCGAACTTGGCAAGGGGTTGTGGCGCCGTGCTCACGACCGCTTCCACCGGGGTTTGGACCGCTTCCACCAGGTGCTCGAAGGGGTGGAGGATGACCAGCTGTACGGCGAACTGGTAGAGATTGCCAACGAGCTCGCGGCCCTGCTGCAGCGGGTCAGGGCAGTGTGCATGGAGGCCCAGCGCCGTTCGCCCAGTGATGGCCTGGACATCCCGGCTGAACTGGCGGATGTGCACCGCGCCTTGTCCAAGGCGGGCAACTCGCTGGCCACCACCGCGGAGGCGGCAGCCATGCTTCGGCTCGCTGTGGGGCCGGTGCCGGTTGGGGCGGCGTCCGTCCGGCGCCGGGCCGAGGCGGTCCACGAGCAGGTTGACGACGCCGAACGCCGGCTCCGCGGGGAGTAGTCCCGCCCTGGGCACGAAATTATTCCCGGTCAGACGAACGAATATTGCCGTTACGCGTCTGGCTGACAGGGCGGGAAAAAGGGCCCTGTGGGCCTGCGGCTTTGGCAGGATGAACCTATGACTCTTTCACCTACCTTGACTTTCAACGACGGAAACACGATCCCCCAGCTCGGCTACGGTGTGTGGCAGGTTGAGGACGATGTGGCTGAAAAGGTTGTCCGCCAGGCCTTCGAAGCCGGCTTCCGCCACATCGATACGGCAAAAATTTACGGCAACGAGGCAGGCGTGGGCCGCGCCATCGCCAGCTCCGGCCTCTCGCCCGAGCAGATCTTCATTACCACCAAGCTGTGGAACGCGGACCAGGGATACGAGTCGACCCTCGCCGCCTTCGAGGAGTCCATGGACCGCCTTGGCCTGGACACCCTGGACCTGTACCTCATCCACTGGATGCAGCCCAAGCAGGACAAGTACGTCGATACCTGGAAAGCGCTGATCGAGCTGCAAAAGCGCGGCCGGGTCAAGTCCATCGGTGTCTCCAACTTCACGGCCGAAGGCCTGCAGCGCCTTATCGACGAAACCGGAGTGGTTCCGGCCATCCACCAGATCGAGCTTCACCCGTACTTCAGCCAGCGTGAGCTGAGGGCGTTTGGTGCCGACAAGGGCATCCTGACCCAGGCGTGGTCCCCGCTGGGCCAGGGCGGCGAGCTGCTGGAGGACCCTGCCGTGGCGTCCATCGCGGCCAAGCACCAGGCCACCCCGGCGCAGGTTGTCATCGCCTGGCACCTCGCGATCGGCAATGTGGTCATCCCCAAGTCGGTGACCGAGTCCCGCATCAAGGAGAACTTCGCAGCCCTTGAGGTCTCCCTGGACGCCGACGACGTCGAGGCAATCAACGCACTGGACCGGACTGACCGCGGCGAGGGCCGCATCGGACCGGATCCCGCCGTTTCCGACTTCCAGTAAGCCCGCGGGTTCCACAGACCCGCGACGGCGGCCCACGGCCACACCCGGCCGGTGGACTCCCGCCACTCCAACGTCAGCCCATGCTGCCGGCAACCGCCAGGCCGCATGGGCTGACGCCTTTAACGCGGCCGGCGGTCCGGTCCCGGGATCACTGCATTGCGTGTTCCCGCTGCCGGACGGTCAGGCAGCGATTCTGACGTGCTCCACGGTGACGGCATCCACCACGGCCCAGCTGTCCTCGCCCGTGCAGTGCCTGCTGGCAAAACGCTCGGCTTCCACCAGGGAGTCGAAGACCTCGGCGCGGGCACGGCCGCAATCAGCGTCGAAGTAGGTGACGTGAAATTCCTGTACGGCTTGGTTTTCCATGAATCCAGTGTGCAACCGGGGTCTGACATTCTTTGGAATCCGGCCCGCGTGTTGCCATCCGGCCCGGAAACCGGGGGAGCGTCCAGGCCTGGGCGCCGGCGGCCATCACGGCTTTTGGGACGCTGCAGCTGCTGGTTCAAGGTCGGCCAGGGTCAGCAGGTGTGCAGGATCCACCGGGAGCGGGAGAGTGGAGGTTACCGCCAGCGACGGGCCCACATGGAGCAGCTCTCCGGGCCCCATGGCCCGCCAGCGCGGATTGTGGTCCATCGGTTCGGTGGCCAAGACGACGTGCGGAGACACTGACAGATCGGTGCTTCGGGAATGGATCCGCCGGCTTCGGGCATCCAGCGGTGCAGCCGGGGCCGGTTCGGCGGCCGGGTTCCGCTCCAGGACGTACAACTCGTGGCTGGCCGGGTACCGGAGCGCCCAGAGGTCGGTGGCAGTGGTGAGGATGAGGTTCAGGCTGTAGACGGGCAACTCCGCCGAGATCCACTCGACGGCCCGGAGGATGCTTTGTCCGATGTCGCCGCCTGACGTGCGGGCATGCGCCGTGATGAGGGCGAACAGCCGCTCACTGTCCGTTTGGCCCCGCACCAGGTCCGCAACGCCGAGTCTGGCGAGGTGGCGGTCAAGGCGGTCGAGGCCGGTGAAGGCGCCGTTGTGGGCGAAGAGCCGCCCATCCTGCACGAACGGGTGCGTGTTGGCCACGGTGCGTGCACCGGTGCTCGCGTACCTGACATGGGCCAGGAACGTGGTGCTCCGCAGCTCCCGGGCTTCGCGGGCAAACGCATGGTCTTCCCAGGCTGCCAGTGGCCGTTTGCTCAGCCTGGCCCGGCCATCCGCGTCGAAGGTCCCGATGCCTGCACCATCGGGCTCCCGCCGGCTTTGTTCAGTGAGGCTGTCCGGGGCGTCCAGCAGCCAAAATGTCGCCCGGACGGTCCGCGGACCGGCATGCAGCCCGAACAATCGGCACATGGCTCGTGCTCCCGGTTGCTAGTGGTGGAAGGCGGGCGTCTGCCCCTCCGAGGGCATGGGCGAAGTCAGTGCGTCCAGGTAGGCGACTTCTTTCTTGAGGTCGTCCAGGAAGCTGGCGGCGAGGTCGCGGGTGAAGCCGTTGCGGACCACGATCCGTTGCACGGTGGTGTCGCTGAGTCCCTCGGGCAGCGGGTAGGCCGGGACAAGCCACCCGTTCATCCTGAGCCGCTCGGACAGGTGGTGGAGGTTCCAGTTCTTGGTGTGGCCTTCGGCGAGTTGCCAGGCGAAGACCGGGATGTCGGAGCCGTCACTCCACAGGGTGAAAGCTTCCATGGCGCCGATCTCCCGGGAGAGGTAGAGCGCGACGTCGCGGGAGGTCGCCTGAACGGACTTGTAGCCGGCGAAGCCAAGCCGAAGGAACAGGTAGTACTGCAGAAGCACCTGGGCGCCGGGCCGGGAAAAGTTCAAGGCGAAGGTGGGCATGTCCCCGCCCAAGTAGCTGACATGGAAGATGAGGTCCTCGGGCAGCGCTTCCTCGTCCCGCCACACGATCCAGCCGAGGCCCGGATACACCAGCCCGTATTTGTGGCCGGAGGTGTTGATGGAGGCTACGCGGGGGAGCCGGAAATCCCAGTCAAGCTCCGGCTGCAGGAAGGGCGCGATCATGGCCCCGGATGCACCGTCGACATGGATGGGGATGTCCAGGCCGCGGTTTGCCTGGATGACGTCCAGGGCCGCGGAGATTCCCGCCACGGACTCGTAGGCCCCGGTGTACGTGACGCCCATGATGGCCACCACCCCAATGGTGTTCTCGTCCACGTACCGCTCCAGGTCATGGCCGTCCAGCTTGGGGTGTTCCGCTGACACGGGAACGAAGCGCGCTTCCACTTCCCAGTAGTTGCAGAACTTTTCCCAGCACACCTGGACGGCTGAACTGAGCACGATGTTGGGTTTGTCCGTCGGCTGTCCGGCTGCGCGCCGACGATGCTGCCACCGGCGCTTCAGGGCCAGGCCGCCGAGCATGCACGCCTCGGAGGAACCGATGGTGGAGGTACCAACGGTCTTCGCCGGATCCGGCGCGTTCCACAGGTCCGCAAGCATCCGCCAGCACCGGGTCTCGATGAGCGCCGTCTGCGGGTACTCGTCCTTGTCGATCATGTTCTTGTCGAAGGTTTCCGCGTAGAGCTGTGAGGCCTCGCGTTCCATCCACGTCCCCACGAACGTTGCCAGGTTCAGCCGCGAGTTGCCGTCCAGCATCGCCTCGTCGTGGACCACCTGGTAGGCGGTGGAGGGCAGGGCTTCGCCCTCGGGCATCGTGAAACGGGGGAAGAGGGTGGATTCACCCGCCCGGCTGAACAATGGGTTCAGCTCAACGCTTGTTTCGGGCTCATGCTTCGGTGTCCGGTGTGACCTTGTCATTGCAGGGTTCCTTCGAGCTCGTGAACGCCGGGCTGTGCGGCTGGTGTCCACGTTACAAAGGAACGCCCGCCGCGGCTGTCCCCGCGGGCGCATGTCGCCCAAGCGGTGCGAACCAGACCATTCCGCAGGCGGGGCCGTGATCAACCCTTGATGACCGGCAACTGCTCTGGGTGCCTCCTGGTCAGTTGCTGCCCAGGCGCAGCACGCGTTCATGCGCCAGCATGGCGGCACGGCGCGCCTTGTCGGCGGCTCGGGCCGCCTGCTTGGCTTCGGCGTCCATGCCGGACAGTTTCCTGCGGACCATCTCCAGCCGTTCCTCGGCGGCCTTCAGCCTCTCCCGGAGCAGGGCCGTCTCCTGCCGCAGTTCCGCGATCTCGGTTCGTGCCTCCTCGGCCTCCGCCTGCAGGTCCGCCGAACGCCGGGCGGCTTCTTCCTCGGCGGCCCTGGCCTGGGCATGGGCAGCCTTGGCCCGTTCCAGCGCCGGGGGCGACGCCGGCCGGGGAGTTTGGCGCACGGCCTCAAGGCGGGGTTTGGCGGGCTTGGGCTGGGAGGTGCGTTGCGGCGTCGTCCGCGTCTTTGCTGCCGTTGTGTCCGGTGCAGCCGGGGACGGTGATGGCCTGGGGGAAGACGGCACTGCGAGGAGTGTTCCGGGTAGCGCCACCGCTCCGGCCAGGTCCACCTGGTTGACGCCATCGGCGGTCAGGACCTTCAGCAGGCGGCCGCTCGCAACGGCCGCGGCTGCTCCTTCGTCTGCGGTCAGTGCCCGCAGGGTCTCCTCCACGTCCGCGGCCATGGGGCTGCTGATGGGGCGCCCCTGCTCCGCAGCGACGGTCCGTGCGGTGTCGACGGCGGCAGCCAGCAGGGTGCGGCGCTCGCGTGCCAGCGCACGGAGGGCAGCGGCATCCAGCGATTCCTGCGCTGAGCGCATCCTTTCCCCCAGGGCGGCCAGGTCAGCCAGGACGTTAGGCCGTTGCCGGGCCAGCATATTAACCGCCCACGCGGCCACGGACGGTTTTGCCAGCGCCCGGACCGCCGCCGCCAGCTCCTTGTCCTGCCCCGCCGCCTCCTTGGCCGCGGCAGCCCGGGCCGCAATGAAACCGTCGAGGTCCCCGGCGTAGAGCCTGTCCGCAATGTCCGCCAGGGCTTCGTCTTCCATGCCGCCATCTTAGGTGCCGGCTCCTGAAGGTCCTGGGCGCTCCCTGGCTGGTCGGCCGGCCGCGTCCATCCGGACCGCCCATGCCGGCGTCCCTGTTACTCGTGCGCGGGGAGGGGTATGTTGCTCGAATGGACGATTCATACCAGGCGATTGTGGTTGGCGGCGGTTTCGCCGGAAAGTCGGCAGCCGAGGAGTTGGGCCGCAAGGGTATCCGGGTGCTGCTGCTGGATACGAACAACTACCAGCAGTTCCAGCCGCTGCTCTACCAGGTCGCCGCGTCCCAGATCGGCGTCTCAGCGGTCACCCGGCCACTCCGCTCCGAATTCCGGCGCATCAACAGCGTGCGGGTCCTGACTGCGGAGGTGACAGCCATCGATGCTGCCAACCGCGCGGTGACAACCCGTGATGGATCCAGCTACCGGGCCCGTGCACTGGTGATCGCCACCGGCGCGGTGCCTAATTACTTCAACACGCCGGGCGCTGACGAACACGCCTACCCGCTGTACTCGGTGGCAGACGCCACCCGCCTCAGCGTGGCCATCACGGCAGTGCTGGACGAGGCCGACCGGGAGCCGGCCGTCGGGGCCGACGTGATCGTGGTGGGCGGCGGCCCCACGGGTGTGGAGACCGCGGGGGCACTGGCCGAGAACGTCAAATACGTGGTGCCAAAGTATTTTTCTCCTGGGCTGGCCGCACGCTGCCATGTGCATTTGGTGGATATGGTTCCCAACGTCCTGGCTGCCTTCTCGGAGAAATCCCAGGCTTACGCGCGGGACCGACTGACCAAGCTCGGCGTCCAGTTGCACATGGGCCAGGCCGTGGGCGAGGTGAGGCCTGACGGTGTGACACTCAAGGACGGGACGGTTATTCCTGCCAGGATCGTGGTGTGGGCCGGTGGACTCCAGGCGGGCCGGATCATCGCGGAGTCCGGGCTGCCGCAGGGCCGGGGCGGGCGCGTGGATGTCCAACCGGACCTGACGGTTTCCGGCTTCGAAGGCGTCTACGTGCTGGGCGACTCCGCCAACATCACCGATGCCGCCGGCAATAAACTTCCGCAGCTCGGCTCGGTGGCCCAGCAATCGGGCAAATGGGCTGCGCGCAACATCCATGCCGACCTGACCGGCGGCACGCGGGAGCCGTTCCGCTACTGGGATAAGGGATACATGGCCATGGTGGGCCGGGGCGCCGCGGTGGCGGAGCTGGGGCGGCGGCGCCTGCAACTGCAGGGGCCGCTGGCGTTCGTGTCCTGGCTCGCGGTGCACCTTGCCCTGCTGCCCGGATTCCAGCAGAAAATCCGGGCCCTGTTCTCGTGGGCGAATGGTTACCTCACGCACAGCCCGGCGCAGGTGGTGGTGGGACGGCCGGACTAGGCGCTCGCCGCCGTCGTTATGCCGTGGCGTAACCCAGGACGCGGCCTGCGGTGGTCCAGCCGGACTCCTGGAAGCCGGCGGCTGCATCCGGTTCAACCACCATGTGCAGGTGCGCGGCGCCATGCAGGAACGCTTCTTCAGCCATGGCCGCGAACAGGGCCCGCGTGAAGACTTCTTTGTCCGGGCCCTCCGGGACTTCGAGGATGGTGACGGCGGCAGCTTCGTCCCGCACCTGGACGCGGCCCCTGGCCACCGGGTGGTCAAAGACAGTGATTTCGACGGCGTCGTAGCTGTCCATGGGTGCCAGGGCCACCTGGGAATTCTCGGGCAGGTCGACGCCGGTGTCCAGCTGGGCTGTCGGGGCGTGCAGCAGAATCCGCTCGGCGGCGGGGGCGAATCCAGGCGGGGCGGGCGCCTGCGCTGCGGCTGCGGCGACGATCAGGGTCAGCCGTGCCCTGGGCCTGGCCGCCGCCGTGCCGGCAAGCTCTTCCCAGTCCGGGCCGGGCCAGCCTGCCACGTACTCCGCCGGTTCGTCCGGGGTACCGTGGGCAGCGTCCAGGATGAAGCCGGCGCCGGCCGGCTCGGCGGACCGGCCCTGCAGGTCGGCCCAGGCCGGGACCCAGCGGAGTGTTGGGGCTTCCTTCTGTTCCAGCATTCGAGGGTTCCTAACGTCAGCGTGCAACTGTTGCCCGCGCGGCCCTCCCGGACCGTTGGATGCGGGAGTCCCTGCCAACGTAACGGATCAGCGGTGGGGCCGCCAGCGTCCGAAGCAGCGGTGGTCAGGGCAGGTGGGTGAAGGACATGCCTGCCGCCAGCAGTTTGTCGATGGCGTGGGCCACGCCCTCAGCCGTTCCGCCGTTCGGGTGGTTGCCGTGGCAGATCACCACGTCCCCCGGCCTGGCCTTGCCGATTTCCTTGGCGACGACGGCGGCAGGGTAGGTGGCGCCGCCGTCGCCGTTGATGCTGAAGCCTGCAGGCCTGACACCCAGGGCATGGAGGATGTCTGCGGCGACGTCGTCCATGTAGGCGGTGCCGGGGCGGAAGTAGCGGGGACGGGCGCCGGTGATCCCGGCCAGCGACAGGTCGTTGGGCATGACCTCGTCATAGACTTCTCCGGCGTTCTTTGTCCCGGGGATCCCGTAGGCGTTGTTTCCAGTGGTGGACAGCGGCTTGTGCGATGTTCCGTGGTTGGCCAGTTCGAACAGCGGGTCCGCTGCCAATTGCCGTGCTGTTGAGGGGTTGGCGGTGATCCACCGCGAGTTCAGGAAGAGCGTGGCAGGGATGTGCCTCTGGCGGAGGGTGTCCAGCAGCGCCGGGTCATAGCCGCTGCCGCCGGGTCCGCCGCAAAAGTCAAAGGTCAGCGAGATGCCCTGTGAAGCCGGTGGCAGCCTTGTCAGGACGCCGGGCGCTTCCAGTCCCCAGTAGTGGGCCTGGTGCTTTCCGTACGCGGCGACAATGTCGGCCCGGGACGGCACGGACGGCATTGAGGCGGGGAGGGGCGAGGAATCGTCCGGGTTTACGTCGACAATCCGGGCGGGCGCGTGTGAGGGAACGCTTGACGGTTCCGTGACCGTTTCTGCAGCGTCAGCCGCCCGCCGCCGGTCGGGCTGGAGATCCGGTACGGCAGCTGACAGCGTGAGCACCGCGGCCAGCAGTACGGTCCTGCGGCCGGGACCTTTGCCGTCCTGGCTCATGTGGCGTGCGCCTTGTGGTTCCACGGTCAGTTACCCCGCAGGGACTTCAAGCCGTCCCATGACTGATCCCCGGTGACCCTGAACCGGGGAGCGCTGGACGTGGCGGGGCAAGGCAGCGCCGGTTGTGCGACGGCGCACGGAACTGCAGCCGGAACGAAGGGGGTCATGACGGGATGATACCGCGCCAGCCTTGGCATTCCGTGAAAACGGAACTGCGGCGGTGCGCCTGCGCGCCAATGTGGCCGGTAACCGGCAAAGCCCGGGGAGGACCACGACCTCCGGGCCCGTCCTTGCCGGCGAATCATGGTGGCGTGCAGGGAGCTTCTGCGTTCGCTGGTGCCGTCCACATTGAATCCGGCGACCAGTACCGATAGAAAGGCACTGTGAAGCAGAGTATTTTCGCCCGCGTCGCGCAGCTCGCGAAGGCCAACCTGAATGCCCTCCTGGACTCCGCCGAGGACCCGAAAAAGATGCTGGACCAGATGGTTCGGGACTACTCGGAGAACATCCGTGAGGCCGAGGCGGCTGTTGCCCAGACCATCGGCAATCTCCGGATGGCCGAGGACGATTACGCCCGCGCCGTCGAGGACGCCGGCACGTGGGGCCGCAAGGCGGTTGCCGCGTCCCGCAAGGCGGACGAATTCCGGGCCGCGGGAAACAGCGTGGACGCTGACAAGTTCGACGCCCTCGCCAAGCTCGCCCTGCAGCGGCAGATGTCCGCCGAAGCGACAGCCAAGGCGCAGGCTCCTGCCCTGGCAGCGCAAAACGAGGTCGTCAACAAGCTCAAACAAGGGCTGGACCAGATGCGCGGCAAGCTCGGTGAGCTGACCGCCAAGCGCAACCAGCTCGTCAACCGGGCAAGGGTGGCCGCCGCGCAGTCGCAGGTCCACGACGCCCTCAAAGCCTTGGACACGGGGGACCCAACTACGGCGATCGGACGCTACGAGGAGAGGATCCGCCGGCAGGAAGCGACGGTCCGCGGCCAGCAGGAAATCGCTGCCTCATCCCTGGATGCACAGTTCGCCTCTCTTGAGGACCTTGGAGAGCAGACCGAAGTGGAGGCACGGCTCGCGGCGCTCAAGTCCATGGACCGGAAAGCCATCGATAACTAGGTTGCCATTATTAGGAGTTGTCGGCTTGGCACTGCTGCCGGTCTTCTGTTGGAACCCCAACGCCGGTGTCTAGGACGATTACGGCCCCTGACGCCCTGCCTACCTGCCGGCCCTGAAAAGTGTGATCATGTAGCGGTCATCGCCCTCAAGGCCATCGTCAGAGATCGAATCCAGATTGAAGTACTGCACCTCGACGCGGTACGTGCCGGGAGGCACCTTCACCTTCCCGCCACTCATGCCGTTGTCCGTGGACTCCGAGACTTCCACTACGCCGCTGGGAACTTCCAGGACCCCCGTCGCGACCTTGTCGACCCTGCCGGTAAAGGAACGCTCCGAGTCGAGCCGGATGAGGACCGGTGCGTACATATTGCGCATGGTGCCAATTGCGATGTAGCGGTCGCCCTGGACGAACATGGCGTCGATCGTCTCGTCCGTCCATTTCGCCCAGAGGTCCCCGAAATCGGCTGTCGGGTCGGAGACCGTGAATTGGTGGAAGTCAGCCATTACGTTGTAGTCGGCGTCCATGGGGCATCCTCCCTTGCCGGCGCCATTCGTCCTGCGAAGGATTTCTTTCTCCACCAAAGCGGACTGGACAAGTCCAGCCAGGCCGACCACGGCCCACAGGATCGTTTGCCACGCGCCATCCCAAAGGAGGGACAAAGCCAGCCAACAAACACCGATCACATGGCTGCCGGCTTTCATTCCACGAAGGAGTTCCGTGGACCTTTTCGGGAAGCGGACAGCGCTACGGAAGTAGCCCTGAACCACTTGGATGCTTCTATATTCGTCAAGCAGCGGCTGGATTCCATCCGAGGACGCCCAACGCACAGGGGAAGGACCGGAACGTGCCCCCAGCACCCCGCGCATCCTGTGGAGCTAGGCTTGGGCTTCGAGCAGTCAAAGGAACTGCGGCCAAACAATAGGGGGACGGGGCTTGGGAAGCGGGCAGCATGAAGGCATTGGTTTCCGTGAGGTGAGCAATGGGGACGGTACGGTACCGGAGACCATGACCGCGGCAACGGCCGAAGAGATCGGGCCTTCGCCCCGGACAAAAAATCCTTTCATCATCATCCTGTGGGCGTTGTCAGGAGTATTGATCCTGGGCGGATTGTTGGCACTTCTGAATGGCTCTTTGGAGGTGAGCATGACCCAGCGGGTCAGCATGGCCGACATCCTCTTCACCTTCGCACCGCAAAGTGTCTTCATCGGCGTCACTACCGTTATCGCACTCATGTTCTGGCACGCTTGGCGGTGGCAACGAGGACAAGGTTAGTGGGGCCTGGCCTCTAGATATCGGCAGGTGATCAAGCAGCCCTGCGCGGGGGAAACCAGGCTCGCATTCCAAAGTATTCAGATCGAACACGGCGAGGGCAGGCCGACCACGAGGCGAAGTTCTTGCTCAATAACAATCCCGAAATGCCAAGAAAAGAGACGAAATCCCTCTTGACTTTAGGTGTTCTACCGATAAACTTTTATCACTTCGCAGGACAAACCCTTCAAAGGGCTCCGATATAGGTCTCATTTTTTGACGGAGAAGTCTTAAGGACAAAAACTCATTGCCATATCGGTGAACAACCCTGGGGGGAATCATGAGAAATGCAATCACGCGCGCCGCTGCCATAGTCACGATTATAGGAGGGTCCGCGTTCTCCGGTATGGCAGTCGCCAGCGCCGCTTCGCCTTCCCCTGATGTGGTAGGGGTTCTCCAAACCGAAAGATTCAGGGCCGAGCGCAATTGTCAGGATCGGTACCAGCAGTTGCTCAACAATTACGCGGTGATCGTCACGCCCTGTACCCACGTAGGTGGTGCCTTTGGAGAGTATTACCTGCAGTTCCGGATGACGTAGCCCGAGGAGGATCCATGGTTGGGGGCCGCCTGCCGCGTGGCTCCCAACTTGGCTTCTGTCAGCCCTTTCCGCGGCTAGGGGAGTGGAGAACTTGGGCCAGTCCGATGTGCGACAAACCCGCGCACAGTCCCAGGTAAACCTAGATTTCTCGTCCATTGGGGGCTAAGCTCTATTTACTAAATAGGGGGAGAAATGCTAAGTCGAATTAACGTTTTGCCTGTTTGGGCGAAGATTCTATGTCTTTCCTGCCTTGCATGTGGCGTCATCTTTATTATAGTCACATTGGTGGCGCTTGGTCGCGGTTCGGAGGTTACTGAATTACTTTTTAATCTACTGCTGATCGCCGCTTTCGTTGGGCTTGCAGCTGCGGTCGCTTCGAAGGCTAAGCCGGCTTCAAGTCGAGACGGAAACAACTCAGGAAAGCGGCGAGGACCCCTTTTCTTTTAGACCTTTAGCAGATCTAGGAGGCTCCCTGCCGCGGGCATCCCGCTGGAGGTAAGGATTCCTGTGCGGCATTTAGGGTTCGATAGATTTGCCGCGTTATGTAGCGCTTGAGGCTTCGGATGATTTCCTTCTTAGTTCTGCCTTGGCTTGTTCGCTTCGTCACGTAACCTCTGGTGGCAGGGTCCCGGTTCATTCTGATGAGGGCGATAGTGTAGATCGCTTTGTTGAGTTGGCGGTCGCCGCTGCGGTTTAGTCGGAATCGTGTGGTGCCGCCTGATGAGGCCGGGACCGGGCAGGTGCCGGCAAGAGCTGCGAATGCGGCTTCGGAGCGCACTCTTCCGGTGTGTGACCAGGCTGTGAGGATGATTGCGGCCAGGACCGGACCAACGCCGTAGACATCGAGGAGACACGGGTGGACTTGCTTCACAAGGATCTCAAGTTCTGCGTGATTCCTGGTCATTTGCTCCTGCAGTGTGAGGATCTGCTTTGCGAGGCGTATTGCTTCGCGGCGGCAGGTTTGGACTCCGAATTCTTCGTCTCTTTCCCGCCATCCTGCGATGGTACGGGTCTGGGTGACGGTCAATGGTTTCCGGGCGTCCATGCCGAGGTCTACGACGCGTAGGAGAGCCGTGAGTGCGTTGATGGCTGCGGTGCGTTCTCGTGCCATGGTGCGGCGTGCGTTGGAGAGGATCCGTAGTGCCATGTGGTTCTGCCCGGACCGGGGTTCTCGGAGGCGGTCCATAGGTATGCTCAGCGTCCCTCGTGCTGCCCGCGCTGCGTCGATGGAATCGGATTTTCCCTGATATCTGCCGAGCCGTTGGTTCGGGACGGGCGCTTCGGTGACTTGAAATCCGGCGTCTGTGGCCTGCTGCCGGAGTTTGGCACCGTACGAACCCGTTCCCTCCATAGAGAGTAGAACCTGTCCAGGAGAAGCTTCGGTGCGGCGCAGGACCCAGGACAGTGCGCGACTGCCTGCGGCTGCGGTGGCCGGGAATGTTTCGTTCGCGACTTCTCCACCGCTGCCGGTTTCGATGATGGCGAATGTATGCGTTTTGGCGTGGGTATCAATGCCGACGACGAAACCGAAGTGCTCTGCCACAATCATCTTTTCCTCCTGAGTTCCGAGAATGGAAACGCGTCGGTGGGTTACGGCGTGGCAGGTCTGTAATGGGCCACACCCGGTGCACGGGTGGGCATGCTTCTAATCAGGCCAGCGCTGTAGACACAACCGATGCTGGGCCCGGCCAGGGCGGACATATCCAAGAAAGCGCACTCCGAAATACTGAGCTCGGAGGCAAACCCATGGGTGAGTCACACCCCAGCCCGGCCACAGCACCAGCCTGCCAGCCGCTCACTGAGCAACCGGGTAAAGACTTACAGACCATGGTGCCTCGTTCCGACGTTGGAATGCTTCCCTGGTACTGACAGCCACCCAAGAAGCGAACGGTTGGTGTTCAGTCTTCATATCGCCCACTGCGGTCTGACTTGCGACCTGGAAGAACATGCCGTCGATCGTTCCGTCCGTCCATCTCGCAGCGCATTCCGACGTTGACCCGGATCTTCAGTCTCTAGCTGAATGCGGCGGCCCATGTTTGGCCCGAAGACTGGGCCAGTACCTGTAGTTGGTCCCGGGGCAAGGGGATGTCCTCGCAGATCCTGAGAGCTTGATCAAGGAAGTCCAGGGCCGACTGAACGCCTGATGAAGTATCGGTGACGGCGATCTGGACAGCAACATCGCTGACCTTGCGGACAAGCAGCTCACCGGGTTGCACATCGGGCTGGCTGCCCGAGTACTCAGCCGCCTCGTACACCTGCCGGGCAGCCCATGCCGCTTCCTGCGCGTCACCGGACAGCCATGTCCGGACTGCGTAGGCCAGTGCCGCAGCGGCATTTTGTGCATATCCCTTGTCGAACGACCATTCCTCGTCATCCGTAGGGCCCAGCGACACGGCTTCCGATTCAAGCGAACTGACGTCGGAATTGCCGGCGAACGCAACGTCCCAGGCGGAGTCGAGGATCTCCCGTGCCCGCGCCGCCTTTCCGCTGTCCCCAGTTGTGGTCCAATATCTCTCGTGAAGCGCGACGAGGCTCTCTGCGCATGCTGCGGCGAACGCCGTCTTGGCTCTCCTGTCCAGGCCAGAAAGGCGCCCCTTCAGAACCATCTCGTCATATTCCGGTGTCGCCACTTTCATTACCACTTTGCGGTTTTCGGGCTAGTAATTGTGGCTCCTGTATCTTCAAGGAAGCTCCTGCAGGCCGGACAACGAGTGATTGGCTTGCCTTGATTCAGCGATTGTGCTCTTCCGCACGACTGTGGTCAATGCAGCGGCCTGGAAGCCTCGCCACGGCGGGCCCGTCAACGACCCTCACACGCTCAGCCTGCCCGGCGTTTTGGTCCGGTTCATGATTGCGTCCCTGCATTGGGCTGGTCAGTTCCTGATCACGCCCGGCAGACCTCCCGGAGGCGCAGGACTCCGGATTGGAGGGCCGCTCACCTGTCCGGCCAACCCTATCCGAGGACGCTGCTGGCGCGGCTGTGAGCGTACGACGCACGGCAGCGGACCCGGACTCCCACAGCGAGATCGGCATTCGACAGGGCTCCCTCGACCGGCTGTAGCGGACGGGAGTGGGGATCGATCGAAGAATACCTGACCGCGCCCCACGAGCTGGAATCAGAACACCTTCCAGAAACAGACGCCCACACCATGAGGACACAAAAAAGGCGCGCCCCGTTCGCTGAGCGCGCCCTTCCCGTATAAAACTGTCAGTCCTTGAAGGCGTCCTTGACCTTTTCTCCGGCCTGCTTCAGATCACCCTTGGCCTGGTCTGCCTGGCCTTCGGTCCGGAGGCTCTCATCGCCTGTTGCGGTGCCGGCCGTCTCTTTGGCCTTGCCGCCTTCCTTCTCGGCAGCGTTGTCAATCTTGTCGCCCAGTCCCATGGTGTTTCCTCCTCTGGTTGGCAGCCGTTCGCATTCGGCTGCATCCATAGTAAGCATGCTTAGGATTATGTTGGCAAGTCTGCCGAGCAGGAGCCTCGGGCTTTGGATCGCAGGCAGCCAGGTTACTTGGCTGCCGACATGCCCGGCTCCAGGGTGTACTGCTTGGGCAGCTTCAGGGACCGTTCGGCCATTACGTCACGCAGCATGTTGGGGTAGTCGGTGATGACGCCGTCGACGCCGTCGTCCATGAGCTTGCGCATGGTCGGCTTGTCATCGACGGTCCAGGGGATAACCTGCATGCCCTTGGCGTGGGCGCGGGTCACCATGTCCGCGTTCACGTAGGGGACGTAGCCTGGGTCGGTGACGGTGCCGTTCTGGGGCGTGCCATGGACGGGGGAGATGGCGTCAAAGCCAAGGGAAGCCGCGGCGTCCACCAGGTCCCCGCCGAAGTCATCGGCGTCAATGCCGCCGAGCCATGGCGACTTGCCCGGCTGGCCGGCCTGCAGGAAGTCCTTGTTGGTCAGGGCGACGGTGCGGATGCCGGGCTGGCGCTCTTTCACCATGCGCAGGGAGCCCCAGTCGAAGCTTTCGATGGAGACGCGCTCTGCCATGTGGGCCTTGTTGATTTCGCGCAGCGCGACGTCGACGAACTGTTCGCGCGGGGCGGTCTGTTCCGGGGCGCCGGCCTCGACCTTGGTTTCGATGTTGAACTTGACCTGGCTGGCCCGGTAACGGTTGGCGAGGTCGAAGACCTCTGCCAGGGTCGGCATCCTGGCTCCGGGGGAGGCCTGCTGGCCGGGGAACTGGGGCAGCGTCTGGGAGCCGCAGTCCAGGCTGCGGACCTGGTCGAAGGTGAGGTCCTTGATGTACTTGCCCACATAGGGGAAGGACGGGTCTCCCGGGGTGACAGGCGCGGTGTCCTTGCACTTCCGGCCATCAATCTTCCGGTCGTGGGTGATGACTTCGCGGCCGTCCTTGGTGATCTGCAGGTCCATCTCCAAGGTGGACACGCCGGTCTCGATGCCCTTGGCGAAGGAAGCGAGTGTCGATTCGACGGTCAGGCCGATGCCGCCGCGGTGGGCCTGCAGGTCAAAGTGGTTTTCGATGCCGTTGGGGTTGGTGTCGGCGGCGTGGGCCGGGAGGGATGTTCCCAGGGCAAGGCCGGCAGTGATGGCGGCCGCGGTCAGCAGCTTGGTGCACTTCATGGGTTCTCCGGGGTTGGGGTTGTGGCGGGGTGGAAGGTGAAGGGCGTGGGCCGGGTTACGGCTTGCGGCCGGGCAAGACGAGGAGGGCGTCCCCGACTGGGCGTTCGCCGGTGGCGTCGGAGGGGGAGTTCATGACCTGGTCGCCCTGGACCATGGTGGTGGATCCGCCGCCGTCGAGGTTGATGGCGTTGATCATGCCGAGCGATTTCGCCACGTGGGCTTCTTCGTTCAGGCTCAGGCCCAGGGAGGTGGTTTGGCGGCCGTCGGCGGTGACCAGGATGGTGCGGCCCTGCGCGTCCACTCCGGCGAAGGTGCGGGGGTTGCGCTTGTGGACCCAGCCGTAGAAGAAGCTGTTGCTGTCGTTGGTCCGGACCATGCCGTCGCGCTTGGCCGTGACGTCCAGCTGGCCGTTCTGGACCAGGGTCGGGCCGCCGTTGACGACGTCCGTCGTCGGGGTGGTCGTCAGGGTCTTTCCGCTTTCATCGAGCAGGTCCGTGTCGACCTTCAGCTTCTTGCCCGGCACGGCCAGGGCGGCGAGCTTGTCGACGTCGGCGCCGATGGCCTGCACTGTCTGGCCGCCGGCGGGCACCGCGGTGCCTCGCGCGTGGTTGACGGCGGTGACGGTGCCTTGCGCGTCAAGGACGACTTCGAGTCCGGGGCCGGCCGGGGTGGTGGGGCCGAACTCGGGAGTGAAGGAGACGATCTCGTCCGGGTCCGTGCAGGTGAAGTCGTGCAGGGGCAGGTTCGTCGGGGTGTCGTCGGTGCCGCCGCAGTTGCGGATCAGCCCGGGGACCCGGTCGATGCCGTCCAGTGGGAGTTCCGCCGCGCCCGGCGCGGTGACAGTGCCGTGCCAGTGCAGCCGCTGGATGGAGGTGCCGTTCTTATCCAGGACGAGGGAGGGCCGGTCGCCGACGGGTTCGCTGAGGACCTTGCCGTCGTGGACTGCGGCTCCGGCGGGGTCACCGGGGGCACCCGCCGCGGGGTCCATGGTGAAGAACCCGCCGTTCACGGCTGCCAGGGCGCCGGCGGCTGAGAGCTGGCTGGTCGTTTCGCGGTTTTCGAGGTTGGGGCCGAAGGAGGAGGTGAGGTCGCCGTGGAATTCCTTCGGATCAATCGTGAGCACCTGGAGATTCCACGGTCCGCGGTCGTCCTCGCTGGAGCCGGCGTCACCGTCCCAGCCGGTGTAGATCACCGAGGCCTTGTAGCCCGCGGCTTTGATCTGGTCCACGGTGGCAGCACCGTCGGCCTTCGAGCTGAACTGGCCCGCACGGACCCGGTAGCCGAGGTCGCCGCCGGCGTCGGCCAGCTGGGGTGACTGGACGTGCTCGATGCGGGCAGTGACACCAGCGGCGTTGAGCTTGTCGGCAACCTTCTGCGCCTGCGCCTGGGTGGACAGCGCGGAAGCCGGGGCGTCGGGGTCGAGAGAGGTCGACGGGACCGCGACTTCGGCAGTCCAGAAGAACTCCTGGTTAGGGGCGCCGCGCGTGATCGTGGTCCGGGTCAGGCCCGGAGCCAGCGTGGTCACGTTCCGCGTCTCAGGCAGGTCCTGCGCGCCGAGGTCCAGGTGTGAGGCCTGTGCCGGTGCGGCAGCCTGCTGGTCAGGTGCCGGTGCTGTTGGCGCCGCGGTGGAGGCGCCTGCCGGGGTGAGGAAGGCGAAAGGGAGGGACACGGCCAGGGCGGTGATAACCGCACGGCGGTGACGATGATTGGGGCTGATCATGGTTATCGACACTAGAGCGCCAGGAAGTCATAGAGCCCTCCCACACACCGCGGTTATTCATGCCTTCGATGAGTGTTCATCAACCGTTCGGGGAACTGTGTCCGGATGTTCCGTCCAGATGCCGTAACCCCCGCGCAGCATGGAGAACTTATGTGCGTACCCGGCAGCCGATGAGCCTCGTGGCGGGCATAGGAAAAGGTGCGCCCCGTTCGCTGAGCGCACCCTTTTCGAACTCCCCGTTCCCAGCCGTTTGCGATCGACTGCATCCAGAGGAAGCATGCTTAGGATCAATTGGGCAAGCCCATTTTCCATGACTGAACCCGTCGGAACGGACGAAAGCGCCGAGCGGCTCCAGGCCGCTCAGGTGATGAGGCGCTAGACGATCGCCAGCGCTGGGGGTTTGGCGTCAGCGGCTGGCAGGCTCAGCGCCGCCCTGGTGCCGCTGCCCGGGCTGCTAGAGAGGGTGATGTGGCCGCGGTGGTTTTCGACGATGGACTTGGTGGTCGCCAGCCCCAATCCGGCGCCGGGAATTGTTGAAGAATGTGCTCGGTGACCTCGCGCCGCAAGCCGTCCGGAAGCAGTAAGCGCCGCGCATGTCCTCGAGGATCTGGGTCAAGGACATGCTCGGATTTTAGCGGGTCCTTTAGCGCTCGTTTCCCTCGGCGCAATTCGTCCCACGGACGAGAGGTTGAGGCGATCCCGGACAGGACACTTTGCGGCCGGGATTAGAATCACCCCACTGTTACAGGTTCATTCAAGGGAGCGTCTAAGTGTGCCCTGCCATCGAGAAGATCTCTCGGCTTAACCAGCGAAAAACCCCTAGAACCCTTGAGTCCTAGGGGTTTATCCCGAGCTTCCTATCAGAATCGAACTGATGACCTTTTCATTACGAGTGAAACGCTCTACCGACTGAGCTAAGGAAGCACCGCACAAAATCCCGGACTGAACCGGGCCCTTCATGCAAGAGTCAACTGTAATAGAGTCTCTGCGCCGCGGTCAAAATGGGACAGGTGCAGGCCGCTGAGGCGTTCAGCACACGGTGTTGTCGGCCGGAACTTTGCCCCCGACCAGGTAATTGTCCACCGAATCTTCGAGGCAACTGTTGGCCCGGCCGTAGGCTGTGTGCCCCTCGCCCTTCCAAGTCAGCAGCGAGGCGTTCCCCAGCTGTTTGCGCAGGGAGGCAGCCCAATCAACCGGGGTGGCGGGGTCGCCCGTGGTTCCGATGACCACGATCGGGGAGTTCCCCGGGTATTCGACCGCCTGCGGCGTCCGGACGTTCTTGTACGGCCAGTCAGCGCAGCTGGTCCCGCCGTAGGCGAAGAAGTAGCCAAAGGTGGGGGAGTCCTGTTCCAGGCGCTTCTCCTCCGCCCGCATGCCGGCGGTGTCCGAAACCATGGGGTAGTCAAGGCAGTTGATCGCGTTGAACGCGAACGTGGAATTGGAGGTGTACGAGCCGTCGGTCGCACGGTCGGCGCTGATGTCGGCGAGGCGCAGCACCAGGCTCACATCCCCGTTCATGGCGGCCTCCAGCGCCTGGGTGAGGGCAGGCCAGCTCTGGTCGTTGTAGAGAGGGGTGATCAGGCCGCTGACGAACGTCGTCGCATTGACCAGGCGGCCGTCCTTGGCGGTGCGGGGTGTCTGTTGGACGGCGTCGATGAGGTCCCGGATCTGTTGCACGCCGGAGTCGACGTCGCCTGTCAGCGGGCACTTGCCCTGCCGCTGGCAGCTGGCGACGTAGGTGTGGATGGCCTTCTCGAACGCGCGGGCCTGGCCGCTGGTCAGGTCCTCATTGCTGATGGACGGGTCGAGGGCGCCGTCAAGGACCATCCGGCCCACGTTGTCCGGAAACAATGAAGCGTAGGTGGAGCCCAAGAAGGTCCCGTACGAGTATCCGAGATAATTCAGTTTGGTGTCATTGACCACCGCACGCAGCACGTCCAGGTCCTTGGCGGCGCTAACGGTGTCGATATGCGCCAGGACCGGGCCGGTTTGCGCCGCGCACTGGGCAGCGATTGCCTTGTTGTCCGCCAGTGCCGCCGCCAGCCCGGTGTCGGTTTCGAGGGCGTAGGTCTTGGCGCGTGCCGCGTCACGCTCCGCGTCGGTCATGCAGGTCACGGGAGCGGAACGCTTGACGCCGCGGGGATCGAAGCCCACGAGGTCGTACGCATTGCGGACGGCCGCCGAGAAGTGTGTCGCAGCGGCGTCCTTCACGAAGTCATAGCCGGAAGCGCCCGGGCCGCCCGGATTGACCAGCAGGCTGCCCGTTTTCTTGCCGCTGCTGGGGGCCCGCAGGGCCGCGATTTGGATGGTGTCGCCGGCCGGGTTGGCGTAGTCCATCGGGACGGTCACCTTGGCGCACTGGAATTCGCCTTCGCAGGGCTGCCAGACGACTTCCTGCGAGTAAAACTTCTCCAGCCCGGCGGGCGCGGACGCCACGATCGAGGGGTCGGCCTTGGCGGTGGCCGCCTCCGGCGGGTTCTTGTCCCCGCCGTTGAGGAGGCTGCACGAGGCAAGGACCATGACCAGGGCCATGGCGCCCGCGGCGCGGACGGCGGCCAGCAAGGACCTGTGGCGTGCGGGCAGGGGGCGGGCAGTCATCGGGTCTCCTTGGAGGGCTGGATCAGGCTGGCCGCCATGGACTCGAGGGTCAGCAGCGGGGCGACGTTTGTGGTGGTGATGCGTTCGCGGGCTTTGTTGATGGCATCCATCCGGGCAAGCGTGCCTTCCGGAGTACTGCGGGCGGCGAACTCCTCCAGCTCACTCCTGAGCTCAACGTTGACCAGCTCCACGGCGTTCCCCAGCTGGATGATCAACACGTCCCGGTAGAAGGACAGGAGGTCCGTGAGGGTCCGGTCCAAGGAGTCCGTGATGGAGCGCTTGGCCCGCCGCTTCTGGTCGTCCTCAAGCTGTTTCACCTGGCTGCGCATCGCCGGGGGGAGCGTGCCGGACTCGGGCGCGCCAAGTGTTGCCAGGAGGGCTGCTTTTTCCGCGGCGTCGCGCTCCTCGTTGGAGCTGGTGGCCTCTGCGGTTGCGATCTTCACCAGCTTGTCCGCCATCATCACCGCGGCTGTGACGCCACGGAGCCCGAGCGGGAACCGCACCGTCTCCAGGCGGCGTTCCCGGGCGGCGGGGTCCCGGGCCAGCCGGCGGGCGATCCCCACGTGGCTTTGCGCTGCCCGCGCCGCGCGTTCGGCGAGCTCAGGATCAACGCCGTCCCGCCTGACCAGCAGGGCTGCAACTTCCGCGGCAGGCGGCAGCCGCAAGGCAACACTGCGGCAGCGGGACCGAATGGTCACCAGGACGTCGGCCGGGGACGGTGCGCAGAGCATCCACACGGTGCGCGGGGTGGGTTCCTCGATGGCCTTCAGCAGCACGTTGGTGGTCCGCTCAGCCATCCGGTCGGCATCCTCCACCACGATGATCCGCCAACGCCCCGCGGACGGCCGGTTCCCCGCCGTTGCCACCAGTTCGCGGGCCTCATCAATGGTGATGGTGACCTTCTCCGTGCGGACGAAGGTCACGTCCGAGTGGGTTTCCCCGAGGATGGTGCGGCACGCTTGGCACCGGCCGCAGCCCCGCAGGCCCACGTCCTCCTGGTCGCAGTTCAGCGCGGCTGCGAAAGCTTTGGCTGCGTTGGAGCGCCCGGAGCCCGGCGGCCCGGTAAACAGCCAGGCGTGCGTCAGGCCTTCGCCGCTTGCCGCCTGGCGCAGCTGTTCGACGACGGCGGCTTGGCCCTGGAGGTCGTCCCACACCGTCACGAGCCGCCACCGTCCGTCCCGTGCCGGGAGGGCAACGCATTGGAAGGAGCCGGGCCGGCAAGCAGAGCGTCGACCCGGTCCCGGATTTGCGCCGCGAGTTCGTCCACCGGCAGTTTTGCGGGCAGGACCAGATACGCTCCGGGGCGGGCGGCAGCGAGGTCGAGGAAAGCCTTCCGAATCCTGGTGTGGAAGTCATCTGCCTCGGACTCCAATCGGTCCTCGGCCGCCTGGCCGGCAGTGCGGCGGCTGCGGCCAAGCCGCGGGTCGACGTCCAGGAGGACTGTGAGGTGGGGCTGCAGGCCCGAGGTGGCCCAGTCGTTGAGGGACTTGACGGCGTCCTGGCCGAGGTCGCGGCCCGCCCCCTGGTAGGCCACTGACGAGTCTATGTAGCGGTCGGTCAGCACGATTTCGCCGCGGCCGAGTGCCGGCCGGATGACCTGGGCGGCGTGGGCTGCCCGGGACGCCGCGAAAATCAGGGCCTCGGTATGGGCATCGATCTCGCCGTTGCCATGGTCCAGGACCAGCGAACGCAGCTTTTCGCCGACGGGGGTGCCGCCGGGTTCACGGGTGCGGCGCACGGTGTACCCCCGTGATTCCAGTTCAGCCGCAAGCCGGGCCGCCTGCGTCGACTTGCCGGCGCCATCGCCACCTTCGAATGCGATGAACACGCCCGCCATTTGTTTGCTCACCTCCCAAGCCTACCGAGCCGGACCGACATTTCATGACCTGCCGCCGCACCCTGTGTGGACGGCCGGTGAACGCAAGGCGTCCATACGGCGGCACCCCTTTCAGGCGGATCCTGGCCGGACAGTACGCTGTTGAACATGAGTCTTTCCGAGCACCAGGCCGCGTCCCTTTCCCCCGAGACCGTCGTGGTCGCGGCCGGACGTCCGCCCCGGGAAAGGGACCAGCCGGTCAACCCTCCCATCACCTTGTCCTCCACCTACTTCGGCACCGGTCCGCTGGGCGACGGGGACCGGGGTTATGGCCGGTATTCGAACCCCACGTGGGATCCCTTCGAAGAGGCGCTGGGCCAGCTGGAAGGCTCCGCGCTGCCGGGCCTGCTGTACGCATCAGGGCTGGCGGCCGTCAGCTCGGCGTTGTCCCTGATCCCGGCCGGGGGAGTGCTGGTGATGCCGGACCACAGCTATTCGGGCTCGCTGGTCATGGCCTCCGAACTTGCCCAGAAGGGCTTCATAGAGCTCCGCACCGTGGACATCGCCGATACCGATGCTGTCAAAGCTGCCCTGGCGCCCACCGGTCCCGGGGCCCGGGCCGCGGCCATGCTCTGGCTGGAAAGTCCCACCAACCCGATGTTGGGGATCGCGGACATGGCGGCTGTCGCCGAGGCCGCCCACGCCGCAGGAGCCATCGTCGTCACGGACAACACCTTTTCCACCCCTTTGGTGCAGCAGCCCCTCCGGCTCGGGTCCGACGTCGTGCTCCACTCGGTGACCAAATACCTCGCCGGGCACTCCGACGTCGTCCTTGGGGCGCTGGTCACATCCAACCCGGACATCCGGTCCGCCTTGCTGCACCACCGCATCATCCACGGCGCCATCGCCGGACCTTTCGAAGCATGGCTGGCGCTGCGCGGACTGCGGACCCTTGCACTGCGGGTGGAGCGGTCCCAAAGCTCCGCGATGCTGCTGGCGGAGCGCCTCGCGGCCCACCCCGCCATTGAATCCGTCCGCTTCCCGGGCCTCCCGTCGGACCCCGGCCATGAGCGGGCCCAGGCCCAGATGAAGGGCTTCGGCTCCATCATCTGCGTGCAGGTGGCGCCGGCCGCCGGCCTGGGCGGTGCCGACGCTGCGGACAAGGTGGTGGAGGCCCTCGCATTATGGCTCCCTGCCACGTCACTGGGCGGCGTCGAGTCCCTGATCGAACGCCGTCGCAGGCACGCAGCAGAACCTGCCAGCGTGCCGGACAACCTGGTTCGCCTCAGCGTGGGGGTCGAGAACGTGGAGGATCTCTGGGCGGACCTGAAGCAGGCGCTGGACACGCTGGGCGGCTAGGCTGGGTTCGTGGACGGTGAACTGATTATTCGGCCTGTAGAACAGGCAGTGTTCTTTATCCTTGGCCTGGTGGCCCTGGGACTGGAATTGTGGGCGCTGGTGGACTGTGCCCGGCACCGCGCCAACGCGTTCGAGGCGACTGGCAAGCGGACCAAGGCCTTCTGGCTCGCGCTGACCGGCGGCGCCACACTGGTGGGCGTGATTTCGCTGTTCGGCGCCGGCGGCGGCATCGTCAGCACCCTTGGCCTGTTTGGGCTCGCCGCGGTCGTGGCCGCCTCCGTTTACCTCGCCGATGTCCGCCCCGCCGTGAAGGACGCCGGCCGCGGCGGCAGCCGCAACACGGGGCCCTACGGCCCCTGGTAGCCAGGTTCCACGGCGTCCCAGCCCACGGTTAGTTCGCCCAGCCGCCATCTGGCCGGGCCGTCCTGGACCGGCCACCCGGCGTCGCGCAGGCTCCGGCACATGCCCACCCAGCGCTGCCTGTTCCCGAACGAGGCAAGGGGGGCGCATTCCAGCCAGGTCCGGTCCAGCGCCAGCAGGAAGTCGTGGACCCGTTCACCGGGAATATTGCGGTGAATGAGGGCCTTCGGCAGGCGCTCGGCCACCTCCGAGGGCAGGTCGAAGCTGCCGAAGCGGACCGAAATGCTCAAGGACAGCGGCCGCTCACGGTCAAGCGCAACCCACGTCACCCGGCGCCCCACTTCGTCGCACGTGCCGTCGATAAACAGGCCGCCCGGTGCCAACCGGTCCTGAACCAGGCGCCAGATGCCCGGCACATCCGCTTCCTCGTACTGGCGCAGCACGTTGAAGGCCCGGACCAGGACCGGACGGCCGGGGACGGGAAGCTCGAAGCCGCCCACATGGAAGGTCAGTCCCGGACGCTGGAGCGGGATCGCCGCCTGCACGCGCCCGGGCTCGATTTCGATGCCGGACACGCGGACGTCCGCCCGCACTGTGGCAAGGCGCTCAAAGAGTTCGACGGCGGTGGCCGGGGTGGCGCCGTAGCCCAGGTCAACCACGAAGGGGTCGGCCGCGGACCGCAGCCGCCACGCCTGCGGTCCCGTCAGCCAGCGGTCCACCCGCCGCATCCGGTTGGGGTTGGTGGTTCCCCGGGTGACGTTGCCTACCGGCCGGCCCTGCCGGCCGGCAGATGTCCTGCCGGAAAGTTGTGGGGTATTCACCCGTTCAGCCTTTTGAACCACGGCCCCAACACTATCCCCGCGGGGGTGGAGGCGGGTCCAAAAGCCTGCCCGGCCATGTAACGCTGGGCGGCCGGCAACACTGCTCGGCTAGGATGAAAATCATGACTTACAAGCTGATTCTGCTGCGCCACGGCCACAGCGAATGGAACGCCAAGAACCTGTTCACCGGCTGGGTGGACGTTGACCTGAACGACCAGGGCCGCGCGGAAGCAGCGCGGGGCGGTGAGCTGCTGGTGGAGAACAACATCCTCCCGGATGTGCTGTACACCTCCCTGCTGAAGCGGGCCATCAACACCGCCAACATCGCGCTGGACAAAGCCGACCGCGGCTGGATCCCGGTCAAGCGTGACTGGCGCCTGAACGAACGCCATTACGGCGCGCTGCAGGGCAAGGACAAGGCCCAGACCCTGGCCGAATACGGTGAAGCGCAGTTCATGGAATGGCGCCGGTCCTACGACACTCCGCCGCCGCCCCTGGATGACGACTCCGAGTTCTCCCAGGCCCACGACCCCCGCTATGCCGGCCTCGGCGACGCCCTCCCGCGCACCGAGTGCCTCAAGGACGTCCTGGTACGCCTGCTGCCCTACTGGGAATCGGACATCAAGGAAGACCTCAAGGCAGGCAAGACCGTCCTGGTCACAGCCCACGGCAACTCGCTTCGTGCGCTGGTCAAGCACCTGGACGGCATCAGTGACGAGGCCATCGCCGGGCTGAACATCCCCACCGGCATTCCGCTGGTGTACGACCTCGACGATGACTTCAAGCCGGTCAAGCCCGGTGGAACCTACCTGGACCCGGAGGCCGCTGAGCAGGCCATCCTGGCCGTAGCCAACCAGGGCAAGAAGTAAGACTTCGCGGTTCTTCGCCGGGTGCTCGGTCGTTCCTCCCTTAGACGCACTCCGGCCGAAGAACGCGCTGCGTCAAATGTGAAACGACGACGGCGGGCTGGTCACCTGGGGTGACCAGCCCGCCGTCGTTATCCGCCTGGTTAGCTGTGTTCAGTCGCGTTGGGCTGCCACGCGCCGGTGACCAGGTAGGTCACTTTCTGGGCGACGGAGACGCCGTGGTCCGCGAACCGCTCGAAGTAGCGGCTGGCGAGGGCCACGTCCACGGTGGTCGCCGGCGACTCGGTCCACTCGGGTGAGGCGATGGCCTTGAAGACGCTCAGGTGCAGGTCATTGATGGCGGTGTTCGCCTTCAGGATGTCCCTGGCCACCTCGAGGTCGCGGCTCTCCAGCAGCACCGTCAATTTGTCGGCGATCTCCTGGTCCAGTTCGGCCATGCGGTTGAAGGTCCCGGTCATGGACTCCGGAATGACCGTGGACGGGTACCGGAGGCGGGCCAGCTGGGCGATGTGGCGCGCGAGGTCGCCCATCCGCTCCAGTGAGGCACTCATCCGCAGCGAGCCCACGATCATGCGCAGGTCGCTCGCCACGGGACCCTGCAAAGCCAGGATGTCGATGGCCCGCTCATCGAGGCTGTTCTGCAGGAAGTCGATGCGCGCATCCGCCGCGATGACGTCCTGGGCGAGGTCCACGTCCGCGACCTGGAATGAAGTGGTGGCCTTGTCTATGGCTTCGCTGACCAGCCGGGAGATCTCCACCAGCTGGTCACCGACCTGGGTGAGCTCTTCCTGAAAAACCTTACGCACGTAGGCGTCCTTTCCTTGGAACTCCTGCCGGCCGCTCCAGGGCAGCAGGAATCGTGTCGCCATGGGGCGCTCTAACCATTAACTCTGGCATCGCCCGGTAAACGATTATGCCCATGGAGGTGAACGTTAGTTGAACCGTTCGCGGTAAGGGCTTCGAAGCGCCGGTGGCCTCCGGGCAAGAGCATAAAGTGGAGCTGTGGATCCTATGCTCATTGGTCTGGTTGCAGGCCTCGTCGGCCTGGCGCTTGGCACGTTCGGCGTGCTGGCGTTCCGGGTCAGCGAGAAGCAGCGCGAGCTGCTGGAGGTCGACGCCGGGGAACCTGCGCTGCCGGACGGGGCGGCGGAGGTGCTGGCCGTCGTCGGACGTGCCTTCGTGGTCCTGGACGACGTCGACGGCGTTGTCCGTGCCAGCCCGGCAGCCTACGCCTACGGCCTGGTCCGCGGCCATACCGTGGTCCACAAAGAACTCCTGGACATGACCGCGGGTGTGCGGCGCGATGGCGTCATCCTGGAGAAGCAGCTGGAGCTCCCGCGCGGACCGCTGGGGCAGGGGACCATCATCGTCCAGGTCCGGGCAGCCATGCTGGGTGAGGAATACATCCTGCTCCTGGCCGATGACCGGACCGAGATCACCCGCACGGAAGAGATCCGCAACGACTTCGTCGCCAACGTCTCGCATGAACTGAAGACGCCCGTCGGCGCCATCTCCCTGCTGGCCGAGGCCCTCGAGTCGTCCGCGGACGACGAAGAAGCGGTCCGCCGGTTCGCCAAGCGGATGCACAAGGAGTCAGCCCGCCTCGCCGCACTGGTCCAGGACATCATCGAGCTGTCCCGGCTGCAGGGCGCCAGCGTGACGCAGCAAGGCGGCCCCGTGGACATCAACGCGGTCATCGCCGAGGCCGTGGACCGGTCGCAGCTGCCCGCCGAGAGCAAGAACATCAGCATCGTGGTGGGCGGCCGCACTGAGGGCAAGGTCTTCGGCGACCAGGACCTTTTGGTCACCGCGCTGCGCAACCTCATCGACAACGCCATCCGCTATTCACCGGCCAACACAAGGGTGGGAATCGGCGTACGTTCCAGGGAGGGCCTGGTGTCCATCTCCGTGACCGACCAGGGGGACGGGCTCACGCCCGAGGACCAGGAACGCGTCTTCGAACGCTTTTACCGCGTCGATGCCGCCCGTTCGCGCCAGACCGGCGGCACCGGCCTGGGCCTGAGCATCGTCAAGCATGTGGCCTCAAACCATGGCGGCGAGGTGACGCTCTGGTCCCAGCCGGGCCAAGGATCGACCTTCACGCTGCGGCTTCCCGAGATGGAAGGACAGGACAGCGACCGTCCGGTCCCTGACGCTCCGGCACCGTCGCCGGCGCGGCAGCCGGCCGGCCAGCCTGCACCCACCCAAGTACCCCGCGCCGCCGGCGCAACAGAACGAGGAGCTAGCGCTTGAGCAGGATTTTGATAGTGGAGGACGAGGAGTCGTTCAGCGATCCCTTGTCCTATTTGCTGGGCAAGGAAGGATTCGAGGTTGAGGTGGTGGACAACGGCCTCGACGCGATCACGGAATTCGACCGCAACGGCGCCGACCTTGTCCTGCTGGACCTGCAGCTGCCCGGCCTGTCCGGCACCGAGGTATGCCGCCAGCTCAGGCAGCGTTCCAGCGTTCCAGTGATCATGTTGACGGCCAAGGACTCGGAGATCGACAAAGTCGTGGGCTTGGAGCTCGGCGCGGACGACTACGTCACCAAGCCCTATTCCTCCCGCGAACTGGTGGCCCGGGTCAGGGCGGTCCTGCGGCGCCAGGGCGAGCCGGAGGAACTGATTTCCTCAACGGTCCAGGCCGGCCCGGTCCGGATGGACATCGAACGCCACGTCGTGAGCGTGGACGGCGAGCAGGTCCTGCTGCCATTGAAGGAGTTTGAGCTCCTGGAGATGCTCCTGCGCAACTCCGGCCGGGTCCTCACCCGGGGGCAGCTGATTGACCGGGTCTGGGGGTCGGACTACGTCGGCGACACCAAGACCCTTGACGTCCACGTCAAACGCCTCCGCGGCAAGATCGAGCCAGATCCCTCCGCACCCCGGTTCCTGGTCACCGTGCGGGGCCTCGGTTACAAGTTCGAACCTTAGGCCCGGGCGGCCAAGGCTGTCCAGGCGAGTGCAACAGCAAAGGGAGGGCCAACCGGCCCTCCCCTTGCTGTACGTCTCGGGCTGCCCGCCTTGGCGGGCTCCCCGCTAGCGGCTGGTGGCGGTTGCCGTTGCGCTTGGCGTGGCGGTGGCCGTTGCGCTGGCACCGGCGGACGACGACGGCGAAGCCGACGGGCTCGCGGTGGGCAGGTAGTCCTTGTATTCCTTCAATGTGGCATCCAGGACCGGCACCTTGACCGTGCTGGTGACGTTTGTGCCGTTCTCGCTGATCTTGACGTCCACCAGCGAACCCGGCTTTCCGCCGGTGGTGCTCAGGATGGCAGGGTCGGTGTTTTCGTTCAGCAGCGTGTACGAGTTCGCCTTCACCGGAACTTCGGTTTGTGAGCCCTTGGCGCCGTTGACCGTGAGCTTCACGTCCTTGGAAGAGGGGTTGTAGACCGCGCCGATCAGGCGGCCGGGTCCGTCTTCGCCGCTGGAAACGATGAGGATGTTCCGCAGCTGCAGCGGGCCGAGGTCTGCGCGGATGCCGTCCGAGGCGGAGTACTGGTGGCTGGTCTGCTGGGGCGTGATGTAACCGCAGCCCGCAGTCAGCAGGCTGACGCCAAGGGCAGCAGCCGTCAGTGCCAGTTTGCCGCGCTGGGCCCGGTTCATCGCAGTGGAACGCACGTCACGTACTCCTCGAGAAATTTGAAGTCTTTTGCAGCCATAGCCTATCCGCAAACGGGGTCAAACGAGGATTCGAGGCTGTCACATCGACTGTGGGAACGCTCACCTGATGCACTAATATCCTCATCCGTCAAGGGGGTTGAGGAGGTCGATTGGGCCGTTTTTCCGCGTATTTTCGCGGTTGGGAGCCCTTTCTCCGGCCGGTCATATGCCTGAATCGTGATAAACTGGTCTGCGGGAAAGGGGAAATGTCCACATGGTATTTGAGGTCGGCGAGACAGTAGTTTACCCTCACCACGGTGCTGCGAAGATTGAAGAAATCAAGATGCGCACCATCAAGGGCGAAGAGAAGATGTATCTCAAGCTCAAGGTGGCTCAGGGTGATCTGACCATTGAAGTTCCAGCAGAAAACGTGGACCTTGTTGGGGTTCGGGACGTAGTGGGCAAGGAAGGCCTGGAGCACGTGTTTGATGTGCTTCGTGCCGAGTTCACCGAAGAACCCACCAACTGGTCACGCAGGTACAAGGCAAATCTGGAGAAGCTTGCTTCCGGTGACGTCATCAAGGTGGCAGAGGTCGTTCGCGACCTGTGGCGCCGGGATCACGACCGGGGCCTTTCCGCAGGCGAAAAGCGAATGCTGGCCAAGGCCCGCCAAATTCTGATTTCAGAGTTGGCGCTGGCTGAAAAGACCGACGAGGAGAAGGCCGCAAGCGTTCTCGACGAGGTCCTGGCTTCCTAAGAATTTAGCCCCGGCAGCACCCACGTGCCGCCGGGGCTTCTTTTTGCCCGGAACCGGGCTGCGACCCGGGCACGGCGCAGCCGCCACGGCGTCGTAGGCTAGTCCGCATGAGTGAATCAACGCCCCTGGTCACGGGAGTCATCGTGGTGGCCGCCGGTTCCGGGCAGCGGCTCGGCTACGGGATGCCCAAGGCGGCTGTCCCCCTCGGAGGCGAACCGATCCTGATGCATGCCTTGCGGGGCATCGTCGCCTCCGGTGTTGCGAGCCAGGTCTGCGTGGTGCTGCCCGCAGGGGACGAAGGCCTGCGCCGTCTCTGCGGCAGTTTCCGGGACGAACTGGCCGACGGCGGCCCCCTCCTCACCCTTGTGGACGGCGGCGCCACCCGGGCTGACTCCGTCCGCGCCGGTATGGCTGCCCTGATGGACGGCACGGAAGCGGTCCTGGTCCATGATGCCGCCAGGGCGCTGACGCCCGAGTCCGTCTTCCACCGCGTAACGGAAGCCCTTGCCGCCGGCGCTGCCGCCGTCATTCCCGTTCTCCCCGTCGTGGACACCATCAAGACCGTTGCAGCCACGTCCGGGGGGGACAGCGTTTTCGCGCCGGAGGTGGTCACGGGAACGGCCCGCCGCGAGGAACTGCGGGCCGTTCAGACACCCCAAGGATTCACCCTCGACACGCTGGTGCAGGCGCACCGGTCCGCCGAGGGCCTGGACCGGCGGGAGTCGGCGGCCGTCACCGATGACGCAATGCTCGTGGAGATGCTGGGGACGCCGGTCTACGCTGTCCGCGGCTCAACCCAGTCGCTGAAGATCACCACGCCGCTTGACCTGATCTTCGCCGAAGGGCTCCTTGAGGGTCCCCTTGGCGCCCGGTGGGTGGAAGGGTGAGCGCGGACATGATCCTGCCGCGGACCGGTGTGGGTATCGACGTCCATGCATACGCCGCCCACGGCAAGGACCGCCCGTTGTGGCTCGGCGGACTCTTCTGGCCCGGCGAACGCGGCCTGGCCGGCCATTCGGACGGCGACCCGGTGGCCCACGCCGCAGCGGATGCGCTGTTCTCCGCCGCCGGCATCGGCGACCTTGGCACCCACTTCGGCACCGACCGCCCGGAATTCGCCGGTGCGTCGGGTGTGACGCTGCTCGCCGAAGCGGCGCGGATCGTCCGGGCTGCGGGTTTCGAGATCGGCAATATCGCCGTCCAGTTCGTGGCCAACCGGCCGAAGTTCGGTCCCCGCCGGGAAGAAGCTCAGCACGTCCTCTCAGAGGCCGCCGGTGCACCGGTGAGCGTCACTGCCACCACCAGCGACGGCCTGGGATTCACCGGCCGTGGCGAGGGCATCTCCGCGGTGGCTACCGCCTTGGTCTACCCACGGACCAGCGGCACCATCGGCTAGTCTGGAGCGGTGACCCTGCGCTTCTATGACACCGCCTCCGCCGAAGTCCGGAACTTCACCCCGATCGTTGAGGGCAAGGTCAGCCTCTATTACTGCGGGGCCACGGTGCAGGGAATGCCCCACGTGGGGCACATCCGTTCCGCCATCGCCTTCGACCAGCTGACCCGCTGGCTGCAATACCGGGGCCTTCGCGTCACTGTGGTCCGCAACGTCACGGACATTGACGACAAGATCCTCGCCAAATCCGAGGCATCATTCGCGCCGGACTTCATCCCCGAGCGGGGAGAAGTGCCGCGGGAGGAGTGGTGGGCGCTGGCATACCGTTACGAGCGGGAATTCCTGGCGGCCTACGACACCCTCGGCGTCTCCCGCCCCACGTACGAGCCCCGGGCCACCGGGCACATCCCCGAGATGCACGCCCTGATCCAACAGCTCATCGACCGCGGCCACGCCTACCCCGCGCTGGACGAATCAGGCGACGTGTACTTTGACGTCCGTTCCTGGGGCAACTACGGGGCACTCACCCGGCAAAACATCGACGACATGCAGGCAGCGCCCGACGCCGATCCCCGCGGGAAGAAGGATCCCCGCGACTTTGCGTTGTGGAAGGGTTCCAAAGAAGGCGAGCCGGCCACCGCCAGCTGGGCCTCGCCGTGGGGTGCGGGGCGTCCGGGCTGGCACCTGGAATGCTCCGCCATGGTCACCAAGTACTTGGGAACTGCCTTCGACATCCACGGCGGCGGACTGGACCTGCGTTTCCCGCACCACGAAAACGAGATGGCCCAGTCGCAGGCTGCGGGACATGGCTTCGCCAACTTCTGGATGCACAACGGCATGGTGACCTACCAGGGCGAAAAGATGTCCAAATCCGTTGGGAACACCATCAGCCCCACCGAAATGCTGGAACTCGCTTCCCCCCGGGTTGTCCGCTACTACCTGGGCCAGGCCCACTACCGCTCCGTCTTGGACTACCGGCCCACGTCCCTCCAGGAAGCCGCTGCCGCCGTCGAACGCATCGACGGGTTCCTGGCGAAGGCCGTGGCGCGCTTCGGCGCTGATTTCGGGTTTGTGGCCGGCGGCTCCGCTGACCCGGCTGAGGCACTGGACGCGTTTTCAACTGCGATGGACGACGACCTGAATGTTCCCCGTGCCCTGGCGGCGCTGCACGAGGCCGTGCGGGCCGGGAACACGGCCCTGGCGGACGGGGACGACGACGCTGCCCGGAAAGCGATGTACGCCGTCGTCACCATGACCGACGTCCTGGGCCTCAACGCCGTCGCCGGTTCCGGGCAGGCGGGCAGCCGGGAGGCCGACGCCTTGGGCGTCCTGGTGGAGGCGCAGCTGGCGGCCCGTGCCGCTGCCCGTGCCGCCAAGGACTGGGCTGCTTCCGACGCCATCCGGGACACCCTCAACCATGCCGGCGTCCTGGTGGAAGACGGCCCGGACGGTGCCACCTGGAGCCTCAAGCGGGACTGATCAGCCACTGCCCCTGAGCACGCCCGCAGCCCCCGCGCGTCGATTTTTCTTCGGTCAGTAGACTGATAGGCAGACTCAGTCAGCACAATCAAGGGTGGAACATCATGGCCAACAATGGTCGCCGATCGGTTAAAGCGAAGAAGGGCCCAACCATCGGAACCGGTGGCCATGGCCGCAAGGCCCTCGAAGGCAAGGGCCCGACGCCCAAGGCCGAGGACCGTCCGTACCACAAGGCGCACAAGGCCAAGCAGCTGGCCGAACGGTCCGCAGCCAAGCGCAGCCCGGGTGCACGCAGCGCCGGTGCCGCCAAGTCAGGCCCCAAGGGACGCGCCACCGAAGAAGTGGTCACCGGCCGCAACTCCGTGGTCGAAGCGCTCCGCGCGGGCATCCCGGCCAAGGCCCTGCACGTGGCCATCCGCATCGAGATGGACGACCGCGTCAAGGAGTCCCTGAAGCTCGCCGCCGAACGCGGCATACCGCTGCTCGAAACCGGCAAGCCCGAACTGGACCGGATGACCGACGACGCCGTCCACCAGGGCCTGGTGCTCCAGATTCCGCCGTATGAGTACCAGGACGCGTACGAACTGGCCGAGGAGACGGTGGAGAAGTGGAAGAAGGGGCACGTCAGCAACGCGCCGCTCTTCGTCGCCCTTGACGGCATCACCGACCCCCGGAACCTCGGAGCGATCATCCGTTCCGTCTCCGCGTTCAGCGGCCACGGCGTCATTGTTCCGGAGCGCCGCTCCGTCGGTGTCACGGCCTCGGCCTGGAAGACCAGCGCCGGCGCGGCGGTCCGCGTCCCCGTTGCCCGCGCCTCCAACCTGAACAACGCCCTGAAGCAGTTCAAGGGCATGGGCATCTTCGTGCTGGGGCTCGACGGCGACGGCGACGTCTCGCTGCCCGACCTCACTTTGGCCACCGAGCCGGTGTGCATCGTGGTGGGCTCGGAAGGCAAGGGCCTGAGCCGCCTGGTCCGGGAGAACTGCGACCAGATTGTCTCCATCCCGATCGACTCCGCCATGGAGTCCTTGAACGCCTCCATGGCCGTGGGCATCTCGCTGTACGAGGTCTCCCGCCAGCGCGCGGCGGGGTAGTGGCCCACCGCCCCCGGTGCGGGGGCACGATTGCCTTGCAGTGCCGGGGTGACGGGGCAGGTCAACCGCCCCGGGCGGCTATCATTTAGGTGATGGTCATGCCGCTTTTCGACACCGCATCCACCATGGACGCCTCCTCGGCTGTTCCCCTCGGTGTCAGTGTCCCGCGCGTTGATTCCGGCGGTACACGCCACCACGCCGGCGGCCGCGCCAATGTTGCCTGTTTCGCGCCAGCCGTGCCCAGCCTGGACATCGTGTACTGCCCCCCGGGCGGCCAGTGGCGGTCCCGGACCCTGCCGAACGTGGCGCGCGGCGTCCATCACGGCATCGTCGAGGACCTGCCCTTTGGTTCGCGGTACGGGTTCCGCCCGTCCTCAGACCGCCGGCCCCTGCCGCCGCACGCCTCCGCCTCGGGAAACGGGGACGACGCCGGCAACCCGCCGTTGCTGCTGGACCCGTACGGCCGGGGGGTGGACGAGCAGGACGGACTGCTGGCCAGCGTCCGGACCGCACCCGATTTCGATTGGGGATCGGACGAGCGTCCGGCCCTGCCGTGGCGCAACACAATTCTCTATGAAGCCCATGTCAAGGGCCAGAGCAAGCTCTACCCCGACGTGCCTGAGGACCTACGGGGCACCTACGCCGGCATGGGCCACCCAGCCGTGGTGGAGCACCTCACCGGCCTGGGCATCACTGCCGTGCAGCTCCTGCCTGTGCACTTCCACCTCGACGAGCTGCACCTGCAGGACCTGGGGCTCACCAATTACTGGGGCTACAACACCGCCGCGTTTTTCGCCCTGCACCCCGGCTACGCCACCCGTGCCGCCCGGGAAGCGGGCCCGCAGGCTGTCCAGGACGAGTTCAAGGGCATGGTCAAGGCCCTGCACGCCGCCGGACTCGAAGTCATCCTCGACGTCGTCTACAACCACACAGCGGAGGGAACCCAGGACGGTCCGGTCATCAGCTTCCGCGGACTGGGGGAGCAGGCGTACTACCGGATGGACAGCCACGGAAAGTACGTGGACACCACCGGGTGCGGCAACACCTTGAATTTCGGCGAACCGCATGTGGTCCAACTGGCGGTCGATTCACTGCGGTACTGGGTGGACGAGTTCCACGTTGACGGTTTCCGGTTCGACCTTGCCGTCACCCTCTGCCGGAACGCCGGGAACGAGTTCGACCCCAACCACCCGTTCCTCACCGCCATCGCCGCGGATCCCGTCCTCTCCGGCGTCAAACTGATTGCCGAGCCGTGGGACATTGGCTACGGCGGCTGGCAAACCGGGCGGTTCCCGCCAGGCTGGGTGGACTGGAACGACCACTTCCGGGACGCCGTCCGGACGTTCTGGCTGGCGGACCGGGCAGCCATGGATGCGGGCGGCCACGGCGGAACCATGGCCAAACTCGCCGATTCGCTCTCCGGTTCGGCCGGCCTCTTCCAGGCATCCGGCCGCTCACGGCTGGCATCCGTGAATTTCGTTACCGCCCACGACGGCTTCACCATGAACGACCTCGTCTCCTTCGACAGGAAGCACAACGAGGACAACGGTGAAGAGAACAGGGACGGGCACGGCGACAACCGCAGCTACAACCACGGCGTGGAGGGGCCCACCGAGAACGGCCTGATCCTGGCCAGGCGCGCGCAGTCCCGGCGCAACCTGATGGCGTCACTGATGGTCTCGCTCGGAGTCCCCATGATCACTGCCGGTGACGAGCTGGCCCGGACGCAACTGGGCAACAACAACGCCTACTGCCAGGACAACGCCATGACCTGGCTTGACTGGACCTTGACCCCGGAGGCGCACGAAATGCTGCGCAGCACCAAGCGCTACATCCGGCTGCGCAAGGAATTCCTGGCCGCCCAGCCCCATGATTTCCCCGTCCGGGACGAGCAGTCCTACCTTTACTGGTTCGACCAATTCGGGCAGCCGATGTCCGCTGAACGCTGGAACGATCCGCACCACCGGGTCCTGCAACTCCTGCTGGGCGATGACGGCGGCGCCCTCGCCGGGCTGGTGGTGGTGAACGGCGGTGCCACGGATGTACAAATCACGTTGCCGGACCTCGGGCGGGCGGCGCCGAGCCTTTTCGAGCTGCGCCTGACCACATCGCCGCTCCATGAGCAGCGGCAGGGCATCCGGGTTGCCTCGGGCGAGACCGATGTTGCCGAGGCCAACTCCATCAGCATCTACCGAACCTAGACCCAGTACAACCGGCCGGCAGGTACACCCCAATGCGTAACCGCTCCATGCTTCCCTTGCTCCTTACCGCCCTGGTGGTGCTGGCGCTGGTGGCATTCGGCGGGGCCGGGCTGTTGGGCGGCCAAGGGGAAGGCACGACGCCGGGCGCGGCCTCCGGAGCGAGTACGGCTCCCGGCGGCCCGGGTACGCCGGCGCCGGGAAAGAGCGCGGCGCCACACCGGGGAGCCAACCCGTCCAGCCTGCCGGAGATCCGGGAGTCCGCGCTCCCCGTGGAAGGACGCCGCGTCCTGGCGCTGATCCGGGCCGGCGGCCCGTACCAGTTCAGCCAGGACGACCAGGTGTTCGGCAACTTTGAGCGCGTCCTGCCTGCACGGGACCGGGGTTACTACCGCGAGTACACGGTTCGAACCCCCGGCGAACCGGACCGGGGCGCGCGCCGGATCGTGGCAGGCAACGGCGGGGAGAAGTATTACACCGGAGACCACTACGCGACATTCAAGTACATAGCGGAAGGCAGCTAGCGCACCCATGAAAATTCTTTCCGGCGACACCTGGACCCTCGAAGAGCTGGAGGCGCAGGTAGCGGACGCCGGGCGCCGCAGCCTTGTGGTCCCGCCGGCCGACAGCAAACGCGCCGTCCTGGAAACCTTCGGCGAGGTCCTGGACTTTCCTGAGCACTACGGTGTGAACCTGGATGCGCTGAACGATTCGCTGCACGACTTCGCGGACGACATCACGGACAACGGCAATCCGCCGGTGACCGTCCTGTGGCAGGTTGCGGCCCCGTTCCGCGCTGACCGGTCGTTCGGGATCATCTGCGAGATCCTGCAGGACGCAGAACGGTACGCGGGCAAGGACCTGGCCGTCACGGCTGTCCTGCTCTGAGGCTCCTGGCTCCAAGCCGAGGGCTTCGCAAGCACCTGGTGTCCGGCCGGCCGGGGCAGGCCGGACACCAGGTCAGGCGTTGACGATCAGGCCGAGCTCCGCTTTCGAGGCCAGCGCCTCGTGCCGGGGCAGCACCCGGACCGTGTAGCCGAACGGTCCGGAGCGGTCGATCAGCAGTGAGCCGCTGAACAGGTGGCGGCCGCTGCCCAGGTCTTCCTTCACCTGCAGTTCCATCATGGTGATGTCCGCAAGGGTGTCATTCTCCTCGGCCCTTCCGTAGGCCACCTCGACGCAGACATCTTCCGGAGTCAGTGCGTTCAACGCCACGTACGCATTGACCTGAAGGGTGTCGCCGATCTGCGGATCCTCCGAAACGCCCACCGAATCAACATGCTCCACGTGGACCTGCGGCCAGGTGCCGCGAACCTTGGCAGACCAGGATGCCAGCGCCCGGGCCTGCGCATATGAATTCGCGGTGGCGCTGCGCCCGGCGTCAGCCGCCGGGCGGTAAAGGATGTTGACGTAGTCCCGGAGCATCCGCTCGGCGGAGACCGCGGGTCCCAGGTGCGAGAGCGTGTGCTTGATCATGGATACCCAGTGCGTGGGAACTGTCTCGCTCCGGGTCGTGGAGGGGCCAGCCGCCCCCGCACCATCGGACACCGTGCTCCCGTAGAAGCGCGGCGCCACCTGGGTTTCCAGCAGTTCGTACAGGGCGGCGGCCTCGATGTCGTCCCGCTCCTCCGGGGATGCGTCGTTGTTGGCCGTCGGAATTGCCCAGCCGTTCTCGCCGTCGTACATCTCGTCCCACCAGCCGTCCAGGACGGACAGGTTCAGCGACCCGTTCAGGGCGGCCTTCATGCCCGATGTACCGCAGGCCTCCAACGGCCGCAGCGGGTTGTTCAGCCACACATCGCAGCCAGGGAACAGCGTCCTGGCCATCGCGATGTCGTAGTTGGGCAGGAACGCGATGCGGTGCCGGACCTCGGGGTCGTCAGTGAACCGCACCAGGTCCTGGATCATCTTCTTGCCGGCGTCATCGGCAGGGTGGGACTTTCCGGCGATGACCAACTGGATGGGGTGGTCCTTGTGCAGCAGGAGTGCCTTGAGCCGCGCAGGTTCCCGTAGCATCAGGGTCAGGCGTTTGTACGTGGGCACGCGGCGGGCAAACCCGATAGTCAGCACGTCCGGGTCCAGGACGTTGTCCGTCCAGCCCAGCTCGGCGTCGGCCGCACCGCGCTTCTTCCACGCAGCACGGAGCCTGCGGCGCACATCCTCCACCAGTGCCGCCCGCATTTCGCGGCGCAGCGCCCATACGTCGGCGTCGCTGACGTTGTAGGCCAGGTCCCATTTGCCCAGTGCTTCCGCTTCGCTGCCGAACTGGTCCCGTGCCAGCTTGGAGATTCGGCTGTCCACCCACGTGGGGACGTGGACGCCGTTGGTGACGGAGGTGATGGGGACCTCGGAGTGGTCGAAGCCCGGCCACAGGGCGGAGAACATCCCGCGGGACACTTCGCCGTGCAGTTTGGCCACGCCATTGGCGCGCTGGGCAAGGCGGAGGCCCATGACGGCCATATTGAAGACGGCGGGGTTTCCGTCGGCGTAGTTTTCGCGGCCCAGTTCCAGGATCCTGTCCAGCGGGACGGCGGGTGCCAGGCCGGCCTGGAAGAAGTGGCTGATTTGGGCGATCTCGAACCTGTCAATGCCCGCCGGGACCGGGGTGTGGGTGGTGAACACCGTGGAGGAGCGGCCGGCGGCCAACGCCTCGTCGAATGTCAGGGCCTGTTCCCCTGACATCAGTTCCTGGATGCGTTCAATGCCCAGGAATCCTGCGTGTCCCTCGTTGGTGTGGAACACCTCCGGGGCGGGGGACCCTGTCAGTTTCTGGAATGCGCGCAGGGCCTTGACACCGCCCATGCCCAGCAGCAGCTCCTGCTGCAGCCGGTGGTCACCACCACCGCCGTACAGCCGGTCGGTGATGCTCCGCGCGGCGTCGTCGTTGCCGGGCACGTTGGAGTCCAGCAGGAGCAGCGGGACGCGCCCGACGTCGGCACGCCAGATATGTGCCAGGAGCCGGCGTCCGTTGGGCAGCGGGAGCGCTACCTCCAAGGCCTTTCCGTTGCCGTCCGGGGATGGCTCGCGGAGCAGTGTGAGGGGCAGGCCGTCGGGGTCCAGGACAGGGTAGGTCTCCTGCTGCCAGGCGTCCCGGGACAGTGACTGCTTGAAGTAGCCGGCCTGGTAGAGCAGGCCCACACCCACCAGGGGAACGCCCAGGTCCGAGGCCGCCTTGAGGTGGTCGCCGGCCAGGATGCCCAGGCCGCCCGAGTACTGGGGGAGGACCTCGGTGATGCCGAATTCGGGCGAGAAGTAGGCAATGGCGGCGGGTGCCTCCGGGCCCAGGCCCTGGTACCAGCGCGGCTCCTCGAGATACCGGTCAAGGTCCACTTCGGCCGCGCGGACCCGGTCCACGACGGACTGGTCCGCGGCGAGCCGCTGGAACTCCTCCCGGCTGACCATGCCCAGGAAGCCGATGGGGTCCTGCCCGCTTTCCTCCCACAGGCGCGGGTTCAGCCCGGCGAAGAGCTCGCGCGTGGGGCGGTGCCAGGACCACCGCAGGTTGCTGGCCAACCGGGCCAGCGGCCGGATGGGCTCGGGGAGGACTGTACGGACCGTAAACCTGCGGATTGCCTTCACCTGCGCCACACTAACCGACAACCTGCCGGGCCGGAACAAGCTTTGGGTTTCTTTTGGGTAAATGACAGGGGCGTGAAGAAATTGGGCGGCGGCGCGATGGATTTTAGGGAGCAGCCTTAGCAATCCTGGGCATTTCTCGCTAACGTCGAGCCTGTGACGACTAACTCAGGAACCAGTGCCGCATCCACCAAAATGCCCCAGCGCCGCATCACCGAGGGTCTGCGGTTCGGGCGTTTTCCCATCACCAATGTGCAGCCCGTCGTCGACGGCGGAAAGGTCCCCGCCAAAGCCCTCCCCGGCGAGGCCATCGTTGTGGGCGCCACCGCCTTCCGGGAAGGCCATGACCAACTTGGTGTCAGCGCCCTCCTCCTGGACCCCACGGGTGCAGAGCGGCAGCGGGTCCGGCTTTCCCCGCCCCGCGGGGAACGCGGAATGGGGACCGACCGTTGGGAGGGCGTCCTCACGCCGTCGGAAACCGGCGACTGGTCCTTCGTCATCGAAGCCTGGCACGACCGCTACGGCACCTGGCACCACAACGCCGAGGTGAAGATCGACGCCGGCATCGACGTCGAGCTCATGCTTGCCGAAGGTGCCAAGCTGCTCGGTGAAGCCTCCGCGGAAGACTTCCGGGACGAGGTGGACCAGGCGGCCCTCCGGCATGCCTCGGAGGTCCTGGCTGACCAGTCCCGCAGCACTGAGGAACGCCTCGCGGCCGGGTTCGGCCAGGAAATCGCGGACATCGTTGCCCGCCAGCCCATCCGCGAACTGGTGACCGTCTCGGAGAAGTTCCCCCTTCTGGTGGAGCGGGACCGGGCAGGCCGGGGCGCTTGGTACGAGTTCTTCCCTCGGTCCGAAGGCGCTGTCAAGGACCACAACACCGGCGTGTGGACCTCAGGAAACTTCCGGACGGCAGCCCGCCGCCTCGACGCCGTCGCGGCCATGGGCTTCGACGTCCTCTACATGCCCCCGATCCACCCCATCGGCGTCCAGCACCGCAAGGGGCCCAACAACACCCTCGTGGCCGGCCCGCATGATCCGGGTTCGCCCTGGGCCATCGGCGCCAAGGAGGGCGGCCACGACGCCATCCACCCCGATCTCGGTTCCTTCGAGGACTTTGACGCTTTCGTGGCCCGCGCCAACGAACTGGGCCTGGAAGTTGCGCTGGACCTGGCCCTGCAGGCGGCCCCCGACCACCCCTGGGTGCAGACGCACCCCGAATGGTTCACCACCAGGGTGGACGGCAGCATCGCCTACGCGGAGAATCCGCCGAAGAAGTACCAGGACATTTATCCGCTGAATTTCGACAATGACCCGGAAGGTCTTTCCCGCGAAATTCTCCGCATTGTGCTGCTGTGGGTCAGCCACGGGGTAAAGATTTTCCGGGTGGATAACCCGCACACCAAACCGGTGTGGTTCTGGGAATGGCTTATCGCCGAGGTGAATAAGGCCGTCCCCGGCGTCGTATTCCTCGCCGAGGCATTCACGCGGCCCGCCATGATGCACGCCCTGGGCCGGGCAGGCTTCCAGCAGTCCTACACCTACTTCACCTGGCGCAACACCAAGAAGGAGATCGAGGCGTACTTCGACGAAGTCAGCCACGAATCCCCGGCGTTCTTCCGCCCCAATTTCTTCGTCAACACCCCTGACATCCTCACCGAATACCTCCAGTACGGCGGTCCCGCGGCATTCCGGATCCGGGCGGTGCTTGCCTCCACCGGAAGCCCGCTGTGGGGCGTCTACGCCGGCTACGAACTCTACGAGCACGTTGCCCGGCCCGGCGCCGAGGAATACATCGACAACGAAAAGTTCGAGTACAAGGCGCGCGACTGGGAAGCCGCCGCGGAGTCCGGGCGCTCGCTGGCACCGTACATCACGCGGCTTAACCACATCCGGCGGGACCACCCGGCCCTCTTGGACCTGCAGAACCTGACGGTCCACCAGAGCACCGACGAATCCACGGTGGTCTACTCCAAGCACAAGACCCTCCCCGACGGGACCAAGGACACCATCATTGTCGTGGTGAACGTGGACCCCCACGTCACCAAGGAATGCAGCGTCTTCCTGGACCTGGCAGCCCTGGAACTGGACCCGCAGGACCGCACCGCAGGCGGTGGCTTCTACGTGGACGACCTGATCTCCGGCCAAAGCTGGGAGTGGGGCGAGTACAACTACGTGCGGCTCGACCCGCACGTGGAACCGGCCCACATCCTGAGCGTGAGGAGAATGCATTCGTGAGTTTCAATCCGCAAAGTTCCGGCCATTTCACCCCAAAAAGCACGTTCGAGCTAAATGCGCCCGGCCTTCAGCATGACCCCCTGTGGTACCGCAAGGCCGTGTTCTACGAGGTACTGGTCCGGGCCTTTGCGGATGCCAACGGCGATGGGTCCGGGGATTTCTCCGGACTCATCGACCGGCTGGACTACCTGCAGTGGCTGGGCGTCGACTGCCTTTGGCTGCCCCCGTTCTTCCAGTCACCGCTGCGCGACGGCGGCTACGACATCTCGGACTACAACTCCGTGCTGGACGAATTCGGCACCATCAGCGACTTCAAGCGGCTCGTGGCGGAAGCCCATGCCCGTGGCGTCCGGGTCATCATCGACCTGCCGCTGAACCACACCTCCGACCAGCATCCCTGGTTCCAGGAATCCCGGAAAGACCCCGACGGCCCCTTCGGCGACTTCTATGTCTGGAGCGACACGGACGAGAAGTACCAGGACGCACGCATCATCTTCGTCGACACGGAGGAATCGAACTGGACGTTCGATCCCATCCGGCGGCAGTTCTTCTGGCACAGGTTTTTCAGCCACCAGCCGGACCTGAACTTCGAAAACCCCAAGGTGATCGAGGCCGTCTTCGACGTCGTCAGGTTCTGGCTGGACCAGGGAATCGACGGGTTCCGTGCGGACGCCATCCCCTACCTCTTCGAGGAAGAGGGCACCAACTGCGAGAACCTGCCCGCCACCCACGAGTTCCTCCGCAGCCTGCGGGCCATGGTGGACGAAAGCTACCCCGGCCGGGTGATCATCGCCGAGGCAAACCAGCCGCCCAATGAGGTGGTGGAGTACTTCGGGACAGAGGAGGAACCCGAATGCCACATGGCGTTCCACTTCCCGATCATGCCCCGCCTGTACTACGCCCTCAGGGACCAGAAGGCCGCGCCCATCATCGAAACCATGCGAGACACACCGGACATCCCCGACGGTGCCCAGTGGGGGACCTTCCTGCGCAACCACGATGAGCTGACCCTGGAGATGGTCACCGCTGACGAGCGCGCGGCCATGCTGGGCTGGTACGCGCCGGACCCCCGGATGCGTGCCAACATCGGCATCCGGCGCCGGTTGGCGCCGCTGCTCGACAATTCGCGGGCCGAGATCGAGCTGATCAACGCGCTCCTGCTCTCACTTCCGGGGAGCCCGTTCCTCTACTACGGCGACGAGATAGGGATGGGGGACAACATCTGGCTCGAGGACAGGGACGCCGTCCGGACCCCCATGCAATGGAACCCGGACCGGAACGCGGGGTTCTCGCACGCCGATCCCGGCAAGTTGTACCTGCCGCCCATCCAGTCGCTGGTGTACAACTACGGCATGGCCAACGTCGAAGCCGAGGCCGCCCACTCCGGGTCGCTGTTGCGCTGGACACGGCAAATCCTCAGCGTCCGCAAGAACCACCCCGCGTTCGGCCTTGGCGGGTTCAAACACGTGCAAGCAGACCACGACGCCGTCCTGGCGTACCTGCGCGAGCTGCCGGCCAACAACCCGGCCGGGGCCCCGGCCGAAACAATTTTGTGCACCTTCAACCTTTCCCAGCATCCCGTGGCCGCCACACTGGCCGTTCCCGAGTACGCGGGGAGGGGGCTGCGCGATGTTTTCGGCGGCCAACCCTTCCCGGGCATCGGTGATGACGGAAGCCTCACGTTGACCATCGGAAGCCATGACTTCTTCTGGCTGCGGATGCGGACGGCGGGGTCGAACCCGTCTTCGCCCTACACCCAGGCCATGCCCATCCTGTCGATAGAGAACTGAGATGAACCAGCCAATCCTCACTCCCGCCCTGACCGCGCTGCTCAAGGAATGGCTGCCGCAGCAGCGTTGGTTCCCCATCAAGACTCCCGACTTCGCCATGTCCCAAGTGGGCAGCCTGGGCCTGGCGGACCCCACCGGCCACGCAGCTCTGGCCGTGTTCCTCCTCAGTGCCAGCACGGACGGGCCCGACGGCGGCCGCCGCACCACCGTGGTCCAGGTGCCGTTGAGCTTCCGCCCGGCACCGGCCGGTGGCATGGAACGGGCGCTCGTGGGCGAAGCGGCAGGAACCGACCCCTCCCGCCCTTGGGTCTACGACGCCGTGCACGATCCCGATTTCGTCGGCGCCTGGCTGGAACTCATCCGGCAGCAGGACAAGGCTGCAAGCGGGACCGCCACCGGACACCGCGTGGCCGGCCCATACCGGCTTCCCACCGCCAAAGGGGTGGTGAAAGTGCTGTCCGGAGAGCAGTCCAACAGTTCAGTCATTGTGGACGATGGCGAATCGGCAGCGATGGTGAAATTTTTCCGGGTGCTGTCTGACGGGACAAACCCGGAGATCGAAGTCGGGGCGGCGCTGACCACCGCCGGTACGCCCGAAGTGCCTGCAACCCTTGGCTGGGTCCGCGGAGAGTGGCTTGGGCAGGGCAAGCCCGTCCAGGGCGAGCTTGCGGTAGCCCACGAATTCCTGGCCGGCGGCCGTGATGCCTGGCGGCTGGCAGTGGACGCAGCACGCCAGGGTGCCGACTTCACGGCGGAGGCACGGGCCCTCGGTGCCGCCACGGCCAACGTGCACCGGCGGCTGGCGGAGGCTCTGGGGCAATCAGTGGAGCCCGGCGCCGGCAAGGGCATCGGACCCGCCGTAGCCCACCGCGTCCGCAGCGCCTGGGCGGAAGCCCGTGCCGCCGTCGGCCCCTATGACGCCGCATTGGATGCCCTCCTGGCCGGCCTTGACGGGGCGCCCACGGGCCCCCTGCAGCGCATCCACGGCGACCTCCACCTGGGCCAAATCCTGCAGGTCGCAGGGCAACCCGGTGGACATTCCCGGTGGGCCATCCTCGATTTCGAGGGCGAACCGCTGCGGCCCATCGCCGAACGGAACGTCCCCGACGTGCCCCTTCGCGACGTCGTGGGAATGTTGCGGTCGTTCGACTACGCGGCCGGCGCCGCCCAACGCGAGCAGGAAGGCGCCCAGGTCCCGGACACCTGGGTGGATGACTGCGCTGACGCCTTCCTGGAAGGGTACGGGGCCGTCATTCCCGGCACGGTGGACCGGACCTCGCCCTTGTTTGTGGCATTGTGGCTGGACAAGGCGCTGTACGAAGTTGTTTATGAAATGCGTAACAGGCCCGACTGGCTGGCGATCCCCGTGAATGCCTCCAGGCGGCTCCTGAGCGGTAATGGCACCGGCGATCAGGCCGGCGCAGCATCGGAAGGTAACGAAATGACAGGCTCAGCACAAACTGACCGCCCGGGGGTGCCGCTGCACGTGGACGAAGGCACCTTGGGCAAGATCGCGAACGGTGAACACCACGCGCCCCATTCCGTCCTTGGCGCGCACCTGGACGACTACGGCCACGTCACCGTCCGGACCGTCAAGCACCTGGCCGAAGCAGTCACCGTCGTCACCCAGGCCGGCGAAGTTCCCATGGAACACGAGGCCCACGGCGTGTGGGTTGCCGTGCTGGAACCCGTGCAGCAGGGTCATGTCCCCGACTACCGGCTCTCGGTCACGTACCCGGGCAAAGAGCCGCTGACGGTTGATGAGCCGTACCGCTACCTGCCCACTGTAGGAGAAGTGGACCTCCACCTCATCGGCGAGGGCCGGCACGAGAAACTTTGGGAAGTCCTCGGCGCCCACGTCCGGCACTACAAGTCTTCGCTGGGGGACGTCAACGGTGTTTCCTTTGCCGTGTGGGCTCCCAACGCACAGGCCGTCCGCGTCAAGGGTGATTTCAACGCCTGGGACGGACGCGAAAACTCGCTCCGCTCGCTGGGATCATCCGGGGTGTGGGAAGTCTTCATCCCGGGTGTGGCAGCGGGCGCCTGCTACAAATTCGAAATCCTGACCCGCGGCGGATACTGGGTCGAAAAGGCCGATCCCCTGGCGTTCGGCACCGAAGTTCCCCCGCTCACGGCCTCCCGGGTGGTGGAGCCGTCCTACGCTTTCAAGGACGACGAATGGATGGAAGCACGCGCCCAGCGCGATCCGCACAACTCGGCCATGAGCGTGTACGAAGTGCACCTGGGCTCCTGGCGGCTGGGACTTGGCTACCGGGAACTGGCCAAGGAACTGGTGGAGTACGTCAAATGGCTGGGGTTCACCCACGTGGAGTTCATGCCGGTGGCGGAACACCCGTTTGGCGGCTCCTGGGGCTACCAGGTCACGTCCTACTTCGCGCCGACGTCCCGGTTCGGCCACCCCGACGAGTTCCGCTACCTGGTGGACACGCTTCACCAGGCCGGCATCGGTGTACTGCTGGACTGGGTCCCGGCCCACTTCCCGAAGGACGCCTGGGCGCTGGCACGTTTCGACGGCGAGCCCCTCTACGAGCACTCTGATCCGGCCCTCGGCGAGCACCCGGACTGGGGGACCTTGATCTTTGACTTCGGCCGCACCGAGGTCCGGAACTTCCTGGTGGCGAACGCGCTCTACTGGCTGGACGAGTTCCACATCGATGGCCTGCGCGTGGATGCGGTGGCGTCAATGCTGTACCTCGACTACTCCAGGAAGGAAGGCGAGTGGCGGCCCAACCGCTTCGGCGGCCGGGAAAACCTGGAAGCGATCTCCTTCCTGCAGGAAGTCAACGCCACCGTCTACAAAACACACCCTGGCGCCGTCATGATCGCCGAAGAGTCGACGGCATTTCCGGGGGTGACTGCACCCACGAGCCACGGCGGCCTCGGCTTCGGCCTGAAGTGGAACATGGGGTGGATGCACGACTCGCTCAAGTACATCTCGGAGGACCCCTACAACCGCAGGTGGCACCACGGCACGGTGACGTTTTCCCTGGTATATGCGTTCACGGAGAACTTCCTGCTGCCCATCAGCCACGACGAAGTGGTCCACGGCAAAGGTTCCATGCTCCGTAAGATGCCGGGCGACCGCTGGCAGCAGCTGGCAAACCTTCGCGCGTTCTTTGCCTACCAGTGGGCGCACCCCGGCAAGCAGCTCATCTTCATGGGTACGGAATTCGGGCAGGAAGCAGAATGGTCCGAACAGCACGGACTGGACTGGTGGCTGGCAGACATTCCGGCGCACAAGGGACTGCAGCTGCTGACCAAGGACCTCAACGAGTTGTACAAGTCAACGCCGGCGCTCTACACCCAGGACAACGTCGCGGCCGGGTTCCAGTGGATCAACGGGGGAGACGCCGACCGTAATGTCCTCTCGTTCATCAGGTGGGGCACCGACGGCGAACCGATCGTCTGCGCCATCAATTTCTCCGGCGGCCCGCATGTCGGCTACACCTTGGGCGTGCCATCGGCCGGCGCCTGGACTGAGGTCCTCAACACCGACCACACCACCTACGGCGGCTCCGGCGTCCTCAACAGTGGTGGGCTGACAGCCACCGCCGAAGGACAGGACGGGCAACCGGCCACCCTGACGGTGACGTTGCCTCCGCTGGGCGCGTCCTACTTCAAGCCGGGAGCACCCGCCTCGGCCTGATCGCCCAAGGACACTCCGCAGTGAGTTAGAAGGGCCTGGAATCCGGCAGGATTCCGGGCCCTTCGCGTTGGCGAACCCGGCCGGTCGAGGAAAGCCCAGGCAGCCGCTCCACGCCGACTGGCGATCCCGAGTAAGTGGTGGTAGAGTTTATTTCCGCGCTGCTCCACGGAGTCAGGCGGACAACCGATCCCCCAAGCTTATGCTGAGGAAGATCGCGGACGCCGATTTGACACGCTGGAAGTCAGCCGGTAAGTTTGGAAAGTTGCTCCGGAGCGATCTGCGACTGGTTTTTGGTTGTGGTG
>NZ_JARVSH010000009.1:0-114369 GCF_030209295.1 Pseudarthrobacter sp. lyk4-40-TYG-27
GAGATCTACAGCGACTGCCAGCCGGACGGCAGTCGCCGGAGCCACCGGTGGCGGGACGTAAGACCGGTGCGGGCGCCGGAAACTGGCTCTACCCCGAATTGCCGGTTCACTACTGAGCCCCCGGCCGTTCGCCATCCCCAGCGCTTATCTGCCTGTAGCCAATCTCGGTAGTGGCCGTTTCGGCAATTGGCTCCCTGGACAATTCCTCGAGCGAGCGGCCCCGCGTTCGCGGGCCGAAGCGCAAAACGACGGCGGCTGCGACTGCGAAGACGCCCATGAGGAGTACCGCGGGTGCCGCACCGGCTGCCGCTAGGAGAGGAAGCATGATAAACGGTGCAATGGCGCCGCCGAGGTGTCCAACGCCGTCACCGACCGCGGAGGCGGTAGCACGGGCACTTGTGGGAAAGATCTCCGACGTATAGGTGTAGGCGGGGGGGCCAAAAAAAGACAATGCGAACGTGGCCAGCAGCACCGCTACGGAGGCAAGGACCTGGCCGAGCGGGAGTGCCAAGAACACCATTGCCACTGCGAAGGCCAGTGCACTAACTATGATGAGCGTTCGTCGTTCCACGCGTTCTACAAGAAGCACCGCAAGGAAGGATGAGACGAGCGGCGCGATTCGCGCGAGCACAGTAACGAATATCGCTCCGGACAGCGAGAGGCCGAGTCCCTGCAGGATCAGTGGCAGATAGCTGCTAAATCCGTACATGGGTATATAGAAGATGAACCAGAAACCCAGCACGATCATGAGGCGCCGCCGATAAGGCGGGTGAAGCAACGCCAGCAGTGGGGTCCGCGGCTCTTCAGACGTGCGTTCCTCCGTCGTTTCCCTCTGCCCAGTGGGAAGGGTGCCGGCGGCTGTTCCAACCCGCTGTTCCATCCTGCGCACAATCGCGTCTGCCTCGTCTGCCCTCCCTACGGCAGCCAGCCACCGGGGTGACTCGGTGATCGCTTTGGAATTGATGAAAAGCAGCACTACCAAGACCACTCCGCCAAAGCCGAACAGCCAGCGCCAGGCATCCGGTTTGGCTCCGAGGAGCGGAAGTGACGCAAAACCGAGCAGGAACTGCAGAATCGCGCCTACGAAGAAGAGCCGCGCCTGGTACCCACCACGCTGCAGGTTGGAAGTGCATTCACCGACGTAGGACGTACACAAAGCAATTACCGCGCCCATTCCACATCCCGTAAGGAATCGAAACCACGTGAGTGACCACAGATCCCAGGAAAAGGCCGTAAGTATCCCGCCAATGCCCAGGACCAGGACAGTGACCAAGATCCCGGCCTGACGTCCTCGGCGATCAGCGACGTAGCCGATAACCGAAGCTCCGACGCCGAAGGCGATCAGGTTCGCGGCAACCGGAAATCCCAATTCCACTCCTGAGAGGCCAAGTTGGGATGACATTCCTGGGAGGGCGAGGGGAAAAACGGCAATGTCGTAATTGGCGAAGAAGAATGTGAGCATGAGCGCGAACCATGCTCCGCGCGAGAGGCCAACACGAGGAAGGACGTTCAAGCGATGGTCAATGTTGCGCGTGATGAGTGGGGAGGACAGGCGGGTTGGATGCGCAGGCATGCGGGCTCCTCAGTGTGTACTTCTTTGGACAACGGGATGACGAGCGGTCTGGGCCAGGGGCGATTTCTATCGGGCGGACACTGTGCCGAAGACTTTGGCCACGGCACCCAGGATCAGCGGTCGCGCGGCCGCCCAGGCAGCAGCGATGACGACGAGTGATAACGAAAAGATTGCAAATCCGAGCCAGCCATTACTGTCTTGCGCGGCATACATGTGATTAAGGTTGCGCATGGCGCCGGTCGCAAATACCAGGCCGATGTGCACGGTGGTAAACACGACGAAGTAGAGCATCACGGGGAAGTGCACTGCACGGGCCCACTCGACTGGGTAGGCTGCGCTCAGTCTTTTGGCCCGCGACGGCCATAGCCCACTCATCCTCACTCCGGTGACGACTGCCAGCGGGGCGGCAATAAATATTGTGACAAAGTAAGCCAGCTGCTGCAGCGAGTTGTAGTTGACCCAGCCGTTCTCGGTTGGCCATTCCAGCGCCGCGTATTGCAGGGCGGCAGAGAGTGCGTTGGGGACAACCTCCCAGCTCGTGGGCACCACCCGCATCCACTGCTTAGTAACGAGCAGGACGATAATGAAGACGATGCCGTTGGCGACCCAAAGAATGTCGAGTGCCTGATGGAACCAGAGATTGATGCTGATCTTCCGTTGAGGATTCCATCTCGGTGACCACATCAATGGCGGTCGGGTCTGGCGACGCACTTGCAGCCCAGAACGGATGATCAGGATGATGAAAAACGAGTTCAAGAAGTGCTGCCAGCCGATCCATGCCGGCAACCCGACCGGAGCACCTTCTGGCAATCCGTACTCCCCCGGATAGCGGCGAAGGAAATTCTGCACGCCCTCTACGTCAATCAGGACCCGTGCGAAGAACACGACGGCCATAGCAACGAGCACGAATCCGACGGCGATGGTTGAACCAGGTCGGATACGGGCAAGCATCCCGCCCTGGCTGCTCGAAGCGGCAGATGTGGTGGCGATGGCGGGTGCTGCAGGGCCGCCGCTGCTCGCTCCCGCTTCGGCAGGGACTCCAGGTGGCGCATCCAGCGAGGTTGGGGCTGTATTGGCAGTCCGAGGAAGCCCTCGTCGCGCCCCTGACGCGTGCGAAGCAGGCTGGGAGGAAATCGGGGGAGCAGCTCCACTGGAGGAACTTTCGTTCGTCGGCGAGGTGCTTGAGGCCGGGCTGTTCCGCGGCAATCCCCGCCGGGGTACGGGCTTGTCCGACTCCATCACTAGCCCTGCCCGCGATCGAGGGCGTCCATGAGCTGGGGCACGACCTCGAACACGTCACCGACGACGCCGAAATCGGCGATGTCGAAGATAGGTGCATCTTGGTCGGTGTTTATGGCGACGATCGTCTTGGCAGTCTGCATCCCGGCCTTGTGTTGAATGGCGCCGGATATACCCAGCGCGACGTACAGTTGTGGCGACACCGAGACCCCGGTTTGGCCGACTTGGTGCGCGTAGGGCACGTAGCCCGCATCAACGGCTGCGCGGGACGCGCCAACAGCTGCTCCGAGCCGATCGGCCAGTTGCTCTACCAGTTGGAAGGCCTCGGCGGATCCGAGTCCGCGGCCGCCCGAGACGACCCGCGTGGCTTGGCGCAGTTCGGGACGGCTTGATGCATTCTCATTATTGTGCCTTCCGTCAACGGATGCTGCGCGTCGGCCTGAGGGCGAGACGGCCAATGCAATTCCTCGGGGAGTCCGTGCCGGTGCACGGTCTTGGATGGCACCAGGCCTGATGGTGGCTACCGGGACGCCGAGGCTTGCAGCGGCGTCCACCGTATATGCACCCCCATACACTGAGTGCTGCATCACGATGCCTTCCTCGTCCTGGCTGAGCCCCACGGCATCCACTGCGAGAGACAGTCCGAGTCGTGCAGCCAACCCCGCGGCGGCATCACGCCCGTCCACAGTGTGCGAGGCCAGAATTGCTCGTGGATCGACGAGTTGGGTTGCTGCAGCGAGAGCATCGACGACCGGGACGGTGAGCTGATTCAAGTCGGATTCACTCGTGAGGACGGCATCGGCGCCGAGGGATGCAAGCTCGCAGGTAAGGGCCTCGTGGCACGCTGTGGAGGCAACGAGCAGGACAATGGGTGTCCCCACTGCAGCGGCCGCGGCGATGGTGCCGGCCGTAGCGGAACCAAGCTGGCCTGAGGAGGACACCTCGGCGAGTACGAGGACCGAGTCCTCGGCGAAATCAGACATGACTGCTCCTAAACGAGACGGTTCCCGATGAGGTAGTCGGCGAGCTGCCTGCCGGCGTCGCCCTCATCGACGATTTTGGTTCCGGCGCTCCGCGTCGGGCGCTCGGCCACGGCCAGCACGACGGACCGCGGTGCAGAAGGGTCCTCCGGGTCGAGGCCCAGGTCGGGCAGGGAGATGGTCTCAATCGACTTCTTCTTCGCTGCCATGATGCCTTTGAAACCTGGAAGGCGCGGGTCTGGAAGGGACTCGGTGACCGAGGCGATCGCCGGCAGCGCAGCTGACACCTCCTGCGTCTCTCCCTCGCTCTGGCGCATACACGAAATGCGGTCCGCTTGAATTTCGAGCGTCGTGAGCGCAGTCAGCGCCGGGGCATCCAGGAGTTCAGCGAGCATGGCAGGAATAACTCCGCCTGCCCCATCAGTCGAGAGGTTACCCGCTATTACGAGGTCGAAACCGACGCGGGTGATCGCTGCAGCGAGAACCTGCGCCGTCAGCGTCAGGTCGGCTCCAACCAAGCCGTCGTCACAAACGTGGATGCCCCTGGCGGCACCCATTGCCAGTGCCTTGCGAATCGTCCCAGCTGCAAGTTGCGGCCCCATGGTCAGAGCGATGACTTCTGTTCCAGCATTCTGCTCGGCGTACCGCAGCGCGCATTCCAGCGCCCGTTCACCGACCTCGTCCGGAACCCGAGCCGAGGCTGAGCGCGCGGCCAGCCCGGTCTCGAGATCCAACATTCTTGGCCCGTAGGTGTCGGGTACCTCTTTAATAAGGACAACAATCCTCATATCCCTGCCCTCCTCACGCCGGTCCCACACGCCACAAGGTGATGTCCTCGTTGGGGAGGTCCTCGTAGGCAATTCGAACGGGCATGCCGATCTTAAGATCTTCGTTAGGGATTCCCGTGGTGTTGGCGAGGAGAACAAGCCGCACAGGGTCCTCGGCCAGGGCTGCGGCGACGATGGCGTAAGGCGCGTCTTCGTTGAAGGCCCCGGGTCCGCGGTGCACGATTGTGAAACTGTACACGGTCGCCTCGCCACTGACCTGCGTCCACTCCAGGTTTTCGGACAGGCATTCGCGGCATGCCGGATAGGGCACCCAGCCGTACGTGCCGCAGTCCTGGCAGCGCGGGACCAGGAAACGATGCTCGGCCATAGCATCCCAAAAGGGTTGATTTTCTGGCGTGCACTGTGGAACGGGCTTGAGGTAAGTGCGGTTCGTGATGACCGTGGTCATTTTGTTTCCTCCCTTAGTCGGTGCCGAGAATGACGGCACTCGTAAGTCCGTGCACGGCATAGCCTTGCTGGTGGGCAAGTCCAATACGGGCGTTTTCGACCTGACGTTCCCCACATTCGCCCCGCAGCTGGCGGACGGTCTCCACGATGAAGAGCCCGGAGGGGTCTCCGCAGTGGCTGCCCGAAAGGAGACCGCCGTCTGTGTTGGTGGGAAGTGTGCCGCCGAGACGGGTGCGGCCGTCGCGGACGAAGTCGGCGCCTTCACCTATGTCGCAGAAGCCCATCTCCTCGTAGTTGCGCAATGCAGTGACGGTGAAGCAGTCGTAGCTGCCGAAGTAGTCGATGTCGTCGCGGGAAACCCCTGCCTGGGCGAAGGCTTTGTCCGCAACGCGCCTCACCGATCGGCCTCCCTCGCGAAACCAGTCTCCGTCTTGCGTCAGGTACAGGTCAGTGTGCACCGCCTCAGCACCCCCGAGAACGTAGACGGGTTTGTTCTTTCCGTCTCGGGCTCGTTCTGCCGTGGTCACCACGACGGCATAGCCGCCGTCGTTGTCGAGCGAGCAGTCGAACAGATGCAGGGGGTCACTGATCATCCGGGAATTGACCACGTCATCGACGGTGATTTCTCCCTTGTGCCCCATAACCGACTCGGGGTTGAGAGTGGCATGATAACGGTCGATCACCGCTACCTGCGCAAGGTCTTCGCTCGTGACGCCGAATTCATGCATATAACGTTGCGCCCAGAGGCCATAGAAGGGGACCATATAGGCTCCTTGGGTCATCCAGGACCATTCGGGTACGCGGGGGGCCGCTGTTGAAGCGGCAGTACCGCGGGGTCCAAGCAGCTGGCCGGCCCGCCCGTAGAACAGGACGGCCACCTCGCATAGTCCTGCCGCAATTGCCGCAGCAGCCTTTGTGACCTGGCCGGCCGATCCCCCCACACTGATGTAGTCGATGGGGCGCCCACCCAGCTGCTCGGCCCAGAATTGGTGCGACGACGTGTCGGCGCCGGCCTGTGCCTCCAGGTGATTTCCGCCGCTGAGAGTGAGCAGCCCGTCGATGTCGCTTAGCTGCATCCCCGCGTCCTCTATGGCGCCCTTGATCGCTTCGAGCTGGAGCGAGAAAGAAGTGCGGTCAGGCAGCTTTCCCTGGCGGGTGCGGTAGACGCCGGCAATTGCGGCTTGCCTCTGGGGGAAGGGCACGGTTACTCCTAAGTTGTCGGGAAGTGAAGTGCGCTCAGTCGCGCGTGAAGCAGAGTGCGTCAACGGCGCATAGTCCGTCCGCAGTGATCATCATCGGGTTGATGTCTAATGAGTCGAGCCATGCCTGGCTGCCGGCAGCCAGGGCGCCAACAGCTACCAGCACATCCGCGAGGGCTTCGACGTTCCATGGTGGCTGCCCGCGGAATCCGCGCATGATTTTTAGATCGTCGAACTCAGCGATCATTGCCTGCGCCTCCGCGCGGTCGAAGGGTGCCAGCCGACCAGAGACCTTTTGGAGTACCTCGACGAGCACCCCCCCAAGCCCGAAGACCACGAGTGGACCGAGTTCAGTGTTCTGCACGCCCACAAACGCCTCGCCTATCGAAGCCACCATCGGTTGTACGGCAACGGTCGCTGGAAGCCCTTCGAGGGCAGCGATCCTCCGCAACCGTTCGACGGCGTCCTGCAGGCCGGAGGCGGTGATCCCCACCAAGACGGCGTCGTGCTCGGTCCGGTGGGCCACGTCGGCGAGCTTGACGACGAAGGGTGGCTCAACTGCCGATGTGGGAATGTCTTCTGTCGGCCCAATCAGCGTATAGGGCGCGGTCGGAATGCCGTGTGCGCGCAATAAATCCATCGCGTCGGCAAATGATAGCATCTGCCCTTGCGCTTCGGAAATCGTCTGGGCGCCGGGGCGGGGGATCAGCGTGACGGCCCTTTCCGTCTCGGGGAGCGAATCTCTGGCGGCAGCAAACCTGTTGAGCGTCTCGATCCCACGCAACGTTGAGCGGGGCCCCCATCCAGCAGCGGCCCCGGGACGTTCACGTACGAGTTTTTCGGCCCACGATCCGACAGGGCCGGAGCAGTTGGCGAGGATGAACGGCTTTGCGTAGGTCTCCGCCGCGTTGAGGAAGGCCTCAGCCTGCATTGCGCCGGCGGCGTCCTCGTCGGCGAGGGGATGGACAAAAACGCAGGCATCCACTTCCGGTGCAGAACCGTATCGCTTCAGTATGTCCGGCCATAGCTGGACGCCCAGTCCCGTCGCGTCCAGCGGGTTGGGAACCGACGAGCCTGGGATGTTCTCGGCGACCCACGGCCGCAGTTCGTCGAGGGCCGGCACCCGCACGCCCTCGTCTCCGGCCAGATCTGCGGTGAGGGATGCGTATCCTCCGGTGAAGGTCAAAATGGCAACATTATCCACGGGCCCACGAAATTCGGCCCCGAGCTGTTCAATGATCGCCAGGCGATCGATGAGTTCATCAGTGTCGTAGGCAAGGCTGACCCCGAACTGACGAAGGGCGACCTCATAGGTCCATGCATCACCGGTGAGTGCTCCTGTATGCGAGGCAGCCATCTCACGCGTCCGCTCGCTTCGGGCCAGTTTCAGGGCGACGATAGGTTTGCCGGCTGCCGTTGCACGGCGCACGGCTGCGAAGAACTCGCGGGGACGGCGAACCTTCTCAATGACGAGGCCGATGGCGGAGGTTCCCGGATCGTCAACTAAGTAGTTGAGGTAGTCCGCCAAGTCGAGCACCGCCTCGTTGCCGGCGGAGATGAGCAGGTTCAATCCTATTGAGGGACGCTGCCACGCGGCCATGGAGATGCCGTTCAGCAGTGCACCGCTCTGCGAAACTACCGAAATGCCGCCCACACGGCGCTTGTGGTCGCCGCAGATTGCCAGACTTACCTGATCGGGAACATTTATGACGCCCAGGCAGTTCGGTCCGACGATTGGGAATCCTCCGGCGTTGGCAGCATCGACCACCCTCCGCTGCAGTGCCAGGCCGGCTTCTCCTACTTCGCTGAAGCCACCTGCGACAAGAATCAGTCCACCGATATCAAGCCCCACGGCCTGCTCCACGTATCCTGTGGATCTTTCGGCGTTGGTTGCCAGGTACACCACGTCGATCGGTCCCGGAACAGCCTCCAACGACGGATAAGTTTCATTGCCCAGCACCGTAGGCTGCGAGGGGTTAACGAACACGACCTCGGTGTCGGAGTGCTTAATGGTGCGCATCACGGCCGAGAGGTAGGGCGAACCGTCACGTACCCCCACAAGGGCGACGGTACGCGGGCGGAAAAGGCGATCAAGACGGCTTCTCGTCTTCAGCTGACTGGGATTCACAAAACGGCCTTTCTGGAGGAGGACATGGGCATGGCAGCCCGACGGGCAGGGAGTCAGTGCCCGTGCGGGACTTCGCGGAAGGGAATCCCGCGATCCGCAGCGGCTTCGCGTGGCATCCCGAGAAAGCGTTCGGCGATGACGTTGCGCGCCATCTCCGAACTTCCGCCGCCCAGACTGGTGCTCTGCCGCGAGAGAAAATGCTTTGCCCACTCGCCGGCGATGTCCGCAGCGTCGTGGGAAACCCCCCTTGCCCCTGCCAGCTCGAGCCCGGCATCCGCCTCCAGCTCGGCGACCTCGGCGTGGAACAGCCGCATCATAGTGCCGGCGGCCTCAGGCAACCGGCCTTTAGCCATTTCCTCCGTCAGATAGCGGTTCAGGTGTACTTGCGCGAGCTGGGCGACCTCTGCGCGCCCGAGCACGTCCTGGGCCCAGCCTTCGTTCTCGGCTGGGCACTCCGACGCAAGCGTGGCCAGCGTGGAGCGTTGCGCGAAGGGACTTGATGCAGCGTGCCGGGTGCCGCTGATGTAGGGGGAACCGCCTGACACGGCAAGCCGCTCGTGGGTGAGCACCCGGGTGGCGACTCGCCAGCCATCTCCCACTTCTCCGACGACCGCCGATTCCGGGACCACCAAATCGTCGAAGAATTCCTGGCAGAACTCGCTGGAGCCGTTAACCATCTCGATTTGGTGCACGGTTACCCCACGCTGATGAATGGGAAAGACGAACATAGTCAGTCCCTCGTGTTTGGGAACATCCCAGTCAGTCCGCGCCAGGCACATCGCGTAGTCAGCCTTGTGGGCGCTGGAGGACCATACCTTTGAGCCGTTGATAACCCAGTCGCCGTCTCGGCGGTCAGCCCGCGTTAGCAAGCCGGCCAGATCGGACCCCCCGCTCGGTTCGGAGAGGAATTGGCAATATAGCCGCTCGCCGGAAATCATCTTGGGCAGATGCTCACGCTTGAGTTCCTCGCTGCCCGTCTCAAGGATGGCGGGTCCGCAGATAGCCAAAGTCGGAAAATTCAGCGCGTACGGCATCTCGTAGGGTGCAGACTCCTGATTGAAGACGGCCTGATATTCAAAGGGATAGCCGCCGCCGCCGTACTCGACCGGGTAGCTGAGCCCGGCGAAACCACCATCGAGGAGTCTGCCCTGCAGCTCCCGGTCGCGTTCCCAACTATCCGGCGACGGTGCCACCGCCTCATCGAGCAGCGGCATGTTGGCGGCCAGCCAAGCGCGGGCGCGCAGTCGGAACTGATCAATCGACTCGGTCATGCTTCCCCCTCGAAGGCGGTTCGGGCGACGTTGATTCGGTGCTCGCGCACCGACCCGTAGAGTGCACGGCAGAGCATGACGCGCCTCAAGTAGATGTGCAGATCGTGTTCCATCGTCTGGCTTAGCCCCCCATGCAACTGGCACGAATCTTGCACGATCTGCACGCCGACTTCGCCAACATAAGCCTTTGCAGCACTGACGAGGCAATCGGCTTCTGGCGCCCCGTCCTGGACCGCACGGGCGGCTGCAGCCAAAAGAGCCCTGCAGGCATACAGGTGAGTTACGTCATCGGCGTAGCGGTGCTTGAGCGCCTGATAGGAAGCCAAGGGACGGCCAAACGAGTACCTTTCCATCCCCCATTCGACTGTGAACTCGAACACCCGGCGAAGGGCCCCCACTGATTCTGCGACCTGTAGCAGATTCATGCAGCGCAATTGGGCCCGCAGTACTGCCCGCCCGTGCATACCGTCCACTGCGACCATTGCATCAGGCAGCAGGGCATCCGTGAAGGTGACTCGTGCGAAGGGACGCACGAGATCGATCGATCCCGTGGGGACAACAGCCACACCTGCATGTTCCGTGGGCACGAGAAAGTGCGTGATCCCATCTTCGCTCTCGGCAGCGATCCATAGCACATCCGCCTCGCTGCCGAACTCGACGGCCTCGACGTCGCCGGAAAGAACCCAACACTCGCCTTCGCGTCGTGCAGTTACCCCTGGTGTGATGCCGGCCAGCGGGGGAGCGGCCCACGCTGCGACAGTAGTGCCTTCAAGAATCCCAGCCAAAACCTCATCATGATTACGACGCGCTTCAGGCTGTGCGAGGCCCGCAACGATCGCACTGGTGACAAGCAACGGCCCCGGAGCGACATGCGCCCCGCACAGCTCTGCGATGTCGACCAGGTCAATGACACCTTCACCAGACGGGCTGCCACCTCCGGCGCGTTCGGGTGCCAGAAGCATGGTCCATCCAAGTTCAGCGGCCTGCTGCCACCAGTTGCGCTCAAAAGGTACTGCGTCTGAATGCAGTCGGCGGGCAAGACTTACCGACCCGCTCTGCACAATGAAATCGCGTCCCGCTTCGCGGAAGAGATCAGCTTCGGCATTGATTACCGGAGAACTCACGGCGTTTGTCCTTTCACTTCGAACTTCGCTGTCCGGTTCGTTGCACCACGATGACACCTTGCGGCCGCCGTGTCAAATGGCTTACCGTAAGCCTATCTATTGGACTAGATAAAGGGCGGTATTCCATGATTTCCAGCCAAATGGCTCAGGCCCAAGGTGCTGTTCTGGCAACTCGGACGGCCTATCCAATTGATGCCTCATCCATTCGACGCTGGGCCATCGCCGTCTACTGGCCCGAGACCCCTCCCGAGCGGTTTCTCTGCGGTAGGCCACTCTTGGCTCCGGAGGAGTTCAATCCCTTCGCATGGGCGGTGGCAGCGGCAGAGGAGTCACCGAACGGAAACATCGAGCTAAACGACCCGGACAGGTTGGAAAAGCTTTTGGGATTGCCGCCGCTGGGCCTGACAGTGCAGTTGAACGGGGGAGTCGAGATGCGCTATCTCGCACCGATGCAGGAGGGTGATGTGATCACCAGCGTCAATCGGCTTGCCAGGTACGCGGAGCGGGAAGGCCGGCGCGGGCCGATGCTGCTGAGCACCACAGAAGATACATGGACGAATCAGGAAGGCCGCAAGGTGCTCACATCCACGATGACCCTGATCCGCTACTAAGACCTTCGGCACTGCTCCGAGACGACAAACCAATAGGAAGGGACGAAACGTGCATACAACGGAGAATTCACCGATGGTAGGAGAAGAACTGCCCGAGTTCCGACGACGCAGTGGCTTGGAAACGTGGAACCGGTACGCGGCCGTAAACGACGAGTTCGTCCCGATCCACATGGATGACGCAGCCGGGCGTGCGGCGGGCATGCCAGGAGCGATCGGCATGGGCAACCTGCAAGTCGCCTACATGCATAATCTTCTTCGCGGTTGGCTGGGCGACAGGGGACGGATCGTTCAAGTGACGGCATCGTTCCGCCAGCCCAACATCGCTGGCGACATCGTGGTAGCTGGGACCGTGACCGCAGTGCGGCGCGGGCCTGGCGAGGTGCTTGCCGACATCGACTTGGCGGTTCGCACTCCTGACGGTGAGGTCCTGGCCCCCGGCTCTGCGACCGTGGCATTTACGGCCGGATGACCACAGTCCGCCGGCAGGGCTACTGGGCGTCGCTCGTCAGGCGCGCTTCGGCGGCGTCGAGAATGAGGTCAAGGCCATAGAGGAACGCCGCGTCTCCTGTCATGTCTATGATGATCGGCTCTTCGGAAATCAGCTGGGTCAAAATCGGCATCGCGGGAGTGTCCAGCAACTGCAGCTGCGCGGGGCCCTCCGGTGGCGTGCCTGTGATGCGGCGCGTGCGCTCCGTGATGACTACACCGCGGGTAAACATGCTGATTGCACTCTGTACATACCAAGCGTCTGCCGGCTTGAAGCCGGCCTCCACAAGGAGCCGCAGCGTTTTCTCCGCCTCAACGAAGACGAACCGGGTCGTCTCGCGGCTGTAGTCAGAATTTCGGCTGATCATCAAATCGGTGAGCACCGCGTCTTGTGCATATACCTCACGCGAGCGAACTGCCTGGCTACGCAGGAAGGAACGCCAATGCGCCGGGGCAACTCCGTCCACCGGCAGCATCTGCTCCTGCAGCGAATGCACCGCCAGGATGTTCATTTGTCGGAGGAGTTCGTCTTTGTTCTTGAAGTACCAGTAGATGCTGGTGACTCCGACGCCCAAATGTGAGGCCAGCCCCGGCATACTTAGGCCGTCGAGGCCGTCGCGCCCGGCGACTTTAAAGGCTCCACCAAGGATCATGTCGGCGTCGATCGACCCCCGGGGCAGCCGGCTCCTTTTCGTCATTCCCGTAACCCTATTCCTCAAAGCCTTCGGTCGTGCCCGCGATTCCCGACAGCCACTTTTCTATCCTATGCGCGTGCGCGCCGGAGCATAGGAGCGACAGATGGTTGGCTGTCATGTCTCGGCAACCGGGCGTGGAGTGATCGACAACCCCGTCTTGCCGTGCGGGATAGCCAGGGTGAGCAGTGTGCAGGCAACCGATGCGGCCAGCCCGACGATAAGCGCGGCCTCGAAAGCGGCCGGCGACGGGGCCGTGCCAGCGGACAGAACGCGGCTTCCCTGGGCGAGGATACCCGCCGTGAGCGAAGCCGCGGCCGTGGTCCCCACTGCCCGCATAAGGGTATTTAGCCCATTAGCCGCAGCCGCCTCTACGGCCGGAACCGCGTCGAGGATCAGCGTGGGCATGGCAGCGTACCCGAGACCTGCCCCGGCACCGATCAGCCCAGACACGACGGCGATCGACCAAACCTGCATGGGTACGACAACGGCGAAAAGGTACCCCACAACCAGTGCAGCTGCGCCAAGAGTGAAGACAGAGCGCGCGCCCACGCGGCGCATCAGCAAAGTGGACACCGGCGTCATGGCAAGCATCATGATTCCCGACGGGGTCAGGAACAGACTGGCTGTCAGCAACGTGAGGCCGAAACCGTCAAGAGCCTCTGGCAAAGCGAGTACCTGGGGGTAGACGATGTTGACGGCGAACAGGGAAAAGCCCATGGCCGCCGAGGCGATGTTGGTGGTCAGCACGGCAGGCCTGATGCTCGTGCGAAGGTCAACCAGCGGAAAGCGGGTGCGCATCTGCCACCACGCCCACCCCAGCGAAATCGTTAGAGCCGCTCCTCCCGTTCCGATGGTCAGGGGCGACAGCCACCCCCACATCGACCCCTGTGAAATCACGAGGAGGCCGGCGCTGAGCCCTGCCGCCAGGCCTGCGGCCCCAAGCAGGTCGAATTGCCCGCCGGTGGCGGGGCGGCTTGGGGGTACAACGGCGATGTAGAGAGCGAGACAGAGTCCTACGCCGGCAGCCGACAGCCAGAAAAGCATACGCCAGTGGCCGAACTGCGCTACCGCCGCACTGAGCGGAAGACCCAGCGCCCCACCAACCCCGAGCGTCGCGCTTACCAGTGCGATCCCCCCGCCCAAGCGCTCGGGCGGCAGTTCATCGCGGAGGATGGCGATGCCCAACGGGATAACGCCTATCCCCAGTCCTTGGAGGACGCGGCCGGCAATCAGCAGTTCGACGCCCTGAGCGGTAGCCCCCACCACAGAACCCACCACGACTACGGACAGCAGAGCGACGGCCACGCGCCGTTTGCCATACATATCGCCCAGGCGCCCTGCAATGGGTGTGCATATGGCCGACGCCAGCAGTGTCCCGGTCACCAGCCAGGATGCCGCCTCCCGAGATGTGCCTAGCAACGCGGGCAGTTCTGACTGAACGGGTATGAGGATGGTTTGCATCTGGGCGACGCACAGTCCCGCGAGGGCCAATGTAGCGATAAGGAGCCACGGCCGTGGACGGAGAGAGAGCATAGCCAACAGCATATCGTAATTGTTACCGTAAGCATGTCGACTACCAAAAGGTAGGTCGTAAAGGGTTCGGCCTTGGCCAATACTCGAGAAACGGAATGAGGAGCATGAAATGACGACGACGTCACCTACAGCGACCGGTCTGGCGTTGCCAGGCCTCTGCATCAACGGGCGACCTGCCGCAGCTGCGGACACCTTCGAGGTAATCAACCCGGCCACAGGCCAGCCGGTCGGAAGCGCACCCGCCACCTCGGCTGACCAGGTGGAAGCGGCCTTCGAGGGTGCACTCAACAGCCTGCCGGAGTGGTCGCGCGACCTTGAGAACAGACGACGGGTTCTGAGCGCCCTCGCGGATGCCTCTGAGCGGCACGCTGACGAGCTGGCCGTTCTCCTGTCGCTAGAAACTGGAAAGCCACTCAAAGATGCACGTTGGGAGGGGCGGCTTGCCGCAAACTTCTACCGCTACTACGCAGAAGTCGAGATCGAGAAAGAATCCTCGCTCGGCCCCGACGGCTACCGTTCAACGGTCAGCCATCGGCCACTGGGGGTCGTGGTCAACATTCACCCGTGGAATTACCCCATCAACAATTTGGCAATGAAGCTTGCCCCGGCTCTGAGAGCCGGCAACACGGTGCTTATCAAACCCAGCTCGTCTTCCCCGTTTTCCGGACTCCGCTGGGCGGAAATCATCTCCGATATCGTTCCCGACGGGGTAGTCAATATCCTCTCCGGCCCCGAGCCTCTCGGCGCAAATCTCAGCACGGATCCGCGCACCCGGAAGGTCAGCTTTACCGGTTCCACAAGGGTCGGGATGAAGTTGTATGGTGCCGTCGCCCCGGACATCAAGCGCCTCACACTGGAGCTGGGAGGGAATGACCCTGCGGTCGTGCTGCCCGGCGCACAAATTGAGGCCGTAGCGGATGGGATTTACGGTTCCGCGTTCATTAATAATGGTCAGGTGTGTGCGGCGATCAAGCGGGTGTATGTGCATGAAAGCCAAGCCGAAGAGTTGGCGCAGGCTTTGGCGCGGCGCGCGGCCGCGGCCACCGTCGGCGACCCTTTCGACGAGATGACGGACTTGGGTCCACTGACTACTGCTGCCCAGCGCCGTATCGTGTCCGACCTCGTGCAGGACGCCGTGGCCTCCGGCGCCCGCGTGCTCACCGGCGGCCATGCGATTGAGGGCAAGGCGGGCTACTTCTACTCTCCGACAATTGTGGATCGCATCGATCCGCAGGCGGCGTTGGTACAGGAGGAGCAGTTCGGCCCGGCATTACCCGTCGTTGCTTACCGCGACCTGGACCAGGCCCTCGCCTGGGCCAACGGCACTCCCTACGGTCTCGGCGCGTCCGTATGGGGGGAGGACCTGGCCCGGGCCGCCGCCCTTGCCGTTTCTCTCGACGCTGGGACGGTCACGGTGAACCGGCATGGCATCGGGCGCCCTGACATCGCCTTCGCCGGGCACGGTTGGAGCGGCCTTGGCGTTGAGAATGGGGTGCGTGGCTTCGAGGAGTTCACCGCAATCCAAGCCATCGGCACACCTGCCGACCTTCCCCCGGTCTTTGACGACTGGAAAAATTGAGCCGAGATGGGGGTGCGGGGCCGTGCGGCCCCGCACCCCCATCTGTCGGCACAGCCCGCTAACTCACCCGCTGTCGCTCAGGGGGCCGACGTCAGCAGGCTGACTGCGGGCTCCGGATTGGGAGGTGACGCAAAACCGGTCATGGGCTCGACGATCTTCTTCTCGATCAGCTCAATACGAATGCCGTCCGGGTCCGTCATGCACAGTACACGCCGCCGCCCGTAGGAGCCCAGGTCCCATTCCTCTACAGGGCCGACGACGGAGAACTCTGCGCCCGCCTCAACTGCGTCCAGCGCGATGTCCGCGGAACGGTCGATGTCGTCAACTTCGAAGCCTAGGCGGGAAATGCCGACGTTGGTGGCCGACTCGTATGGAGTCAGCGTCTCGGGTGTCGGTTCCGGATAGTGGAACTGTGAGTAGTCGACACTGAAGCGTTGGTCGCCCCGAGCCTGATACAGGTGGCTGTCCCACCGCGAAAGTACGCTGCCCGGTCCTTGGGAGGACTCGATGGGAGCGGCCGGACGACTCTCATGCGCGAGGTCCAAGCCGAGGAATTCTGCGTAGAACGCGTACCCCCGGTCGATATCCCTCACCGAGGGATTGGTATGCACCAAAGCCGGCGGCGCCGGGTTCTCAGGTGCCTCATAGGCCAAACCAGGAAAGGAGATGATGATGCCATCGGGGTCCTGGATTGTCACATAGTTCCTGTAAATCAGTCGGTTGGTTGTAGGGATCTGCAGCTGGGCCAGTTCGGCCAGCTTGTCCTTCGCGCTCGGTACGGTGAAGGCAATCTTGGCAAGGCCCACATGCCAGAACTGTTCGTAGGCTGTTCCGTGGGTTGCCGGCTCGGTCCATTCGACAAGGTGCACCTCGGTTCGCCCGGCCCCATTCCCATCCGTCATGGCATAGGCCGAGAACGCGCCCTGTTCCAGCCCAAGCCCTAGGAACGGCTGTGTGGGCGCATTGAATTTGTTCGCCACGCGCAACGGAGTCACTGACTCATAAAAGCGCCGCGAGCGTTCGAGGTCGGTGACATTCAGGACAACGTAAGCAACGCGATTAATACGATCGCGCAAGGTGGGGGAGGAGGACTTCATTCTGGGCCTTTCGTCAGTATGCGGGTTCGCAGGACGCTGACCGTCCCCGGGCTACGGCGCGAGGGTGTGTGCCACCGAAGCCGAGTCGCCGCTGTCGTATAAAGAAGGATCTTGACTTACTAATGGAATGCCTTACCGTATAGATCACTAATAGTGATTTGATCCAATGGAGGGTATCTATGTCAATGGCGACATCACGCGAACTTGCTAACTGGGGCCGATGGGGCGATGACGACCAGTTGGGGGCACTCAACCTGATCACACCGGAAGGGCGGCGCGCCGCGCTGGGAGCGCCGCGGTCGGGGAAGCTATACAGCCTCGGGCTTCCCGTGCAAAGCGAGTACCTACCTCCGGTTCCCTATCGTGTTCCCAGCCAGCGTCTCGCCCTGACAAATCAAACTGACATGCCTATGTGGAACACAATCGGTGAGCAGATGGGGGTCCCGTCGCCGGGCACGGGCGCAAACGAAGACGTCCTCATTACCTCCACCCATAACGGCACGCACATGGACGCGCTTTGTCACGTCTACCACGAAGGCAGGATGTATAACGGGTTCCCCGCTGACTCCTCTTCGACATTGAATGGTGCGCACTTCAACAGCATCGACAAGATTGACGGCATTGCCGGGCGGGCGGTCCTGCTTGACGTCGCCACTCATCTGGGGGTGCCTTGGCTGGATCCCCGCGTAAAAATCGACAGCGCACTCCTGGAAGAGACACGATCGGCTCAAGGCAACGACGTCCTCCCAGGCGACGTGTTGCTTATCCGTACGGGGTGGATGGACTTCCTCCATTCAGGTGAACAACCCGACACGAGCTACTATGGCGGCTACGGCCAGGCCGGCATAGGACTGGACGCGGTCGATTTCATCGACCGGCACGAAATCTCAGTGGTCGGAGCTGACAACAGTGCAGTTGAGTGTCTTCCGTGCGACGAGCGCTATCAATCCGTGCACGTCGAGCTTCTCGTCAAACGCGGCATACACCTCCTTGAGCACCTCGATCTGAGGGCACTGTCTGCTGACAAGGTGCACGAGTGCTTCCTTGTTGTTGCCCCGCTAAAAATAGTCGGCGGCACGGGCAGCCCCATCAACCCGATCGCAATCGCATGAACACGAAGGCGATCGCCGGACAGGGGGTCGACATCGAGGCACTTCGCGAAAGATACGCCCATGAGCGCGCACGAAGAATTCGTCCCGATGGCGCTGGTCAGTACAGCGGCTTGGCTGGCGAACTCGCGGAATATGCCAAAGATCCATACCAGCCTGTTCTTGCGAGGGCTCCGAAGCGGGACACCGTCGACATGCTAATTATCGGCGGTGGCATAGGCGGCCTTGCAACTGCCATCGCACTTCGTAAAGCGGGGGTGCGATCCATCCGGATAATGGATCAGGCGGGCGATTTCGGCGGGACTTGGTACTGGAACCGATACCCCGGAATCCGCTGCGACATAGAGTCCCATGTGTACATGCCATTGCTGGAGGACGTAGGGACGTTTCCGGGCTGGAGATATGCGTCCGGAGACGAAATCAGGCAGCATCTCGTTGCTCTCGCGAGAAAGTACGACCTGTACGATGAAGCGCTGCTGCACACCCAGGCCATCGGCGCCACGTGGACGGGGGCAGCATGGTCGATAACCACGGACCGGGGTGATGTTTTTGACGCTACATACGTTGTCGTTTCCGCCGGAGGCGTAAACGCTCCAAAGCTTCCGCGTATCCCGGGAATTGGAGAATTCGCTGGTCGTATGTTTCACACAAGCCGGTGGGACTACGAATTCACAGGCGGCGATCATTCCGGTGGACTTCATGGGCTGACCGACAAATCCGTCGCGGTAGTGGGCACCGGCGCAACAGGCGTCCAGGTGATCCCGGCTTTGGCGGAGTACGCGAAGGAGCTCTTCGTTTTTCAACGCACGCCCGCTCTCGTCGCACCCCGGGACAACAGGAGGACGGACAAGGGATGGGTGAAGGACGATGCGCCTGGCTGGCAGCGCCGACGAATGGAGAACTTCCTTCAGATCACCAGTGGCGCGAAACCGGAGATCGATCTCATTGACGATGAGTGGACGCGCAAGGCAGCGTTTTTGAACAAGCAGAACACCGGAACATGGGAAGGCGACCTCTCCGACCCCGATGCAGAACTAGCCGAGGAGATCGCCGATGCTGTCGCCATGGAGGCCATCCGCGCGCGCGTTGACGATATCGTAGAAGACCCTGCTACGGCGGAAGCGCTAAAACCTTGGTTCCGCTACTTTTGTAAGCGCCCAACTTTCAGCGATCTTTACCTGCCAGCCTTCAACCGGCCTAACGTGACGCTGGTCGATACCGCTGAACATGGTGGGGTAAGCCGCATCACGAATAGCGGTCTGGTCGTAGGGGAGAAGGAATACCCCGTCGACCTCATCGTGTTTGCGACAGGCTTCGAGGTCGGTTCCTCGTCACTCATGACGGGGGCATTGAATGTTGTCGGACGTGACGGGCGTTCCTTTTTGGAAGCGTGGGCCAATGGGCCCCGCACCCTCCACGGTTATACGACCGCCGGCTTCCCGAACCTTTTTCACATGAGTGTCATTCACACTGCTAACAACATTAATTTTTCCCACATGCTCCAGATTCATGCCGAGCACATTTCCAACGTCATACTCTCCGCGAGGGAAGCCGGCGCCGCAGGCGTTGAGCCCACTTCTGCCATGCAGGACGCGTGGCAGCGGGAAATAGAGAAGACAGCGCGTAACTTGCACGACTTCCACCTCGCCTGCACCCCAGGTTACTTCAACGCGGAAGGCCAACCCACGGCAGCGGCGATCACTTACGGCCCAGGGCCTATCGTGCTCCGCGATGTGCTCGCGCGCTGGCGCCAGGAATGTCTACCAGACGCCCTGTTCTTCGTTTAGCCTTCGAATCTTTTGCAGAAGGGGATCCGCTAAGACGCAGCATCCCCGGCAGCCCGGCTGGGCAATAAACGCCCTCATCCGTGAAATCCACGGACCGCAATGGCAAATCAGCTATAGAGTTATCGTAAGACTTACGAAAGAACATTCTATAAGCCTGCTGCCTGCAGGTCGCTCGCTCGGCGGCTCACCGGCAGGGGTACTAAATCGAAGGAGATAAAAGTGGCAGATGTCGACGTATTAAAGGAAGTCGGGTTCGATCGCGCTCCCCATGGAATCGCAGACCTGCGCGTGACGGAACTGATGGATCTATCGGGCAAGGGTGCTGTTGTCACGGGAGCGGGAGGCCCAGGCCTGGGACGAGCTATTGCCCACCGTCTGGCTGGCCTAGGGGCCACCGTGATCGTCGCTGACCGTAACCTCGAGGGGGCTGAGGCGGCTGCCGCGGAGGTGCGGGAGAAATGGGGTGCGGAGGCGGTTGCCGTGAACTGTGACGTCACCGATTGGGACGATGCTCATCGATTCATCGCTGAAAGTGCTGAAATACTTGGAGGAATAGACCTTTTGGTCAACAACGTCGGCGCGGGGGAGATGCGTCCATTCATCGACCAGGACCGCAGTGCGATCGACAGCACGATCGCGCTGGGCTTCATCGATACCGTGTATTGCTCCCGAGCTGTACTTGACCATATGATCCCACGGGGATCAGGCCACATTATCAACATCGCCGCGGGCGCCGGCCGCAGTCTGAGCCCCAGGGGTGCGGTCTATGGCGCCGCTAAGGCCGGAGTCATCCACTTCACCCGGAACTTGGCGTACGAAGTGGGCAAACTCGGTGTCCGGGTCAACGGGGTTTCACCTGGAATCATGCTGCACGCCGGACTCCGCGAGGTGCTTGCCGACAACAGCACGGAGTGGGATTACAAGTGGCGCATGGAGCGCATAGACCTCGACCGCGTCTCGATCCCGGAAGAGGTAGCAAATGTCGTGGCCTTCCTCGCCTCGGATGCGGCGTCCTACCTCAGTGGCGTAACGATAAACGCGGATGGCGGTGTGGCGGCTATGGGATGAAACTACTCATCTGACGAAGGGCATCACAAAGGCAGACTGTTCTTCTCAAACTGCTCCCCTTGAGTCAGGACTGATAAGTCCTGACTCAAGGGGAGCAGTTCCTGTATATGAGCAGTTGTTTGCCTGAGGACGACCGCCAGGCGCCGTGGCGCTTTTCGGATGCAGGTTCTCGCCTAGAGCTGTAGCCAACGTTCGGGCAACAATGCCTCGCTTGTGCGCGCTCTGAAGAGGGGAAATCCGGAGGTCTCCACACAGCCGGAATCGAAGCTTGAACGGTTCTGCCACGTATCGAATGTCCGCGTGTTGAGGGGGCCTTCTTGCCAAAAGTAGCGGCCAATGCTGAAGAGAATAGCGCCAAAGGTCGGTGCCGTCCCAAGGCGAATCACGGCTTGGAAGTTCTCGTGGGCACTGTCAACAAAAAACGCGGCCCTTTACGAGTTGGCCTTGGGGAGCGAGGGTGGAGCGATATCGAACTGCTTGAGGAAGGACCGGAGGTCGTGGAGTCGTCTCCGTTTCGACCACCCGGGGTTGTTGTTTGAAACAATGAGTTGAACAGTCTTCGGGGCCCAGTTCGTATCCGGGCCCCTACCCTCGGAACTTCAACGAAACACTACTCTTTAATCCTGACCGGAGCCGTGGTCCCCGTCTCCAGGGCGGCTGTATTCGCTGTCTCCGTCTGGACCACCGGGTCCGAGGCGATGTCCTCGAGGGACCGGTTTCTGGTCGTTGGACCCAGCCGAACAATCAGAGCAGCGAACAGTGACACCACCGCCAAGAGCGAGAGAACGGCGATGGAGCCTACTCCTGCCATGAGGGGCAGGACTACAACGGGAGCGAGTGCGCCACCAACGTGGCCGAATCCATCAGCGATGGCGGAGGCGGAGGCACGTGCGCGTGTCGGGAAGATCTCTGAGGTGTAGGTGACCGCAGGAGGACCGATGAAGGAAGTCGAAAAGGCACACAGAAGCACCCCCAACGTAGCTCCTCCTGTGCCAAGCCTAAGACCGATTATCACGAAGGCCAGGGCAAGAATGCCTGCCCCAACCATGGTCAGTGTGCGGCGCTCCCACCGCTCGATGACCATGACCGCGACCCACCCCGAGACTAGTGGGGCCAAGCGGGCCAAAACGATCACGAACAGGGCGTCCGATACGCTGAGACCAAGCCCACCTAGGATCAGCGGTGAGTAGCTGTTGAATCCGTAGACTGCGAGATAGAACAGACTCCAAAAGGTCAGAACAATCGCCATACGACCGCCGAAAGGTCTGCGGAACATTGCGCGCATCGTCACGGACGGCTCGTCCGTGCGCGTCTCCGTTTCCGGGACACGGGGAGACGGGCGCGTTTGGGCGACTTGGTCCGGCACTATTCCAACCCGCCGTTCCATCGAAGAGACGATGTGCGCAGCCTTTTCGTTATAGCCCATTACTGCCAGCCACCGGGGAGATTCGACAATTGCTCGCCCATTGATAAAGAAGAGCAACACAATGACGAGACCGCCAAATGCATACAGCAGACGCCAGCCCAGTGACGTGGATTCGAGCAGCGGCAACGATGCGAAACCTGCCACGGCGTTGATGACAAGGCCGACAAGGATGAGTTTGGCGAGGTACTTTCCGCGCAGATGTTTGGGAGCGAGTTCACCTATATATGTCGTTGCCAACGCCGGCACTGCACCCATACCCGCTCCGCATATGAAACGGAAGACCGTGAACGACCAAATATCCCAGGAGAAGGCAGAGAGAATACCGCCAAGGGCGAGAATGATGGCAGTGAGACACATCCCCGATTGGCGGCCCTTGCGATCAGCCACCCAGCCCACGAAAAGCGCACCGAAGCCGAAAGCGATCATGTTGGCCGCCACCGGAAGACCAACATCGACTACGTTGAGCTTTAACTGTTCCATCATTTGCGGGAGTGCTAATGCGAAAACACTCGTTTCATAGTTCGCGAAAAAGAACATGATCATGAGTGCGAACCAAGCGCCGCCCGATAGTCCAACGCGTGGCATCGCATCGATTCGTCGGTCTAATGTCTGGGCATGCTCGAGCGCCCGGCCTGTGAATTGAGACATGAGTTCCTCCGAGTGACGTACAACATTGGACGATTACTGAGGGGCTTCGCCTTCCAGACTAGGAAGGAGAGAGATAGCTTCCATAGCACTGCATGAGAAACAGTATGGTTTACGGTAATACCTTCCGTCTGCTTCCGCAATGCTTTTCGCCATACAGGCGGGGCCAGCTCTGTTGAGCTTGAGGACTTGGATCCGTATATTCGCGAATATGAGTCCTCGCCCCCGATAATCATCCGTCTTGAATGTGCGCAGGCACCGCTAGGTAGACCAATGCCGCAGGAGATGCCCGTATGGCACGAGGGCCTCCTGGCCTCAGGATGAGTGTGGTAACCCAAATCGATACCAACGCGTGAGGCTGCACATGCAACCCCGTGTCGAAGGCAGGAGTAATTGTGCCACGGACATCTCGAGGTGGTCCGTGGGGCTGTTAGCCGCAAGCCCGCACTGGTGTCACCCGGCCCTCTGGCTGCATGCTGGGGATTGCTGGGGATGGCGGACAAGGCGGCCGAAGATGAACGGCAGCCGCTGACCTCCGCCCATTTCCGAACGCCGATAATTGATTATGTAAAGCTGGCGATGCGAAGGGGCCAAAAAGCGCGAATTTTGGTGGCTTTGGCTAAGAAGGTTTTTTCTTAGCCTTCGCACTCGACGCAGTATAAATGGCCGTTGCTCTCGCGCGCCAGCTGGGACCGGTGCCGGACGAGAAAACAGGAATAGCATGTGAACTCATCGGCGGCCTGGGGAATCACCTGGACGATGAGCTCGTCGGCGATGATTTCGCCGCCAGGTATCAGTCCTTCGTCGAGGGCGTCGGCCTCGTCCAGTTCGGTAACGACGCTGCGGGCATCAGGGGTTTTTGCAGACTGTACATCCTCCAGAGAGCGCTCCTGGGATTCCTTGACGTCGGGGCGGACTTCGTCATAGTCGGCTGCCACGTTGGTTCTTCTCATTTCCTCGTTGTCTGCTGATTGTTCTCTTCCGAGGTTGCAACGTGCACGTACGCGCGGTTGTTCCCACGCCCAACAGGCTGATCGAAGGCGCCGCACGGGACCCTGCCCGTGGCGGCCACTTTGTCGCCGCCAATGGTGAAGCTCCGATCAAATAGCGGTTGACCGGAGTTTCGGTACATTATGTCCCGTGGTGCCTGACTCCGGACGCCGGACAAATTCAATGCTCACCTTAGCGCTCGGCTGGCAGGACGTCGGTTTCTGGTAGAAAGAGAGAAACTACCTGAGAGCTCGGCGAATTCCTGATCCACGCACGCGTCGCCCGGCCTTATCAGTGGGATGAATGTTTGCCATAATCAAATGCCATTTCTGCCACATCTTCTTCTTCATTAGTGTGGTTTCGAGCCGATTCCGGCCAGCTACGGCACACAGACCAAAGGATCGAAGATGATCACACAGACTTCCACGTCTCCTGCACCGCAATCAGGTGGCACGAATCGGGAATTCGGCGAACCCCACGGGCGAGACTTTGGAAAGAGGGGCGAGCAGTGAGTGCCGAGACGATGGAAAGCGACGCGCGGCGTGCGATGAGTCCGTTGACTGTATCTGCCGATGGCCGGAGGCTCATGACGATCGAGGGCGAGCCATTCTTCTATCTCGCTGACACCGCATGGACTTTGCCTCAACGGCTCAAGTGGGATGATGCCCTGTACTACCTGAACACCAGAAGCAGGCAGGGTTTCACTGCTATCCAAGTGGTTGCGCTCGATCCAGAACGGGATGTTGATATGCGTGACCCGTCGGGAAATTCAGCTCTTATTGAAGGTGACGTCACAAAACCGAATGAGGCGTATTTCCAGTATCTCGACCGCCTCCTTCAGGCGGCCGAGGACATGGGGCTGTACGTGTTGCTACTTCCCGTCTGGGGCCAGTTAGTCGTGGGCGAGAGTTGGGGCGGGTCAACCTTTCCGAAGACGGTCAACGAATTAAATGCATACGGCTTTGGTCAATGGATTGGAAAACGCTATCGGGATAGGCCAAATATCATTTGGTGTCTGGGCGGCGATCGGCAGCCAATTCATAAGGGCATCGATTACCGTCCAGTATGGCGTCGCTTGGCAGAGGGCCTAGTGAAGGGGGTAACAGATGAGAACTGCCGCTGGAACGAACCACATCCCGCGTGGCGTAATCTCCTCATCACCTACCACACCTGCTTTGAGATGGAGACGAACGAGTTTTCGACCATGTCATATTGGTCGGACGATGAGGCCTGGATTAGCCTGATCTTGCTCCAGTCCGGCCACGGTTTATTGACTGCAAACTACCGACAGGTCCGCGCTGAATACGAGCGGTCCAACTCCAAGCCCGTCCTGGATGCGGAGCCTGCCTACGAGCGCATGCCCATGAACTGGCCTCAATTGTTCCCCCTCCACGGTGATTGGATTGTCCGGAAGCGCGCTTACTGGTCACTACTCGCTGGCGCGTTTGGCCACACGTACGGGCACGCATCCGTGTGGTGCATGGTTTCGGAAAAGGAGCGCAACGACATTCTCAGTTCATCGTGGTTCGAGGCGCTTACGCACCCCGGAGCGGAGCAGATGAAGATCCTAAGAGACTTTGTCGAGTCTCTCAGTTTCGATCGATGGGTGCCGGCGCAGTCGATTCTTGCTCATGATGCTGCGTGTGGCGACGTGTGCCTCGACCAGCACAGACAGGCCGTCGTGGATCGCGACGGCGAGTTCGCCGTGGTCTATTTCACCGACGGTGGATCTGAGCGTTTGAACCTTGCCGACCTCAACGCTGCCGATCTTTTCGGCATTTGGTTCAACCCGCGCACAGCCGATGTGACAGAGGTGTTTAACATACACAGGCACCCGCAGGAAAACGCCTTCGAAGCCCCGACAAGGGGTGACGAGCAGGATTGGTTGCTCGTCATCGCCACAGGTAAGGACCGCCTTCGCCGCCTATCCATGCGTCGTACTTGGGCAACACCGCTGCAGAGCGATGCAATGACAATGATCTGGGCCGAGTAGCGACTGTTTGGTTGACACTCTCTGGGCTCATTCCTGCACAAGAACCCGGGGGAAGACCTTTTCAAGGGCTTATCAGATCGGACCAAACCCCTGGAAGTTGTCCGGCAGTGTTGGGAGGTCAGATCGAATCAGCGCCACAGCCGGCCGGTGTCCGGGTGCCGGGGGAGTGCATGTCATTTTGAGGGATCCGTTGAGAACAGGGAAGAAACGCCTGCAGGAGCAAGCCCTGATTGCGCCGGAGCCGGTACAAAGCTTGCGGGCTGCACCTTCCGCTGTGACTGCCCTGTCAGGGCCGGGGGCGCCGGCGCTGGATCTTCAGCATGCGAAGGACATCGCTGCAGATACCGGTGGACCTGCTTTGGCTATCCAATTCCTTGCGGATTACGTGGGGTTGCTAACCAAACGGATGGCACGAATTTTGGCAGCTCTAAGTGCTGAAGACGCCGAAGCTTCGGTGGAGGCGGCTCTGAGCCTGAAAATGTCCTCCTTCATGGCAGGAGCCCAGGACATCGAAGGATTCTGTGCCCGCATTCTGGACGCCGTGGCATCAAGGAACTTTCACTTGGCACGCGTTTTGGCCACGGATCTGGAAAAAATCGTGCGTCCGCTGGCGGCGGTGGCCCCGCTGCTGTTGGAGCACCTCAAGGTATTTGGGGCCTTCGCCACCGTCATGGTCAACGACGCCGACGGCAGCACCTACCTCACCAGCGCGCTCGGCATGTGCGCAGACTTTGAGAAAGGTGGACTTCAGCCTGCCGGCGCCCCACTGAGTATCGCAGCGGGACTTTGTCGGCACCTTGGTGAAGTACCCCTCTGAACGTGGCTGCTCAACGAGTCTGCACTGGTCGAAGAGGCGGCGTCCGTTCCGACCCGCCGAGCGGACCCCCTGTCATCGGTCACCACGACCGCGGTCATGGCATCTGTCATCCGCCGCAAGTTACGTCGATGACGGTCAGGACGTTGCTGACCAGTTCGGGGTCCAACGGATGTTGAAAATGCTTAATGCCGCGTAAACGAATGGTGCCGTACCCCAATAAGGAGCGCGGCACCTCCCAAACGCTCGCCAGGCCGTGGCACCCCCAGATTGGGTCCACGTCGAGCCCCAAAGCCTCCTGTGCGGATGGTGCCGGCGCAAAAAAGAGACAGGGGCGCCGCAACCCCCAAGATTGCGGCGCCCCTGTTGGTCTCTTGCCTGCCGGCGTTAGGCGGGACGCCCCGGCAGCTGGCCCGGCAGCGGCCGGATCAGGCGTCCGACGGCGGTCAGCGGCCGTGGGAAACCAGCTCGCCGTCGTCGTCCTTCACCGTGCCCCCGCCACGTCCGGCTTCCACGTCGCCGGCAGTAGTGCCGTGAAGGCCGGCGGCGAGCCGCTCCGCTTCCTCCCCGCCCACGGCTTCGCCGCGTGCAACCATACCGGCGGTGTCGGACAACGGGATCTGCTTCAGCGTGATGGCCAGCAGCAGGGCCACGGCGATGAAGGGGAGCAGGTACCAGAACACAGGCGCCAGGGAATCGGCGTAGGCGTTCACGATGGCGTCGCGCAGCTGTTCCGGGAGTTGGCCCAGTGCCTGCGGGTCCAGCGTGCGGGTGGATTGCCCTGCCTGCTCCGCGGAGGCTCCTGCCCCCGTGAACGCGGTGGTAAGGGCTTCCGACAGCCGGGTGGTGAAGATTGAGCCAAACACGGCCACGCCCATGGCGGCCCCCACCTCACGGAAGTAGTTGTTGGTGCTGGTGGCAGTGCCGATCTGGTCCGCCGGGACTGAATTTTGGACCACCAGGACCACTACCTGCATGATCAGGCCCAGGCCCGCGCCGAAGACGAACAGCTGGAGGCAGATGACCCAGATGGGGGTGCTGGCAGCAAGGGTGGTCATCCACAGCATCGCGGCCATGGTCAGCGCGGCGCCCAGGATCGGGAACATCTTGTACTTGCCGGTCCTTGAGATCCGGATGCCCGAGTAGATGGAGGTGCCCATGAGCCCGGCCATCATGGGGAGCATGAGGAGCCCGGATTCTGCGGCGGAGGTGCCGGAGGACATCTGCAGGAACGTGGGAACGAACGCGATGGCGGAGAACATGCCCAGCCCCAGGGTGAAGCCGATGGCCGTGGCATTGATGAAGATCCGGTTCCGGAACAGGCTCAGCGGAATGATGGGGTCCTCGGCGCGCCGCTCCACCATCACGAAGGCGGTAGCAGAAACCAGCAGGCCCGCACCAAAGGCCCAAGTGAGGGGCGAATCCCAGCCCTCGTCCTTCTTCCCGCCAAAGTCGGTGAAGAAGATCAGGCACGTGGTGGCGGCGGACAGCAGCACCACGCCCAGGACGTCGATCCGCTTTTCTGCCTTCTTGTTGGGCAGGGTCAAGGCAAACCAGGCAATGGCGAAAGCGGCAAGGCCCACCGGGATGTTGATGTAAAACGCCCACTCCCAGGTCAGGTGGTCCACGAAAAAGCCGCCCAGCAACGGGCCGGCCACGGCCGAGAGGCCGAAGATGGCACCGAGCGGACCCATGTACTTCCCGCGCTCCTTGGCGGGAACAATGTCCGCGATGATCGCCTGGGACAGGATCATCAGGCCACCGCCGCCCAGGCCCTGGATGGCCCGGAAAATGACGAAGCCCCAGAAATCGGTAGCCAGGGCGCAGCCCACCGACGCGAGAGTGAAGAGCGCGATGGCAACCAGGAAGAGGTTGCGCCGGCCCAGGATGTCACCGAACTTGCCGTAGATCGGCATGACGATGGTGGTGGCCAGCAGGTAGGCGGTAGTAATCCAGGCCTGGTGCTCCACGCCACCAAGCTTGCCCACAATGGTGGGCATGGCCGTGGAGACAATGGTCTGGTCCAGGCTGGAAAGCAGCATGCCCGCAATCAGTGCGGAGAAAATGATCCAGATGCGTTTCTGCGTCAGCAGGAGCGGTCCTGCAGGCGCCTTGGCGGTGGCGGTACTCATGATTGTCCTTCTGCTGCGGTGGGATCCGGGATGTCGAACGGTTGGGAAAACAGGAGGCTGGCGGCTGCGATGTTCTCCAGCAGCAGGTCCCGGTAGCTGCGGGTGTTGCCGTCGGAGAAATACGCCATGCTGCTCTTGCGCGCGATGGTGCTGAGCAGCACCACGGCCATCTGCACGACGGGGTGGTCCGGGGCCACGCCTTCCCGGCGGGCAACGTCCCTGGCGAACTGGGCCTCCCGCTGCTCGGTGACTCCGATGATCTTCAGGATGAGCTGCGGCTCCTTGTGGACCACGCCGATCAGTTGGCGGGTTTCCTCTTCGGACGCGGTCATGCCCTCGGCCAGGCGGAGGGAGAGCCTCACCAGGTCCCGGAACAGGGTGGCCGAGATCTCGCCGGCCGGGGAGTCCGCGCCGCCGGCCACGAATTCCTCGATGACATCGGCCGGGATGTCATCTTCGGCGTGACCGATAATGGCGTCTTCCTTGGTGGGGAAATAGTTGAAAAAAGTCCGGCGCGAAATCCCGGCCACGTCACAGACTTCCTCCACCGTATAGCCGTTCAGGCCCCGTTCTGCCGTGAGGTTCCGGGCGATCGAAGTGATCGCCCCCTTGGTGGCGGCTCTTTTCCTCTCGCGGAGCCCAGAAGTAACTGCACCATTTGTCACAAGGTGTATTGTTGCACTTTCCACATATAAGTGCAAATCCGGCCATCAGTACAGGACCGTAAGCCCTCCGCCTGCCCGGGCTCCACATCGACTCGGAGTACGCGGTCGAGAGCTGGCGTGCCACTCCCGCCCACCGCCGCGTGTCGGAGTGAAGATGCGGGCGTTGATGTATAGCTGCGTGCTCACGCGGTGTGTTCCTGGCTGTTCGTTTTCTTGTTCTCTGCCTCGTCGAGGGCGTACCCCACGTCCAGCAGCAGTTTGTTGTCCCGCTCATGGCGTTGGTCGTTGTCAGGCTCTGGCCAGCTGGACAACTTCACAGTGACAGTGTCGGCAGTTGGATCAACCCAGAGATACTGCCCATGGATTCCGATACCGGTCACGATGCCGCGCTCGTGCCCTGTGCACCACCACTGTCTGGTATACGAACCGTGCGGATGGGTAGCAGTAAAAGAGGCTCCGACCATCGCGTTCCGGTCTCCGCCTGCAAAGATCGCCTCGATCCAGTGCTTCGAAACGACCTTGCCGCCTGGCCCTTCGCCGTCCTCGAGCAGTAACTGGCCCACGCGGGCCAGGTCGCGTGCCGTACATGAAATCCCGCCGTTTGCGAAGCCGAAGCCCGAGGAATCGACGGTGATCGTGGCATCATGGTCGGCGTCGATCTTGGACCAGAGGTACTTCGAAAGCGCTTCGGAGTAGCGAAGCCCCGATACCCGTTCGATGATCCAGGCAAGGACGTCAGTGTTCGCTGAGCAGTACTGGAACTTGCCCAGCTCACCGCCGCCCGTAAGCGTGGTCAGGAACGCGTATGTGTCATCCGGATCCTCTGCACGTGAACCGCGCCACCCGGAGGATCGGTCGTGCGCCTGAACTTCGGAGGCTGGATCTTCGTAGTCTTCGTTGTAGATGATGCTGATGGACATGTCCAGCACATCCTGGACAGTTGGGCCGTCGAAGACGGAAGTGGAAAGTTCGGGAACATAGTCCACGACCTTTGCTGAAGGATTTATGCTGGCCTCATCAATGAGCGCTCCAACAAGCAGGCCACACAAGGATTTGGACACGCTCATCAGCAAATGCCGGTCGTCAGGGCCGAAGCCAGGACGGTAGTACTCGGCGATTACCTTCCCGCGTTGCAGGACAAGGAAAGCATCGGTGTAGGACTCTTCAAGGCGCTGCTGCAGATCGGGCATCACGGACGCCAGGTGGTTGAGTCGGACGGTTGGTGATTCGGGCGATGCCGGATGGCTGCGGGCGATCGTCGCCGTCGGGAGGATTTCGCCCAGATGGGAGAACGCCCACCTGTTGTTGGGAGCCTCCTGCCAGGTGTCCAGTGTTGGTTGGCCTGCCTGCGCCCCCGGGTAGCGGGCGGGGTGCGGTCCAGTGGCTGCGACGGCAACGGCATCGGTCACGCGGCTACCCCTTTCCTGGCGGCACCTTCTGTGCACCGGCTAGCGAACGCCAAGCGCGTGCCTAGGACATATGTCGCCGAGGTGACAACTAAGGAAACCGGCACCGAAAGGTCAACGTTGCCCATGGCCGCCGCCAAAGGACCGGTGTAGAGGCTGCTAGTCACAAACAATGAAGCTGCGGTGCCTCCGAGAACGACGGCAAGTATGCCAGAAAGATTCCAGCCACCCGTGTACCAGAACGGCGCCCCTGCTCGTTGGTCAAACAGTTCATGTCCGGCGTAGCGGTTACGGCGGAGGATGACATCAGTGGCAAAGATGGCCATGGTAGGCCCGGAAATCAGGACCAATAACTGCAGCATCAGGTTAACGGCTTCCAGCAGGCTCGTTGACGTCACCAGGTAAATGGTTAGAGCGGTGCCAATTACACCCACGACCACCGCTGCCGGGATGCGTCGGATGGGGATTCCGATCGACTGAAATGCCATGCTCGCTGTGTAGGTGGTCATGCCATTGAGCGCGATGGTGTTAATGATGACGCCCACCACGAAAATGGGTCCGAGCCAGGACGGCAGCAGGGCCAGGAGCGCCGACTCGATACCCAGATCCATCGCTGCCGCGTCCACGCCAGTGGCCAGCAGGGCACCGACCGCTGTAAAGAACGTGGCCGGGAGAATTCCGCCCAGCGCGGTGGCCGCGATGATGTGGGATGGCTTGGTCGAGCGCGGCAAATAGCGTGCCATGTCAGGGCTGTTGGAGAACGAAAGGGGAGTGGAGGCAAGGATAGTGAAGCCAATGCTTATCGCTGCCCACAGCGGGATGCCCTGCAGTGGCTCGGATGGGGTGTAGCTCCAGTCGGCGTGAGGCAGAATGAAAGCAGTTGCCAGGAGGAAAATCACAAGCAGAATTACGGAGACCACGGCGTAGCTGCGGATGATCAGGCCATGGCCGAAAACCGCCACCAGGACGGTAACTGCAGCCACGATGATAGTGACGAGCACCGGTCCCAAGACCGGATCCGTGAAGCCAAGCTGTGCCAGGAGTTCTGCGCCCATGAATGACGATGCAAGCCAATTGAGCGCCAGGAAGACGGAAGAGATAAACCAGCCGCAAAACGCGACAACAACCCTGTTCCCACGGATCCCGTAGATCGCCCGGGTGATAACCGAACCGGAAGTCCCTGCTGCTGGGCCGCTAATGGCCACCAGGCCCGTGAGGATCCATGGAATGCCGCTGGCAACAATGACCAGGAAGGCCTGCCAAAGCTCCATTCCAAGCAGGATCATGGTCGCACCCATGGTGAAGCTCAGGAGACTGACGTTCGGCGCTGCCCAGACCGAGAAGAGGTCTCGGGCCCGTCCGCGGCGTTCAGCTGAGTCAATAAGTTCAATGCCCCGGGTCTCCGGCCGGTTGAATGCATCGTGGTGACTGACTAAATCAGTCCTAAGGGGCTCGGACATGCTGTTCCTCTCAAGAAGTTGTGACCACGACGATGTGGCCGCAACCATCAGCGCTGTTGGTCGTTTGACCAATGCGATATTGGTCACTTATCCAATAGAGTGAATGCCATGATGTCAAGCTCATCGGCCCAGCGCACTCGAAAGCTTCCAGAAGTACGCCGCGCGGAGATCGTCCACGAGGCCGCCTCCATTGCCTTATACGAGGGCCTCGAAGGGATCACTTTGCGTGCAGTAGCCGCCCGGCTGGGCGTACGACCCGGCCTGATCAGCCATTACTACCCCGTCGCAGAAGACTTGGTAATCGCCGCCTTCGTCGAAGCCGTGTCAGTAGAGCGGGAGGAACTTTTTCCCGAGCGGGGAGACCCGCTCTCCCGCATGGCGCACTTAATATCGCGTATCGAAAGCAATCAAGCCTTCGAGCTCTCACGCCTGTGGCTAAACGCTCGCCACCTCTGCCGATTCAGCCCCGCTTTGGCCGAGGCGCTGCAGGCTCAGGAATACCTGGACCGAATGCGGCTTACATCGCTCATCGAAGAGGGGGCCGCCGTTGGGGATTTCGTAGTGGATGACCCCTTCGGCGCGAGCATCCGCATCCTTGTCGCTATCGACGGAGTTGGTGCTTATGCCAACAACCTAGGCGCCTTCGACTACGAAGCCTTTACCCGCTTTGTCACTGACGTCGCGGAGTGGTCACTGGGAGTTCCTGGAGACGAGCTCCGCTCTGCGGTGAATCGACAGCTGGAACGTCCGTGATAGAGCACCGCGCACCGGGAGCGTGCCCGCGGACAGCCCATTTTGCAAATGCTTCGGAAGCGGGGTAGGGCTCGGCTTAGGTTCTCTCCAGGTATTGTTCCGCGATAGACCTTAGTGAATCCGGGCTCATTTCCGGTCCATGTCCTCGAAATACCGCTTGGACTTCCAGTTGTAACAGCCGCTCCATCGTTGCCCTGTAATCCGAGCGACTGGCGCCTCTGATGGCATCTAACAGTGCTCTCTCGTAAACGGTATCGCCGGTCAAGAGCCATTTGCGGGTTGGGTCATAGAGGCAGATGCTGCCGAGCGAGTGGCCTGGAGTGGCCATGATTTCCAAGGGGAACTGCAAAGTGTTCAGGATGTCGCCATCTTGCAAGAATTTGGTCGGTAAGGCTGGTTCGACTGAGTAGCTGTCGATGTCGTACATAGGGTGGGGATTGGCCGTAGCATCGAGGCATCTTCCCCGGGAGGGACTTTCATCCCGAGAATGCCGTAGAGGACGTGTGTCCTCAGGGAAGCTGGGCCTGGCGCCATTAGCGTTGTCGCTTCCGCGACATGGACGGCGATGTCCTCAAATTTGTGTGCCCCGCCGACGTGGTCCAAATGTGTGTGTAATGATGAGTTGTGGGTTTTGGTCAAACATTTCGGGTAGTTGTGGCCGCAAGGGCGTCACACCGAGACCTGCGTCGATAACAACGTCGCGTTCGTCCCCCTTAATCCACCAAATGTTGCTTGGAGCATGGGGTGAACGTGCGGCTCGGTGATCCGGTGATACCTGGCTGTACTTCGTTCACGTCGCTCTCCGGAGTGACTTACGTGCGGACGAGTATCTACACCGAACTGCTCGTCGACATCATGCGTCCGGCTAAAATCACCAATCTGGTTATTGACAAGCTCGACATGGCCCTCATTGACCTTCTCCGCCAGGCCGCCAGGGCTACCTACGCGACCATGGCGGCAACCACGGGGGTGTCCACGGGAACCGTAAGGACAAGGGTCATGCGTATCCTCGCCAAGGGAATTTTCAGGATAGGGCTCAGTTGGCGCCCGGCATCCCAGGAGCGCGTGGTCAGGTTGGGTCTCGGCCTTAGGATTACTGGTCCGGCCACACGTCTCAGGAATCGCTGGAACGAATTCCGGGATGCACCTTCCTGGCGTCAAGCATCGGCCAGCACGACGTCATTGCCACCGTTCACGGTGCTGACGGGACACGGTGCTCCGTGCGGCCAACCAGATCCGGGCCTTGCCTGAGGTTCGGAACGTGGAATCCTGGATCCATTTGAGAGTCCTCAAGGAGGAACATTGACTCTGCAGGCGGCAGCAAAGATGGACCGTGGCAGAGCCAATAGAGTGGACCCATGAGCCAGGCAGCACCCGCCCCAACAGCCCGTCGCAAGGACCCGGAGGACCGCAGGAGAGAGATCGTCACGGCCGCGGCCGCCTTGGGACTGAAAGAGGGGCTGGGACGTGTGACAGCCCGGCGGGTCGCCGAACGCATTGGAGTGAGGTCCGGGCTCGTCATGCACTACTTCAGCACTGTCGACGCACTGATCACTGCGGCGTTCACGCAACTAGCAGACGCGGAGCGCATTACATTGAACCGCGCAATGGAACAGCAACCAACCTGCACGGCGCAGGTTCTGACGGTCCTTCGCGCCTACACCGATTCGACCAGGGACGAGATGGGACTCCTCTGGTTGGACCGTAGCCGCAATGTATTCAGCCGCGTAGCTGAGGATGGTTCCTGTATCCATGACGGGTTCCTCCCCCCGGTCCATTTCAAAACGCCGATAATGGACGTTATGTAAAGCTGGGGTGAGAAGGGGTCGAAAGAGCCCCTTCCCCGGCCGCTCAGGAAAGGTTGTGAATTGCCCCCGCCCAGCGGGGGCCGGAGACGGCCCGGCGGACAGCCCTGGCACGTCCGTGGAAGTCGATCTTTGGCAGCGGTGAGTCGTCCTTGTGATTGCCGATGTCGTTCCAGATTGCCTGCGGGGCGGCATCTGTGGATGTTGTGGAGTGGTCGGTGACCAGGCCCATGCCGGCGTACTCGCGCACGGCGGCGATGCCGGCAACAGCATCGGTCTTGGTGTCGAAGGGCTTGGACACTGCCATAACGGTCCCGTCCGGCGCTGTCAGCCGGAACCTGAAGGCTGATTCCGCGTCAACAAATAGTTCGAACATTCCTGCCATTGCGATCCTTTCAGTCTGCGGGATCTTAAGGCCGCATCCTCGCCGCCAGACAGGCAGGGGGCGTCGTCGCCTCCGCTTTCCCTTGGTGGATCCCGCGTCCAAATGTTCATCAATTCAGCATGCGTTCCTCGAGTGTTTCGCAGGGGCACCTGCCGGCGCAAGGTTTGGGCTTCCATCCAGGCGAAGTGATGCCCGGCTCTCGGTCCGTCTGGCCGCATTTCGCCCGAACTCCCCGAGCCGCCCTTAATACGCCGCGGGTCGATGTTGCAAGCCATTCTCAGCTCGATTGGCAGGTCCACGACGAAAGTCCTCATCGAGGCCACTCCCCCGCTGACGACAACGGACCCATGGAAGGCATCCCGGAATAGCCGGCCGGGAAGGCCGCCCTGCGTCGGTGCTGGGAAAGTATCGGCATTTGAGAATGGCAGGGGGAGCGCCACTTTCGGGCGTCAACCGAGCGTTGCGCTGGCTGCTCCTTCGCCAGTCATTGAAGGGGCGCTTGGGTTAGTCCGGGGAAGCTGATGGCGACGGTGGTGCCGCCTCCCGGGGTTTCGGAAAGTATGAGGTCGCCGCCGTGGGCTTTGGCGATGGCGCTGCAGGTGGCAAGGCCCAGGCCGGTGCCCGAGCCGTCGCCGTCGCGGTGGAGCCGCACGAGTGGCTCCAGGACCTTGGCTCGGTCCTCGGGTGCGATGCCCTTGCCGTTGTCGGCGACGAAGACGGTGGCGCCGTGATAGTTGGATGCTCCGCTGACGCGGATGTGGATGTCCCGGTCGGGGCTGCGGTAGTTAATCGCGTTGGAGAGCAGGTTTTGCAGCAGCGCGCGCAGCTGCAACCGGTCGGCCTGGATGACCAGATCCTGCACCTCAACAATGTTTTGGTCGGCGATGCCAAGATCCCACATCGCTTCCTCGGCCGCTGTCCGCAGGGACACGTAGTCCAGCTGGATCGACCCATCGACGCGGGAGTAAGCCAGGACGTCTTCGAGCATCGAGAGCATGCGTCGCCCGGACGCCTCGATCAGGTCCAGGTCATCGGCTGCGCCGGGGAGAGCGGCAATCTGAGGATCGTCCTGCAGTACTTCCAGATAGCCCAGCATCGTGGTCAAAGGCGTGCGCAGGTCGTGGCTGACACGGCCGGCGAAACCAGCCAGCCGGGCGTTGCTTTCCTCCAGCTCGGTGTATGCCCTGTTCAGCTGTGCCGTCCTGTGCTGCAGCTCCAACAGCTCCACTACCTGCCTAGCCAGGACTTCCAGCATTTCCACCTGCCCGGGGCTCAGCTCCTGGGCAGCTTCGGAAAAAACACACAACGTGCCTGGTACAAACCCGGACTGCGTTACCAACGGAACCGAGGCGTAGAAACGGACTCTGCCGATCTCCCCGGTGACGAAGGGACTGTCCGCAAAGCGGGGGTCCCGGGAAGCGTCCGGAACCACCGCTTTTTCGCGGGACAGGAAGATTTTGGCGCACATGGAGTCCTCGCGCGAGCACACCCCGGGCTCCACTCCCCACGCCCCGATCTGGTGCTGGTGCCCGGCGCTGATGATGTTCACGACGCCGAACGGCGCACCGCACAGCTGCGTGGCCAACCGAACCAGGTTCTGCAGGGCATTCATGACGGCTGCGTTGGGCATCAGGGGCGAGTCCCGGGAAGGGTCGAGTCCATACTCCAGCAGCTCTAGGTCACGGCTGATGTCATCACTGAAAACCAACCCACCTGCTGCACCTGCCACAAGAACCCCCCCGTCCAGTAATTTTCTCGCCGATAATACCCCGCCTGCCGGGATATGACGGGAGCTTGCAGCTATAAGAGTTCCAACCTGAAATGAGATCCGAAGCAGGCTCTACAGAATCTTCATTATTGCGTTCATTCCGTCGTTAGTGGAGAACCGTCCACTGAGTAGTACGCGGGTCGCTGTTCGGGAGGGTTTGGCAGTCCATCCTGATCAGATTGTAGGAGAGGATTTCTTTTGCTTTGCCGGGCCGGCGGGTTCCAGTTGTGGGTTCGTCGCTGGCACGAGGCCTAGGCTTGAAAATTCGCTTCGGAGGACCTTGGCCCACGCGGCGTAGCCCAGACCGTTAAGGTGTAGGGCGTCAGAGGTAAACTCCTCCCGCAGTGCGCCGTTGTCATCGGCCAGTGCAGGCCACAAGTCTACGAAAACCGCGTTTTCCCGAGCAGCAATATTGCGGAGTAGTAAATTCAAGAACGTGATATTTTCGCGGTACTTGCGGCGGCGCGGCATAACACTGTTAATCAGGAAAGGAGCTTTGGGAGCGCGTTTCCTGATCTCCTTGACCAGTTCTTGAATAGACGCTGCGATGTCTTCTGCTTTTCGTTTTGCCCCGCCCAGGTCATTCGTCCCTATCAACAGAGATATAGCCACGGGGTCATGGATCGCAGTGTCCAGTCTGGTGAGGACTCCCTGTACGTCGTCGCCACCGATGCCGCGGTTAAGGGTTTGCAGCTCGGGGAACCATTCGTCCCACTGCCCCCCTTCGGTAATGCTGTCCCCTAGGAACAGGACTCTCCGAGGTGGGAGCGGCAGCTCTTCAAACTGGGAACGGCGCATGGTGATGCTCCGCGAAACGAATCCAAGGATCAAACGAGCGATGGGGTTCATTGATTCTTTACGAAGGGCAAGCACGATTCATAGTTTATTCCCGGTCGGGAGAAAACCCAAGGGCGGCACCCTAAGTAATCCGAGTTAGGATGCCAAATGATCGCTGATTAGCCCGGCGGCAGCCCGCATTCCTTCTCGGTTAGGGTGGAACGAAACTCCGTTTCCGGGCTTGGGCCGGAAACCGTTGACCCAAGGTTCTGGACATCCAAGGGCATGGTTCTCGCTGAACTGCGAGAGTTTAACGAGCTCAGATCCGGAACGAGCTGCAGCGTCTTGGAACATTTGTGCGACCTGCTCGCCAATCACCCGCAGTGTGGACATGGTTTCACTGTCGAAAGGTGCTGAGGGCCCCGGTGTTGTTCGATGCCCGATTATCGTGAGGTAGTCGACAAAGACGACGCGTACCTTTGGGGCCCGACGGTGAATTTCCTCCGCGACGCTAACTAGTCCCGCAGTGGCACGGTCAATTAGTATTCCCGGCTTCTCGCTTATCTGTGGGAGTTTAATTCGCGAAAGGACAGGCTGCTTTGACAACCAGCCCTTCAATGCGGCTGCGTACATCGAACCGATGTATCCGACGTCATTGCCACCCGCTGTCAGGGTGACCAGATCGCTGTCGTGAGACAGGCCCCGGATTTGAGGCTGCAATTTTAGGAGGCCGACCCGCTGTGAACGGGTAAGAATTGTTTCCGTGGTTGCACCCGATATAGATAAATCTGTGAGCCGGCAACCTAGCTTCTCAGCGAGAAGGTGCGGGTAGTTGAGGGTAGATCGTTGAGCGCGTCGACTCTCTATAGGCCGGATGCCTGGACCAGCGGCAAACGAACTTCCCAAAGCACTTAGGTGCGTGATTTCGAGCCTGGTCTGGCCGGAAGCCTCTGCGGGACTGCTGTTCACTTATTTCTCCTCGAGGATTGCGGGTCGGCGCCGGCAGAAAGGAGCGGCGGTGGCAATCGATGGCTGGTGAGGCCGGTCGGCCTATGCCGGTCTTGCTACCGGCGTTCTCGAAAGGGCATCTCTCAAGCTTGCAAGATGCCACCGCGTCACCTTGCTGATTTGCTGGAGTTGTCGCGGGTCGTAATCTTGACGGTTGCTTGGGTCAAGCCGTCCGCTTTGGCCGTGAACGTGATCTCTCCGGGACGTGTTGTAGTACGAATAATTGCTTGAGCCCGTCCCTGGTAGGTGCTGTGGGTTGGAGAGCTCAGTTGTTCAGCGGTCGCAGGGTTGGCGCTTCCGAAGCCTAGTAGCGTTCCTTCGCCTTCTACGCTGACTGTCACGGGCTTGTCAGCGAGTGGTTTGAGCACGCCGTTCTTGTCAGTGAGCTCGACATTGATGTAGACCAGGTCAGCGCCGTCTGCTTTAGCCTCGCCGCCAGTTTCAGCGTTTACTCGCAGGAGTGTTTCAGGGCCGGCGGAAGTCAGCACGTCCGAGCCAATAACATCACCTGATTTGTCGTATGCGGTAGCTGTGAGCTTCCCCGGCACATATGGCACGGTGAAGGCAGTGCGAAATTGATTCTTCCCCCTGACTTTTCGGGAAGCGATGAGCTTATCGTTCAGGTGCAGGTCAACACGGTAAGCGTCAGCGTATACCTCCACTTCGGCTTTGACGCCTTCGTATCCGCTCCAGCTCCAACTGTGAACAGCGTCGGTCGGCCGCCAATTGTTCTTGGTGCGCTTCTGGCCAGCATGGTTCAAGGGACGCACGGACAAGAACGGGCCTCGTGTCCGGCCCCACACAATCTCGTTGTAGTACGACCAGGGTTGCCGGTAACCGGTGATATCGATGATCGGTGCCCCTGCCAGGAGTGCCGGGTAGGGCTGGAACAGTTTGCGGGGACTGTCATACTGCTGAGTGGCGATGCCGGCTTCCCCTACGTAGTCCCAGGCTGTCCACACGAATTCGCCGATGACGTTGGGCATGGCGTTGATCAGCCGCCATAGTGTAGCGGTTGTGCTGGGGGTCGTTTCCGTACCAACGATAACGCGGTCCGGATACCGCTTGGTGTCCCTGACCCACCGGTCGTGCCCGTAGTTGTAACCCGCAACATCGAGGGCGAACTGTGCTTCCCTCGTCCTATTCTCGGCTTGGGGGAGCCTGAGCAGCAGCGGAGTGAGCTTCTCGAAGGCGCCCATCAAAAAGTTGAGCGTCGCGATCGTCTTTTCAGGATTGCCCGCCTTCTCTTTGTTCTCGACCTTTTCGGACTCCACTTTGGGGTCGTCCTTAGGGGCAATAAAGCTCAGGAAGACGTTCACCCCATTGGTGATGAAGCGGTCGGGGTCCGCTGATCGGGCGTGAGCGGCTATGTCGTAGCCGAGCGCCTTGCCTTGGTCAGTGGAGATCTCGCCAATTTCATTGCCGATCGAATACATGATCACGGAAGGGTGGTTGTAGTCCTTGGCGATCAGCGCGTCGAGGTCACGTCGCCACCACTCCAGGAAGTGGCGAGAGAACCCATCGCGGGACTTGGGCCTCCACCATTCATCGCCGAGTTCATCCATGACTAGCATCCCGAGTTTGTCGCATGCTCGAAGAGTCGCCCGTGAGAGGGCGTTGTGAGCGCTTCGGATCGCGTTGTAGCCGGCATCACGGAGGATGCGGATCCGGCGTTCTTCGGCAGCCTCCAGTGTGTGGGCGCCGATGATTCCGTTGTCGTGGTGGATGCAGCCCCCGCGCAATTTAGTTGTGGCGCCGTTGATTTGGAGGCCTTGGTGCGGGTTGACAGTAACAAGCCGGATCCCAAACGTATCCTCGGCTGTGTCGAGGCCGTCGTTCTTGTCGGCGAGCTCTGCGTAGACGCTATACAGGTGCGGATGCTCCGGCGACCAAAGGTGTGCGCCGTCGATAGTAATTTCGAAGGCATGGACGGAGTTTGTTCCCGGCGGGGTCACTACCTCTTGGGAGGTTGCCGAAATCTCTTTGCCGTCCGGCCCCGTAAGAGTGACTCTCAATGTGGAGGTGCGGGCTTTGATGTCGTCGTTAGTGACAGTGGCACGGGCATGAACCGTAGCGTTGGTGCCCTCCAGGCTAACTGTCCGCAACTGCAGGCCGGTCGGATCGATATGCAGAAGAGGACCGATCAGGAGGTTGACCGGGCGATAGATTCCGCTTCCTGAATACCACCGCGAATTTGGGCCTGACGGGTTATTGGCAACTACCTCGAGGATGTTTTCTTCCCCGTACTTCAGGTGGTCATCAAGCACCACTCGGAACTCTGCGTAGCCCGAGGGGCGCCCCCCGATGAGTACGCCGTTGAGGTAGACCTCCGAGCGCATGTAGACACCTTCAAACTCAATGACAACGTGTTGCCCGCGCCATGCTTGGGGCGCAACGAAGGTCTTGCTGTATCTGTACACGCCACCTGGGTAGAAGCCTGTGTGGTAGCCATTTGCCGTTGCCGGGTCGCGTTTTTCGTAGAGCATGGCATCGTGCGGGAGTGTCACAGCCGTGGGCTTAGCGGACCCGGCAATGCCGGAAACAAGCCAGTCTGTATTGAACGGTGTGCGTTTCATAATCCCTCGTTATGGTGATTGAACTGACAGAAAGCAGCTGGAACTGAGTGGGCGCCGTTTGGATGCGAGCTTATGGTCTTGCAATTAAGTGGCGGTTTCAGCGGCACCGACTAAAACCAACGCCGCCATGGGCGGTATTGCCAACCGCTGCTACTCCATAGCGCTGCCGGCGTTCTCGAAGTGGGCAATTTGGCCGATACGTCGGGCGTGCCTTTCGTCATTGCTGAAAGGAGTCTGAAGAAAGGCTTCCACGAGGTCGAACGTTTCCTGAGCTGAGTGTTGCCTTGCTCCCAAGGCAACAACGTTGGCGTCGTTATGTTCCCTGGCGAGAACGGCCGTTGAGTGGTTCCACACTAGTGCCGCACGGATGCCCTTCACTTTGTTTGCCGCGATTTGTTCACCGTTGCCGGAACCGCCAAGAACAATGCCCAACGCATGCCTCCCCGACTGTTGGTCGGTGATAACAGCCCGGGCTGCACGAATGCAAAAAGCGGGGTAGTCGTCTTGCGGGTCATACGTCTTTGGCCCGTGGTCAACAACTTCATACCCTTTTGCTGCCAGGCGCCTTACGAGATCAGCGCTAAGGTCAAGCCCGGCGTGGTCAGTGGCTATATGGACCCGGGGGCAGAGTTGCGTGTCCGTGGACATTGAATTTTCCGTTCTTATGCATGTGATCTAAGTGCTGGGTAAGGGTAGGCGGAAGCCGGCCGGGCCCATGGCGCAGCCCTGCGCCCGGCCGGCTGAACGAAACCGTCAGATGCCGCCGGCGAGTTTGTAGTAGGCGGCGTTCCAGTTCAGGTCTTTCTTGAACTGGCGGATGGTGGTGTCTTCGTCGATGGTGAGGAGTTCGGTTTTGGCGATCTCGGCGAAGTCCTCGAAGACGTCCATGCCCACCTGGGTGGAGAGCACGGTGTGGTGGGCGGCGCCGGCGGTGAGCCAGGCGGCGGCGGAGGTGGCGAAGTCCGGCTTTGGCTCCCACAGGGCGCGGGCCACGGGCAGGTTGGGCAGCGGCTGGTCGAGCGGGACGACGTCGACGGCGTTGGCCACCAGGCGGAAGCGGTCGCGCATGTCGGACAGGGCGACGACGACGCCCGGGGAGGCATCGGCGTCGAACACCAGCCGGACCGGATCTTCCTTGCCGCCGATGCCCAGCGGGTGGATCTCCAGCCGCGGCTTCGCCGCCGTCAGGGACGGGCAGACTTCGAGCATGTGCGCGCCGAGGATCTTTTCGGCGCCGGGTTCCAGGTGGTAGGTGTAGTCCTCCATCAGGGAGGCACCGCCGGGCAGGCCGGCGCCCATGACCTTCGCGGCGCGGACCAGGATGGCGGTCTTCCAGTCGCCTTCGGCGCCGAACCCGTAGCCGGCGGCCATGAGCCGCTGGACAGCCAGGCCGGGAAGCTGCCGGAGCGCGCCCAGGTCCTCGAAGGACGTCGTGAACGCGGCGGAGCCGTTGGCCTCCAGGAAGCTCCGCAGGCCCAGTTCGATCCGGGCGCCGTACCGCAGCGAATCGTGCCGGGCCGCGCCTGCGCGGAGCTCCGGCACCACGTCATAAAGGTCCTGGTACTCGGCCACCAGGGCGTCGACGTCGGACTCCGCGGCGCCGTGCACGGCGTCGGCGAGCTCGTTGACGGACCAGGTGTTCACCGCGACGCCGAACCGCAGCTCGGCCTCGGTCTTGTCGCCTTCGGTGACGGCGACGTTGCGCATGTTGTCCCCGAAGCGGGTCAGCTTCAGGCTCCGGACGGCGGCCCACCCGGCGGCGGCGCGCTGCCAGGACCCCACCTGGCGTGCCACCCCGGGGTTGGAGACGTGCCCCACGACGGTCTTCCGGGCGATGCCCAGGCGGGACTGGATGTACCCGAACTCGCGGTCGCCGTGCGCGGCCTGGTTCAGGTTCATGAAGTCGAAGTCGATGTCCGCCCACGGCAGGTCGCGGTTGGCCTGGGTGTGCAGGTGCAGCAGCGGCTTGCGGAGCAGGTCCAGGCCGGAGATCCACATCTTGGCCGGGCTGAAGGTGTGCATCCAGGCGGTGACGCCGATGACCGAGTCATCCGAGTTCGCCTCCAGCGCGGTGCGGCGGATGGCGTCGGAATCGGTGAGGACCGGCTTCCACACAATCCGCACGGGCACGGCGGAGGAGGCGTTCAGCTGGTTCGCGATCTCCTGTGACTGCGCGGCCACCTGCTTCAGGACTTCCTCGCCGTAAAGGTGCTGGCTGCCGGTGAGGAACCAGACTTCGTATTCGTCGAGGGAGGTGTTTGCTGCGGTACTCATTAAGTTCTCCATTTGAGGTTCGATAGTGGATAGTGGGGTCGGCTGCGGACCAATGACTAACCCAACGGACGTTCGGTTGCGCTGCGTGCTATTCGGGGAGCGTCCGGACCGTCGATGGTCTGGGGTTCGGGGAGTGTGAGCTCGATAAGTGCTGTGCCGGTTGGTAGTGTGCCGTGCTTGCGCGGATGTGAAGTGCTGGGGTGATCACCGATGTGCCCGCGGGCATTCCGGAGTCGAGCTCCTGAAGCATCGCGTCAACGGCGTGGCGGCCCAGTTCTTCGAAGTCCTGTCGCACTGTTGTCAGTGGCGGGATGAAGTAGGCGCTCTCCGGCTGATCGTCGAAGCCGACAACGCTGACGTCTTCCGGTACCCGTACCTCTGCTTCAGCAAAGGCTCTCAGGACTCCCAAGGCCATTTGATCGTTGGCGACGAACACGGCAGTTATCCGAGGGTCCTGGGCAATTTTTCTGCCGATGGTGTATCCACTGCCGGCGCCCCAGTCACCTACAAACAGGTGTTCATCGGGGACGCCGGCTCCGCGCAGAGCTTTCCGCCAGCCGGCTTTCCGTTCGGAGCTGTCGGGCCACCCCGGCGGACCCGAAAGGTGAGCTATCGCGCGGTGTCCCTGCTGGAGAAGATGTTGCACTGCGGCACGTGCGCCCTGCCCCTGGTCCATTATGGTCCCGCTGACATTGCTGTTGGTTGGCGATCCGACAGTTACGACAGGAACGGACAGCTTCATGTCATCCAAAGCTGCAAGAGCTTCCTCGTGGGGTACTACCACGGCGATGCCGTCAACGGGCTGGTCCATAAAATGGTTGATGGCCTCGCAAATGCTCGCCCTGTTCACTTCACGCAGCGCAGCGATGCTGACGGAATAGCCAGCGTCCCTGGCTGCCTGTTCGATGCCCATCAGCGTGTTGGCTGGACCGTACTGGGACAACTCGCTCGCCAGTACGCCGATCCTCCGCGAACGGCGGGTGACCAAGCTCCTGGCTGCGGTGTTGGGCCGGTACCCGAGCTCGGCGATCGCGGCCTTGACCTTTTCTCTTGTGCCAGTGCGGACGTTCGGGTGCCCGTTGACGACCCTTGACACCGTCTGATGTGAAACACCGGCGACGGAAGCGACGTCCTTCAGCCTTGGTGCCCTGCCATCAGTGGCCCTGCCCATAGATCACCTAGCCACTGCGTCGTGCACGGATACCGGCCGCCAGTTTGACGCGCCGGCACGCCCGTGGCGGACGGGCTCTCTCAATTTAGGGCCCCCGTGGGTTCTTGCCCGTAAACGTTTTGATAGCGGTTGAACAGGGCATCAACCGCTGCGGGCGCAATTGGGTGCGGTTCTCCTAACTGTCGCGAGAACAGCACGGATCTGGCTACATCTTCAACCATGACGGCTGCCTTGACAGCGTCACGGGCATCTTTGCCGATGGTGAACGGGCCGTGGTTCTTCATCAGTACGGCACGGGAGCGGTGGCCGCTGAGGGTATCGACGATTCCACGCCCAATGGAATCATCGCCGATGATTGCGAAGGGGCCGATGGGAATCTCGCCGCCGAACTCGTCTGCCATCGCTGTTGTTACGCAGGGTATGGGTTCGCCGTGCGCAGCCCAGGCTACGGCGTACGGGGAATGGGTGTGTACCACTCCCCCGACCTCGGGCATGTGGCGGTAAACGTATGCGTGCGCCGCCGTGTCGCTTGAAGGTGCCCTTTCTGAACCGGGCGAGTCAGGGACGACCTGGCCGTCGAGGGTGCAGAGAATCATATTGTCCGCGGTCAATTCGTCGTACAGGACGCCGCTGGGTTTGATCACGAAGTAATCAGTTCCTGGAACGCGGCCGGAGACATTGCCACCGGTCCACACAACAAGTTGGTAGCGCACAAGTTCCGCATGCAGCTTGGCGACGTCGCTTCGGACTGTTCTAATAGCCTCGGTTATCTCGGTAGACACTTGGCTTGATTGCTGGCTGGTCGTGCCAGAGCTCATGGTTGGCTTCCTTTCGGAGAGATTGCGTCAACGGCTGCGCGCTGGATTGCAAGCCCAACGGCATATCGGTCCAAGTACGTCGAGAACCCTGTTACGTCGGTTGGGTCAGGATTAGTCGTTTCAAAGGCCGCGCCGCCGAATACGTTGTTGCGGAGAAATTCATTGAGGTCTCCTGAGGGGTGGGTGGCGAAGGCCGCAAGCACAGCGATCCCCCAAGCCCCACCTTCGGAAGCCGATTCTGCGACGGAAACGGGCGCGTTTAGAGCTCCGGCAAGAAAGCGTTGAGCGATTCCTGCGGTTCGGAACATGCCGCCGTGCGCGAACATCCGGTCGACCGCAACCCCTTCTTGCGCCAGGACGCGCATGCCAAGCATGAGGGTTGCGAACACGCCGTACAGCTGGGAGCGCACAAAATTCGCAAGGGTGAACGTGCTATCGGGTCCTCGCACAAAGAGTGGCCGGCCGTCGCGCACACCAGCGAGAGGTTCACCAGCGACGTAGTTGTACGCGATTAATCCACCGGCATCTGGGTCGCCTTCGAGCGCTTCTTGAAGGAGGGCGGTGAACGCGGTGTCCTGGTCGATAGTGCAGCCAGATTTATGCGCGAATTCGGTGAAGACCTGTACCCAGACTGCAAGTTCACTTGCGCCGTTATTGCAGTGGACCATTGCTACCGGAGCGCCCGCCGGAGTCGTTACGAGATCGAGCTCGTTGCGGACCTGAGCCAACGGCCTTTCAAGGACGACCATGGCGAAGATGCTCGTGCCGACACTGACGTTGCCCGTCCGGGGGGCTATGGAGCATGTGGCGACCATTCCAGTACCGGCGTCACCTTCTGGCGGGCAAAAAACCGCCCCGGGCTGCAGCGCACCTGAGGGGTCAATCAAGGCTGCGCCAGCATCCGTCAGCGTACCGGCGTGCTCACCCGCCACCAGCACTTCGGGGAGCACCTGGCTGAGGTCGAGCGCGGGAACGGCATGGGCAACAAGTGCTTTATAACGTGCTAAAAGATCGGAGTCGTAGGTGTGGCTGGCAGAATCAATCGGGAACATGCCCGAAGCATCACCGATTCCGATTACTTTCCTTCCAGTCAGACGCCAATGAACATAGCCCGCAAGGGTGGTCATGAAATCAATGCGTGGAACGTGGTCTTCGCCGTCGCTCACCGCCTGGTGCAGGTGGGCAATCGACCAGCGGAGGGGGATGTTGAGGTCGAATACCTTTGTAAGCTCGGCGGAGGCCGCGCCCGTAGTGGTGTTCCGCCAAGTCCTGAATGGAACGAGTTGTTGCCCATCGCAATCGAAGACCAGATAGCCGTGCATCATGGCGGATACACCAATCGCTTGAAGAATGCGGGGTTGCACACCATAGCGCTCTTCGCAGTTCGCAACGAGATCTGCATAGGCTGTCCGAATACCAGTCCAGACATCGGTCAGCGAGTAGGTCCACACCCCGTTTTGGAAGCTGCTTTCCCAGCTGAAGCTCCCCAATGCAAGCACGTGCCGGGGATCATCCCCGATAAGGCAAGCCTTGATGCGAGTTGAGCCCAGTTCAATCCCCAGACGAGCGCGTCCGGAACGTATGGCATCGGCTACAGATGACGTGCCGGAAAAATTCAAAATAGTCCTTCTCTTGTTGGCTCAGGTCAGATAATTTCTCGAGATGTGAGGGGACAGCCGGGGCAGCCCTAAGAGCTGCACACGTGGATTAGCGCTAACAACGTTGCGACACTCAATTTCCAAGACCGGGAAGCACTATTCCCGTTCGAGAAAATCAACACGGGCTTCCACATTCGGTGGTGCGCACCTGGTTGTTCCGGATCCGTGCTTGTACTGGTTGTCGGCGTGTAGGAGTTTCGAGCGGAGCAATAGGAGCTTCACGTGCTATCACTCGAGCATCGCGAGTGCATACGGTGGCCCTGTTCCGCTTCTAATGCAAGCGAAGGCTTGTTACGGACGCTTCTGGATCACCGGAGTAGGCGCCCGCTTCCAAGACCACTTCCGCCGCAGCCCACTCGAACCGCCCGTTGGTGCGGCGCTGCAGTGGGCGAAGGGAACCGGCCACCTCCATCGTCTTTGTCTCCCCTGGCGCCAGGTTCACGGGCTTGAAACCCAACAAAACCCGTCGGGGGAAGTCGTCTGCCTCGATCGAACCGTAAAGCTGTACGACGTGACGGCCTGCGCGTTCTCCTGTGTTGGTGACTTGTGTTGTCGCCTTCACGTTATCTGCGGCGATCTGCGTGATGGTCAGGTCGCTGATGTCGAAGCTGGTGTAGGAGAGGCCGTATCCGAGTGGGAAGGCAGGGCTGTGGCCGTCGCGGTCCAAGAGGCGCTGCCCGAACCAGCGGTCGTACGTGATGCTGGTGGCATCCCGGTCGAAGTAGGGTAGGTGTTCCTCTGTTGTTGGGATGGAGTAGGGAAGGCGCCCGCTGGCATCGACTTTCCCGTAAAGGACGTCTGTGAGGGCGTTTCCCCCCTCGGATCCTGAGTACCATCCCACGAGCATCGCCGGGACTGTGTCGCGCCAGGATTCGGTGATGACGGCTCCTGCGGTGACGACAACGACCACGGTTTTGGGGTTGACAGCCGCGGTTGCCCGGATGATTTCCTCGTCGATGGGCCGTAGCCGCAGGCTGGCCCGGTCACCGCCGACGGTGCTGCCCATGGCGCCTGCGGCTCCCATGAGGTTGCTCGGGTCCATGCCTTCGGGGAAGGGAGGGAACAGGGCAAGAATGTCCGGGTCCAGCATGCTGTCCCCGCCGATGTATTCGCCTTCATCTTCTGCGGTGTAGCCAACGACGACGATGGCTACCTCCGCCTTTTTCGCTGTGGCGGCTGCTGCTTTGGGGTCGTCTTCGAATGAGGTGAAGAGCTGTGCTTCTGGAACGTTGTTCCTGAAGCCTTCCAGCGCCGTGACCACCTCCGGGGAGCGGACTGATGATGATCCGTGGTCGCCCGTGTTGGGTAGATTGGCCAGCCTGCCGATCAGCGCGACCGAATTCGTCTTCTCCGGACCGAGTGGCAGTACCGGTGTGCCGTCAACTGCATCGTTTTTCAGCAGGACCATTGACGTGGCCGCTGCTTCCCGCGCCAGATTCCGGTGTTCGCTGCAGAAAATGACTTCCTTTGCGGGCTCTTCCTCACGGGTGGAGGCATAGTGTCGAAGCTGGGTGCGCAGGACCCGCTTTGCTGCCCTGTCGACGTGCTCCCAAGTGACCCGGCCGGATTCAAGGTCTGCCGGGAGTTGCTGGGCGCGCTGCTGACGCATGGGCGCCTCAACGTCGAGACCTGCGCGAAGCGACAGGCCGGCGTCCCGGAAGCCGGACACAAAATCGGTGATGGTGACGCCCCCGAAACCCCATTCACTGCGGAGGGTGCCTTCGAGGAGGGTTTCGTTCTGGCCTGCCCATTCGCCGTTGACGGAGTTATAGGACGTCATGATGCCGTCCACACCTTCCTCGACGACCCGGCGGAAGTGCGGGAGGAAGGCCTCGTGGAGCGTCTGTTCGTCGGCCAGCACGTCGACTTTGAAGCGTGCATTTTCCATGGAGTTAAGGGCGTAGTGCTTTGCGACGGCCATGGCGTTGCGTTGGACGCCACGGACGAGCGCTGCGCCGAACTCGCCCAGGAGAACGGGGTCTTCGCCGTAGGTTTCCTGTGCCCGGCCCCATGCGGGGTGCCTTGGCAGGTTGATGCATACGCCACCGAAGAAGTTCCCTCCCTGGGCTCTGAGCTCACGGCCAATGGCGACGCCGATGCGCTCTTCCATCTCAACATCCCACGTCGCACCACGAGCCATGGATACCGGGAAGGCCGTGGACGCGCCCATCACTACTCCACGGGGACCATCACTGAAACGGAGGCCGGGAATCCCAAGTCGCTTGATCTCGCCCATGACGATGGGTTTGAGGTTGTAGCCGGCGCTCATCTCTGCGATCCCGACCCAAAAATCCGAGTCACCATCGAGCAGCCACAGCTTCTCTTCCTGTGTGAGCTGGCCGAGAAGCTGCTCTGTTGCCGCGTCCAGGTCAGCTCCTTGCCGGACGCTGTTGACCGCTTCGTGGAAGCTATCGGTTTTTTCGTGGAAGCTCTCGGCTTGGGTGGTCGGCATGATACTGGTCCTTCTGGTGAAGACGGGAGATGACAGGCCTCCATCCGAAGGAGAGCCTTGTGGACGCTCTACGGGTGGACGCGGGACGTAGCGGACAGGTGTTTGGGGAAAAGTGCTGCCTCCGAACCGTCAGATTGGGGGTGACGGCCGGAGCAGGAAGTGTTTTAACTGGCGCGGCAGATTGGCTTGACCAGGAGGCCCGAGTGCAGCAGGCCGCGACCTCGGAATGTCCTCAGTCAGACAAAACCTCGGCAACGCCATCACCCCGGTCATCGTTGGCACCGCAATCACCATCGGCGGAGGCTCCTACGGCATCGTCTGGCCAATCGCCTTCATCATCGTCATGATCACGGGTCTCGTTCCAACTCCTTTGGTGCGCTGCGGCCGCATTTTCGCGGCAGCATTCGCAAGACAATATTCCCGGCCCGGGGAAAAAGCAACTGTTGCCATCGCCTCCCCGGGGTCAGTGAACTTGGGAGAGGCCTTTCCCTGCCCCTCGCTTTGGTCGCGCGGCGCTTCAATAGGCTGGTGCCAGTAATTCAGTAGCCCAGTGGGTGTTCGGCAACTCCTCGCGGCAGTAGTCCAACCACGCCCGTGGCTCACGGGTTCAGTTGGCTCAATCGCAACGGCCCGTGTCGATAATTGGCCCTAAGCAGGGCTGCCGAGGTGCCGCGGTTCCCCAAGTCCCCAGGGTCAAGTCCCAGGGTGTCGGTCAGCACGATCGCTGGATTGGGCGTGACCTGGAAGGGGTTGATTCCGCCGCACCTTGACACTGATCGCCGGTACGCGCTAAATTTCCCGGGCCGGGAAAAAAGTGATTTGCGACTCAATGCCTGACGCGCGACTCCCCGCGTTTTGACCACGTCGACCTGCTCGCCTTCAAGGAAGAAGAACTATGGCTACAACGCCTGCTGAGACTCCACCCATCACCGACGCGAACGCGGTGGTTTATGTACCGAAAACTAAAGCGCTACGGCGCTATCTCGGCTTGTATTCCTTCGCCAACCTCTCCATCGCGGTGCTCTGGGGATCGCTGCTTGCAGTCCTGATCCCGCTTCAGGTCCAGCAAATGGTGTTTGGGCAGGTGTTCACCGGCGCTGACGCCGGAGTTGACCTGCAGGCACTGACGACCCTGCAGGCGGCCGTGGCCGCCGGAACGGAGACCGCCACGGCCGACCAGAATCGGCTCCTGGGCCTGCTCGCCGAGTACAACTCGTCACGGGCCACCGGACTCTCCGTTGTATCGACGGTTGGCGTCGTTCTCGGGATGCTGCTCGCCCCCATCATCGGTCTGCTGTCTGACCGCACCCGGTCCCGTTTCGGCCGTCGTGCCCCGTGGATCGCAGCCGGTGGCATTGCCGGGGGCGCGCTGATCTGCTTGCTGCCGCTCTCCCCGACGATTGCCGTGCTGGCCGTCGTATGGTCGCTAATCCAGGTCGCCGTCGGGCTCGCGCAGGGGCCCTTGGGCGTTACCGTCGCCGATCGAGTGCCCGAGGAGAGGATCGCCGGGGTCTCGGCCATCAGCGGCCTCGCCTCATACTTCGGTGCCATTGTAGGTGTCGTCACCGTGGGTGCGCTGTTCGCATCGATTGGCCTCGCGACGTATATCCCACTCGGGGTGTTGCTCTTCCTCGGCACGACAGCCTTCGTACTCTTCGCCCCTGACAAATCCTCGCGTGGGATGGTGCTGCCGGAGCGCCTGCGTTTTCCCGTGGTCCTGAGGTCGTACGTGGTCGCCTTGAGGGACCGAGACTATCGCTGGACTTGGATCTCTAGAGTCCTGCTATTCCTTGGCTACAGCATCAGCTCGGTTTACTCGGTGTATATGTTGCAGAGCTACATCACGCCCGCGCTGTCCGCCACGGAAGCCGCGCAGACGGTGCCGCTCCTTCAGGTCGCAGCGCTGCCGGCCACACTCCTGGCCATGTACGTCGGCGGTCGCTGGAGCGATAAGATCGGGCGCCGAAAGCCCTTTGTGTTCGTCGCCGGCCTGATCATAGCGTTCAGCTTCCTTGTTCCGTTTGTGTGGCCCACCCTTCCCGGGATGTTCGTGCAGACCATCCTGACCGGCTTCGGATACGGAATGTTCCTCGTGGTTGATCAGGCGCTCTTCATTGACGTGCTGCCTGACAAGGAGGCTGCAGGGCGTGATCTCGGTCTCTCCGGTTTGGGCCAGAACCTCGGCAATGCACTTGGACCCGTCGTCGCAGGCGCGGTTGTGGCGGCGTTCTCCGGAGCTTACGCCCCCGTATGGCCCATCGGCTTCGTGCTCGTCGCGATGGCCTCTCTGGCCGTTTTGCGGGTCAAGGGTGTGCGCTAGCCCTCTTCATGTGAACCGGGCTCGCTAGCAGGCAACAGGACACTGTGCGTCGGCCATTCGCAATTGTGGATCTGCTAACGACGACAGGGCTGCGGCCAGACGCGTCCTGGCCCTGTGAACCGCGTAGTAATAACTAGCCAAATATTCCGGGTCTCCGGGAAACAAGTACTCACGGCAGCCCCCTCCGGATTCGGTTCGGAAAGACCACCGCCGATCAACGCAAAAAAGCAGCCAAGGAGCACCATGACAAAGTCCGACGAAACGACCACGCTCGAGGAGACGACTGCCTTCGAGGATGCTGTGGCCCGGGTGCAGGCCGGCGCGGACCTCGACACCGAGACCGAGCGGCTCCTCGCCATGCTGGAGCCCGATGAGCGACTGTGGCTCCTCGATGGGGATAGCGAGTTCTGGGCGGGCATCGCCGAGATGAGCGTTCGCGACAACCTGAAGCCAATCGTCATGGGAGCCATCGCACGTGTGGGCATTCCGGGCCTGCGCTTCTGCGACGGTCCCCGCGGTGTGGCCTTGGGCGCATCCACTGCGTTCCCCGTCTCCATGGCCCGCGGCGCCACATGGGATCTCGACCTCGAGGAACGCATCGGCGTCGCCATGGGTCGCGAACTGCGTGCCCAGGGCGCGAACTTCTTCGGCGGTGTCTGCATCAACCTTCCCAGGCACCCCGCCTGGGGCCGCGCACAGGAGACCTACGGCGAAGATCCCGTCTTGCTAGGCGAGTTCGGCGCCGCCCTTGTCCGCGGCGCGCGGCGCAACGCTATGACCATCGTCAAGCACTTCGCCCTCAACTCGATGGAGAACGCCCGCTTCAAGGTTGATGTGCGGGCCGACGAGGCCACCCTCCACGAGGCGTTCCTCCCTCACTTCCGCCGCGTCGTCGAGGAGGGCGTCGACGGCGTCATGACGTCGTACAACTCTGTCAACGGGGAGTTCGCTGGTCAGAACGAGGAGCTGCTCGAGGGTATCCTCCGCGGCCAGTGGGGTTTCGACGGCGTCACCGTCTCCGACTTCATCTCGGGGCTGCGCGACGCAGCTCTGTCCCTTCGTGCCGGTCTCGACGTCGAGGAGCCGTTCCGGCAGCAGCGAGCGATGCACCTGCCGAACGATCTCGAAACGGGGAAGGCATCCTGGGAGCACGTCGACCGCGCCGCCCGCCGAATCCTCCGCACGCAGCTGCGTCACTACGCGTCCCCCCGGGAGGAGCAACCGTCGTCCGACGTGGTCTTCTCCGCCGAGCACCGCGCCCTCGCGCGCGAGGCATCCCAGCGCTCCATCGTCGTGCTGCAGAACGACCCGGTCGGTGCCGCGCCAGTGCTGCCCTTGCAGGCCGACGCCGTCACATCGATCGCGCTGATCGGCCGACTGGCCGACCTGGAGAACACGGGAGATCACGGTTCCTCGCACGTCCCGTCACCCGAGGTCATCACTGCCCGGCAGGGTATTGCGGAAGCACTGCCGGGCGCCACAGTGCGAACGGTCTTCGAGGACGACCCCGCCGCCGCCGCCGCCGCCGCTCGTCAATCCGAGGTCGCCGTGGTCGTGGTCGGCTACACCGCCGAGGACGAGGGCGAGTACATCGGCAACGACACGTTCGACGAAGCCGGGCTCGCGCTCATCCCACCGCTGCCGGACGGCACCGACCCGAGAACCCTCATCGGGCAGGCGGGCGCAATGCCCGGCCCGGTCGGCGGCGACCGCGCTAGCCTCCGGCTCCGCCCCATCGACGAGGCGATCATCGCCGCCACCGCAGAGGCGAACCCGCGCACCATCGTGGTCATCGTCACAGCCGGCGCCGTGATCACCGAGTCGTGGCGGCACTCGGTGCCCGCCCTGCTCATCGGCTGGTACAGCGGCACCGAAGGCGGTCGCGCCCTCGCCGACGTGCTGACCGGAGCCGTCGACCCGAGTGGGCGCCTGCCGTACTCCGTCCCCACGACGGAGGACCATCTCCCGTACTTCGACCGCGACGCCACCACGATTGAGTACGACCGCTGGTTCGGCCAGCGCCTCCTCGACCGGGACGGGCACGAGGCCGCCTTCCCGCTCGGCTTCGGGCTGTCGTACACCACCTTCGCGATCGACGATCTTGAGGTGCACGAGGTGTCCGGCGAGTCCGTTGTCGCCACGGTGCGCGTGACGAACACAGGAGAACGCGACGGCCGCCACGTCGTGCAGCTCTACGGCAGCGTGCAGGCACGGGACTTTCCCTCCCGACTGCTCCTGGGCTTCGCACCCGTGGAGCTCCCCGCCGGCGCCTCAACCACGGTCGAGGTTCGGGGATCGCTTCGGCCGCTGCAGCGGTGGACCGACAGCGGGTTCGTCTGGGCTTCCCCGGAGGCAGTACTCGAAGCCGGCGCCTTCTCAGGCGACCGGCCTACGACGGCGCCCCTGCGGCTGGTGTGACGGCATGCAACATCCACTGAGGGAGAGCACTGCATGATCAGGACGTCGCTATGATCAGGACGTCGCTTGCCGACGGTTGGACCGTCGCGCCGAAGCGCGGAGCGTTCGACGGCACCATCCCGGCCCCACCGGTTCCCGTTACGCTGCCGCACGACGCCATGATTGGTGCCGCACGCAGCGCCGACGCGGCTGCCGGCTCGCACTCCGGTACTTTCCGGGTGGCGCCGTCGAGTACATCCGGGTGCTCGAGGTGCAGGAGTCGGACTTCGATCGCTCCCACCGGCTCGTCTTCGACGGCGTCTACCGGGACGCAATGGTGTACATCAACGACGACGTCGCGAGTCAGGCCCGGTCCAGGTACACCGGTTTGTCGTTGACGCTGACCCGTTCCTCCGCCTCGGTGCGAACTCCGTTCGTGTCGAGGCCGGAGTGATCACCGTGCGGGTTGTAATCGACGGATGCGCCACTGAGGAGTGCACCATCGCGGTCGAACCGACGCCCGGCGAAGCGATCGCCACCCGGTTGGCATAGCGCCGACGGTCAGAAAGGACCGCGCAATGAGGAAGGGAAACCCGGGACGGATCTGCATGTCCGGATGGCGTGTGGATTTCGACGGGAAGGCCTGGGATCGATGAGCTAGACGAAATGTAGCAGGAGGTACCCGCCCCGATCGAGTGCAGGAGCCTGGGCCTTCTGCTACATGTCGTCTAGACGTCACCCTGAGCGCTGATGGCCCCCGTCGCCCTGACAGGTGAGGCGACGCGCGCAGGGTGACCTTTTTACCGGAGAGGAAGCACCTAGGACCCGTCAGCCACCTCTGCGGGCTCGACCGGCGGACTGCGCGTTTCAATTGAGCTGAGGTCATTCGTGGGCTGCCAGTTTGGACATCCAAGTTCTGTGCGTCGTCGGCTGCCATTTCCCCTACCACCAGTCAAACCGTGTGGTAACCGCTGAAAGTGGGGTCCTGCTTGTGGAACGTGGAGGAAAGGCGGCGTCAGCAGCGAGAGCACCATAGGGGGCCAGGCCAGCAGTGAGTTGGCCACCGGCAGGTTTGGGCCGGTTGGGGGCAGCGAAAATATTGCGCGGCCCCATCCTTCTTCTGGAGCATGTGCCGTCGGCTACGAGCAGCCCGTTGGATAAGCACCTTAGTCGCTCGAGCGTGCTGGGTCCCAGGTTGCCGAATCCGCGTGACGGACTGAACTTTCAGACAGCTACCCGCTTCCATCGCTCAACTGCGTCATTCCGTGGTTCACGCCGAGGGCCAGAGCGCAGAGCGGGCGCCTGTCCCGATTTTCCGTGGGCCAAGTCCTCGGATGACCGGTCGCGGGCCGAGGAGGGCCGTGGGGGCCGGCGAGGATCCGTTTGTCCCTTCCCATCCGATTGCGGGGCCTGTCAGTTCTCCCGCGACGATGCGAAGCGGGGAGCCTTTGGCATTCTCCTGAACGGAGTGTCTCTCTTGGGTCCAGCAATTAGCGAGCCGAATCAGGCTCATGGACGGCGCGGCCAGGCGGTCGCCTCCGGGTGGTCCTCTTTTATGCCGGTCTTCACCGGACCGACTTCTGGATGGTCCCGCACGGTACCACTGGATCAATCTCGACCGTGTATTGGCCGTTGGCCCGTTCGGTGATGAGCAGGCCTTGCATTTGTTCCAATGCTGCCGGAATCAGTCGGTCGACCGCTTTACTTAATTTGCTACCGAAACTTCGTGGGTCTTCAGAAGTTTTTCCCGCCACCGCTATGAGGGTCACATGCGATCGACTGGCAAGTACGTTAGCCGGGAAAGCTTCACCGAAAGCCGCGGGAGTACTATAGCTGATATGAAGCAAAGGCGTTCCTCCTGGGCGCCGGTGACATGCCCGGGTTGCTCTGGTAGTACCGTCGGGTCCGCGCAGATCTCGCGCGGACCCGACGGCTTTAAGGAAGGACGTGCCGGCGGCGGGCAGCGCGCCGGATAAGCGCGGTCGTCGTCAGCACCACCAGGAGCGCTGCGAAGACCGCGGCAACCGGCAGCCCGAGCGTATCGGGGCCGAGGCTGCTGATTCCGCTCGCGAGTTGGAGGGTTCCGTCTGACAGCTGTCCGCTTCCATCGCTGAGCTGCGTCATTCCCGTGCTGAGCTGGTTCGCACCAACGGCGAGAGCCTGGCTGCCGTCCGCCAGCTGACGGTCTCCCCCGGCGAGCTGGTCGCCACCGGTGGCGAGCTGGTTCACGCCGGACGAGAGCTGGTCACCGCCGGCGGCGAGTTGGTTCACGCCGGACGAGAGCTGGTCACCGCCGGCGGCGAGTTGGTTCACGCCGGACGAAAGCTGGTCACCGCCGGCGGCGAGTTGGTTCACGCCGGATCCCAGCTGCGCGCCGCCTTCGCTGAGCTGACCAAGACCCCCGGCAAGTTGAGAGGTGCCCGAATGGAGTTGTTCCAATCCTCCTGCCAGTTGCGCTGTACCGTCACTGAGGCCAGACGTACCTTGTGCCATCTGCGACATCCCATCGGCAAGCTGACGGGATCCGGTCGCGAGACCATTTGCCCCGGTGGCCAGTTGTTTCGTTCCATCAGCAAGCCCGGCGGCTCCCGCCGCAATACCCGAAGTACCATCCGCGATGGCTCCGGCTCCCGGCGCCAATTGCGTCTCGATGCCCTCGGCCAGAGCGTTGACCGTCGTCTGGATGCCTCCTGCACCGCTGTCCACATCAGAGAGGTGCGACCTGGCTGAGTCGACGGAAGACACTGCCGTTGAAAGGCCCTCGCTGACGGCGCTGACGTCGGCGCTTGCTGTCGCGGTGAGGGTCCTAAGCTGCTCGACCTGCGCCGAAGTCAGGCTGTCTCCTGCTGCGAGGTGTGCTACGAGAACCTTCAGGCTGTCCAGGGTATTCGTTGCGCCACCGGCAGACGACTGGGCGGTGGTCAGCATCGCCGCTGCTCCTGACTGCTCCTTTGCGGTGGCGCCGACGTTGGCGGTAAGCGTTGCAAGATCCTTGCCAGTGCTGCGCAGGCCTGTGCCGACCCCGCTAATCCCGTCGCGTATGCCGGCTGCCCCTTTCGAAAGGCCGGATGCGCCCTGAGCCAACTCTGCTGCTCCCGCGGCTACGTGGTCGATACCGCCAGCAACCGCCTCGACGCCGCTGGCCGTTGCCTGTCCCCCGGACGCCAGTTGATTCATGCTGGTGCTGAGCTGCGTGGTCCCGGCGCTGAGGGCCTTTGCTCCGTCTGCTGTCTTTCCCACACCGTCAGCAAGGGCATTTGCCCCGGTTGCTACTTGGGCCACCCCGTCAACATATTGCCCAACGCCGTGCGCGGTTTGGTGTACGCCGTCGACGTACTGGGCGGTGCCGTCCGCGGTTTGGTGTACGCCGTCGACGTACTGCGCGGTGCCGTCCGCGGTTTGGTGTATGCCTTGGGCCAACTTAGCGGATCCCTCCGCAGCCTGCCCCTGACCGTCACTAAATTTCTTCACGCCGTCCGCATATTGAGCGAGGCCGTTATCAAATTCCTTTGCCCCTCCGCTTAACTTCTGCGTTCCCGATGCAAGTTGCTTAGTACCGTCACCAAGACCCGCCATAAGGGCGAAATAGATGAGAATCACCGCCATGAGCATGAACGAGAGCACAGCGATGGCGACTCTCTGCCCTCGTCGCGGCCTGGATTGTAGGAATGTAGCGTTCACAAAACTCCTTTGTTCAGGAAAAAGTGGATGTAACGGTGATGGTTGCGCTCGGGCCTCTGCTGCCGGGCACTGGGCGGGAACTAGCCAGAGACCCTGGCGCGGTAGCCACGCCGAGGCACGACCTCCCACTAGGTCAGATGCGAGATCGTGCTTGTGCTCCGGCCGTCGGGTTGGGGGTGACGGCCGGAGCGGTGGGCGGTGTTTAGCGGGCGCGGCGGATTGGCAGGACCAGGAGGCCTGAGATGATGACGATGATGAAGGCGATTGGCCAGACGATGCCGTAGGAGCCGCCGACGATGGCGACTGCGGTGCCGGCGGTGACCGGGGCGATGGCGTTGCCGAGGTTTTGTCCGACTGAGGACATTCCGAGGTCGCGGCCTGCTGCTTCGGGGTCGGGGAGCAGGTCGATGAACAGGGCCTGGTCAACGACGAGGAACACGCCAAGGCCGAGTCCGCCCATGGCTGCCTGGATGAACATGGCAGGAAGAGAAGGCCAAACCCAGGGAACGATGAAGCCCAGTGCGATGATGACGGCAGCTGCGATCACGAAAGGCTTCCGACGGTGCAGTTTGTCGGAAAGCTTTCCCGAGACGGCCATTCCGAGCATTGTGGCAGGTAGTGCGACGACCTGCAGGAGGGGGCTCATCTGGGCTGCTTCTGCCGCGCTGAGTGCCGGGGTGATGTAGCTCTGGAGCATGTAGATGCTGTAGGTGGTGCCGATGCCGAACCCGGTCCAGAGCAAGACCTTTGAGATCCAGGCCCACCGGTAGTCCCGGTCGCGCAGGGCGACGATGAACGAAGCAAAGATGGTGCCAATCCGGATTTTTCCGTGGGGCAGGTGCTTGGATGACCGGTCCCGGGCAAGGAAAAGCAACGGTACGGTGAGGAGCAGAAGCGTCACGGCGAACGGGTAGTAGCTGGCAAGGCCGATGGCAGCAAAGAGCGCTCCGGCCACCACTGCGCCGAGGATGGCCGCGAAGTACACCACAACTCCGGTGACCGCCGATACCGACCCGAGGCGCTCTTTGGGCACCCGGTCCGCTACCGTGGCCACGAGGGGGCCCTGCGCGTTTCCGGCGACCTGGATGACAGACCAGGCAAGAACCAGGAAAAACAGGTTCGGCGCCAGCGGCATCAGCGTGATGCCGGCTGCTCCGACGACAGCGCCGGCAGCGATATAAGGGGCGCGCCGGCCCCACTTTGTCCGGGTCAGATCTGAAAGCGTCCCGATGATCGGGGACAAGACCATGCCCACGACCACGCCTACCGACGTCACCAGCGACAGGCCGGCAGCTCGTGAAGAGTTGAACTGCGCCAAAAGATCGAGTTGCTGCTGCTGCTCTGAGGTCGGCGTCACGGCGCCGGAAGCAACCTGGCCGCTCAAATTATTCAGTGCGGTCAGGTCAACACCACTGTCGGGCCCGAAGATCCGGGCAAACTCCAGATTTTGAACCTGCAGCGGGAGCAGGACTGTGAGCACCGCACCCCACAGCAGTGAAAAGGCCACACTTGCCAGCGCGTACGTGCTGACATAACGGCGGTAGGGCCGCGTTTTCGGTTCATAGACGGGGGACAAATCATCCTTCGCCGGACGGGGCTCCACCGGCGGAGCACCGGCCGCTCCTTGGGCTGCATCAACAGATCCCATGTACAACTCCTTCGTTGATCGCCGCGGGCATCCACCCGCGGAAGCATTCGCAAAACAATATTCCCGCACGGGGAAAAAGACAATAGCCCGACCGTGAAATGTTTGAGTGCGTCCCGTATCTAAAGTTTTGCCACGCCAGCGGCCCTTGGGTTTGGCTCCTATGCTCGCCGGGCGGCTTGCTCTTGACGAAGTAGCAAGTGAAAGCTAAATTTTTCCCACCCGGGAACAATCAGGATCGCGAAGTGGCGACTGGAGCCCGGCAAACCCCCAAGGAGATTGATCTATGCCCGCATGCCTCGGTGCTGTCCGCAAGGTGGCCGCAGCTTGCGCCGTCACCGCCCTGACCGCCTTTTGCGCAGCCGTGCCCGCCAGCGCTGCACCCCTCCCTGCACCCGAACCGGGTGCCCAGTACGTTGCGCTTGGCAGCTCCTACGCTGCTGGCGGTGGTCTGGGGCCGGCAGATCCGGCGGACCCCGGTGGGCGGTGCGGGCGGACCACCATTGCCTATCCATACCTTGTGGCCAGTCAGCTTCACCTGAACCTGACGAATGCGACGTGCGGCGGCGCGTCGATTCCCAATATCGCGACGACGCCGCAGCAGATTTGGAGCTGGGATGGCTCGAGCCAGACCGGCGAGCTGCAGATTAGCGCCGTCACCGCGGACACGGATCTGGTAACCATCACCATTGGCGGCAATGATGTCAACTATGTGGGCAACCTCATGGCCGAAGCCTGTCAAGGAGACCTTGCGGCAAATCCGCTGAGCGTGATCAGCAACCAGCTGAAGCTGTACGGGTTGTGCACGCCCGTGCCGGATTCGGTCGTGCAGGCCCGCCTCGCCGGTGTCCAGGATGCCTTAGCAGCGACCGTGGACGCTGTCCAGGAGAAGGCTCCACACGCGCGGGTGGTCCTGGTTGATTACCTGTCAGTCCTCCCGGACAATGGCAAGCCCTGTGCAGCGGTTCCCATCCCGCAGCAGCGTCAGAAGTTTCTTCTTGACGTTGCCCGCGGGATGAGCCTTGCCACCAAGCACGCCGCCCAGCAAACGGGAGCCGAGCTCGTCGCCGCGTCCAAGGACAGCCAGGGCCACGATGCCTGCTCAGCTGATCCGTGGGTCACTGGGTATGACTTTTCCCGCGGTTTTGTCATGATGCACCCGAACGAAGCCGGCCATGCAGCAGTAGCGAAAGCCCTGGTGGAACAGCTGACGCACCCCGGCGCCAGCTCCTGACCGAATCACTCCAAAGACGGTGGCGCCAAGAAAATCAGGCGTCACCGTCTTGATCATTTACACGAATGAAGGCCTGGGGATCACCGCCGCAGTGTATGCGGTGCCTCCAGCACTGACCTAAGCGCGAGGCCCGCCGCACCCAACAACGCCCCTGTACTCCCCAAAGCCGATACCAGCACGTTTCCGGAAGGGAATCTTCCCGCGGAATACCTCTGGAGGCTATCCATCAGCGAAATTCTCAGCCACGGATCAAGAACGGCAAGGTGCCCGCCAAGGACCACCAACGTAAAAGGTACGATCCGCGCCGAGGACGCCAGGGCCAAGCCAAGACAGAAACCTGCGCGCTCAACCGCCGACAGGGCCCGTGCGTCGCCTTCCTTCAACAACCCCAGCAGCACGGACAACGTTAGTGAGCGGCTGCTTCGGGCTGGATGTCCTGCGAGCCCGGCGGCGTCGGCGATCGCGTCCTGGCCGGCCACCGTTTCCAGGCAGCCCCTCCCACCGCACAAGCAGTCAGAACCGTAAGGATCAACCACGACGTGGCCCACCTCCCCCGCATGACCATCAGCGCCAGTGAAAAGTTCACGGCCGACAACGAGCCCGCCGCCGACACCCACCTCACCTGAAACAAACATGAAATCGGTGTCGGATTGATGGTCCATTTCGGCCAAGGCTGCGGCGTTGGCCTCGTTGCAAAGAACTACACCTAGCGGAGAGCCCGGAAGCAGTACGCGGAGATCCGGCCTGGCATTTTTCCAGCCCAGGTTAGGGGCGCTCACCACAACCTGGCCGGCAGCATCGATCAGTCCCGGCACCGCAAGGCCACCCCCAAGAACATCGATGCCCTTCTTCTCCGCCGCCACGGCTGTCACAGCACACTGCTGACTCAGGGCGGCCATCACTCGTTCCACCCCATCGGAGCGGTTGTCGCGCTCCCGAACCTCGTGCATGAGCAGGGTCCCAGCCAGACTGACCACACCAACTGCGAGGTAGTCGACGTTGATTTCTGCGCCGAGGACCGCTTTGTTGGGGTTCAACTCCAGCTCCACTCCCGGTCGGCCCCTCGACTGTTGATTCAGCCCCACCTCAGTGACCAGGCCGCTCGAGATGAGCTCGAGCACAAGGCTTGATACCGACGCCTTTGTCAGCCCGGTCAGTGCGGAAATCTGAGCCCGGCTGCGACGACCGGCAGGTGAGGTCTCAGCGATTCTGCCCAGCACCAGCGCCAAGTTCCCCCTCCGTACAGCCTCCATATGTCCAGCCCCGGTGACACCTTGGATGTAGGGAGGCACGGCCGTCATCACCACATCTACTCCTTCACGTCACGGGGGGCTTTGCCCGGACTGATGTTGACCCGCACCCGGGTCATCCTTATAGTTCAGAGCATAAACTATTTGGCTGCCGCAGCAGCCCCTTTACTGCAAGGACGCATCATGACTCTCTCCCCCACCCCCGCCGATAAGTTCACGTTCGGCCTCTGGACCGTGGGTTGGACGGGTGCCGACCCCTTCGGTGTTGCCACCCGCAAGGCCCTGGACCCTGTCGAGGCCGTACATAAGCTCAGCGAACTGGGCGCCTACGGCATCACCTTCCACGACAACGACCTGGTCCCGTTCGACGCCTCCGCCTCCGAGCGGGAGCTGATCCTGAAGAACTTCCGCTCGGCCCTGGCGGAAACCGGGCTGAAGGTTCCCATGGTCACCACCAACCTGTTCAGCCACCCCGTCTTCAAGGACGGCGGCTTCACCTCCAACGACCGCTCCATCCGCCGCTTCGCCCTGTCCAAGGTCCTGCGGAACATCGACCTCGCCGCCGAACTCGGGGCCGAAACGTTCGTCATGTGGGGCGGCCGCGAAGGCAGCGAATACGACGGCTCCAAGGACCTCGCCGCCGCCCTGGACCGCATGAAGGAAGGCGTGGACACCGCCGCCGGATACATCAAGGACAAGGGCTACAACCTGCGCATTGCCCTCGAGCCCAAGCCGAACGAGCCCCGCGGCGACATCTTCCTGCCCACCGTGGGCCATGGCCTGGCCTTCATCGCCCAGCTCGAGCACGGCGACATCGTGGGCCTGAACCCGGAAACCGGGCACGAGCAGATGGCAGGACTGAACTTCACCCACGGCATCGCCCAGGCCCTCTGGGCGGGCAAGCTCTTCCACATCGACCTCAACGGCCAGCGCGGCATCAAGTACGACCAGGACCTTGTCTTCGGCCACGGCGATCTGACCAGCGCCTTCTTCACTGTGGACCTGCTCGAAAACGGCTTCCCGAACGGCGGCCCGAAATACGACGGCCCGCGCCACTTCGACTACAAGCCCTCCCGCACCGACGGCTACGACGGCGTGTGGGAGTCCGCCAAGGCCAACATGGCGATGTACCTCCTGCTCAAGGAACGCGCACTGGCCTTCCGCGCAGACCCGCAGGTACAGGAAGCACTCAAGACCTCAGGCGTCTTCGAACTCGGCGAGTCCACCCTCGCCGCCGGTGAAAGCACCGCGGACCTGCTCGCAGACGCCGCAGCGTTTGAGGACTTCGACGCCGACAAGGCCGCAGAACGCTCCTTCGCGTTCGTCCGGCTCAACCAGCTCGCCATCGAGCACCTCCTGGGCGCCCACTAGCCACTTAGTACCCGCTGCGGGGCCTTGGAGATAATCCAGGCCCCGCAGCGTTTCCATTCCTGCACAAAGAAAAGAACAGCCATGCCGCTCGTAGCCGGAGTCGACAGCTCCACCCAGTCCTGCAAAGTAGTCATCCGCGACGCGGACACCGGAGAACTCGTCCGCCAGGGCCGCGCCACCCACCCCGAAGGCACCGAAGTCCACCCGGACCACTGGTGGAATGCCCTCCAGGAGGCCATCGCGCAGGCGGGCGGCCTCGACGACGTCGCCGCCGTCTCCGTCGCCGGACAACAGCACGGCATGGTCTGTCTCGACGCCGACGGTGCCGTGGTCCGGCCCGCGCTGCTGTGGAATGACACCCGCAGCGCCGGCGCCGCCACGGAACTGATTAAGGCCGCCGGTGGAGGTGACCCGATTGCCGGAGCGGGATACTGGGCCGGTGCCACCGGGACGGTCCCCGTCGCATCCCTCACACTCACCAAACTGCACTGGCTGACCCAGAACGAACCGGAGAGCGCTGCGAAAGTTGCCGCTGTGTGTTTGCCGCACGACTGGCTGACGTGGAGGCTGGCTGGTTACGGTCCAGGTTCCGGTGCCGAAGGTCTTCAAGCCCTCGTAACAGACCGTTCCGACGCGTCAGGCACCGGCTACTATTCGACTGCTGCCGGTCAGTATCTTCCCGCAGTCATCTCGGGTTCGGTCGGCCACCTGCCCGTCTTGCCGAAAGTCCTTGGTCCCCTTGAAACGGCGGGAAAAACCCCGGACGGGGTCCTCCTGGCTGCAGGAGCTGGAGACAACGCCGCCGCCGCCCTGGGAGCCGGCGCCCGGCTGGGGGACGTCGTCATGTCACTGGGCACCTCCGGCACGGTCTTCGCAGTCTCTGAAACACCATCCGCCGACCCCTCCGGCCTGGTGGCCGGATTTGCCGACGCAACCGGCCATTACCTCCCCCTCGTATGCACTTTGAATGCCACCCGTGTTTTCGACGCCACCGCGGCGCTGTTGGGAGTCACGCTGCAGGAATTTAATACCCTGGCGCTCTCTGCGGCCTCCGGTTCAGGCGGTTTGACCCTAGTCCCCTACTTCGACGGCGAACGCACCCCAAACCTGCCGGACGCAACAGGCGCCTTGCATGGCATCACCCGAGCCAATTACACCCCCGAGAACCTGGCCCGCGCCGCCGTCGAAGGAGTCGTGTGCTCACTCGCGGACGGATTGGCCGCCCTGCAGGCCCAGGGCGTCAAGGCTCGAAGAATAATCCTCGTAGGCGGTGGCGCCCAGTCACCTGCTGTTCAGGACGTGGCAGTTCAACTCCTGGGCATCGACATCACCGTCCCCCAACCCGGCGAATACGTCGCGGACGGGGCCGCCCGCCAGGCAGCCGCCGCCCTGACGGGGAGCTTTCCTGACTGGCCACTGAACGCCGTGGAACGTCCCGCGGCTGCAGACACTGCGCAGGTGCTCTCCAGGTACCGCAGCTATGCAGGCCTTTACGCCTGATGGATGCGTTGGACGCACCGGTGAGCGAGTACGCGATCAGGTCCGGCAGCTACACTGCCACCGTCAGTGCAACAGGAGCTACCCTGCTGAACTTGCAGTTCGGTGAAAGGGATTTGGTCCTTCCGTCGCGCACGGGACATCCCACTCCGGACTACAGGGGCATCATCGCAGCGCCCTGGCCAAACCGCATCGCGGACGGGCGCTACACCTTCGAGGGCAACGCCCTGGAGCTTCCGCGCAACGAGCAGGCCCGCGGCAACGCACTGCATGGCCTGGTGTTCGGCAAGGGTTGGGAACCGGTGCTCCACGAGGACACGACGGTGATCCTCGAGACGACCGTCTCAGCCTCTAAGGGATACCCGTTCAGCCTGCAGTTGACTGCCGAGTACCGGCTGACACCGGAGGGCCTGAGCATCACCCTGGCCGGCAGGAACACGGGTACATCGGCAGCTCCCTACGGCGCATGTCCCCACCCATACTTGGTGGCCGGCCCGTCTCCCTTGGACCAGTGGATCCTTCAGTTCGGTGCCGAGCGGTTCCTCGCCGTTAGCGCAGACCGGTTACTTCCGACCGGGGAACGCGACGTGCACGGCCATGCCTTTGATTATAGGGATCCCCGGCCCATCGGTTCGACGGCCATGGACCACGCGTTTACAGGACTTGCCTTCGACGATTCCGGCCGAGCCGGGCTGACGCTCTGGGACCCTACCGGTGTTGGGGTAGGAACGTCCTGGGACCGCAGCTGCCCTTGGCTTCAATTGCACACGGCCGACCGCACGCCACCCCTGCCCACCAGGTTGGGTCTCGCTGTGGAACCAATGAGCTGCCCCCCGGATGCCTTCAACAGCGGAAAGGACCTCATCCGCCTCTTGGCTGGGGAGGAACATCGGCTCAGCTGCAGTATTTTTGCCCTATGACTGAGCGAGTAATGCTCCTCAGCCACCGGCTGCGCGGTACGCCACGTTTAGGTGCCGACCAGGCATTCCAGCGGCCCCGGGCCTACCCCGTCCGGGGCCGGTGGTTTCCGCGCACCAGCGCCTCCTTTAAATCTTTCTCCAGGCGCCATCGGTGTGGACGAGGGCTCCATTCACCTCACAGCTTTCGTCGCTGAGCAGGAAGCTGATGCACTCGGCAACCTGCACGGCGGTTGGAGCCAGCGACGGAGTCGCCGTCTTTGATGCGCCACGTCCTTCCAGAAGGCCAGGTGACCGCCACTTTGAATCCCTTGGAAGGGAAGGGCTGGGCACTACTGCGTTGAATCTCAAGCCCCGGGCGCCAAAAGCCAAGGCCGAGTTCTTAGTCAACCCGAGCACAGCGTATTTCGAGGCGGTGTAGGCAGCCCCAGCCGCGGATTCGATCGATCCTGCCTCGGAAGCGAGGTTTACGACGGAGCCCCGGCCACGAGCGAGCATCATCGGCAGAACTGCACGGGTGAGATGCATCGGAGCTGTGACGTTCACATGAAAGACGCGTTCCCACAGCTCATCGTCGATGGCGTGAATGGGGGCGAAGTTATCGACAGCGCCGGCGATGTTCGCCAGCCCGTCCACCTGCCCGGCACTAGCAACGGCCGCAGTGACGGTTTCAGTGCTGGCAACATCGCCCGGGACGGGCACCAGGTCCAGGCCGGGATTCTGTGCCACCAGGTAGTCGAGGCGTTCCTCGTTGATATCCACGGCTATGACGCGTCCCCCCTGGCTGGCTATCTGCAGTGCCGTTGCCTGACCGGTCCCCGCTGCAGCGCCAGTGACGATGATGGTCTTGCCTGCAAACTGTCCCTTGCCGCATGGCTTTGCGCGGTCAGCTGGCGTGTCCACGGTGGCCTCCTGCTGTGGGCTAAGGGTGCTTCGGGCAGCCATGGGGGCTACTTGAGTGCTCTGACAGGGCTGGACGGTCTTACTGGAAGTCCTGCTGCCTCGTAAAGGGCGTCGATTGCCCGCAGCTGGGCAACAGCTTCGCGGGCGCCTGTCTGGACCGCCCCGCCCCGTATTGCATCTCTAAAGGCTTCCAACTGGTAGTCGTATGTGGAACGCCGGTCCGGACGTTCCGTACGCGAGCCGGAAATACCTTCTATACGGATTTTTCCGCCCAATTGCGGGTGGGTGGGGGTGCCGACACGCATACGGCCCTTGGAGCCTTGAACTTCGAGTCGCGAGGCCAGCAGGGTCTTGGACCAGAGCGAGGACATCAACGTTGACGTGACTCCCCCGACATGGGTCAGCTGCGCTTCCAGCCGGGCGTCGATGGCTCCCCGCGTCCTTGCAGTGGCCTGTACCTCGCCGGCCTCGCCGAACAAGTCGCGAAGCAGCCTCAACGGGTAGTAGCCGAGGTCGAGCAGACCGCCACCGCCTAAAGCGAAGTTCCACCGTATGTCGCTCCCAGGCGGAATGGGGGCACAGGCGTAGGCATTTGCACCCCAAATTTCCCCCAACTCGCCTGATTCAAGAATCTCGTGCAGTCTTTTCCGCAGCGGGTGGTAGTGCGAGTGGTAAGCCTCCATCAGGACGAAGGAAGACGTGGCAGCAACTGATGCCACTTCCTCCGCAGCCGTTGCGTTGCTTGTAAACGGCTTCTCGCAGAGCACATGTTTTCCCGCATTTAGGGCTTCTACGATCCATTGAGCGTGCAGAGCAGAGGGAAGAGGGATATATACGGCATCGATGTCCGGATCATCCAACAGTTGCGCATATGACGAATGCACCCTGGCTATGTGGTGTTTGGCCGCGTAACGGGCCGCCCGTTCCGGGACCCGCGCCGCTATGGCAGTTACCTGGATCCCGTCGACCCGTGAACTTGGGCGGAGGAGTGCCTCCTTCACGATGGTGGCCGCTCCCAGCACACCGACGCGGATCGGGTCCTGCGATGCATTCCGCGACTCTGTCGTCATGTCCGCTCCTTTGGGGGTTTGAGTAGAGGCAGGTGTTAGCGCTTCAGTAATGCCGGACAATCCGCAACACGGGTCGACCTCGTCCGTGTGGTCCCTACATGAGTGACCTTCGTTGATGGAGGTTCACCCGCAGAGTGTCCGACCGACCCCGGCGGCTATGTCACGCCGCCTTGGGAACCAGTTCCCCACACCGGTCCCGGTCACGGAGGCGGAGCCATCAAAGGGCGCATTGGCTCCAGGCGCATCCCAGTCGCTCTGAGTTACTCATGCCCAGTTGGTAAGCACTCTCTTAGGAATCGCCGGCAAGTTTTTCCCATGCGGGAAAAACAGTAGACCCGCCCCCCTGATTTCGTCAAGGCCCAGCAGCCCCGCGGGCGACGTGGGCTCCGCGGCGCCCCGTCGGTTCACCGCGTCGGGGGTTGACTTGCACGATCAGCGCGGCTAAATTTTCCCCAGCCCGGGAAATATCCGCGTTCCTTCCTGGCGCTGCACCCACTGCTTCAAAAAAGGTAGGCGCGATCTCGGCAACTCCAAGCCAAACCGGCAGCGGCTAGGCTGCGGAAGGCTCAGCACAATCGTCCTGGCAGCGATCTCGAAACCGGGCGCTACGCGACTCAGAAGCGACCACCCGGTCGAAGAGACATGCCCGGGAATCTTCAAAGGGGATTTGATCAATGGAACTAAAGAACAAGGTTTTCGCGGTTACCGGTGGCGGCAACGGCATCGGGCGCGAAGTCGTTCTCGAGCTGCTGCGGCGAGGAGCGCGCGTCGCGGCTGTGGATCTCAATCAGTCCGCTTTGACGGAAACTGCCTCGCGTGCCGGCGCACCCGCCGGCGCACTGTCGTTGCACACCCTGAACATCACGGACCGAGCAGCCGTGCAGACACTCCCGGAAGACATTCTCAAGGAGCACAACCAGATAGATGGCCTGATCAACGTCGCCGGGATCATCCACCGGTTTGTTCCCCTCCTGGAACTCTCGATCGAGGAGATTGAGCGGGTCATGTCCGTCAACTTCTGGGGCACCGTGTACATGGTCAAGGCGTTCCTCCCCGCGTTGCTCGAACGCCCGGCTGCGAGTCTTGTTGACGTCTCCAGCATGGGAGGACTTGTTCCCTCCCCGGGCCAAGGCGCCTATGGGGCAAGTAAGGCTGCCGTGAAGTTGTTCACCGAGACGCTCTACGCGGAACTGCGAGATACCAAAATCAACGTCACCGTTGTCTTTCCCGGCGGTGTCGGAACGGACATTCTGGGGAACTCAGGAGTCACCCTCGACACCTCAAAACTGACCCTGCCGAATGGGAAACCACCGAAAACTACGTCACCCCAGGATGCCGGACGGCAGATCGTCGACGCAGTGGCGTCCGAATCGTTCCGTGTGCTCATAGGTGCCGACGCCCGCGGTGTTGACCGCCTCGGACGTCTTTCCCCAACCCGGACCATTGACATGGTCGCTGACCGGGTCAAGGCACTGATCGGTTGATAACGGCTCGAACGGGCGGTGGCGGGTCCGCTGAAAGGGTCGGCCGGGTCCATAACTACTTAAATAGGAGCTTTGGATGAATACAGCAGCAACCACCGGTTTGGACCTTGCTGGCAAGGTCGCCGTCGTTACGGGTGCGACGTTGCGGCAGCTTGGGGTAGGCATTGGTGGAGCCACCGCGCGCATGATGGCCGGGAGGGGGGCAAAGGTGGTTGTCGCGGACCTCGAAGAAGATGCTGCGCAGGCGTTGGCGGAAGAGATTGGCGCCGCAGGAGGCGAAGCGATCGCACAGCGTCTGGACCTTAGTGATCCGGGCAGTATCAAGGCTTTGTTTGAGCGTGCGGTTTCTGCCTACGGTACGGTCGATATCCTGCACAACAATGCCGCCGCCGTTCTGGCGAAAGACACCACCCTTATCGATCTGGAGATCGACGTGTGGGATGCAATGTTCGATATCAATGTCCGGGGTTATGCCCTTGCCTCCCAGCACGCCGTGAAGCTCATGCTGCAGAACGGAGGAGGGGCGATTGTCAACACTTCCTCCGTGTCCGCCCTTGGCGGTGACATCACCCGGGTGGCCTACGGCGCCTGCAAAGCGGCAATCAATGCACTCACCATTTACACCGCAACCCAGTACGGCCGGCAGGGAATCCGATGCAATGCCGTGTGCCCGGGCTTTACACTGAGCGCATCAGCCAAGGGTGGAATTACCGACAACGCACTCGAGATTCTGGGCCGGCATACCCTGACCCCTTATCTGGGCACACCGGAGCACTTGGCCGAGGTTGTCACATTCCTTGCCTCCCCCGCCGCTGCCTACATCACCGGCCAGATCATTTCTGTCGATGGCGGGCTTTTGAGCCACCACCCCCAAACGCACGACCAGCTTGTAGCCGCCGGCGCCTGAGGAGAACCCTGCAGCCAATAGGAAGATAATGATTGTGCAAGGGGCCTGGGATCCGGCTGTACCGGATCCCAGGCCCTTTTGTTTGAGGCTTTGGGTCAGAACCCCTGGTCCTGGCAGGTGGGTGTCGGAGTCCAGGGCATAAGGTCCCGGATCTTCCCGTGCGTCAACGCTAGCGGCGCTGCCTAGTCCTGTTTCCCTGGCCCAGGCAACGCCGCCCGCTGCAGCTTAGATGGCCTTGATGACTGTTTCCGCCGTCGCGAATTTTTCAGACTCGATGCTGACCTTGATCTCTCCGGGACCGGTCGGGCGGATGACGGCAAGCGCCTGACCGAGGAAGGTTGTGCAGACCGATGACGCGTAGTCGTCTTCTGATTTTGGATCGGCACTGCCAAGACCCTGGAGGACGCCGTTGCCGCTGACTGTCACTGTCACTGCCGTATTGTTCAGAACATCAATGATGCCGGCATTGTCGGCAATACTGATGGTCACGAAAGCGAGGTCGTTGTCGTCGGCGCGGATTTCGGTCCGGTCCGGGGTTGCTGTCAGCCCGGTAGTGGCCGCAGCGGACCGCAGAACTTCGCGGGCTGTCTCCTGACCGTTGCGGTAGGCGACAGCGACGAGCTCACCGGGCTGATAGTCCACCTCGAAAACTGCCATGAACCGGTTTGTCTCCCCGGCCGGGGCGCGGCCAACGGTCTCACCGTTGAGGAGCAGTTCGATTTCCTCGGCGTCGGAGTACACCTCGACAGTCATCGGGGTGCCTTCGTAGCCTCCCCAGGTCCAGCTGCTGACGCTGTCACTCCAGGTGTAGAGGGAGGCTTTGAGGCTTTCCTTGTCGGTGATGTCGGGGCGGTGGACTGCGATGTACGGGGTGGTCCGCAACCCCCAGACCACTTCACGCCAGTAGGAGAGCGTACGGCGCTGGCCGGTGACGCCGTGGTCGGCGGTCATGGACAGGCGCCAGGGGTAGTTCCCGAAGAAGGCTTCTTCGGCGGGCTTGTCCGCCCCGAGGCCGGCTTCGCCGATGTATTCCCAGGCAGTCCAGCTGAACTCTCCGATGACCTGCGGGTGGCGTTTGACGTAGTCCCATACTTCATCGAGTTTGTTGGGCAGGCCTTCCGTGCCGACCAGCAGCCGCTGAGGGTGCTGTTTCATGTCCAGCTCGTACCTGCCGTAGGCGTAGTTGTAGCCGGGGATGTCCACCTGGGACATCGCTTCTTCAAGCCGCTCTGTGGCGAGGTCGGATGCGACCAGGTCTTTTGTCAGTTCTCCGAAGTCGCGCATGAAGGAGTTGACTCCGCCGGCATCGTCGGCCTGCTGGCCAACCTGGGCTTTGAGGTCGTGGAGGACGGTCATCATGGGGTTGATGGCGTTGGTGACGGGGCGGGTGTCATCGAGGGTCTTGATGAAGTCGACCATGTCCCGACCGTGGATGGCGCCCCAGGTGTTGCCGGTATCGGAGACCTCGTTGCCGATGGAATACATGATGACGCTTGGGTGGTTGTAGTCCCGCTCCAGCATTTCTGTGAGGTCGCGGCGCCACCATTCATTCATGTCTACGCCGTAGCCGAAACCGAGTCCGGAGGAGGTCCAGCCGTCGGTGAACTCGTCGAGGACCAGCATGCCAAGCCTGTCGCAGGCATCGAGCATTGCAGCGCTGATGGGGTTGTGGGCGGAGCGGATGGCGTTGTAGCCCGCCTCTTTGAGGAGTTCAACGCGGCGTTCTTCCGCGCGGGCGATGGTGGCAGCGCCAATCAAGCCATTGTCGTGGTGGATGCAGCCGCCGCGCAATTTCACTGTTTCACCGTTGATTCGCATGCCGTGCCGCACGTCCCACTCCAGCGTTCTGATACCGAAGCTGGTTTCAACGGTTTCGCCAGCGCTGTTGCTGGGTTCCAAACGGGTCCGGCAGGTGTACAGCGACGGGGAGTCGACGCTCCAGCGCTGAGGGGCATGTACGGTGAACTGCTGGCGCAGCCGCGCGGACTCCAGCGGGCGTACCGCAAGGGAAGCCGATTCGGCCGCAACGATCGTGCCGGTCTTGTCCACGAGTTCGGTGACGACCTTGACGGTGTGCAGTTCTTTGGAGTCGTTTTGGAGCTCGGTGATGACCCCGACGACCGCTGTTTCTGCGTCGGCGCTGATGGTGCGGATTTTGACGCCGTTCCGTGCCACGTGGAGGGGCGGGCCGACAAGCAGGTGGGTGTCCCGGTAAATTCCCAGGCCGGAGTACCAGCGGGCGTCGAAGTGGTTGCGGCACTCCACCCGGATTTCGTTGTCGCCGTCGTGCAGGTAGGGGTCGATCCGGACCGAGAAGGGGATGTATCCGTACGGACGCTGGCCGACGAAGGCGTCGTTGACGAAAATCATCGCCCCACGGTAGACGCCGTCGAACTGGATCTCGACCCGCCCTTCACGGTAGCCCTCCGGCGCGTGGAAGGTCTTGACGTATTCGATGACGTCTTCGCCGTAGTATCCGGTGAGGCCCCCCGGCTGGTTGTCGGCGGAGCGGGGCTGGGAAATCAGCCAGTCGTGGGGCAGCGTGACAGGAACCGGCGCCTGTGCCTGGCCCATGATCTCGAGGAAAGGGCTGGTTTGGCGGCGGACACCCCAGCCGTGATTAAAGGATGTTTTCTGCATCGTTGTTTTCCTTGCGTGTCGTTGTTCCGTCGGTCGTTGACGGGTTGGTCAGGGCAGGTGAAGTGCAGCAGTCGAAGCGTTCGGGTCGCCGGAGAAGGCGCCGGCTTCCAGGGTCGCTTCGGCAGCGGGCCAGGAGAAACCCCCGTCTGCCCAGCGCTGCAGGGGGCGCAGGGAACCTTCCAGCGTGACGGTGGCGGTTTGGCCTGGTTCCAGGTGGACGGGCGTGAAACCGATCAGAACCCTTATGGGGAAATCTTCCGCCTTGGTCGTGGCGTAGAGCTGGACGACATGACGGCCGGCGCGGCTGCCGGTGTTGGTAACGCGGACGGAGGCTGCCAAAGACTCCCCGGATACACCAGTCACGGACAGTTCAGTGGTCTCGAAGCTTGTGTAGGAGAGTCCGTAGCCGAGGGGGAAAGCGGCGGGGTGCCCGTCGCGGTCCAGCAGCCGCTGGCCGAACCAGCGGTCATACGTGATGCTGCTGGCATCACGGTCGAAGTACGGCAGGTGCTCCTCTGTGGTGGGGATCGAGTAAGGCAGGCGGCCGCTGGCATCCACTGTGCCGGTCAGTACGTCGGCAAGGGCGTGTCCTCCCTCCACGCCGCTGTACCAGCCGATCAGCAGGGTGGGTACCTGTGAGCGCCAGGCCTCGGTGATGACAGCGCCGGCAGTGACGACGACGACGATGGTGCGCGGATTAGCCTGTGCCGTCGCCTTGATGATGGCCTCGTCGATGGGGCGAAGCCGAAGGCTTGCGCGGTCGCCGCCCTCGGCGGTGCCCATGGCCCCGGCTGCTCCTGACAGGTCTGACGGATCTACACCCTCGGGCAGGGGGGGGAACACGGCGAGGATGGCGGGGTCAGACATGCCTTCCGAACCGATGAACTCGCCTTCGTCCTGAGCCGTGTAGCCGACGACAACGACGGCGATATCAGCTTGGGCTGCAGCTGCTGCGGCTGCGTCGGCATCATCGTCCAGAACGGATAGGATGCTGGCTGCCGGGAGCGCAGTTCTGATGCCGTCCAGGGCAGTCACAACCTCGGGCGAGCGGACGTTTGAGGATCCTTGGTCCCCGGTGTTGGGCAGGTTGGTGAGCCGCCCGATCAGGGCCACGGACGCAATCTCGTCTGCCTTCAGGGGCAGCAGGGGTGTTCCGTCGACGGGCTCGTTCTTTAGTAGCACCATCGATGTGGCGGCGACTTTTCGGGCCAGGGCGCGGTGTTCCTCGCTGAGGATGACGTCGAGGCCAGGTTCCTCGGTGTTCCTGGCCGCGTAATGGGCGAGCTGGGTACGGAGGATACGTCGCGCTGCCCGGTCCACCTGGTCCCAGGTGACGCGGCCGGATTCCAGGTCTGCGGGCAGCCGGTGGGCGCGTTGTTGACGCATGGGCGCCTCGACGTCCAGGCCGGCCTGCAGCGACAGTGCGGCGTCGCGGAGCCCGAAGACGAAGTCGGACAGGGTCACGCCTTCGAAGCCCCACTGGCGCCGGAGGATGTCCTCCATGAGGGTTTCGTTTTGGCCGGCCCATTCGCCGTTCACGGAGTTGTAGGAGGTCATGATGCCGTCGACGCCTTCTTCGACGACCCGGCGGAAGTGCGGAAGGAAGACCTCGTGCAGTGTCGCGTCATCGGCCTTGACATCGACCTTGAAGCGGGCGTTCTCCATCGAGTTCAGGGCATAGTGCTTGGCAATGGCCATCGCGTTCGGGTGGATACCCCGGACGAGGGCGGCGCCGAATTCACCCAACAGGTAAGGGTCTTCACCATAGGTTTCCTGGGCCCGGCCCCAGGCTGGGTGGCGGGGAAGGTTGATGCAAACCCCGCCGAAGAAGTTGGCGCCCTGTGCGCGCATTTCCCGGCCGATGGCGGTGCCGATTTCCTCCTCCAGCTCCGGGTCCCAGGTCGCTCCGCGGGCCATGGAAACGGGAAAAGCGGTGGACTCGCCCATCACGACGCCGCGGGGGCCATCGCTGAACCGCAGCCCGGGGATTCCGAGCCGGGCGATTTCGCCCATGACAATGGGCCTGCGGTTATATCCCGCGCTCATCTCTGCCATGCCGGACCAGAACTCGGCGTCGCCGTCGAGGAGCCATAGTTTCTCGTCCTGCGTCAGTTGTCCCAGAAGCTGGTCAGCCTCTTCCGACAGGTGGCCGCCGTTGCGGATGCGTGCGACGGCCTCATTGAATGTTTCCGTTTGGATTGCTGTTGTTGGCATGTTTAGTCCTTGGGTTTCTTATCTGCCCCCGGTCTTGTGGTGGCGGGCGGACGAGTGCGGGACACGCGGGCGTCCTGCCCGGAGTGTCCCGCACAGTGTGGAGTCAGGAGACGGTGGTTGTGGCGTAGAAGCCGCGGTTTTTTCCATCAATGACGGCGGAGTTCTCGATGTCGAACGATCCCGTCAAGCGGATATCAGCTGAGGAAGCCCCGACGTTGACGGTCATCTGGCCGGCTTCAACAACCCAGCGCATGTCGACGTCAAGGAAGGCGAACTGGTCAGCCCGCATCGAAAAGTGAACGGTTTTTGTTTCCCCGGCTTTGACGAACACCCGGTTGAATCCTGCCAGTTCCTGCACCGGACGGACCATGCTGGACAGCTCGTCACGGACGTACACCTGGACGACCTCTTCGCCGTCCTGCTGCCCGGTGTTGGTGATATCGCAGGACAGCTGCACCGCGCCGTCGGCTGTAACCGTCGGGGTCAGGTTGAGGTTGGAGTACTCAAAGGTGGTGTAGCTCTTTCCCTCCCCGAAGTGGAACAGGGGGACCTTGGAACCGTCCACGTACCGGTTCATGATCATGGTCCCGGCGCTGCTGAAGCTGTTGCTGCGGCGGTGGGCTGCGTAAAGGGGGATCTGGCCGGCGTCCCTGACCGCCGTCATCGGCAGACGTCCCGCAGGGTTGTAGTCGCCGAAAAGTACTTCAGCCAGTGCCTGGCCTCCGGTTTCACCCGGGAACCAGTTTTCGAGGATGGCCGGGAAGTGTTCGGCGACGTAGACGCTGGAGAGCGGCTTGGCGTCCATGTGCACCATGACAGCGGGTGTGCCGGTCTCGAAGATGCGCTGGGCAAGTTCTTCCTGGATCCCGGGAAGGCCGACGTTGGCCGTGTCGATGCCTTCCCCGGAGGTGCAGGAACTGCCCCAGCCGTACTTACCGCCGAGGGTCAGAATGACAACGTCCGCGTCCTTGGCGGCGGCAACAGCAGCATCGAAACCCGTGCGGTTGGTGCCGGCAATGTCGCAGCCCTTTTCGTACACAACTTCGGCTTCGGGGCACTTGTCCTGGATGGAGGCAACGATGGTCGGGGTTTTGTGCCCCAGCGCACCTTGAAGCGCCTGCTCGACCGCTGCGGGCTCCGAGCGGACGTCGCTGCCCTCAAAGAGCGGCGCCAGCGGGGGCTGTTCATATGAGGCGGTCAATTCAGGAAGGTCGAGCATTCCCGCCATTTCCGACATGGTCCCGCTCATTGCCAGATCGATTGAAGCCGGGTAGGTGTAGCAGCCGAAGAACAGCCGCAAAGAGTTGGCGTGGGGGCCGATGACGGCGATCTTCTTCGTAGCCTTGCTTAGCGGAAGAAGCCCTTCATTTTTCAGCAGAACGATCGATTCGCGCGCCGCCTTCAGGCTGTGTGCCTTGGTGGATTCCGGCTCGTAGGCGGCTGCGATCATTTCTTTGCGTGCTGCGTTGTCTTCAAGGAGGCCGAGCTTAGCTTTAAGGGTCAGCATGCGGCGTACCGCGCGGTCGATGAAACGCTCTTCGAGCTCTCCGCGCCTGACTGCCTCGACCAAGCCGTCAGTGAAGCCGTAGGGCGTGGGCAATTCAACATCGAGCCCGGCTTTGAGTGCCTTAATGCCACCGTCGGTGGGGTCTGCTCCGATGTTCAGGTCGACGGCGAGGTTGATGGACATGTAGTCGGAAACGACCAGGCCTTCGAAGCCCATTTCTTCGCGCAGCAGATCATCGAGGATGTGCTTTGAGGCGATAATGAGTTCGCCATCGATGGTGCCGTAGGAATTCATGATGCCAGCGAGGTTGGCCTCGGTGATGGCAGCCTGAAACGGCTTGGCGTAGACCTCGCGGAGCTCGCGCGGGGAAATCGGGTTGGATGTCATGTTCAGACCGCCTTCCCCGAGGCCGAAGCCGAGGAAGTGCTTTCCGGTGGCGGCCACGCCGTCGGCAAGGTTCTGCCCCTGCAGGCCCTTCACGAAGGCAACGCTCATGGCAGCGCACAACGTGGGGTCCTCGCCGTAGGTCTCGCCTACGCGGCCCCAGCGGGGATCCCGGGCGACGTCCATGATGGGGGACAGCGCCTGGCGCACCCCAACGGAGAGCATCTGCTCACGGACGATGTCGGTCATGCCTTCGACCGTGTCCGGTTGCCACGTGGCCCCCAGCCCGATCGCCGAGGGAAATACTGTCCCTCCAAGTCCCGTCCAGCCTGAGACAGCCTCGCCATGGAGCAACGGCGGCACGGACAGGTCGGTTTTGGCCATCACGGCGTCCCGGACCTGGTCGTAGTGGTCGGCGTCGGCCTCAATGGATACCCCGGTGCTGATGCTTCCGGAAGCGCCCAGACCGTGGGGGAACTTGGCCAAGCCTGTGTCGAGGTGGCCTGTGATGGGGATGGTGCACTGGAGCTGGGCGACCTTTTGCTCCAGGGTCATGCGCGAGATGAGGTCTTCGACCTGGTCTGCGACGGGAACCGCCACATCAGGGGTGGACAGTACTTGGTTTTTCACTGGGTCTCCTATTCCGCCAGCCCGCGACACCGCGGGCGTGGCAAGAGGGGGGGTCAGTCCCTCAACGCTTTACTGGTGTGCCTGACGACGCCGGAACAAAGCTGGTCTGCGGTGCAGACCCGTGGGTCTGCAGGCTGTCCTCGCCACGGTTGTCCTTCACCGTTGAAGCAGGCCGCTGGTGTTCCCACCGCGGCGCCCGTTTTTTCCCGGGGTGGGAAAAACCCTAGATGGCCCAGCAGTGTGAGTCAAGTCGCACGCCAAAGTCAGCTTGCGGCATCGCATGGCGGGAGCTTGTCCTGGCAGTTGGGCCGGGTAGCCAGAAGCAGTGCTTGGGTCGGCGCAAGGGCCGACATGTCCAGTGATGCACGATGGGGTGACCGGAGGGAGCGCGGGCAGGAAACGGACTTGACCTTGGAGAACCCCGCAGTGCAGGCGCAGTCAGGAGAAGGCGGAGGTCGACAAAAGTCACGCGTGGAACCAGCAGTCAACCGTCATGCAGCTGTGGCAGTCCCTCCCGGCCTGTCACCCGAGGGAGGTGCCTAAGTGGTGCGCCGTTGACCCTAATGGTGCAAATCGTGACGAAGCTCCGCCTCACGGCCGTTCAAGCAGGCGCTCCACGCCAAGAGTCACAATGTCGAGATTGAAGGCAAACTGCTCTTCGGTGCCGAGTTCCGTTGACCGGCCTCCAACCAGCTTGCGGAGAAGTGTGAACTCCTCTTGCGGGGCCTTCTCAAGCAGGTGTTCAAGGACGGGTTCCTGAGGGTGCCGGCCAGCGGTTTTTGGGATGGAGCGGTCCGTGGCGGACGTGAAGGCAAGGCCTGCCAGCATCGCTATCACCCGTCCGGCTTCAGCTTCAGCCAGACCCGCGGCAACGAGCGCCTCCGCAGCCGCCTCGGCCGGTCGGATAGCCTCAAGATCGGCCTCGGTTTCGTAGCCGACATAACTTGCCCATGCACCGGCAGCCATGACGGCATCCCTGGTGATATGGGCAAATGCGCGTATGGCCTTCCTCCAGTCCTTCTCGGGAGTGAAATCGTGGGCCGCAACTGCCTCACGGAATGCATCGGCAGCAACCATCCGCAGCAGCGAGTCGCGGTTGTCAACGTGGTAATGCAGAGTCTTCCGGTCCACGCCAATCTCCTCAGCGAGGGCCTGCATTGTCAGAGTTGCCGGGTCAAGTACCTTGGCGGCCTCGATGATTCGTTCGCGATCAACCCGCCGCGGCCGGCCCCGGCGTGGCTTCACGCTCTCCACGCTTGTCATAGCCACTCCTTTTCGCGTCCGACCGCACTCGCCTTAGTCCACTTCTGCTCGCGAAGGGCCGGCCTGGAGCAGTGACTTGACCTTACGGGTATCCCCGCATATCTTTTTTACCACGCCGGGAAAAAATCCCGAAAAGAGAGGTCTCACAGACTCTACCTGAGTCCCTGAGGCCTTACCAGCCTGCAAGATCTCGAAATGTGAGACCAATTGTTGAGGCACGGCGAATGCCCAAGCGTGGCCTCCGCACCGCTGGCCCAAGCCGGGAAGCCGCCAGTCTCTGAAGCCCATAGCCCCGAGCTCCCTGCCCTTGGAATAACAAGTTCCCACGCAAGGACGCCGTGGCCGTCTTGCTATCAACGCGGTGCCCCTGCATTTGCCCAACCGCTAAAAGGAAAAGTTGACATGGAAGTACCTAGCAATGGAATTGGCCGCCTGCGGCTGACCATAGACAGCCGCAGGCAGCTGGAGGAGGCGTTGGACTCCGCCGTCGCCGAACTCATGTCCAGGCAAAACTCGAACGCCCGGGACGGGATCCTGGTGACCCGCCACGACCACAGGACGTTCACCGTCCAATTCTCCAGTGACGTCCAGCGCGGGATCGTGCTGGAACAGGACTTGCGCCTTCGGGCAGCCCCGGAAGGCGGCCCTCGCAGGCACGAAGACGCTAACCTCGCCCCGGCGCTATCGGCCCTGTGTTGAAACGTGCAGCTCAGGGCACGCATGCTCCACCCGCCGCACTCTCCTGCCACCTACCCCCCGGTTTCGTAAAGGCCTTCATATGAGCATTCACGCCGCAGGCTTTTCTGATCGGACGGTGCCGTCCGCAGTCGACGATTGGACGGCGGCCGCAGGACGGCACGTCGCAATATATCGAAACGGCGTGCAGGTTGACAGTGGCCAGGTCGAGGCGATAACTGCCGACGGAAAGATCCTGTGGCTCATGCAGGACGGTGCTCAGTACAGGCGCATCATTGAGAAGGTTCCGGGAATTGAGTTGTACTTTCTAGAGGAAGCGGGCGCCTGCCCTGCTGTGCATCTAGGGGTGGGCAGGCGTCCCAGCATCGAAGGCTGCCCTGCTCCCTGAACCGTGAGGTCAGCAGGAGGATGGTGACCTCCTGCTGACCTCACACCCCCTATGGAGTGGGCCTGGGGGCGTCACCCCATCCACTGCCCGCCCGCTACATCGATTGTCTGGCCGCACATATAGTCAGCGGCCTCTGTGCTGAGGTAGGCGACCATGTTCGCAACCTCTTCCGGGATGGATACGCGCCCGAGCTGGATATAGCGGTCAACCGCTTCCAGCATCGAACCTTTCGCGGCCAGAGCCTGCTCGTCGGAGGCATTGGCCAGGATGTCCCTCAGGAGGGGGTTGATCATGAGCCCGGGAGCTACCCCCAGGACATTGATCCCCCGTGAGGCGAACTCATGGGCAAGATTGCGGGTGAAGCCAATAACACCCGACTTTGCCGCGTTGTAGACGGTAAGTCCGCGGTGCTGTATCCGTCCACCAACAGACGCGATGTTGATAATGCGGCCGTGGCCCTGGGGCAGGAAGTGCTCGACCGCGGCATGTGCGCCGTAAATCAGCATCGTCAAGCTCCCGTGGACGGTGTAGTCGATGTCCGCCTTGGTGTGGTTTTCGAACCTGTCGGAGACCACCTGAACGGGGTTATTGATCATGATGTCCAGGCCCCCGAGAGCCTGCGTGCTTTCCGAGACAACAGAATGCACCTGATCCCAATCGGACAGGTCTGCCTGGAACGGGATGGCTCGCGTGCCCCATCGGCGTTCGATGGTCTCTGCGTTAGCGACGGCGCCGTCCTTATTCAAATCAATGACAGCGACGTCGGCCCCCAGGCCGGCAAGCCGGTTGGCGATGGCCTGGCCCAGACCGCCTCCCCCTGCTCCGGTGACTACTGCCTTTTTTCCTGTGAGATCCATCAGGTCGGTGACCCGCTTTTCGACAATGTGCGTCGGCAGTCGGTCGAAGCCCATCGTCTCGGCGAAATCAACGTTTTGTGTGCTCATCGTGCTCCTCGTTGGTTATGGAGGGCGCCGGGCTCCCGGACGACGGGGCTCCATTGCCTAAAGGCAACATACTGTTGCCTTTTCTAAAGGTCAATAGAATGCTGTTCCATGGCCGATTCAATGCGCAGAACACGGGGAGTCCAGCAGGGCGCGCGCAGTTCGCAGGTAGTTGATGCCGTTCTAAGTGCCACCACCGCGGAACTGTCACGGGGAGGTTATGCCGGCCTCACGATTGAGGCCGTAGCCAAGGTTGCAGGTGTAAACCGCACGACGGTATACCGGCGTTGGCCTACGCGGGCGGCCTTGCTGGCTGCCGTCCTGGAGCCACTCCTGGCCCGCTATGACGTTGTTCCTGACACCGGCTCGAGCTGTCATGATTTGTCCGTGCTGTTACGAACTGTGCGCGACAATGCAGAGTTGCCCGAGGGTCAGGCCTTCACGGAGGCGGCAAGATCCACGTCCGCCGAGCTGCAGGATTTGATGTCAGCAGCGCTGCACAGAGCCCTCGCCCCCTTCCACGCCGTGCTCGCTCGCTCAGTCGAGCGGGCCGAGATCGAACCGGAGCAGCGTGACCTCATAGCCCAGCTCGCTTTCTTTGGGGCCGTTATGTGGACGCAAACGCATCCCAAGCCTTTAACGGACGCGGAGTGCGACGACATGGCTCAGCTGCTCTTGCCTGCCGCAGCCGGTGCCGGAACAAGATGAGATCCTGGTGCCCTTACGCTCCATCGGGCCTTCTATCCACCGTTGGATTGCCGCACTCCATCGGCGAGGGCCGTGAAGCCGTATATGAATCCTCCATCCTTGCCACTTACGGTCATATAACCTTCCGTGGTACCTGGCCTGATGGCGATGTTGGTTGCTGATGAAACGCCGTCCTTCCCAGGTGCGGCGATGGTGGCAGTCAGTTCGCCATCGGGTCGATAGACGAGGACAGCCGCCCGGTTGTGCAGCCCGACGTACGTGTTCCCTGCTGCGTCGACGGCCAAGGAATCCACTTGGCCGACGCCTGCGCTTACATGTACTGCAGGATGAGCTGTCTGCACCTTTCGGCCGTCAGCGCTGAGGCTCAGGTAGTCAATTTGATTGCCGGTATTGTGGCTCACCCATAGCCCGTCATAAGCGGCGGTGAAGGCAATACCGTTCGGCGCCGGCAAGTCTCGGGCAAGAACGTTCCCTTCAGCGGTGTCCCTGTCGATCCTGACCAGGCGGCCGGTAGGTTTCCAGTAAGGATCCTGCGACCCGGCGGCATCCGTGACGTACAGGTTTCCGTCGCGGTCAAAGGCGATGTCGTCGGGGTTCATGGCAACGCCGTCCGGTGTTCCCTGGAAGAACGTCCGATGGTCCTTCCCCGCATCGGTGACGCTTTGAACGGTACCGCCAACAAAGTCCGTAAGGTACAAGCGTCCGTCATAAGGGCTGAACTGCGCCGAAGTGAAAGCGCTGGCATCGTCCGTGTACACGGTCTCCACAGATCCGGATGAAACGTCCAGTTTCATAACCTTTGGTCCACCTGCTGGAGCCATCACGTCTACCAGGTAAAGCCCCCCGTCAGGGCCAAAGACCGGCCCTTCGAGCAGAGTCATTCCCGTTGCCTCGTGAACAGCCGATACCTGAAACAGACGCTTCGCCGTTTGCTGCCCCACCGACTGCGCCCCGGCCTGCTCCACGTTCTGCTCCGGCGGGGGCTGACCCGGAGCGGTGCAGGCAGAAAGTGGGGTGGTGAGAGCGGTGAGCGCTGCTGCGGTGGCAACGAGCCGCTGCCATTTTCCCGGCACTAGCCTGCCGCCTTTGGTCCCGCGTGCACGCGGCGCGCCTTGCCGCCAGCCGGCGACGACCTAAGGACATCTTGCATGGATTCCTGCCGCCAGTGCCGCAGGAGGTGGTGGAAGGCGACGGGTCCGGGGCTGTAGGTTGTCGGGGACGCAACGCGGGTTCCTTCGCCGTTGTAGTAGCCGGGGGTGCATTCTGCCAGGAACCCACCGTCGCTGGTTGCCGTCTCCGCGATGTGGGCGCACCATGCTTCTTCCGATTCGGGGCTGGGTTCCACGACACCTGTTACGGTCGCCCTGGCCGCTTGGATGACTGCGGCTATGTGCTCTGCCTGTTCCTGCAGGATGTGCGCGTAATTGACGGAGTTTGCGTTCTGCATGACCCCAAGATTGAACAGATTGGGAAAGCCATGAGTGTAGAAGCCGTGGAGTGTGCGGGGGCCCTCATCCCATGCGGCCAGAAGGGATTTGCCGTGACGACCCGTGACCGGAAGAGTGCCTGAAAGGATACCCGACACTCCCACTTCGAATCCTGTGGCAAAAATGACGCAATCCACCTCGTACTCGTCGTCGCCCACCACGATGGAAGTCTCCGTCATCCGGGTGATTCCACCGGTGCTGGCCGTGTCGACGAGTGTCACGTTGGGCCTGTTGAACGTTTGCAGGTATGTATCGCTAAAGCACGGACGTTTGCACATATACCGGTACCACGGCTTCAACAACTCCGCCGTTTCAGGGTTGTCCACGATCTCATCTACTCGGGCGCGAATACGAGACATCACCTCCCAGTCAGCGATCTCATCTCGGGCTTCACGTTCGTCATCGCTCAGGCTCTTGTCAACGGAGCCCGACAGGAATTTGCGCTGCAATTGCACGGTGCGGGTCCAACCATCATTCACAAGGCTTTCCGTGACCGGTTCTCCGGAGAGAACTTCAAGGAAGTTCTCCATCCTTTCGCGCTGCCACCCCGGGCCCAAGGACGCAGCCCAGCGTGGGTCGGTCAGTCTGTTGTCGCGGACGTCGATAGTCGACGGGGTTCGCTGGAACACCAACAACTGCTGCGCATCTCTGCCCAGATGAGGGATAACCTGAACGCCGGTGGCCCCGGTCCCGACGACTGCGACCCGCTTGTCGGTGAGCCCGACCAGGCCCCCATCAGCTGTTCCTCCGGTATATCCGTAGTCCCAGCGGCTGGTGTGGAATGTATGGCCTCTGAAGGTCTCAATTCCGGGAATGTTGGGCAACTTAGGCTGCGTTAGGGTTCCGGAAGAAGTGACGACATAGCGCGCCCGGAACCGGTCGCCCCGGTCGGTCTCAACCGTCCATTCTTCCGCCTCGTTATTCCACTTGAGGCCTGTAGCGCGGGTATGAAAGAGCGTGTCGCGATACAGATCAAACCGCTTGGCGATGGCTATGGCGTGCTGCCGGATCTCTTCCCCGGGTGCGTAACGCCAAGAGGGGACGTAACCCACCTCCTCCAGTAAGGGCATGTACACGTAGGACTCAATGTCGCAATGTATGCCCGGGTAGCGGTTCCAATACCAGGTGCCCCCCACGTCCCCGGCCTCATCCATCAACCGAATTGATTCGACGCCAGCCTCCCGTAGACGTGCCGCCGTAAGCAGGCCGCCGAAGCCGGCGCCGATAACCAGAACCTCCACGCGGTCGCTAACAGGCTGACGCATGGTCTTCTCGGAATAGGGGTCAACGGCGTAAAAACCAAAGCTTCCGCCAGTACTGCGATATTGACCAAGCCCCTCTGGGCGGATGCGCCTGTCACGCTCCTCGCGGTACTTGGCGCGCAGTTCGTCGATGGTTGCTGGCTCAGTGGCAGTGTGGAATTGGGCCGTGGAAAACATTTGTCTTTCCTCCAGTAATGAGTTGTCGTCCCGGTGGCCGAACGTTCGCCGCCGGTCCGCAAGCAACAGGGGGACTACTCTTAAAAGAACTTAGTGTGAAGCTAACTAAAAACTTAGCGTTAAGCTAAGTAATCGGTCAAAGCGATGGCAGGAGGTACGGTGGCTCCATGCCGCACGTTGCCCAGGACCACCAAGCGCTCCAGGAGAGCGTGAACAATCTCGCTGTTGCTGTAGCGATCCGTTCACTTCCGCTGGTACTACAAGCTTTCCTGACGACAGATCTCACCATTCAGCAGCTGAAAGTCCTGTCGGTGATTGTCACGTCAGCTCGTGGAGTTTCCATCGGGCGACTGGTTAGTCAATTTGGAGTGTCGATGGCATCCATGTCCAAACTTTTGGACCGTCTTGTGGCAGCTGGGTTAGCCACGCGGGTGTCGGACGTCAGCGACCAAAGAGTGCGCGTCATGGAAGCAACCGCGCTTGGAAGAGCAGTCGTACGCGAACTAATGGCCACAAGGCCTGAACTCGGCGAAAACATCTTGGCTCGCCTTAGTCTCGATGAGCTTCGAGCCCTTGAAACTGGTCTTGGAGCCATAAGCAGAGAAATGCGGAATCTTTCCGGCTGAAATCACGAGCCCTTAGTGACAGTCAGAGTACGCACGGGATACGGAGGTAGCCCCGGGAGAATCCTGGGTTAGTGTCGGAAACGGCATTGGCATCCTTCAAGACATTTAGGGCGTGTCGGCAGGCCGCATCCGGGGTTTCGAACCTCAACCCGCCGAAAGGCCTTGCCTAAATCTCTAATCGCTTCGTCCTGGTTGCACCGGTTCTGGGCGATGATCACTCCTACCGCCGTATCGATGTTGGTCCGGGAACTCATCGCCAGTCGCAGGTTCTCCGCAGTCTGGCTGTCTTGGCCCAAAAGGATTGCTCGGAGCTGGCCTGCCGGACGTTCACATGGATGAGTCAGGGCAGGTTCTCCTGCGATTAGGGCCCAAGCCCCGTTAGCGCAGCCCGGGAATCGTTAAGACGTGGGCGTTGTCGTGACGAAGCCGGCAGGACCAGAGTTCCCCAAGGTCCACTCTTGATGCGTCAGAGAAGAGGCGGGCATCGACGTCGCAGACATACAGGATCCGCTTGTTCTGGACTACCAGAGCTTAGGCACACGGACGTGTGTCGGCGGTGAAGATTAGGGTGTTCGCGTAGTGCTATCGAGTCACGCGATTCATACTTTCGCATTCGGTATGGCAAGCAAGTGGTCGAGGGCTGTGTTGACGTCCAGGAGCAACTGGTTCTGCATCTGGCCCAGGTCCGCGGAGTCAGGCTCCGGCCAGGTGGAGAGTTTGACGATGACGGCGCGGATCGTGGGGTCCACGCTGCAAGTGGGGCTCTGCTCGGCTGTGATGTACTCGACGAGCACGGCTTGCTCGACGAGCTGCATGAGTCCCACATAGGCGACTATATCGAGAGCATGAGACGTCTCTTGCTCCTGCCGGTGGCCATCGTGCCCCCCGGGCGCGGGGCTCCCTTCACCGGGGCTAGCGGTCTAGCGTCGTTGGCGCGCCGTGGTGGGAGAAAGTATGCGGTTGCCGCGCCTCGGACTCTGTCCGCGGACGAGGTTTCGGACGGATCATGGTGGTGTCGGCCGCGGTGGACGCCGGTTCGTCTATGGTGCTGTGGGTGAGCCTGTGGGCTAGCGTGGCGCGGAGGGCTTCCACGGGAACCGTGAATTGTTGCCTTGGAGCACGAGTGTTAGATTCCTCTGTTTTCCCTGTCCTCCCCGCGGCAGACGCCATCATGACGAGGTCAAGGGTCAGGAGGAATAGTCATGGATATCGTGCACGAGCGGGCTGCGGGCTTGGATATTTCCAAACGCGACGCGAAGGTCTGTCTCCGGCTGCCCGGGCAGCGGGCCGGAACCTACACCTCTACGGTCACAACGTGGGGCGCAACCACAGGGCAGATCCTTGCCCTGCGGGACTTCCTGGAAGGCGAGCACGTCACCACGGTGGTCATGGAAGCCACAAGCGATTACTGGAAACCCTTCTTCTATCTCCTCGAAGAAACGCTGCCGGTGATGCTGGTCAACGCCAAGGCTGCAAGGAACATCCCGGGTCGCAAAACTGATGTTTCCGATGCAGCCTGGCTCGCTCAGCTGGGCGCGCACGGGCTGCTTCGAGGCTCGTTCGTCCCGCCCGAACCGATCCGGGAACTACGGGACCTGACCAGGGCCCGGGTCATTGCCATCCGTGACCGGACCAGGGAGATCCAGCGCTTGGAGAAGTTCCTGGAAGGCTCCGGGATCAAGCTCTCCTCCGTGGTTTCGGACCTCACCGGTGTTTCATCCCGGGCGATGCTCGAGGCCCTTGTCAGCGGTGAACGTAACCCGGAGGTCCTCGCCGGTCTCGCCAAAGGCACCCTCCGCTCCAGAATCCCCGAGCTCGTGGAGGCCCTGACCGGCCGCTTCAAGGCCCACCACGCGTTCATGGCCCGGTTGCATCTGGACCAGATCGATGCCCAGTCACGCATCATCGACGCGCTCACCGGACGGATCGAGGAAGCGATGGAGCCCTTTCGTGCCGCCAGGGAGTTCCTGGCCACCATCCCAGGAGTCTCACTCAAAGTCGCCGATGTGATCATCGCCGAAACCGGGGCGGACATGTCCCGCTTCGAAACACCCGGCCGGCTCGCTTCCTGGACAGGCGTCTGTCCCGGCGCCAACGAATCCGCCGGACGTATCAAGTCAGCACACATCCTGCCCGGCAATAAATACCTCAAAGGCGCCCTGGGCATCGCAGCCCTGTCCGCTTCCCGGAGCAAAAACACCTACCTGGCCGCAAAATACTGGCGCATCGCCGCCCGGCGCGGACCCATGAAAGCCACCGTGGCCCTCGAACACTCCATCCTTACAGCCGTCTGGCACATGCTCGCCGACGGCGAATGCTACGCCGACCCCGGTGCTGACCACTTCACCCGTCTGGACCCGATCAAAGCCAAGAACAACGCCATCAAGAAGCTCAACAACCTCGGCTTCAACGTCACCATCACCCCGGCCACCGCAGCCTGACGAGCCTTACTTTCGTATTAGGAGGAGAGAGATTGCGCAGACGTACATCGACAGACGAAGCGTCAGCGCTTAGGCACCAACTGCTTATGGGAGCTCCTCCGCAAGAACACCCCTCGGTCGCTGAAGCAGCAAAGACAACTCAGTCTGTGCGAAGTAGTCTCAACGGTCCTCATTACTAATTACACTCACCGGGACCACGTCGGAGGAGCACACGAGTTCGAACGCCAGGTGTGTGCTCGAGGGCGGGGAAACCGGCACGCTGGTTTGCCTTAGTCGTCCAGGGCGCGGTACTGGAATTTCCGGAACCTCACGCTTCCCTCGCCGGATGAGAAGAGCGCAGGGCGGAGGCTGAGCAGTTCCCCGACGGTGTTCGTGTTGAACCCGGAGACTTCGAACCGCAAGCCGTGCCGTGTCCATTCCTCCCCGTCGACGCTGTAGTACATGGTTACGATGTGGGCATCGTTGACGATTCGGAGGTGCATGACGCGTGAGGACGCGGCAGGTTCGCGCCAGTACGGAATCGGCTCCCCCGCCCGATACGTAGTCATCTTCTCCCCGTCCAGGCCCATTCCGCAGAAGAGACGGCGGCTGTAGTACAGCAGCAGGCCACCGGTGGCGCCCTCCTCGACCTCAACCTCAACGATCACTTCGTACCGGTGGTCTCCGACGATGCAGGTCAAGGGAGAGGTGTCGGCCGGGCTGCTTCCATTGGCTGTCAGCACGAGGCCGTCGCCCGTAGACACGCGCTGGTACTCGTCCTTCGACGGCGCGTGGAACGACCACTGCACTCCGAAGCGGGGCTCCGAAAAGTCGTCGGAGAGTGCCAGCCCGTGCCCGCCCGGTCCCTGCGAACCGCCGGGAAGCGGCGAAGGCTGCGGTTGCGACAGGTCCTTGCCGGCCACCATGGGCCAGCCGTCGGCGGTCCACTCGATGCGTTCTAGCAGCGTCTGGCGTCCCAGGGTGGAGAACCCGTTCTCGTAGCCGTGGTAGATGCTCCACCACTGGCCGCGAGGGCCCTCGAAAAGGGTGGCGTGCCCTTTGCTCCACCAAGGTTCTTCTGCGTCCCAGGTGCGGATGATGGGGTTCGACGGGCAATCCTCCCAGGGTCCGTGGACCGAGCGCGACCTAGCGACCGTGACCATGTGTCCGGTGGGCGGCCCTGACGTGCCGCCCACTGCCGTCGTCAGGTAGAACCAGCCGTTGCGCTCGGTTAGCTTGGGGCCTTCCAGCGCGTAGGCCTCCGTGACCCAGTCCTCGGGATATTTCCAGCCGTCGTAAACGTGCTCAATGGGTCCGTCCGTTGCCAGGCCGTCCGGTGTTAGGCGGACACGGCTGACGCCGTTCAGGAACAGGTACCGGTGTCCGTCCTCCCCCACGACATGCCCCGGGTCGATGTGGCCGGAGATTCCCAAATTTATGGGTTTACTCCACGGCCCCTTCATATCCTGGGCATGGATGACGTAGATCTGCGCGGGAGCGGATGGATCCGGTGAAACGTCCGTCGGGATCACCGGGATGTAGATGTAATACCTGTCGCCCACTTTGCACATATCCATGGCAAAGACGTTCCCCAGGGGATCGGACAACGCAGGGCCGAGGGGAGCCCAGTTGAGTAGGTCCCGCGAGTGCCAGATGATGAGTCCGGGAGTCGATTCAAACGAAGAGAACGTGATGTAGTAGTCCTCTCCGTCCCGGAGGATGGAAGGGTCCGGGTGGTCGCCGGCGAAGATGGGATTGATGTATGTCCCATCCCCAAGGTCGGCTTGTCGCTGGCCTTCAACGGCGCCGGGCACGTTCAGCCATTTAGGACTTTCAGATGTGCGCAAGATGTTGCTTCCGTTCGTTGTCTCTCGGTGAAAGAGCCTGGTAAGACGTAGAAAAGTACCGCCCAAATGATGCCCCCAAATCTTTTGGTGCAACACTGGCAAGTCCGTACGTCTCTACATTGGGTAGGTTTGAGGGATTGATTTCTCGACTCGTTCAGGTTCAGCTCAAAGGTGTATAAACCGGCCGCGCGGAGGAACCGGTTCTATTACACGTGCCGAATACAAGGCGCTTCGTTAGCTTTTGATGCCGCCAGCGTAGCCCTGCATCAGCTTCTTTTGGGCAAAGACATAGAACAGCAGCACCGGGGCCATGGCAATCAGGACCACGGCGAAACTTAGGTTCCATTGCGAGACTAGGCTGCCCACGAAGTTGTAGACAACGACAGGCAAGGTCATATAGGGCGAGCCGTTTAGGAAGATGACAGCCGTGAAGAAGTCGTTCCAGACCAGGAGGCCTGACAGGATGGCCACGGTACCGGTGGCTGGGGCCATTTGGGGGAAGATCACCTTAGTGAAAATCTGGAATCTGCTGGCACCGTCAAGGGTGGCTGCTTCTTCGTAGTCCCGGGGCAGGCGGCGGAAGAAGCCTGAGTAGAGGAACACGGCAAACGGCATGGTCATGGCCGTGTAGATCACAATCATCCCCCATGGGCTTCCTACGAGGCCGAGGTTGCGGGCGCCGATGTAGAGGGGAAGGACGCCAAGCTGGGTGGGGAGGACAATCGCGATCAGGAAGATCCTGAACACTGTGTTTGACAGTTTGCGTGTGCTCCGGGCGAAGACGTACGCAGCCGCGGACGACAGCGCTATCAGGACCAGCACTGTGCCGATGGTGATGAGGAGGCTGCTGAACAGGCCCTGGTACACGTTGCCGGACTGGCTCCCTTCCGGCGACAGCAGCTGGATGAAGTTGTCCAAGGTTGCCGCTTTCGGCGGGGCGAAGGCCGACGTGGTCAGCACTTCGTCGCTGGTCTTCAACGACGTGCTGATCACGATCCAAAACGGAAGGAGCATGATGATGCTGGCGATGACAACCAGAATTTCCCGGGCCAGTGACCACTTGGTGTAACGATGCATTGCTATTCTCCGTTGTTGCGGTCGCGCACGACGACCTGCTGGACGACGGCCAGGATCAGGATGAAAACGGTGAGGACGAGCGCGGCGGCAGCCCCCAGGCCGAAGGCCCCGTAGACGAATGTCTGCTGGTAAATCTGTGAGGCGAGTGTCTGGGTTGCATCCCCCGGCCCGCCTCCGGTCAGTGTGAGGACCTGGTCGAAGACCGAGAGGCCCTGGATCAGGGTCAGGACGGTGGCGATGGCAACGGACGGCCTGATGGTGGGAAGGACGACGCCGGTGAACGTCTGCCACACACCCGCACCGTCCAGGCCGGCGGCCTCTTCCAGCTCCACGGGAACAGTGGCCAGTCCAGCCAGGTAGATCACCATGACAAAGCCGATGTTCTGCCAGACCATGACGGCCAGGATGCACCACAACGCCAGGGAGGGGTTCGCAAGCCAGTCCTGCTTGAGGGAGTCGAAGCCCACCGCCGAGAGGAACTGGTTGAGCGGCCCGTCGTACGCGAAGACGAATTTCCAGATGAAGGACACCGCCACGGAGCTCAGAACCACGGGCATGAAGATCAGTGCCCGGAGGACAAACCGCGTCTTCAGTGTCCGGTTCAGCGCCAGCGCGAAGAGCAGTCCGAAGAGGTTGGTGAAGACAACGTATCCGGCGGCGAGGAACAGCGTATTCCGGACCGAACCGACAAGTGCCGGATCCTTGAAAACCTGGACGAAGTTGTCGAATCCAACGAACTTGAACGAGCCCAGCCCTGTCCAGTCAGTGAAAGCGAAGAAAGCACCGAACGCCGTCGCCAGGTATGTCACCACGATGGTGAGGGTCACGGCTGGAAGCGCCCACCACCAGCGGCCGAAGCCGATTCCGGAGGGACGCCGTACCGGTGCCGGGTCTGGTTCTCTTGTGTCAGTCCCCGGGGGAATGATTCGTCCGTTGGTAATAGTCACTGTCGCAGTTCCTTGTTTTGTTGCGGAGGGGTAAGTCCGGTGCCGGCCGCCCCAACCGGCCGCCCCAACCGGCCGGCACCAGCCGGTTAGTTGCCCCAGGCCGTATCCATGTCCTTAAGGACATCGGCAGACGTTTTCTGCCCGGTGATCATGGCGGTGATTCCCTTACCGAGGCTGTCGTAGACCTTCGCGGAAGGCCAGTCGCTTTGCGGCAGGGGCCGGACCTTGTCGTTCTTGTACAGGTCCGCGATGGGCTCGTAGCTGGCGGGCAGCTTGTAGTCGCCGAGGTTTACGGGAAGGGTGCCCTGGCCCTTGGCCACCATTTCTGCGCCCTCCTTGTCGGTGAAGAACTTGAGCAGCTTCTTCACCAGAGTGGGGCTCTTGGTCTTCGCATTGCCAGCCAACGCCAGTTCGGCGGTGGTCCCCAGGAATTTCTCGGATGCGCCGGGAGCGGGTACGGGCAGGACAACCGGGTTCACCGCGCCCTTGGAACCATCCGCGATACTCTTGGCTGCTCCACCGGGAGCAAAGAAGCCAAGGGATTTTCCTTGACCCACGGCACCAATGAGGGCATCGAACCCTGCCCCTGCTGCACCGTCCTGGAAGCAACCGGCATCGTACATCTTCTTGACGCCGTCAACAGCTTCCTTCCACCCCTCATCACCGGCGAAAGTGGTCTTACCGGCGGCCCGGTCGACATTCCATTCCGGGTTGGGACCGTATACCGACGATGATGCAAGGGTCAACGCCAGGATCCCGGGGTTAGCAGGCACGGTGCCTGCCAAAGCTGCCAGCGACACGCCCTTGTCCTTTGCCACCTTGCACTGCTGCAGGAGGTCGTCGAAGCTTGAGGAATTGTCCAGCTTGACACCGATTTCCTGGGCCTTGGCCTCGTTGAAGATCAGGCCAGCCGGCATTGAGGACAGCGGAACCGCGTAGACCTTGTTTTCGTACTTGAAGAGCTTTTCAATGCTCTTGGGCAGCGTCTGACTGAACTCCGGCTCCTTGAGCTCAAGCAGCAGGTTGGCCTTGGCAAATCCGTTCATGGATCCCACCTGCCCCTGCCCGGAGAAGATGCTGATCACATCGGCGGCGCTGCCGCCCTGAAGCTGTGTGGTGGTGGTCTGTGGCTGCGTTTCGGCCGGCAGCTTGATCAGTTCAACCTTGACTCCGGCGTTTTCTTTTTCGAACGCGGCGACGGTGTCCTGGATGAACGTGTCGTTGGGGTTGGCGGTGGAGTAGGAGAACTTGATGGTCTGCGGCTCGCTGCCAGCCGGAGCGGAGGCATCGGAGCCGCCACAGCCGGTGAGGACAACGGAAGCTGCAACGGCTGTAGCTGCGGCGGACAGCCACCGCCGGCGGTTAGAGAGATTCAATGACACGGGTTACCTTTCAACATCCTTGTCGAGGGGCGACCTATAGGAAACGCCAGGCCCTCGTGGGTGCGGCCGTGGGAGATTCACCGTCCGCTTTCCTTGTAAATCCAGTAGACCGTGGTTCCTTCCCACCGTCCACGCGACTTTGCTTATGGCCTCCATTCACGGCAGTGATGGCGCTTACACACGCCAGCAGCCACAAGCCCCGGGAAAAGGTTTTCCGGAGGCTGTGGCTGTAGGGCTCAAACTCCAGGGGATGCCACTCGCAGTTGCTTCGCCATCAGGTTCAACGCGTCCCCCACTGGCGTGAAATCGCGTGAGAGGTTCAGGAAGCCGTGCAGGAGACCTTTGACCAGGACCTGTTGTATGTCAACACCGGCTGCGGCAAGCGAGGCGCTGAAGGCCTCCCCGGACGCGCGGAGATCGTCGTACTCTGCATTCAGTACCAGGGTGGGTCCGAGCCCGGTGAGGTTGGCGGACCCTGGCATAGCGTAGCCCGAGGGTGTGGACCACTCCTCACCCACGTAGTTCTTCACCATCCCAGCTGTCACGTCGGCTGTCAGCCTCATGACCGGCAGCATCTCTTGCTGTGCCTTCGCCAAGGATTCGGACGGCGGCGGAAGGGTTCCATGCAGGATCGCGTACACCAGGATCAGCTGCCTGGGCACCCACCCGTCTTCGTCCCGCAGGCGCAGCGCTGCCCCGGCGGCGAGGTTGGCCCCTGCGCTCGCTCCGCCAACTGATACTCGGCTGATCCCTAGATCGGCGGAGTGGGCGCGGACCCACCTGATTGATGAGACAACGTCATCCAAGGGAACGGGGTATGTCACGCCGTCCACTGCGAGCCGGTAGTCCACGCTGATCACGACGGCGTCCGCCGTGGCTGCCATGTCCCGCGCCGTCCAGTCTGCTTCCCTCATGTCTAGGTCACCGAATTTGAAAGCCCCTCCGTGCACCCAGACAAATCCTGGCCGAAGCGCTTTCGCTTGACCGTGGGGCCGGTAGATCCTGACGGGAACCGGGCCGTGAGGCCCGGGGACAGTACGTTCCTCCGTCACCACCGAGGGAGGCGGCGTCGCATCAGGGTAGGAGTCGAAGGCCTCCAGCGCCGACCGAAATCCGGGGTCGGAGATGGCCGCGGCCTTTGAGGGAATGCCCTCCAGGAGCTTCAGGCGTGAAGCAATGGACGGGTGGAACGGCATGGCGCTGCCTTCTTTCGTAGTCTCTGTCAGAAGTACTGGCCCGCCACGGTTTAGGTAAGCTCCAGCACGGCGTGAAGGTCACCCTCGACGTTGCCGCCGACGTGGATCTCGATCTCTCCCGGCTCCACCAGGTAGTTTCCGTGGTTGTCCCAGAAGCCAAGGTCCTGCCACCCGAGTTCGAAAGTAAGCGTTGCCGTTTCTCCGGCGTCCAAAGTGGTCCGGGTAAATCCGCGCAGCCGCCTGGTGGGCTGGGCAAGGGACGCCACCCTGTCCCGGATGCACACCAGCGTCACCTCGTCTCCCGTCCGGTTTCCGGTATTTGCCACGGTGACGTCCAACCGGAAGCGCTCCCCTGCCCGCAGCGCTTCGAGCGGCAGGTCCTGCTGAAGCAGGCGGAGTCCCTCGTAGCGGAACGATGTGTAGCTCAACCCGTGACCAAACGGGAACCGGGGCCCCAGCGGCAGGTCGCGGTACTTGGAGGTGTACCTGTCGTCCGTGTTTGCGGGCCCCATCAGGGCAACGTCCCCCGGGTCCTCGTCGAGACTGGCGGAGTGCGTCGCCGGGCGCCCGGTGTTTTCGTGGTCGTAGTAGATGGGCACTTGGCTTGAGGACCGGGGGAAGGTCATGGGAAGCCTGCCGCCGGGGTTCACCGCGCCGCTGAGCGCACGCGCCACGGCCGCTGGCCCCTCAATGCCGAGGTGCCAGGCTTCCAGGACTGCGGGTGCGGAATCGATCCACGCATCGGTTACCAATGGACGGCCGTTGAACATCACCACAGCAAACGGCGTGCCCGTCCCGGCAACGGCCTGGATCAGTTCCTCCTGGTCGCCGGGCAGCCTGAGGTCGCTCCGTGAGCTCGCTTCCCCGGTCAATGCTGATGGTTCACCTGCCGCGATGACCACCAGATCATGTTTCGCTGCGGCTGCTGCTACGGCCGCATGGTCCTCCGGGTTGCCCTTGAAGAAGCCCGTGCCTTCCATGACGGTGACGGACCAGTCCGGGCACTCCCGGTGGATGGCCTCCGCCAGGCTCTCCGACGGTGCGGCGAAGGACTGCACCCAGGCTCCGAGGTGGTCAGTGCTTTGAGCGTAGGGGCCCGTCAGGAGAACCCGTAGGGGGCCGGGCGGCACGGGGAGGATCCCGCCGTCGTTCTTCAACAGGACCAGGCTCTTCTCGGCCGCCTCCCTGGCGGCGTCGCGCGAGTCCGGCGTCGGCGCCGTAATCTCCTGCGCAGCGTTCCGGTACGGATTGTCGAAGAGTCCCAGGGCGTACTTGAGGGACAGCACCCGGCGGACGGCGTCATTGACCCGTTCCAAGGAAACATCCTCCGGCGTCACGGCCGCAACGCCATTGAAGCTGACTGCGTTCCCGCCCATTTCAACATCAAGGCCGGCCCTGTAGGACTGCGCTAAAGCGTCACGGAGAGTGCCCGCCACTCCGTGGTCCAGGAGGTTCACCACACCGTCGGCATCGCCCACCACAACACCGTCGAAACCCCATTCCCCCTTCAGGACATCTGTCAGGAGGTGGGTGTTGGCGTGGGCAGGCCGGCCGGACACCGTGTTGAAAGCGGCCATCACGGTGGCGACCCCTGCCTCGACAGCCGCACGGAACGGTTCCATGTAGGTATTGCGAAGCCTTTGGGTGGACACATCCACAGTGTTGTAGTCACGTCCGCCCTCGGCCTGGCTGTAGGCCACAAAGTGCTTTGCGCACGCCAGGATCGAGCCGTCATCATCGAGGCGTTGGCCCTGGTATGCGCGGACCTTCGCCGCACCAAAAACGCTGTTGACGTATGCATCCTCACCAAACCCCTCGACGACGCGTCCCCACCGCGGATCCCGGGAAACATCCATCATGGGCGAAAACGTCCAGTTCACCCCGCCTGATGCTGCCTCCCGGGCAGAAGTACGGGCGTCCGCGGCGGCCACGGCGGGATCAAAACTTGCGGCCTGCGCCAAGGGAACCGGAAAAGTGGTCCGTTGCCCGTGGATGACATCCAACCCCACCAGCAGTGGAATGCCGTGCGGCGTCTCCTCGCGTGCGACGCGCTGAAGTTCGTTGGTCGCTTCCGCGCTCCGCGGCCAGAAAACCGCACCGGTTCCTCCCCGGACCAGTTCCTTCGCGCCCTCCAACTGAGGGCGGAAAGCGATCTGCAACTGACCCAGTTTCTCTTCCCAGCTCATCACTGAGATGAGGTTGTCAATAAAGTCCCGGGGTTCCCGGTTCTGTAGGTTTTCAACGTCTGTACGGGCGGCCATGCTTATTCCTTCGTGGGATGGGGAGCCGCCCCAGGACGATACACGGCACGGCAAAAAGGTTCCTTGGCACCGTACGACGGCGGCCACCTCCGTGGAAATAGATTTCCGCTATGCCCGCCATCCAGTGTCCGCATGATCTTGCCCCTGAAATTCCCGGACCCCGCGCCGAAGGGTGAATAATCCGGTCCCCTGCCTGATCCCTCCACCCAAGGATTGCTACCCATGCCCCAAGAACCTGCCCGCTCGCCCGCGACGATCGCCCCTTTGACCGGCTTTTTAAGGAGTTCACCGATCCGCCGATGTCCGCCCGGCCCCGGGCGTGGTGGCACTGGATGGACGGAATGTCGATGAAGCCGGCATCGTCAAAAACCTGGAATGGCTGGCGGAAGCCAACTGGGGGAAGGGGTGGCGGCCAGCCGCGCCGAAATGCCGGCTAGCACCGCGGAGGGTGATGGAACGTCCGTCGAAAACGTCGAACTGCCCGCGTTCGGCTCCGTCTTTGTGCTACTGGAGCGCGGTCAGAGCTTGCCTGCAGCGCTGCCGTCGCTAACGGCGGTGGCCCTGGACCACCCGCTTCACGGGCCGTGGGACGTGGTGTTCGACGGTGACGGGCAGCTGCCGCCCAAGACCGCCCTTCCAGCAGTGGGCCTATGGAGCGGGCCGGACGCTGACAGCCGCCTTTCCGGTGTGGAGTACTTCTCCGTCCGGGCAACGTATCGCCACAATTTCCATTGGGAGCCGGCGGCGGTGTCGAAGGTGGTCCTGGACCTGGGCGACGTCCGTGACCTGGCCGAGGTCCGGTTGAACGGACAACATGTCGGCGTCGCCTGGACACGGCCATTCCGGGTGGATGTTACGGACGCCATCCGGCCCGGTGGCAACACCCTGGAAATGGCAGTGGCCAAACCGTGGGCCAATCGGCTGATGGGGGATGCGGCCGCAGGCCCCGGGACCCTGCCCGGATCTGTCGTCTTCGAGGCCGACGCCCCGCCACTGCCCGCCGGGCTCCACGGACCGGTGAAGCTGCTGACCTGTCCGGCCACGTGACTGGCCGCCCTGATGTGAACCGGCAACATCCACAGTCCACACCAAGGCAGCCCCCTACGTGGCGGGCTCAGACTCGGACAGCTTCTGCTCCGGCATGACAATGGAAAGCAACACCCCGACCGCGAAGATGCCAGCCAACACCCAAAAGATAGGCAGGAACACTGTGGCGTACATGTCGGCCACACCCGCCTGCACCTCGACGGGCAGCTGCTGGACAGCGTGCGGATCCGTGACCGCTGACGCCGGCAGGTCCAAGTTGTTGGCTGCGGATGCCTGGGCCAGGGACGCGGCGAAGAGGCCGCCCAGGACGGCAGTCCCTACCGTCACTCCCAGTTCCCGCAGGTACCCCAGCGAGGCGGTGACCCCACCAACAATCGCCTGCGGCATGGCGTTCTGCGCGGCCACCACCGTAAGCTGCATGAAGCTCCCGACGGCCAGGCCGAGCAAGCCCACCAGGACGCCCACCAGGGGCATGGGGGTTGCAGGTCCGGTGAAGCTGAGGGCTACTGCCGCGGCAACAGCCAGCGCGGAGCCAGCCAGCGGAAAGACCTTGTAACGGCCGGTCCGGGTCACGATCCAGCCGCTGAGGTTGCTGGCAACCATCATGCCCAGGACCAACGGCAGCAGAATCATGCCTGCGGCGGAGGCGGACGTGGAGTAGGCCATCTGGATGTAGCTGGGCAGATAAGCCACCACGCTGAACAGCCCAGCGCCCACCACCAGTCCCAGCCCGGCGGCGTTGACCACCGGCCAGCTCCGGAACATCCGCATGGGTATCAGCGGCGCCTTCGAGCGGATCTCGATCGCGACGAAGATGATGCCCAGCACTATGGCGGCGGCTGCGGCGGCCGCCACGACCTCCGGCTGGCTGTCCGGGTCCGTGGAGAGCGCCACGGCGAACACCAGCGTGCATGTGAAGGGGATCATGAGGGCAATGCCCGGCGCGTCCACTCCGCCGGTTCCCTTGGCAACGCGGAGCTTGCGCAGGGAGAACGCCAAGGCCAACGCCAGCAGGCCCACCGGAATGTTGATCCAGAAGATCCAGCGCCATCCCACCGTGTCCGTGATGGTGCCGCCCAGGAGCGGGCTGACCACCGTAGCGATGCCAAAGACCGAGCCCAAGGGGCCGAGGTACTTGGGTCGCTGCCGAGGCGGCACCAGGTCCGCGATGATCGCCGAGGGCAGCACCGCCATGCCTGCGCCACCAAGGCCCTGGATTCCCCGGTACAGGGAGAGCTGGAAGATGTCCTGGGCAAAGCCGCAGAGCACCGAGGCCGCCAGGAAGACCGCAAGCGAGATGGTCAGCAGGACAGGCCTGCCAAACCTGTCGCCCAACCTGCCAAAGATCGGCATAGCCACCGCCATAGCCAAGGCATAGGCCGTCACTACCCAGGCCATGTGGCGCGCACCATCCAGCTCGCCAACGACGGTGGGCAGGGCGGTGGCCACGATGGTGTGGTCCAGGGCACCGAGCAGCACAACGATCAGGAGGGCCCCATAGACCCGGGCGATCCGGACACCTGCGGCCGGGGGCTGGCTCTTGGCCGGCCCGTTGATGTTGACCGCGGGAGCTTCATCAGGGAGTCCTGTCCGCGGGCCTGATGGCGTGGGAAAGTTTGAACGGCGCACCGTCACCTCGTTCTGAGTGGGCCGCCAATCGCGGCCAACGCCGGCCAGCTGCGCGTCCGGGGGAACGTCCACCCCGACCGACGGGCCTCTGGAGGCCCCGGCGTCCCGTCGAAAGTACCATCCCGGACCGGCATCCGGAGAGGCCCGGGACATCTGAATTGCCGATGCCGCGCATACCGGGGAACGATTTCCGCCGGCCCCGTTCACCACGTTTACTGGGATAAAACTCGACGAAGAGGAGGGCACGATGGCGCAGACCATCCCCGCTTCCACCACAGACTCCCAGGAAACCAGCCCGGAGAATCCGGCCTGGTTCCGTTACGTCCTGGGCCAGTATCCCACCGGTGTCACGCTGATCACCTCAGCCCACGGCGGCGACACCGCGGGCATGGTGGTGGGCACATTCAGTTCCGTATCCCTTGACCCGCCCCTGGTCGCCTTCATGCCCGATGTCCGCTCCACCAGCTGGCCGAAGATCCAGGAGGCTGGCTCTTTCTGCGCCAATATCCTCACCGCCGGACAGCAGGATGTGTGCCGGGCCTTCTCCCGGAAAGCAGAGGACCGTTTCAGCGCCAACAGCTGGGGTGACACGCCCTCGGGCAGCCCGCGGCTGGAAGGCGCAGCGGCCTGGATCGACTGTGACATCGAAAACGTCATCCGCGCAGGTGACCATGACATCGTCGTCGGACGCGTCAAGGCCTTGGGCGTCGGGGAGTCGAAAGACCTGCCCCTGCTTTTCCTCCGGGGCGGGTATGGTTCCTTCAGCATTCCGTCCATCGTTTCTCCGGCCACTGCGTTGACGCGCCACGTCAAGGTCGCCGACGCTGCACGGCCTGAGATCGAAGCCCTGGCAGACGACCTTGAACTCGAAGTCCTGGTCAGCGGCGTTGTGGACGATTCGGTCGTCGTCCTGACTGCCGCCGGTGTGGGAAGCTCCCCGAGCGGTGCCCCCTCCAGGGTTGGCGTCTCGTTCGGCCTTGCCGCGCCCCTCGCCCCCCTCCACGTGGCTTGGGCCGGCGAAGCAGCGGAATCCCGCTGGATCGCCAACGCCAGGGACGTCGTGGGACACGTTGAACCCGAGGTGGCCCGTGCTGAGCTGCAGCAGGTGCGCGACGTGGGCTATGCAGTATCAGCCGGTGCGGCCACCGCAGCAGAGTTTGAACGCATGGTGGTGGTGCCCAGCGACACTGCTGCTCCCGACCTCAGCGGAGTGCTTCCCCGGCTCTTGGAGCGGACGGCCACCACAGGCCCGGCGTCCATTGATGATCCCGCTGGAGTCACTTCTCTCCACGCGCCTGTTTTCGACTCGTCCGGACAGGTTGCCGTGACGCTGACACTCAACGGCTTCGCGGGTACGGAATCCGCCGCCCACCTGGCCCGATGCCGGGACCGGCTGCTCGCGGCGGCTGCGGCGGTCACCGAGGCAATCGGCGGGACCCCTGCACGCTGACGCCGTACAACGGCACGGCAATTGACCGTTCCTGTGACCTGACTCATAATTAGTATCAGTATTCTAATTCGGGTTTTTGAACGGTTCTGGAGTTGGAGCCGTCCCCCTAGCGTGGAGAAGACAATGGTAAATCTGCTGACTGCCGACCTGAACCTGCTTGTTGCCCTTGATGCTCTGCTCGTTGAGCGCAACGTCACGCGTGCAGGAGCGAGGATCGGCATTAGCCAACCTGCCATGAGCTCCTCCCTGCAGCGGTTGCGCCGCCAGTTCGACGACGAGCTGCTCACCAGGGTTGGTTCCGCGTATGAACTCACTCCCCTGGCACAGGTCCTCAAGGAGGATGTCTCCGAGATTCTCCGGCTGGTTGAAAGGACTTTCGATGCCCAGGCGGTGTTCGATCCGTCCACCTCCACCCGCAGTTTCCGTGTCATATCCTCGGACTACTGCCTGACAGCCCTTTCCGGAAAGCTGATGGCCCTGCTCCAGGAGGAAGCGCCCGGCGTACAGATCCATTTCGACGCGGTCACCCCGCTGGCAGTGGACCGGATCAAGGAAACCCTGCAGAACGCAGACCTGATGCTGATCCCCAAGGGACACTTTTCTGGCTTTCCGCACACCGAGCTCTTCACCGACAACTGGGTATGCGTCACCGGCCAGGATTCGCCCGAGCGCACGCTGACAATCGAAGAGATGCGCGACGCCCGCTGGGCACGCCTCTTCGGGACGGAAGTGGCCTCCACCCTCGCCGACCGGCGGGTCTACGACCTCCAGCTGGGTGAACGGACCGATGTCATCGTGGACACGTTCATGATGCTGCCCTTCGCGGTGGCCGGAACGGACCGCCTCGCGCTGGTGCAGGAACGCCTCGCCCGCATGCTGTCAGCGGTGGCCGGGGTGCGGATCATGCAGTTGCCCATCAGCTTGCCCACCCTCGTCGAATGCGCGTGGTGGCACCCGTCCAAATCGGCAGACCCGGGCCATCAGTGGTTCCGGCGCCTGGTCTCCAGGGCTGCCGCCCAGCTTGACCCTGTTCCCTCGGATCAGGAGCCCGCCACGCCTGTGGGAGCCTCCGGATCCAAGCTGCCTGAAACAGCACTTTCCCCAGCCCCCTAACCCGTTACCAGGAGTTCCCATGCACTTTTCCCTTTTCCTTACCTCCCGTTCCCGCGGCCCCGAAGAGGACCGTCCGGTCATGAAGGCCATGGTGGAGCACGCCAAGGATGCCGAACAGCGCGGCTTTGACGCCGTCTTCCTGCCGGACCACCACTTCACCGGATACGCTCCCCCCGCCAGCGATCCGTTCGTCTTTGCCGCCTACCTGGCCGGGCAGCTCGAGAGGATGCATTTTGGCTTCTCCGTGCAGACCCTCGCACTGCACCACCCGGTGCGCTTCGCCGAACGGCTGGCCCTGCTGGACCAGTTGACGGACGGCAAGCTGCTGGTAGGGGTGGGAAGCGGAACCACTCCGGAAGAAATGATCGGTTTCGGCGTCAACTTCCAGGACAGCTCGCGGCTGGCCAACGAGAACCTTGAGATCGCCGAAAAGCTGTGGGCGAAAAAGCCTGAGGACGAACCTGTCACCTTCGATAACGGCCACTACCGGGGCGCTGTGGTATCCCGGATCGTTCCGGCCCCCTACACAAAGCCGGAACCGCGCGTCATGTCCGTCGCCGCCCGGCCCTCCAGCGTCGAGCGCGCCGCAAAAAACGCCCAGCCCGCCTTCATCCTCGCCTTCACTCCCCCGGTGATCGACGGCGGCAACGCCTACGAAGAAGTCCGCAAGAACTTCGCCACCTACCGGACTGCCCTCGAAGCAGCGGACCATTCGGAAGAGAAGGTACGTGCCGCACTCGAGTGGACCACCCACTCCTACCAGCACGTGCACATTGCCGAAACGGACGAGCAGGCGGCAGCCGAAATGGACGTCATTCTCCAGCAGTACCAGGAAGCCGTGGAACGCGAGCACGAGGCGAACAAGGCGGCGGAAGCCATCAGCGGCGTTGACCTGCGCCCCGCCCCCGATGCCCGCACGGAGGGCTACAAGGGAACCTGGTGCCTGTACGGAAGCCCCGAGACAGTCGCCGCCGAGCTGCAGAAGTACGCAGACCTGGGGATCGGCAACGTCCTCCTGGGCCTGATGGGAGGCCCGCTGACCGAGGAGCGCAAACGTTTCACCGAACAGTCGATGCGGCTCTTCTCCGAGCGGGTACTGCCGCTTCTTCGCGCCTCCAAGGGTGCCGTCGAAGCCGAAAAGGTGACGGCCCTGTGACCCCCAGTCCCCTGCGCAGCAGCACCTCCGGCGCGGAAGCCCGGATGGACCTGACCGGAGCCGCGCTGACAGGCGGACTTAACGGCTGGAGCACCACCGCCTGCCCCGAGCTGGAGGTCGAGGAGATGGTGCTGCTGGACGGCCCCCTGGGGGTTGTCAGCAGGACCATGGACGAACGCGACAGCGCCCTGCTGATGCCCTCCGGCACGGCATTGGCGGCCACCTGGGACACGGAACTCGTGTCCCAGGTGGGGCAGGTCCTCGGCCAGCAGGCCCGCGAACGCAGCGCCAACGTCATCCTTGGACCGAACCTCAACCTGCCGCGCTCCCCCCTCTCGGGACGGGCCTTCGAGATGTTCTCCGAGGACCCCTTCATGACCGGCGAACTGGGCGCCGCATGGGTCCAAGGCGTCCAGTCCCAAGGCGTTGGCTCCTGCGCGAAACACGTTGTGGCCAACGACACCGAGACAGAACGCCGGCGGATGAACTCCCAGATCGACGCGGCAGTGCTTCGAGAAACCTACCTTCGGCCATTTGAAACGGCCGTCCGCAGGGCCAACCCGTGGATGCTGATGATGGCCTACAACAGGGTCAACGGCGTGCACTGCTCCCAGCACCGAGAACTCATCAGCATTCTCAAAGGCGACTGGCATTACGACGGCGTTGTTGTCTCCGACTGGTTCGGGGTGGACAACACCAACGAAACCGCTGAAGCAGGCCTGGATCTGGAGATGCCGGGACCTTCCAGGTTCCTCGGGGACCGGTTCGCGGAGTCAGTGGCTGCAGGGGACCTTCCCGAATCCCGGCTGCAGGACGCTGTGCAGCGCATGGTCCGCCTTGCCGACAGGACAGGACGGAGAGCCGGAGGCACCGGCTCCGTCACGGCGCAGTCCCGCAGCGATGCGGAGCAGAGGAAGGTGTTGCGCACAGCAGCGGCCCGCTCCTTCGTACTGCTCGAGAACCGGGAGCGCATGCTCCCCCTGGACCCCCGACGCATCACAACACTTGCCGTTATCGGGCCCAACGCCACGAAGCCCTGCTTCCAGGGAGGAACGTTCGCCACAGTGCGGCCGCAAGGTGCGCTGGAAACACCACTGGACGCCATCCGCCGCGCAATGGGACCAGGGGTGGAGGTTTCCCACGAGCCCGGTATTGCGCCGGCCTCGCCGCTGCAGCTCACGGAGCTGGGCAGCACAGCACCGGACGGCACCCCGGGAATCCTGCTTGAAGTGCTGGAAGCTGGCGGAACCGGTGAAGACAGGGTCCTGTACTCCGAAGTCAGGAAAGCGTCGTCGTTCGTCTGGTTCGGTGCCGTTCCCGGCCTGGGAGCCGGCGCTCCGGGCAGGGTCCGCATCAGTTCCCGCCTCACCTTGGACCATGCCGCACGCTGGACGTTCGGAGCCGGCGGGACCGGGACTACCGCCCTCACAGTCAACGGCAACCCTGTCCTGGACGTGCCGCCTCCGGCACCGGATGACGTGATGGGCGTCGTGGCACGCGGTGAAACCACCAGCGTGTCCCTCGACCTGCCAGCCGGCAACGTGGAGATCGTAGCGGAAATGGTGTTCGAACCCGGCAGGGTTCAGTCCGTAACGGCAGTCGCCGCCCCGGAAGGGACAGGCAATCCGATGGCCCGTGCCGTGGAACTCGCGGGACGCACCGATGCGGTGGTCCTGGTCCTCGGAGATGACCAGGGCTCATCACGGGAGAGCGCCGACCGTGCCACCGCTGCCCTCGATCCGGCCTGCGACGAACTGGTGAATGCAGTGTCAGGGATGAACCCCAATACCGCTGTGGTGGTCAACGCCTCCCGCGCCGTCCTGCTGCCGTGGGCGGACAAGGTCAAGGCCGTCCTGATGGCGTGGTTCCCCGGCCAGGAGTTCGGTCCCGCCCTCGCGTCCGTGCTCATCGGCCAGGAGGCTCCCTCCGGACGCCTTCCCGTGTCCTTCCCGGCACGGGACGAGGACATCCCGGGCTTCGGCACCGGCCTCGATGCAGGGCTGACCCTTGACTACTCTGCCAGCGAACCCACGGGCTACCGGCATTTTGAAGCCTCAGGACGTCCGGCCCGGTACCCGTTCGGTTACGGGCTTGGATACACCCGCTTCGAGCTGCTGGAAGCGACAGCCCACGCCCGGGCTGACACTGCCCGGGAATCTGGGGACGGCGTGCACGGCTTATCCGTCCGGGCCAGCATCCGCAACTGCGGGGAACTGGCCGGCAGGGACGTGCTCCAGATCTACGGCAGGGCCCCCGGTGAGGACTCGCTCCGGCTCATGGGATATGCGCAGGTGGACGTAGCAGCCGCATCAACGGCAGAGGTGGACATCCCCCTCGACCCGGCCGGCTTCCGGCGGTGGGACCGCGCGGCGTCCTGCTGGTCAGTTCCACCGGGCGACTGGGAGTTCCGGGTTGGACGCCACGCTGCCGACCCGGGAATCCTCTGTAGGATCTCGTTGTGACGATTCCGGACACGAAATCACGGGAACCCAAGCAGGCCAGGAGCCGCCAGTCGTTCGAAAAGACGATTGAGGCGGCCCTGTCCCTGCTGCAGGAGCGGGGCAGCGACGACTTCACCCTAGCTGAAGTCAGCGCCCGCTCCGGCGTTTCCATCGGCTCGATCTACGCACGGTTCGAAGGCAAGGACGACCTGATCCGGGTGGCGCACGGACGCAAGATGGACGACATTGATGCCATCTCATCCCACCTGTTCGGAGAATTACCCGTTGTGGAAGACACCGGGCTGGAGGAACGCGCCCGGGTTGCTGTTGCCGCAGCTGTCCGGATCCTGCGCCGCTATGCCGGGATCCTGCGCCCGTTCATGCTTCGTGCCAGCCAGGACGAAGCCATTTCCCGCCGCGGAGCGGCATCCCACGCGGCCCTGGCCCAGCATTTCTCGGAGCTTTTCAGTGGCTGGCCGGGCGGTTCTTTGCGGCAGGAAGACATCGATTGGAGCTTCAACGTTGTCTACAGCGTGGTGGCCCGCCGGCTGGGACTGGGAAGCACCATCGAGGGCAGCGGCCGCGGCGACTGGGACGAAACCATCGATAAACTGGCGGGAATGGTGTCCTCTTACCTCCTGGCACGCGTGGACACTCCGCCCCTCTCCTGACTTCCGCCATAACCGGGGGCCATACCACCTATCCAAAAGCTCCTCTTCCAGCAGTCACCGGCCCCTCGGCATAGTGGAAACCAACTACCACTGTTGACTGAAATGGAGTACCTGTGCAAGTGCGAGTCAGCCCCGGTTCGGTGGCACTGGATGATCCTGATGACTGCAGCACCTTCAAAGTCCTGCTGGCAGAGGAGGCCAGGGACGCCCTTCCTGACCTGCTCGAATCAGCCTCGGCGGGAATGCTGCAGGACCAGGACGTCATGGTCTCCGTTGACTGGATCAAGAGCGAATGCTCCGGACGGATCGGGATGGGCTGGAATTACCGCTTCGCCAACATGCTGGTCTACGCCGCCGGTAAAGGCTGGCTAAGCCCTGATGGAACACACGTGCGCGGACACGTCGAGACAATCTGAACACCCGGCGCCGCTGCGCCCCTGCGATACCGCGCCGGGTGCAGCGGCGTATGGCCACGCGCTCAGGTAAAGGCCTGGCGGACCAGCCCGTAGGGTACAGCCGGGTGAACCCGCACCACATAGCGGTCCAAGCCCACACGGGAAATCATGATGCCCAGGCGGTGCTCCTCTGCGGACTCCGAGACAGCATCCACAGCCTGGCCCAATGCCTCGTCCAGCCCGGTTTCCCGGCTGACCGTTATCTCCAGCATCCCCGTTGGGCGCCTCAGCTCGTCCCGTAAGTCCATGCCAGCGACGCTAGCCATTGGCGCCGCATCCATGGAAATAGCTATCCCGGATGGCGACTATCTCCGCCGGCAATGACCTCTCCCTGAAGTTGCGGCAGAACTAGCACGTCGGGACAGGGTATTCGTGACGCCGATGCCCGGCATAGCCAAAGTGATCTTCCGCAGCTATTTGGGCTGCTGGAAAGTGGTTACAGGACCTGCACCAATCAGACCGCAGCCAGTAACCAAAAGGACTTCACCGTGGAAACTCCCCTCTCCCATCTTGCCCACCTCGAGATCACCAGCCCGGACGTCGAAGCCTCGGCCAGGTTCTACGAGGAAAAGTTCGGCATGCGCATCATCGACCGCGTGGACGGCAACGTCTACCTCCGCTGCTGGGGCGACTACTACCGCTACAGCCTGGTGGTCACCGAAGGACCGGAAGCGTCCCTGGGCCGGATGGCCTGGCGCACCAACTCGCAGGCAGCCCTGGAAGCCGCCGCACAGCGTATCGAAGCGACCGGTGTGCAGGGCACCTGGACCGCCGGCGGGCACGGCTACGGCAAGGCCTATGAGTTCACCGGCCCCTACGGCCACCACATGCGCCTGTTCTACGACGTGGACAAGTTCGTGGCCGAACCCGGCTTCGAATCCACCTACCCGGACCGGCCCGAGCGGCGCAGCAGCCACGCGGCAGCACCCCGCTTCCTGGACCACGTCACTGTAGCCACGCAGGACGTCCGCGGCTTCGCCAAGTGGTACAGCGAAGCCCTGGGCTTCCGCGTCATGGCCTTCGTGGACCTGGACGAAGCCCCCATCACGGTCTTCTCCGTCCTGACCACCAACGAGAAGTCCCATGACCTCGGCGTCGTGCTGGACACCTCCAACCGCCCCGGCCGCGTCAACCACATCGCCTTCTGGGTGGACACCACCGAGGACCTGCTCCGCACGGCGGACGTGATGATGGAAAACGGCACCCCCATGGAATACGGCCCGTCCATCCACGGCGTGGGCGAACAGAACTTCCTGTACTTCCGCGAGCCGTCCGGCCTGCGCGTGGAGCTGAACTCCGGCGGCTACCGCAACTACGTCCCGGACTGGGAAGCCAACACCTGGAAGCCCTCGCTCGGTTCCAACAACTTCTACAAGAACGGCGCCATGCCGCACTCCATGACCGAGTCGTTCCCGCCCGCCGAGGGCTTCACCGCCACAGAGGAAGGCGCGTCCCCGGAAATGAAGGAAGCGCTCCTGAACCCGTACGCCAAGCAGGGCCGGGGCTAAGAGACCATGGCCGAAACCACCTACGCACTGGTCCGGTTCCAGGAGCCCGGCGACAGCAAGGCCCGCGCAGGCCTGCTGGTCAACGAGCGGATCCTGCCGCTGGACGGGGACATTAACTCCCTGATCGAGCACTGGGACACCACCGAAAGCCAGCTCGACGCACTCGCCGCCTCCGCAGGCGCGGACACCGGCCTGCCGCGGGCCGCCGTCGAAATCCTCGCCCCCGTGGAACCTGCCCAGGTCCTGCAGACCGGGGCCAACTACCGCAAGCACGTCATCGACCTGGCCGCCGCCCACCGCGAACCCGGCGAGGACGAGGAGGAAGTTCGCGCCAAAACCGCCGCGATGATGGACAAGCGCGCAGGCCAGGGCACGCCGTACTTCTTCATCGGACTCCCGACGGCGATCGCGTCCGCCACGGACGACCTCACCCTGCCGGCCTACTCCAAATCCCACGACTGGGAACTGGAACTGGCGGCAGTGATCGGCAAGACCGCGTTCCGGGTCACCCACGAGGAGGCACTGGACCACGTCTTCGGCTACACGATGGTTAACGACATCACCACCCGCGAATACGTGTTTTTCAAGGACATGCCCGCTATCGGTTCCGACTGGTACCGGGCCAAGAACGCCCCCGGCTTCCTGCCCACCGGCCCGCTCCTGGTTCCCGCCAAGTTTTTCGGCGACCCACAGGACGTGCAGGTGACCCTGAAGCTCAACGGCAAGGCCATGCAGGACGAGTCCACGCAGGACATGATCTTCGGCGTGGCCAAGCTGGTCAGCGAAGCCTCGCAGATCATGCCGCTGCGCCCGGGCGACCTGGTGCTCACCGGCAGCCCGGCCGGCAATGGCCAGCACTGGGGACGGCTGCTCCAGGACGGCGACGTCATGGAAGGCACCATCACCGGCCTGGGTACCCAGCTGATCCACTGCAAGGACGAAGTGGCAACCGAAAGCAGCAAACAGTGACCACGCAGGACACAACCCGCATCACCGGAACCGGGGAATCGACTGGTTCCCCGGTGATCCGGCGCGACGACCCGCTCGGCAGCATCCGGGCCATGGCGCAGGCCCACAACAACTGGGGACGCTGGGGCCAGGACGATGTCCTGGGCACGCTGAACTTCATCGACGACACGAAACGCGTCGAAGCGGCGGCCCTGGTCAGAACCGGCGAGGCGTTCTCGCTGTCCCAGCCCTTCGACACCAACGGTCCGCAAAAGGGGTGGCGCCGGCGCACCAACCCGGTCCACACCATGACGGACACCGGCGTGGACGCCGAACGCGGCAACCAGGGCTTCCCGCATGGCTTCGGCGGGGCGGACGACGTAATCGCCATGCCCCTGCAGTGCTCCACGCAGTGGGACGGGCTGGGACACATCTTCGACCAGGGCAAGGCCTGGAACGGCCGCGCTGCCGGGGACGTGGTCACCTCCGAGGGTGATCTGGTCACCGGCATCGAAACGGCTGCGGCCAAGATCGTCACCCGGGGCGTCCTGCTCGACGTCGGACGTGCGCTCGGACCGGAGCTGGGACGGGACGACGGCGAACTGCCCGACGGATTCGCCATCACCCCCGAACACCTGCAACGGACCATCGCACTCCAGGGCCCCAGTTCCGAAGTGCGGCGCGGGGACATCGTGGTGATCCGCACCGGCCAGTACAGCCGGGTCCTCCGCGACGGCTGGGGCGACTACGCAGGCGGAGCGGCCCCGGGGCTGTCGTTCAGCGCGGCGCCGTGGCTGCACCGCAGCGAAATCGCCGGCATCGCCACGGACACCTGGGGCTTCGAGGTCCGGCCGAATGAGTTCGACGGCGCCTTCCAGCCCCTCCACCAGATCGCCATCCCCAACCTTGGCCTGTTCCTGGGCGAAATGTGGGACCCGGACGGACTGGCGGAGGCATGCGCCTCGGACGGCAGGTACGACTTCCTGCTCACGGCCGCGCCCCTCCCCATCACCGGGGCCGTCGGATCACCGGTCAACCCCATCGCCGTCAGGTAGCCACAGAATTCCTGTTGCCGTAAAGAACGAGGACCACACATGTCTGACACCACCGCGGATACTGTCCTGGACGTCCATGCCCACATCCTGCTCCCGGCCCTGCAGCAGCTAGTGGCCGACGCGGACCCCGAGGGCTTCGCCGCGCTGCAGGCCCTGGAAGCCCGCCGCAATGGGCCCGAGTCCATGGCCGCCTCGGGGAAGATGATCAAGGAACGCTGGCCGCAGCTGACGGACCTGCACCGCCGGCTGGCGGATATGGACGCGCAGGGCGTGGATGTGCAGCTGGTCTCGCCTTCGCCGTCGCATTTCTACTACTTTGCCGGCGAAGAACTGGCCCTCGAAGTGGCTCGGCAGGCGAACCGGGCAGTACGGGAGTTCGTGGACCGCGCGCCGGAACGGTTGAACGGCCTGGGCCTGGTTCCGCTCCAGCACCCGCACCTGATGGTGCAGGCTTTGGAGCACGCGGTGCTGGAGTGCGGACTGCTGGGCGTGGAAATCGGTTCCTACGCCGCCACTCCCGGCGACCCGGACCGCAGCACGGTGGAGCTTTCGGACCCCCGGCTGGAACCGTTCTGGGGCCGCGCCGAAGAGCTCGGGGCGGTGGTGTTCCTGCATCCTTTCGGCTGCTCGCTGGATGAACGGCTGGACCGCTTCTACCTGGCCAACACCGTGTCCCAGCCCGCCGAAAACGCCGTGGCCCTGTCGCACCTCATCTTCAGCGGTGTCCTGGACCGCCACCCGGCCCTGAAGGTCGTGGCTGCCCATGGCGGTGGCTACCTCCCCACCACGCTGGGCCGCTCGGACCACGCCTGGAAGGTACGGCCCGAGGCACATGGCTGCGCCCAGCCGCCGTCGTCCTACCTGCAAAAGCTGTACTTCGACTCCCTGGTGCACAGCCCGGCAGAACTGCGGGCGCTCGTGGCGGCCGCCGGGCCGGAGCAGGTGCTGCTCGGCTCGGACTACCCGTTCGACATGGGCTCCGACCTTCCCGTGGACGAGGTCCAGGCAGCCGGACTTCCGGCCGGCGACGAGGCCCGCGTCCTGGGCGGCAACGCCCGGAGGCTGGGAATCACCGCAGCTGCCGCCCTCACCACCCGACCTACCGCTTAAGGAGGCTCCGAATGGTCAAGATTGCACGCTGGAATGACGACGGCGGGACGCAGTCCGGCTTTGTGGACGGCGGCGCTTGTTTCGCCCTCCCCCAGGGCCAGGACGTGCAGACACTGCTGGACGCCGGACTTGAGGAGACGCTGGCCACCGCCCGGCGGGTCATCGGGTCCGGTCCGGCGGTCCGGCTCGCGGACGTGCAGCTGCTCGCCCCGCTGGTGCCCGCCACGATCCGGGACTTCGTGGCGTTCGAGGAGCACGTGGAGGGCGTCCGGAAGAGCATCGACGGCGAAGCCGGCGTGGTGCCGGAATGGTATGAGGCACCCACGTTCTACTTCACCAACCCGCACACGGTGACCGGGACCGGCGAGGTGATCGGCATTCCGGCAGGCTGCACGGACCTGGACTTCGAGACCGAGGTGGCCGCCGTCGTCGGACGCGTCCCCGGCAGCGACGGCAGCAACCTGACGGCGGAAGAGGCCCACCGGCACATCTTCGGCTACACCATCCTCAACGACTGGTCCGCCCGGGACCTGCAGCGCCGCGAGATGAAAGTCAGCCTCGGCCCGTGCAAGGGCAAGGACTTCGCCAACACCCTGGGGCCCTGGATTGTCACGGCGGACGAGTTCGAGGACCGGCACGACGCCGAGGGCTTCCTGCCCATCTCCATGGCGGTGAAGGTCAACGACGAGCCGATCGGCCAGGACCTGCTCTCCAACATGGGCTGGCCGTTCGCGGAGCTGGTGGCCTACGCGTCGCAGGATTCGATGGTACGGCCCGGCGACGTGCTGGGATCCGGCACGTGCGGGAGCGGCTGCCTCGCCGAGCTCTGGGGACGCAACGGCGCACAGACTCCCCCACCCTTGAAGACCGGCGACGTGGTCCGGATGACCGTGGAAGGCATCGGAACCATCGAGAACACTGTTGGCGCCCGACGCGAAGACGTGACCCGGGTGGCAGCCCGGAACAAGCCGCAAACGAGGTAACCTGCGCCTGCTCCGTTTCCTAGTCACAGTGAAGGTGATGTTTTGACTCGCAGACGGCTTGCTTACATCAACCCCGCGTCCCGCGTACCCGATACTTCAGATAAGAAGAACTTGTTTTCCTCCAGCTTCGGATGCTTAGCGCGTGGACGCCTTTACATCTTTGTCACCTGCGAGGTTGGAGGATTTTCCTACAGCCACACCGCAGGCCCTTTCGGTCCGACAGCTGTGAGAATGTGAGCATGTTGACAGAGTCCACCCTCCGCTTCGGAGCCCAGACCGATGAAGTGACGAGCCTCCTGCGGATCGTCAACCTGGTGCGGACGGGTGAGGCCACCACCCGCCCGGAGATTGGCAAAGTCACCGGCCTGGGCCGGGGCGTTGTCAGCCAGCGCGTGGACCAGGCCATCCAGATCGGATTCCTCGGCGATGGCGAGTTCGGCGCCTCCTCCGGCGGCCGGGCGCCGCGGACCCTGCGCTTCCGTGCAGAGCAGGGACGAATCGTTATCTGTGCCCTTGGCGCCGCCCACATCCGGGTTGGCATCACCGCCCTCGACGGCGACATCCTGGAACACACGCACCGGGCCTGGGACATCGAACAGGGGCCGGAGAAGACCATCGCCGCCGTGATGACCCTGGTGGACGAAGTACTGGCAAAAGACTCCAAAGTTCCCGTCTGGGCTGTCGTGGTGGGCCTTCCCGGCCCGGTGGACTTCAACTCCGGACAGCCAGTGTCCCCGCCGATCATGCCCGGCTGGAACGGCTTCGATGTTCGAACCCCCTTCGAGGAGCGCTTCAATGCGCCGGTCTGGGTGGATAACGACGTCAACCTGCTGGCCCTTGGCGAACGCACGCGCCGCCGCGATGCCCTTGCCGACCTCATCTACTGCAAGATCGGTTCCGGAATCGGGGCGGGGCTGCTGTCCCAGGGCCGGATCCACCGCGGCGCCAATGGTGCTGCCGGTGACATCGGCCATGTCCGCGTCCTGGATTCCACGGCCGTGTGCCGCTGCGGAAAGATCGGCTGCCTGGAAGCCGTGGCCAGTGGCTGGGCGCTGGTCCGGGATGTTGAGCAGGCCGTCAAGGAGGGCGCCAGCACCTCCATGGCTCCGATTGCCGAGAAGGGGAAACTGACGCTCGAGGAGATCACCCTCGGGGTCCGGTCCGGCGACCCGCTGGCCATCATGCTGGTCCAGAAGTCAGCGCGCGTTGTGGGTGAGAAAATTTCCGCCCTTGTGAACATGTTCAATCCCGCAGTCATCGTCATCGGCGGCGCCATCGGGTCCGCCGGCGAGGTGTTCCTGGCCGAAGTGCGGCAGCGGGTCTACGAACTGTCGCTGCCGCTTGCTACCCGGGATTTGATCATCACCATGTCCGTAAACGATGAACGCGAACCCCTCCGCGGGGGTGCCGAGCTGGCGCGCGAGCAGCTGTTCGATGTCACTTTCCCGCGCTGGTTCGCCAAGGGCCGGCCCATGCGGAAGCCGAGCGACGTCTCCGCATAGAGCCTCGCATACAGGTTTTCCTCTTATGGCCGATAATGCGCGGCAGTGCGCTCGACGTGTGAGCTGGTACATCCAGATGCGAGCGGCAGAAAAATGATCGTTGGCGATTTGGAGGTCCAGTCATGAGGCACCTGCGGAATTTTTCCTTAGAATCTCACGGGTAACTCAGACCCTATGTCTGGCCTTCCCCTTGCCCCAGTGAGGATCCGCAGGTCGTCTTCAGCTTTTGCGGCGCGCGCAGTGGAGGTGGCCGGGGTGGTCACTATGCTTCTAGACATCAATGAAGTCCACATGCGGATAGGCGCATGGGCCTGGGATAGAGGCAGTGAAGAAGGTCAAGTACGCAAGCACCTCGCCCCGCCTGCGCCCCTTTCCACCTGACCGGGAGACAGAGGTTTGACCTTCAGATGCGGAAGGCGTGTGTATGGGTCGGCTGATGGTCGGCCTGGGGGTGATCAAACGTTCGTGCTGTCCGCGTTCCAAATCAGCACGCGGCCTCTGCCTTCGTCCAGCCAGCCCCAGAAATAGGACGCGTTGTGTGCAGAGGTCTATCGCGCCTTCGCGGGGCACTTCTCGCGGCCGTTGTACTCTGACCCTGTTTCCGGGCTTCAGGTCCGTCTACACTTCATAGGTCAAACGTGAGGGCCGGGGGTGTGGATTGGGAAGTGTCAGCAGCAGCATGTTTTCCTTACTGCTACGAGCGGGAGAGGTAGTTATCCGCGATGGTTTTCAACGAGCCGGGACCCAGACCGGGTCCGTGTCCTGGGAAGACCGCACTTACTTCGAGGCGTGCTAAAAGGTTCATGGTGCGACGGTAATCGGCTTGTTCAGCTCCGTGGATTGTGTCAAGGAGTTGGCCCTGGTAAATGGTGTCTCCGGTGA
>NZ_JARVSH010000011.1:0-98861 GCF_030209295.1 Pseudarthrobacter sp. lyk4-40-TYG-27
CATGCTGGATGTCAACGGCATCCGCCACGTCTTGGGCTTTCACCGCCGCCAGCTGCGCTTCCAACCGTGCCACCACCTCCAGCCGCCCCAGACATGACTCATACCGCCGCTGCAACACATCCACGTCATCACCAGCGCCGGACGCGAAGGAACCATCCACCCGAACCAGCCCGCCCAGCGCAGCAACAGAGGCAGAAACACCCTCCATCACCACCGCCAGATCAGTACCGATTCCCATAAAGAAATCATCCAACCAGGGTCCGACATTTATGGAGGAGGCTTGTGGTTCAGCGCCCTTCCGCATAATTCAGCGATGCTCCCCGGGAACGCTTAAATGAATTCGGCCGCCATCGGGTGGTGACGCCGTTGTCACCACCCGATGGCGGCCGAAGCTTTTGGGCGCACGCTTATAAGGCCCTCTCCGGAACTAAGCCGGAGAGCGCGAGGGATGGTCAGATGGTGACGGCCCCGTTGGCGGTTTCAAATGTGACGGACAGAATGCCGGGAGTGCCGTGCGGCGCTACCCACTCGACCACAACGTCTTCAAGCGGCTTCTCCACCGGCTCGCCCAGCCACTCGGTCACCCGCGACGCGGAGCCGGCAATGGTCAGGCAGCTCATCTTGAGGTTGCTCTCGTAGGCATTGGAGGGGTGCAGGGACGGGTCGCCTTCCCATTTGAGCATGTAGGGGACCTGGGGGTCTGCAATAAGGCCCAGGATGCCTATCTGCTTCCACACGAGTTCGCGGCCATCCGGGAACTTGCGGTTGCCGTTTACGGCAGCTCGGCCCAGGCGTTCCTCGAACGGGGCAAGGTCGTCCACTTCGACGCACCAGCCCATCCAGCCGCCGCCCGCAGCGGAACGGGCACGAACTGCCTGTCCGAACGGTGCTTTGTCCGAAGCCGGGTGGTCCAGGACCTCCACAACTTCGAGGTATTTGTGCCCGGCGAGGGGGATGATCATATTCCGGGTGCCGAACCGGGGGTGGACCCCGCCCTTCACTGCCTCAACGCCGAGGGCAGTTGAAATACGTTCGGTAGTGGCCGCGAGGCCATCGTGTTCACAGGCGTAAGAGACGTGATCCATGCGCATGGCAACATCTTGGCACTTTGTGATCGGGCTCTCAGCTAAGGGTACCCTTACTGGAATCGTGGCTGTTCGGACCGTCCCCGCCCGTCAGCTGCCACCCTCGCGGGCCCCACGGCCCGCACACAGCGGCAAGACCATGTTCGTCACAATGCTGTCCCGGCCGGAGTGATGTTCCTACACTGGGCGCAGGTCATGAGTGCCAGCGTTAAGCCCCGGCTCGCTGGCCGGCAACCCTCCATCCGCGGTGGGGTGCCCCGGGTGAGGACCAGGCTGTCCGGCAATTGCCGGAAGCAAGCGCGGCCCGTGGTGCTCCCAGCATGCCGGGCCCATGTCATAGGAGACTGAGATGTCCAACGGATGGTCCTTCGAAACCCGCCAGATCCATGCAGGCCAGGAGCCTGACAGCGCCACCGGGGCCCGCGCCCTTCCCATCTACCAGACCACGTCATTCGTGTTCCCGAGCGCCGAGAGCGCAGCCAACCGTTTTGCGCTGGCCGAACTGGCGCCGATCTACACCCGCATCGGCAACCCCACCCAGGACGCGGTGGAGCAGCGGATCGCCAGCCTCGAAGGTGGCCTGGCCGCTTTGCTGCTGAGCTCGGGGCAGGCCGCGGAGACCTTCGCCGTCCTGAATATCGCCGAGGCCGGGGACCACATCGTGGCCAGCCCCAGCCTGTACGGCGGCACCTACAACCTGTTCGCCCACACCCTGAAGAAGTTCGGCATCGCGGTCACCTTCGTGGAAGATCCGGACAACCTGGATCAGTGGCGGAATGCCGTTCAGCCCAACACCAAACTGTTCTTTGGCGAGGTGGTATCCAACCCGCGCCAGGACGTCTTGGACATCGAAGGCATCTCCCAGGTGGCCCACGACGCCGGCGTTCCCCTGATCGTGGACAACACCCTGTCCACTCCCTACCTGATCCGGCCGCTGGAGTGGGGTGCGGACATCGTGATCCACTCCGCCACCAAGTACCTGGGCGGTCATGGCTCGGCGATTGCCGGCGTCATCGTCGACTCCGGCAAGTTCGATTTCGGCAAGGACCCCGACCGGTTCCCCGGTTTCAACACCCCGGATCCCACCTACAACGGGCTGGTCTACGCCCGGGACCTTGGCGAGGGCGGCGCACTGGGCGCCAACCTTTCCTACATCCTCAAAGCCCGTGTCCAGTTGCTGCGCGACCTTGGCTCGGCGGTTTCGCCCTTCAACGCCTTCCTGATTTCGCAGGGCCTGGAAACGCTGAGCCTGCGGGTGGAACGGCACGTTTCCAACGCCACGGAGGTGGCGCGCTGGCTGGAGGGAAGGGACGACGTCGAATCGGTCGCCTACGCGGGGCTGCCGTCCAGCCCCTGGTACGAACGGGGCCGCAAGTACGGGCCCAAGGGGACCGGCGCCGTCGTCGCTTTCAACCTGGCCGGGGGCGCGGAGGCGGGCAAGCGCTTCGTCGACGCCCTGGAACTGCACTCGCACGTCGCCAACATCGGCGACGTCCGTTCGCTTGTCATCCATCCGGCGTCGACCACCCACAGCCAGCTCTCGCCCGAGCAGCAGGTGGTGGCCGGCGTCAATCCGGGGCTGGTCCGCTTGTCGGTTGGCTTGGAGCACATCGACGACATCCTGGCCGACCTGGAGGCCGGTTTCCGCGCGGCCAAGGGCGGCGCCGACGCCTGACCGCCGGCACGCCGGGGCGCTGCCGGCCGGCAGCGCCGGGAAGTCACAACCAGTCACACTCTTGGCCTGGACCGGGGGGTGTTTCGTACACTCGAACCAGGTCATGAGTGCCAGTGACAGCCCCGGCTTGCTGGCCGGCAACCCTCCTTCCGCGGTGGGGTGCCCCGGGTGAAGACCTGGCCTGCCGGTCAAATGACGGCAGGCAAGCGCGTAGAAGAGGTCTTGCCATGACGGTTACCGTCGCCCGTAACACCATTCCCGAACACGGAGTTGTCCGCTACGCCTCCATCGGAGGACTCGAGCTCGAGGGCGGCGGCTACCTGCCGGATGTCACCCTGGCGTACGAGACCTGGGGCACGCTGAACGCGGACGGCAGCAACGCCATCCTGATCGAGCACGCCCTGACGGGCAGCACCCACGTGACCCGGGGCGACACCGACGAAGAGGGCTGGTGGGAACAGCTGGCCGGTCCTGGGGCGCCCGTCGATACGGACAGGTTCTTCGTGGTGTCCGTCAACATTGTGGGCGGCTGCTACGGGTCCACGGGCCCGTCGTCGGCCGCCCCCGACGGAGCACCCTGGGGCTCACGCTTCCCCCTGGTCACCCTGCGGGACAGTACTGTTGCCGAGGCCCGGCTGGCGGACCAGCTGGGCATCGGGAGCTGGTACGCCGTCCTTGGCGGTTCCATGGGGGGTGCCCGCGCCCTGGAGTGGGCGGTGACCTACCCTGGCCGGGTGCAGCGCTGCGCCGTCATCTCGGTCGGCGCTGCCAGCACGGCTGAACAGATCGCTTTCGCCCAGGCCCAGACCTTGGCCATCCGCCAGGATCCGAACTTCAACGGCGGCGACTACTACGGCGGACCGTGTCCGGAAGACGGACTGGCCCTGGCACGGCGGATCGCCCACATCACGTACCGGTCCGCCGCGGAACTGGAAGGGCGCTTCGGCCGGGAACCCCAGGCCCCCGAGTCGCCCCTGCACGGCGGACTGCTGGCAAACCGCGGACGCTACCAGGTGGAAAGCTATCTGGACCACCAGGGCAGGAAGCTCGTCCGCCGGTTCGACGCCAACAGCTATATCGCCCTCACCGAGGCGTTGATGAGCCACGATGTCTGCCGTGGCCGCGGGCCGCTGGCCGAGACCCTGGCCTCCGCCACCGCCCGGTTCTTCGTTGCCGCCGTGGACTCCGACCGGCTCTACTTCCCGTCCCAGTCCCGCGAATTGGCCCAGGCCCTGCCGGGTGAGGTTGACGTGCATATGATCTCGGCACCGATAGGCCATGACGGCTTCCTGACCGAGATCGGACAGCTGGGGAACCAGCTCCGGACGACGTTCCTGGCCTAGCTGCGCCCGTCCCGGCAGCGGCCGGCTGCTGCCCTGCGGTGCTTCCGGTGCACGCTGCCGGTGGACGCCGCGGTGCCACAGTGCTGCAGGCCCGGGGTGGAAGTACGGCATGATCGTGTCATGAAAGCCGCCGTCCTGTATTCGACCGTTCCCGCCGCCGGACAGGCACCAGGAAAACCCGCCTACGCTGACGCGAAGCCCCTGATCCTGCAGGAACTGGACCAACCGCAGCCGCGCGCCGGTGAGCTTGGGGTTGCCATCACCTATTCGAGCCTGTGCCATTCGGACCTGTCCGTGGTGGACGGCTCCAGGGTCCGGCCGCTTCCGATGGCATTGGGCCACGAGGCGGTGGGGCGGGTGGTGTCCGTGGGCGACGGGGTAGCCGATGTGTCCGTGGGAGACCACGTGGTGCTCGTTTTCGTGCCCAGTTGCGGCCACTGCCGGGCCTGCCGGGCCGGGAGGCCCGCGCTTTGCCACCGCGCTGCAGAGGTCAACGGCTCCGGTGACCTGTCGCATGGGCCGGCCTTGCTGCGCACGCCGGCGGGGGAGCGCATCAACCACCATTTGGGCGTCTCGGCGTTTGCGGATTACGCCGTGGTGGCGCGGGAGTCGGTGGTGGTGATTGACGACGACGTCCCGGACACCGTCGCGGCGATGTTTGGTTGCGCCGTGCTCACCGGAATGGGGGCCGTGCTCAATACGGCAGGCGTCAGCCCGGGGCAGTCCGTGGCTGTCTTCGGCATCGGCGCAGTAGGCTTATCGGCCGTCATGGCGGCCCGCCTCGCCGGGGCCGCCGGAGTGATTGCCATCGATCCGAATCCGGGCAAGCACCCCTTGGCCCTGGACGCCGGTGCCACGGCGGTGGGAACGCCTGCGGATGCGCCCCGTCTTGTTGCCGAGGCTGCCGGTGACGGGGTGGATGTGGCCGTCGAAGCAGTCGGCTCGGCCGGCGTGATAGCAACTTGCCTGGATCTGGTGACGCGGGGTGGCGCGGTTGTCTCGGTGGGACTGCCCCATCCGTCAGCTGAACTGGCCGTTCCCGCACTGCAGTTCGCAGGAGCCGGCAAACGGCTCCTCGGCTCCTACATGGGCGACGCGGTTCCCCGCCGAGACATCCCGGCGTACCTTGGCTACTGGCGGGAAGGCAGGCTTCCGGTGGAACTTCTGCACACCGATACCCGGCCGCTGGCCGAAATCAATGAAGGCCTGGATGCGCTGGCGTCCGGGCAAGTGGTCAGGCGGCTCTTCCGGGCTTGAGGCGTTGCTCCGGGCTTGAGGCGTGGCGGCGGCTGGGGCTCAGCCGTTCATGATGTCGCTGCGGCGCTTCATGTAGTCCTCCATGGACATTTCGCCGTTGCTGTACTGCTGGTCCAGTTCTGCGAGCTTCCGGGCACGGAATCCCTGGGGCGCTCCCGGCGGGGGAACGGCCGGGCCTGGAGGCGGGCCGGCCGGCGTGTGGCCGGTACCCTGCTGCTGGCCGGGGAACTGCTGGCCCAGACCCTGCTGGCCCGGGAACTGCTGGCCCGGGAACTGCTGGCCCGGGAACTGCTGGAACGGCGGTTCCTGGGGCGCGCCGTAGCGGGGGTCCGGCATGGGGGGCTGCCCGTACTGGTAGGGCTGTGGCTGTGATTCACCGGCCGGGGTGGGCTGGCGGAAGCCGCCGGAGTAGTAGTCCTGCTGGGTGTAGCCGTCGCGGGGCTGGTTGCTCTGCGGCCCCGCGGACCCGGGAAACCGGCCGGACCCGGGGAACCCGCCCGGCCCGTACTGTCCCGGAAACTGGCCAGGGTACTGGCCCGGCAAGCCTTGGTCCCGGTCCCGCCGTGCCATGGACCGCCGGTACATCCGCATGGCCATGGGGACAACGAAGGACAGGATGATGATCCACAAAAACAAGCTGCTCACGGTGCCGCGCCTCTCAAAGGTTGTCCCTCCAGCGTAACCCCGTGCGGTCCTACCGGCGGCTGGGTTCCGAGGTTCCCAGCGGACCCTCGCCGGACCCCAACGGAACGCCCGGGCCAAAGACGGGACCCGGCGTCGGCCGTTTCGCCGTGACGCCGTCACCGGAGGACTGGTGCCGGAGCCGGCGCAGGACCCAGGGCACGAAGTATTCGCGCGCCCACACCAAGTCCCCGGTCCTTGCCTCGCGCCAGGTCCGGGGCGGCAGATCCTTGGGCTGGAGGGGTTCCAGCGAATGTTCAACGTTAAGCGAGTCCAGCACCATGGCCGCGATGGTGTGGTGCCCCAACGGGGAGAAGTGCAGCCTGTCCTGGTCCCACATCTGCGGATCGCTCAGTTGCCGGAGGGACCACATGTCGGCGATGACGGCGTCGTGCCGGGCCGCGACAGTCCGCAGGTTCTCGTTATAAATGGCCACCTTGCTCCGGATCCTGCCCAGGACCGAGGAGCCGGTGTCCGGACCGTTGAACAGGACCACGGTGGCTCCGCCCATGGACAGGATCTGGACCACGGAATCGAGCTTTTCGGCCAGCGCGTCGGGGTCGCCGCCCGGGCGGATGAGGTCGTTGCCCCCGGCTGACAAGGTGACCAGGTCCGGCTTCAGGGCCAGGGCCGGGGCCAGCTGCTGGTCCACGATCTGCTGCAGGAGCCGGCCCCTGACGGCGAGGTTGGCGTAGGCGAAGTCCGGCTTGGTGCGGCCCAGTTCTTCGGCCACCCGGTCGGCCCAGCCGCGGTGCCCTCCGGGGCTTGCGGGCTCGGGGTCGCCGATGCCCTCGGTAAAGGAATCGCCCATCGCCACGTACCGGCTCCAGGGGTGGGAACCGGGGTGCACGGACGGGGTCTGGATGGCACTTGCGTCAGTCACTGTCCTATCCTGCCTTCCGCTTCAATGGCTACGCCAACGTAGGTTGTTACTTTCGGGTAACTGTAAGAATGGAAACCATGACTGACGCCGAAGTATTTCCCGCTCCCGTTGTCCTGTGGTCCCACCCCGAAGACCAGCGTGCCGGCAAACCGCTGCTGGTGCTGCTCCATGGCTACGGCGCCAACGAACAGGACCTGTTCAGCCTTGCCGGGATGCTTCCGGGGGACTTTGCGGTGGCATCCGTCCGGGCGCCGATCGCCATGGGCCCGGGCTTCACCTGGTTCCCGCTGACGGCGTCCATCGACTACTCCCTGGACCGGGTCAAGGCGGCGTCGGCCTACGTCCAGGAATGGATCGACACCATCAGGGAAGGCCACCCCTCTGTTTCCCTGCTGGGCTTCTCCATGGGCATGGCCATGGCCACCACCCTCCTGCGGCAGCGTCCCACGGACTTCGCCGCCGTCGTCGGGCTCTCGGGCTTCGTGGTGGACGCCGCCGGCGACCCCACCTTCAAGGATGCCGAACTGGACGGAACCATCCCCATGTTCTGGGGCCGGGACCAGCAGGACCCGGTGATCACCCAGGACAAGATCGAGTTCACCATGGGGTGGGTGCGCAAGCACGTCAAGCTCACCAAGGTGCTCTACACGGGCATGTGGCACGGCATCAACCAGCAGGAGATCGGCCACGTGGGGGAGTTCCTCACCCACGAGGTGCTCAACAAGTAGGCGTCCGACGACGGCGCCGCGGCCGTGGCGGTCAGCCCGCCTCCGGCGCGACCACCTTCACGGTGTGCCCGTTCACGGTGACGGTGTCGCCGTGGTGCAGCTGGCGGCCGCGGCGGTCGTCGATTTCGCCGTTGACTTTCACCAGCCCGTTCTTGATGAGCTCCGTTGCCTCCACGCCGTCCTCCACGAGGTTGGCAAGCTTCAACAGCTGGCCCAGCCGGATCATGCTGTCGCGGATGGGGACGTCGTCAATGGGGTTGCTCATACAGCAATAATGCCTGAACTAAGGTGGATCCAATGACCTCCCCTCCACGCCTGCCCGTCCTCGCAGGTCTGCCCCTGGCGGTGGGCGCCGGCCTGGCCATCCCCGTCCAAGGCCGCATCAACGGGGCCCTCGGCGCCCGCCTCAACGACGGAATCGCCGCTGCCGTGGTCAGTTTCAGCACCGGCCTGCTGGTGATGATCCTGATCTCGCTGGTCCTGCCGCGGGGCCGGGCCGGGCTGGCGGCCATCCTCCCGGCCGTCCGTACCCGGGCTTTTCCCCGCATCTACGTGCTGGCCGGCGCCATCGGGGCGCTGTTCGTCTTCGCCCAATCCTTTACCGTGGGCCTCCTCGGGGTGGCCCTCTTCACCGTCGCCACCGTCACCGGACAGACCGTGAGCGGGCTGCTGGTGGACCGGCTGGGGATCGGCCCGGCCGGGAAGAAGTCCGTCACGGGAATCCGCATCATCGGTTGCGTCCTGACCATCGCCGCCGTCGCCTGGGCAGTGTCGCCGCGGTTCGGCGGGGGAGGCGCCGGTACCGGCGCCGACCCGGCTGCGTTGCTCGTTCCGCTGCTCCTGCCGGTGGCCGCAGGCTTCCTGATGAGCTTCCAGCAGGCCATGAACGGCACCGCCACCGTCCACTACGGCACCCCCATCGCCGCCACCCTGGTCAACTTCGTGGCCGGCACCATCGTGCTGTGGGCGGCGTTCGCCGTGAAGCTCGCGGTGGCCGGGCCGGGCAATCCGTTGCCCGCCGACTGGTGGTACTACCTGGGCGGTCCCATGGGCTGCGTGTTCATCGGCCTGGGTGCCCTGCTGGTCCGCAGCCTCGGCGTCCTGGTCACCGGGCTCGGCATGATCGCGGGCCAACTCCTGGGGTCCCTGGCACTGGACCTGGTGCTGCCCGCGCCTGGCACCGTCGTCGCCCCTGCCACGGTCCTTGGGACCCTGCTCACCCTCGGCGCCATCATCCTGGCAACCTTGCCCTGGCCGCGGGGCGCGCTCCGGGGGCGCCGGCCGGTAGGCTAGTACACGCAGCTCTTGACGCATCTTCCCCCATCCGCCCACCCGGTGCCCGGTGTGCCCTGCACGCCGCAGCCGGGGTTTGCACACCGCGGACCGCACCCAGCGGCCCTGTAGAAATTGGAGTTACCCCATGGCAGCAAAATCCGTCCTCGACCAGGTCATTTCCCTCTCCAAGCGGAGGGGCTTCGTGTTCCAGGCCGGTGAGATCTACGGAGGTTCGCGTTCTGCCTGGGACTACGGCCCTTTGGGCGCTGAGCTGAAGGAAAACATCAAGCGCCAGTGGTGGCAGTCCATGGTCCGCGGCCGCGAGGACGTGGTGGGCCTTGACTCCTCCGTGATCCTGCCCCGCCAGGTGTGGGAGGCCTCCGGCCACGTCGAGGTCTTTTCCGACCCTCTGGTGGAATGCCTCTCCTGCCACAAGCGGTACCGCGCCGACCACCTCGAGGAAGAGTACGAGGAGAAGAAGGGCCGCCCGGCGGAAAATGGCCTGAAGGACATTGCCTGCGCCAACTGCGGCACCCGCGGCCAGTGGACTGAGCCGCAGGAATTCTCCGGCCTGCTCAAGACCTACCTCGGGCCGGTCGCCAGCGAGGAAGGCCTGCACTACCTGCGCCCCGAAACCGCCCAGGGCATCTTCGTGAACTTCAACAACGTCCTCACCACGTCGCGGAAGAAGCCGCCGTTCGGCATCGGCCAGATCGGCAAGTCCTTCCGCAACGAGATCACGCCCGGCAACTTCATCTTCCGCACGCGCGAGTTTGAGCAGATGGAAATGGAGTTCTTCGTCGAGCCCGGCACGGATGAAGAGTGGCACAAGTACTGGATGAACGAGCGCATGGCCTGGTACACCGGCCTGGGCATCCGCGACGAGAACCTGCGCTTCTTCGAGCACCCCAAGGAGAAGCTGAGCCACTACTCCAAGGGCACCACGGACATCGAGTACCGCTTCGGTTTCCAGGGCTCGGAGTGGGGCGAACTGGAAGGCATCGCCAACCGGACCGATTTTGACCTCTCCACCCACGCGAAGGCCTCCGGCACGGACCTGAGCTACTTCAACCAGGCCACCAACGAACGCTACACCCCCTACGTGATCGAGCCCGCGGCCGGCCTGACCCGTTCCTTCATGGCGTTCCTGGTGGACGCCTACACCGAGGACGAGGCCCCCAACGCCAAGGGCGGCGTGGACGTGCGCACCGTGCTGAAGCTTGACCCGCGCCTGGCCCCCGTCAAGGCCGCCGTGCTGCCGTTGAGCCGCAATGAGGACCTGTCACCGAAGGCGAAGGCACTTGGCGCCCAGCTGCGCAAGAACTGGAACATCGACTTTGACGACGCCGGTGCAATCGGCCGCCGGTACCGCCGCCAGGATGAGATCGGCACCCCGTTCTGCATCACCGTGGACTTCGATACCCTCGAGGACCAGGCCGTCACCATCCGCGAGCGGGACACCATGGGCCAGGAACGTGTTTCCCTGGACAAGGTGGAGGGTTACCTGGCCGCACGGCTGATCGGCGCCTGAGCATGGCCATCGAATACCGCCCATGGCGCGATGGTGACGACCTTGCGCTGCTGGAAATCTGGGGTGACCCGGACACCGGTGAGGCCCGCCAGTTCCGCGGCGCCCTGGCACTGTCCTCCAACGGCCGGGACGGCACGCCGTGGCGCCGCTGCATCGTGGCCGAGGACGTTATTGACGGCGTCGGCATCCCGGTAGCCGCCGGCGTCGTCTACGAGGCGTCCCTGCACCCGGAACGCCTCTGGACCTACATCGAGGTGGCCCGGGACCATCGCCGCGCCGGCATCGGCGCCAGCCTGCTGACCATGCTGCGCCGCGAAGCCGAAAACGCGCCGACGGGTGTCACCAGGCTGCGCGCCAAGGTGGAGCCCGGCACCGCCGGGGCCGCCTTCGCCGAAGCGTTCGGGCTGGAACCCATCCAGCGCTCGCGCCTGGTGGTCGTCGAGCCGGGCGCCCTCCGGCTGCCCGTCTTCCCGGCCAAGGACGGGGACGGTGCGGCCGGCGGCGAGAACGCAGGCTCCGACGTCGTCATGGACCTGGCCACCGGCTCGGTGGAGCTCACCGACGTGGTGGGACGCTACTACACCGCCATCCATGACTGGGATTCACCCGGGGTCCTCTCCGTGGGACAGGTGCAGAAACTGTTCCTGGACGAGCTCACCGGCGCGCACGGCGCCATCGTGCTGCGGGCCGAACCGGAATCGGCTTTCGGGGCCGGCGTGGCGCCGAGCAAGAAGGGCCGCATCCGGGCCTTCGCCGTCAGCTACGCGGCCCCCGCCGGGCCTGATGCCGCACCGGCCCACCTGCAAACCCCTGGTGCAGAGACAACGGGCGCCGACATACCGACGGACGTTTTCGTGGGACATGAGCCGGCATTGTCCGCCGCGGACGCTGCCGAGGCCGTGCGCGACATGCTCGCCCTCATCGCGTACCAGCACCCGGTGATGCTGGAACTGGACGACTCGATGACCGCGCTGCGCGCCGCCGTCGAACCCCTCCTGGAGTCCGGCAAGGCCCGCCTCGCCGCGGCGGAAACCCTGGTGGTCTCCGACTGACCGGGGCCGGCCGGCCAACCCGGCAGCCAAGGCAGCGCCAGGTTTTGGCGTGACCTTCACGGCAAGACCTGGCGCTTACTTCGTTTGGCGGGAACCACGACGCCGGCCCGCGGCGGCGTCTGCGGCGTCCAGGCGCTGCCGCTCGGCGTCCGAAGGAGCGCCGCCGCCCAAGTGCGCCGGCATCCACCACGCCCCGTGCTCCGGCTGCAGCGGAAAGCCTGCAATGCACCGGTCGATCCCGGCCTGGAGCGTGCCGCGCAGCGCCTCCGTGGCCTCCTCAACGTCAACGTCATGCGGAAAGACGATCGGCGCTCCCACTTCGAGGCGCACCGGTGCCCGCCAGCTGCGCCGAAGGGAAAATCCGTGGCCGCGGGTCATCACCCGGTGGGCACCCCAGACCGAAACCGGAATGACCGGGACCCCGGCTTCCGCAGCCATCCGCACGGCACCGGTCCTGCATTCGCGAACCGTGAAGCTGCGGCTCACCCCGGCCTCCGGGAAGACCGCGAGGTACTCGCCGGCCCGCAGCTTGGCCACCGCGGCATCGTAGGCGTCTGAACGGTCCGCATAGCCCACCACCACATGGCCGCTGGCGCTGATGGCGGGGCCGGCCAACCAGTGGTCTGCGGCGCCTTGATGGACGAGGAACCGCAGCTGGGCACGCGTATGCCGCCACAGGAGCAGCTCGACTACCGCGAAGTCCACGTAGCCGAAGTGCGTGATGGCGAAGACCGCTCCCTTTCCGGGGGACGCCCGGCGGGAAGGGCCGGTGGCCGGTTCCTTCGCGGGAAGGATTTCCAGGCCGGTCGCCTGGATGTCCAGCCGGAGGGCCCAGCGCAGGAACTGCCCGGTACGGACGATGACCCGGTAGAAGGTGTCGTTGGACGGGGGACGCCAAGGCATCGGGACCGCGCCTAGAGAGTGACGTGCACGGACGATTCCGGCAGCAGCTGCGAAAAAGAACGCGGCGGCCGGACAGGGGCGCCCGTGCTCTCCGCGAAGGACTTAATGACAAACCCGGAGGCCAGCGTCTGCCACACCCGGATCTTTCGGAGCATGAAGTGCCCCACACCCTTCAGGGACACATACTGCATGCTTGACGCTTCCGCGGTGGCGCGGCGGGCGAACGCCAGCGACTGCCGGGGGCTGGTCATGTGGTCCGTGGTTCCGTGCACGATCAGCACCTTCCGTCCGGCAACCCGGGCTGAAGGGGTCTCCGGGCTTAGCCATGGCGCAAGGGCCACCACGGCTTCAACCTGCGGATGGTCTGCGGCGCAGACGGCTGTCAGGCCGCCCATCGAGTGGCCCAGCAGGAAGATCGGTACGCCGGGGTGCTGTTCCTCGATCTGCCGTAGCGCCCACCGTGCGTCCTGCAGCGGGGTCATGTCCGGGCCATTCCAGCCGCGGACGCTGTTGCGCAGGGACCAGACCGCCAGCCCGTGTTTCCTTCCCATGCGGTGCAGGTCCCGGGCAAAGGGGACCATCCTGGCCGGGCTCAGGTGCCGGGCCTCCACGGGTGCGCGGCTGTGCGCCCTCCCGCCGTGCAGGACCAGGACCACTCCCTTGGTGGCACCGGATGCCGCAAGGACGCTCAGTACGGGACGGTGCTGGGGATCCGAAGGCGCGCGCCCGGCCTGTTCCCCGCCACTTTTTCCCGTCCCGCGGGTATCGGTTCCACGTGTCCCACCGTTGTCCATGCCTGGTTCCTCCCCATCCGATGGTCCATTTATAAACCCTATGGCGCCGCACGTAGAGTACAAGCCATGAGGTTGTACTGCTGATGGGCGCCGGTCACTCCCACACTTCCGAGAGCCATTCGGAGCCGACACCGCAAGCGATGGCTGCCCGCAGCAAGGCGAACCGCATCCTGGCCGCGGTCCTGATCCCGCTGGCGCTGCTGACCCTGGCCGGGATGGCCGCGCTGTGGCCCTCCGGCAGCAAGGAAGGAATCACCCTCGCCAACCCGTACTCCACGGCCCCCGGCGTGACATTCGATACGGGAACCATCCAAAGCGTGGTGGCCGAGAACTGCATGCAGGGGACCAGCCAGCAATCCAGCCAGCCGGGGGCCGGCCAGCAGTCCAGCCAGCAGGGGACGGGCCAGGATTCCACCGGACAGCCTCCCCGCCAGGGCTCGGACTGCACGTTCGCGTTCACGGAGCCGGATAAGGGCGGGAGCCCGGTCAAGGTGGTGATCAACCCGGATGTGGCCTCTTCGCACGGGGTCAAGCCCGGGGACCAGATCCGGTACCTGAACCTCTCGAAGGTCCAAGGGGCCACCGGGTCGCAGGGTTCGCCGGCCTACGTCTTTGTGGACTTCGTCCGCACCCTGCCGATTGTCCTGCTCGCCGTGCTCTATGCCGCGGTGGTCATCGCTGTCGCCCGGTGGCGCGGTCTCCGCGCCCTGGTCGGACTCGTGGGCGCCTATTTTGTCCTGGCCAACTTCCTGCTCCCGGGCCTGGTGGAGGGCAAGCCTCCGCTGCTCCTGACCCTGGTGGGCTCCACCGTGATCATGATCGGTGTGCTCTACTTTGCCCACGGATTCTCGGCGAGGACGTCCACGGCATTGTTGGGCACCATTTTCGGGCTCGGCATCACGGCGCTGTTGGCCGCCTGGGCCACGGACGCCGCCAACCTCGCCGGCGTCGGCAGCCATGACGCCGCCACCTTGGTGAACACCTCGGCGAACATCTCAATCTCCGGCGTGATCCTGTGCGGGCTCATCATTTCGGGACTCGGCGTCCTGAACGACGTCACCATCACCCAGTCCTCTGCCGTGTGGGAGCTCTACGAACTGGCGCCGGGCACCAGCGCCCGGAAACTCTTCACCTCCGCCATGCGGATCGGCCGAGACCACATCGCCTCCACCGTGTACACCATCGCCTTCGCCTACGCGGGGGCCGCGCTGCCCATCCTGATCATCGTCATGCTCTACGACCGGCCCCTGATGGATACCCTCACCAGTTCGGAACTGTCCGAGGAAGTCATCCGCACGCTGGTGGGCTCCATCGGCCTGGTCCTGGCCATCCCGGTCACCACCCTGATCGCCGTGCTCGTGGTCAAGGCCACCGGCATCAGGGCAGTTGAGGGCCATGCCGGGGTCGGGGCGCACGACGACGGCCACGTCCACGCCGGAGACGTGGCGGATACCGGGGCGCTCGCCGCAGCCGTGCTGGGGGAGCGCAGCCGGCGGGCCGGCGTCGAACCAGCTGCGGAAACCGCCACCCGCCGGGGCCGGAGGGCGGACCGCGGCTGACGGGGTGCGCGGCGACTTGCCTGCGGGGCGGGCCGGAAAGCCCCGCCGGAGAGGCCTGGTGCCACGGCGGAAACCTTCGATTTGCCCGGCTTTGCAACAATGGACAGGTGACTGTTGCAGCAACCCCTCCCGCCCCCAAGCTGGAACTCCCGCCCCTGAAGCTGGGACCCATCACCGTTGACACTCCGGTGGTCCTGGCCCCCATGGCCGGCATCACCAACTCCGCCTTCCGCAGGCTCTGCCGTGAATACGGCGGCGGCATGTACGTGGCGGAGATGGTCACCTCCCGCGCACTGGTGGAACGGACCCCTGAATCACTCCGCATCATTTCGCATGACGACGACGAGAAAGTCCGTTCCGTCCAGCTGTACGGTGTGGATCCGGGCACCGTCGGCGCCGCCGTGCGGATGCTCGTGGAGGAAGACCGGGCGGACCACATCGACCTCAACTTCGGCTGCCCGGTCCCCAAGGTGACCCGGCGCGGCGGCGGCTCGGCCTTGCCCTGGAAGATCGACCTCTTCACCGCGATCGTGCAGACCGCCGTCAAGGAAGCCGGCAAGGGTAACGTTCCGCTGACCATCAAGATGCGCAAGGGCATTGACGATGACCACCTGACGTACCTCGATGCCGGCCGCATCGCCCGCGACTCCGGGGTTGCCGCCGTCGCGCTGCACGGCCGCACGGCCGCCCAGTTCTACTCCGGCAAGGCGGACTGGTCCGCCATCGCGCGCCTCCGCGAGGCCCTGCCGGACATCCCGGTGCTGGGCAACGGCGATATCTGGTCAGCAGAGGACGCCGTCAGGATGGTCCGCGAAACCGGCGTGGACGGCGTGGTGGTGGGCCGCGGCTGCCAAGGGCGCCCGTGGCTGTTCGGCGACCTTCAGGCGGCATTCGAAGGCAGCGATGTCCGGCACCGGCCCAACCTGCGCCAGGTGGCCGAGGGTGTCTACCGGCACGCCGAACTGATGGTGGAGACTTTCGGTGACGAGGGCAAGGCGCTGCGTGAAATCCGGAAGCATATCGCCTGGTACTTCAAGGGCTACGTGGTGGGCGGTGAGCTGCGCACCAGGCTGGCCCTGGTCACCAGCCTTGAGGTGCTCCGGGATACCCTCGCGGAGTTGGACCTGGACTCGCCCTACCCCGGGGTTGACGCCGAGGGCCCGCGCGGACGTGCCGGCTCCCCGAAACGTCCTGCCCTGCCCAAGGACTGGCTCGATTCCCGCGCCCTGAACGCCGACCAGTCCCGGGACATCGCTGCTGCCGAGCTGGATGTCTCCGGTGGCTGAGGCTTCCCTGAGCACCCCGGTCGCCGGCACTCCGGCGTCCGGCACGCCTACCGCGGCGCTCGCCTTGCCCGGCTACGAGCTGCACGATTCCGCCCGCTGGGTGGAGGAACCGCCCAAGAACACGTACCGCTCCGATTTCGAGAGGGACCGCGCCCGGGTCCTGCACTCCTCGGCCCTGCGCCGGCTGGGCGCCAAAACCCAGGTGGTGGCCCCTGACACGGACGACTTCGTCCGCACCCGGCTCACGCACAGCCTGGAAGTGGCGCAGGTGGGCCGGGAACTCGGCCGGGCTTTGGGCTGCGACCCCGACGTGGTGGACACGGCCTGCTTGAGCCACGATCTCGGCCACCCGCCGTTCGGCCACAACGGCGAATCGGCGCTGAACGAGGTGGCGCACGCCATCGGCGGGTTCGAAGGCAACGCCCAGACGCTCCGCCTGCTCACCCGGCTCGAACCCAAAGTGCTCACGGCTGACGGCCGTCCGGCCGGGCTGAACCTCACCCGCGCAAGCCTCGATGCCGCGTCTAAATATCCGTGGTCTGCCCTGGAAGCCCCGGTGATCCACGGCCAGCGGACCAGCAAGTTCGGCGCCTACGAGGACGATCTCCCCATCTTCAACTGGATCCGCGAGGGTGCCCCGGAGCGCCGGTCCTGCCTGGAAGCCCAGGTGATGGACCTCGCGGACGACATTTCCTACTCGGTGCACGACGTGGAGGACGCGATTGTTGCCGGCCACTTCCAGTTGCGCTGGCTGGACAACCCGGACCACCGGGCCCGCGTGGTGGGGTACGCGAAGCAGTGGTACCTGCCGCACAACGATCCTGCGGCGATCGACGCCGCGCTGGCCCGGCTCGAGGCCACGGACGTGTGGGTGCGCGAGGCGGACGGCAGCCGCAAGTCGATGGCAGCCCTGAAGAACATGACCAGCCAGCTGATCGGCAGGTTCTGCCAGAGCGCCCTGGAAACCACCCGTGCTGTCTACGGCCCCGAAAACCTCACCCGGTACAGCGCCGAGCTCATGGTGCCGGATGAGACGGTGATGGAGATCGCGGTCATGAAGGGCCTCGCCACCACGTTCGTGATGACCACTGAACACCGGCAGCCCATCTACGAGCGCCAGCGCGAAGTGCTGCACGCCTTGGTCACTGCCCTGAGCGCCACGGGGGACAGGCACCTGGAACCGATGTTTGCCGCCGACTGGCGGGACGCTGCCGACGACGGGGCACGGCTCCGGGTGGTCATCGACCAGGTGGCGTCCCTGACGGATGGTTCGGCGCTTGCCATGTACGAGCGCCTGGTGGGGAGCCTGCCTTCGCTCTGGTAGCCCCGCGAGGCCGTGGCGGATCCTGCCAACACCCGACCGATCAAACAGCTTGCTCTAAGAGTTTCCACAGGAACGAGGGGCAAGATAGGGGAAAAGGCAGGCCGTTAAAGCACGGGAGCAGGTCATGAGTACTCGCAGCAGGGGCAAGCGCCTCGCCACCGGGATTACCGTGGCGGTGGGCGCGGGCAGCGTCGCCGTTGCGGGCGTCAGCGCGGCCGCCGTGTACGCCGCCACGCCTTCCGTCATCGCCAGGACCACTCCCGGGACGGACAACAGCACCCAAGGCACCACGCCGAAACCGAGCGGTTCCACCGGTTCGGGCAACGACGGTTACGGGAGCCGGCAGGACGGCACGCGCCGTTCCAAGAGCTACGGAAGCACCACGCCGGTCCAACCCGGCAACGGCGGCACGGTCCACGGCAGGTCTTCGGGATCCTGAAATGAACGGTCCTGACGCGCACGGTGCCCGCATGGGCCGGTCCGGCCCGGCCGGCAGTGCGGCGGCGGAAAGCGGTATGGCGGCCCAATCAACCTGGACAGTCTGGGAGCTTGAGGCCTCCGTTACCGTTACGGACGCCGGCGCCCTGGCTGGCGCGGAACGGATCGTCCGCGACGTGCTGGCCGCCGTCGACGCCGCCTGCAGCCGTTTCCGCAACGACTCGGAACTTGTGATCCTCCAACCCCGGATGGCGCAGGGCGTCACCGTCAGCCCGATGCTCCGGCTGCTCCTGCAACGGGCCCTGGACGCGGCGGCCATGACCGGCGGCGACGTCGACCCCACCCTCGGAGCGGACCTGGCCGCACTGGGCCACGGCCCGGACCAACAGGGTATGACGGGGCTCCGCAGCGTGCCGGTGCCGGCACTGGCGAACGGAGCGGCGCGAACTCCTGCGCCGCCGTCGGCCGCATCCCCTGGCATGCCCGCGACGCGGGCACCCGGATGGACCAGGCTCGGCCTCGACTCCACCACCCTGACCCTGCCTGCCGAACTCCGGCTTGACCTCGGTGCCACGGCCAAGGCGGTCGCGGCGGACCTCGCCGCCGCCGAAGTGCACCAGCGGCTCGGCTGCGGGGTCCTCGTAGGGCTCGGCGGAGACCTGGCCAGCGCAGGGCCCGGACCCCTCGTGGATGGCCAACCCGGCCAGTGGCAAATCCTGGTCCAGGACCTGCCCGCCGACCCCGCCCAGCACATCTCCCTCGCGTCCGGGTATGCCCTCGCCACGTCCAGCACGCAAAAGCGCCGCTGGACGAACCGGGGAACCGACGTCCACCACATCCTTGACCCGCGCTTCGGGCTCCCGGCCGAGCCCGTCTGGCGGTCCGTGACAGTGGCCGCACCAACGTGCCTGGATGCCAACGCCTGCAGCACGGCCGCCATTGTCCGCGGCCACGCCGCCGTGGACTGGTTCCGGGCCGAAAATATCGTGGCCCGGCTCGTGGACCGCCATGGCAGGATTGTCACCACTGGCGGCTGGCCCACCGATACCCAACGCCCCCGCGGCGCCGGGTCCAAGCCTGCAGAACCACCCCGCCAAGCAGCCGGCGCCGGCGCTGCGGGGGGTGGCCGCCATGGATGAGGCAATGTGGGCTTTCGGCCGGGTGAGCGGCTTCATCTCCCTTGCCCTGTTCACCGCGTCCGTGCTGCTGGGAATCCTCAACAGGTCCGGCCGTCCCCTGATGGTGCTGCCGCGGTTTTCCATCAGCCTCCTGCACCGGAACATCGCCCTGCTCGCCACCGTCTTCCTGGGGCTCCACGTGGGCTCCCTGCTGCTGGACTCCTTCGCCAAGCTGAAGCCGGTGGACGTCGTGGTGCCCTTCCTGGGCTCCTTCCAACCGTTCTGGCAGGGTTTGGGGACGGTGGCCCTTGACCTGGTCCTGGCCGTGGTTGTCACCGGGTTGCTGCGGCACCGGATCGGACAACGGACCTTCAAGGCGGTCCACTGGCTGACCTATGGCGTCTGGCCGGTGGCGATGGCGCACGCCCTCGGAAACGGTACCGACGTCTCGAGCGGCTGGTTCCTGCTGCTTGCCGCGGCGTCCGCCGTCGCCGTGGCCGCGGCGCTGTTGTGGCGGCTGTCACCGACATTTCTTGAAACCTCCGCTGCCAGGCAAGGAAACCACCCGTGAGCCACGCCGGAGACACCTCCCAGCCGGCGCCCCCGGATGCGGCACGGCAGGAACCGCGCCTCCTCGCGGCCGGCCCGGATGCCGGCTGGGACCAGCACCTGAATACCTTCGGCCCCCTGGACGCAGACGCGGCCGCACCGGGGCTGCTTGACGCGCTCGCGGCGTCGGGGCTGACCGGCCGGGGCGGGGCAGCGTTCGAAACCTGGCGCAAGGTGACCGCCACGGCGGAGTCCGGCCGCAAGGGCCTGTTTGCGGCCCGGCCGGTGGTGATCGCCAACGGCGCCGAGGGCGAACCACTCAGCTTCAAAGACCGGACCCTCCTTAGCCATGCACCGCACCTGGTCATCGACGGCCTGCTCACCCTGGCGGCTGCCTTGGGCGGCGCCGGCACCTACGTGTACGCGCCGGCAGCAGGCCTGCCCCGTGTCCGGCAGGCCCTCGCGGGGCGTCCCGGCACCAAGCGGGTCCGGGTGGTGGAGGCGCCGGAAACGTTCATCTCGGGCGAGTCGAGCGCGGTGGTCAACATGATTGCCACCGGAAATGCGGTGCCGGTTGACCAACGCCGGCGCCTGAGCGAATCGGGACTGAACGGCCGCCCCACGCTGGTGGTCAATGTCGAAACCCTGGCACAGGTTGCCCTGATCGCCCGCTACGGGGCGCAGTGGTTCCGCCAAGCGGGAACTGCGACGGATCCGGGAACCCGGCTCGTGTCAGTTTCCGGTCCGGCCCCGGTCCGCGACGTGGTGCTGGAGGTGCCGGGCGGGGTGGAACTGTCTGCCGTCCTCAAGGAAGCGGGGATGGACCCGGCTCCCTTGTCGGCCGTCCTGGTGGGCGGCTACCACGGCCGCTGGGTACGGCCTGCTGCCCATGTGCTCTCGCCGGTGGGGCCGGTGGGCGGGACGGTGCGCCCCGGAGCAGGCGTGATCCATGCGCTGGATCCGCACGCCTGCGGGATCGGGGCGACCGCCCGGATCCTCACCTACCTCGCCAATGAATCGGCAAGGCAATGCGGACCCTGCATGTTCGGCCTGCCGGCCATGGCGTCCGTCCTCAACCGGATCGCTGGCGGGGAACGCAACCCCCGCCTCGCCTCCGAACTGGACCGACTGGGACGGCTGGTGTCCGGCCGCGGCGCCTGCCGGCATCCTGAGGGGACCACTGGGCTGGTCAGCAGCGCCCTGGAGGTGTTCGCCGCGGACTTCCGTGCGCACCTCGCCGGTTACTGTGTTCCCCTGGGGGGAGTGGCGGCATGACGGCCATTCTGCACATCGACTGGACCAGCTGCGACGGCCGCGGCCTGTGCACAGAACTGCTTCCCGGCGTACTGGACCGTGATGACTGGGGATACCCCGTGGCACGCGGGAAGTCCGGCCGCGAACGGACGGACATTCCGCTGCGGGACGCGGACCGGGACGCCGCGCAGGAGGCCGTGTTCCTCTGCCCCAAGCTGGCCCTGAGCCTCCAGGAACGCATGGCGACGGCACGTGAAAGCCGTAAGCCGGGACGGTGACACTAAGATTGCTGTGTGGCTGGGCTGATTAAACGTGAAGATATCGACGAAGTACGCCAGCGCACGGACATCAAGGAAGTGGTTGACGGCTACGTCACGCTCAAAGGCGCCGGGCTGGGAACCTGGAAGGGCCTGTGCCCCTTCCACGACGAGCGTTCGCCGTCCTTCACCGTCCGCCCCCAGGTAGGCCGCTACCACTGCTTTGGCTGCGGCGAGGACGGTGACGTCATCGCCTTCGTCCAAAAGCAGGACCACAGCTCCTTCCACGAGGCGGTAGAAAAACTCGCCGCCCGGATCGGCTACGAGCTGCGCTACGAGGATGGCGGAAGCGGGCCCAACCGGGAGGAAGTGGGCCGGCGGCAGCGTTTGCTGGACGCCCACAAAATTGCCGACGAGTTCTTCCGCGCCCAGTTGCTCACGCCTGGTGCCGCCGAGGCCCGGAACTTCCTGCACGGACGGGGCTTTGACCGGGCGGCCGCCGAGCACTTCGGCTGCGGGTATGCCCCCCAAGGCTGGGATGCGTTGCTGAAGCACCTCCGGGGCCGCGGCTTCACCGACGCCGAGCTGAAGCTCACCGGCATGTTCTCGGAGGGCAACCGCGGCATCTACGACCGCTTCCGCGGCCGCCTCATCTGGCCCATCAAGGACATCGCCGGCGACACCATCGGCTTCGGCGCCCGCAAGCTCTACGAGGATGACCAGGGCCCCAAGTACCTCAACACCCCGGAAACCACGCTCTACAAGAAGTCCCAGGTCCTCTACGGAATCGACCTCGCCAAGCGCAGCATCGCCAAGGACCGCCAGCTGGTGGTGGTGGAGGGCTACACGGACGTGATGGCCTGCCACCTTGCAGGAATTACGACGGCGGTGGCCACCTGTGGAACGGCGTTCGGCACCGAGCACATCAAGATTGCCCGCCGGCTTCTGTCCGACGACGGCACCGGGGGAGAAGTGGTGTTCACGTTCGACGGGGACGCCGCGGGACAGAAAGCGGCCCTCCGCGCCTTCGAGGAAGACCAGCGCTTCACGGCCCAGACCTACGTGGCGGTGGAACCCACGGGCGCCGACCCCTGCGACCTCCGCCTGAGCAGGGGAGACGAAGCAGTGCACGCCCTCATCCAGTCCCGCCGGCCGCTGTTTGAATTCGCCATCCGCACCACCTTGAAGCAGTTCAACCTGGATACCGTTGAGGGCCGCGTACAGGGCCTGAAAGCCTCAGTGCCCGTGGTGGCCGCCATTCGTGACGCCTCCACCCGGACCGGCTACTGCCAGGCGCTGACCGGCTGGCTCGGGATGCCGGACCCCAACGAAGTCCTCCGCCTGGTCACGGCCGCCGTGAAGCGGGGGGACACCGGACGTCCGGCGGCCTCCGGCCACCCGCAGGCCGGCAAGGCCGCCCAGCCGGGCGCCGCCCAACCCGGCGGCCCCGGCGTTGCTGCCGGGCCGTCGTCGGGCGCGGTCCCTTCCTACCACCGGCCGGACCCCCGGGATCCCGTGGCCTCGATGGAACGCCAGGCCCTGGAGGTGGCACTCCAGCAGCCGTCCCTGCTGGCCGGCGCCGTTTGGGACCGCTTCGCAGACGCCCGGTTCGCCACGCCCGCCTTCCAGGCGGTCCACGACGCCATGCGCGCCACCGGTCCGGGGCAGGCGGCCGGTGATCCGGTGCGCTGGGTGGAACACGTGATGCACGAAGTGCCCGAACCCCTCCGGCAGCTGGTCTCGGAGCTGGCTGTGGTGCCGCTGCCTGCCCACACGGAGGAGGCCGTGCTGAAGTATTGCCGCGACATCCTGTCCCGCTTGTTCGAGCTGCAGATCACCCGGGTCAAGGCGGACAAGATGGGGCAGCTGCAACGGCTCGATCCGGCCGCGGATCCGGAAACCTACCAGCGGCTCAACCGTGAACTGATGATGCTGGAAATGGAACGCCGGGCCCTGCGCGCCGAGGCGTAGCCGGGCCCGTACCGGGGTGGCCGGGACGGACGGCGTCCCGATTTCGTTTCCGCCGCAGGTGTTTGCTAGGCTAATACCCGCTTCATTCCTCCTTAGCTCAATTGGCAGAGCATTCGACTGTTAATCGAAGGGTTGCTGGTTCAAGTCCAGCAGGAGGAGCGCACAGTCCCCGTTTCGGCCTCCGGAACGGGGACTTTTCTTTGCCCGCGGGCTGTTTGGGCCCGGAAAACCGCCGATTTCCCTTGGGCCGGAATCCTTTGCTAATGTCATACCTGCTTCATTCCTCCTTAGCTCAATTGGCAGAGCATTCGACTGTTAATCGAAGGGTTGCTGGTTCAAGTCCAGCAGGAGGAGCGCAACGGAAAATCCCTGTTCCTCCAGCCGGCGGAACAGGGATTTTTTTGTCTTCGCGGGCAAAGCCTTGGACGCGCCCGGCAGATCAGACGAAGTCCATTTCCACCTGCAGGAATCTTTCGGCCTCCGCGATGGCTGCGTTGAAGGCCTCGTTTTCCGTGGGCGACCTGCGGGGTTCGCGCGGGTTCCATTCGTGCGGGGCCGAGTGGATGCGGACAAAGCCGGCATCCGGCGGGGCGTAGAAAATACCGAACCGCTGGACCGGCCACTCCGGCGAGGTTTCCGGAGCCACCAGCAGGGCTGCATTGAAGGCGGGATTGAACCACTGGGCGATGGGCCGGCGGCGGTCCTCGGTGAACAGCCCCGCGGCGTACAGCGCCGCTGACTGCTGCCCGGCCTGGGCACACAGTCGCTCCCACCACAGTGGCAGGATCCGGGCGTCGCACCGTTGCCATGTGGCCGGAAGTGGCGGTTGGTTCTGCCAGCTGGGCACGGGAATATTTTATCGCGGGAAGGCCCGGGAAGGCAGGTGGCGCGTCCGCAGCCGGGCCTGGCAGTCAGCGGCGTTTCCGGGACCCGGGGTTGATCCGGTACAGCAGGGCTGCGCCGGCCAGCGTGCCCAGGATGATGCCCCAGGCCGGGTTGCCCACGGCCCGGCCGGCAAAATAGCCGACGACGGCGCCGAGCACGGCGCCCAGGAAGAGTCCCCGTCCGTTGCGGTGCGGTTTCCGGCTCATCGGCGGCCTTCCTGGTGGACGTTCGGTGGATCGGCGTTAGTGGATTGAGGGTACCGTGCGCGGGCGGACAACCAGCCACAAGGCCCCGATGGCAAGCAGGATGCATGCGGCCTGCACCGAACCCATCGGCGCCGCGCTGGTAATGCCCAGCCAGCCCACCACGGGGGAAATCAGCCCGGCCATGAGGAACGTGGCCGCACCAAGGAGCGACGCCGCCGTCCCCGCCTGGGCTGCGTGGCCGGCCAGTGCCAGCACTTGGACGCAGGGGAACATGAAGCCTGTCCCCAGGATGTAGAACCACAGCGGGACCATCACTCCCCACAGCCCCAGGCCCATGCGGTCGAACACGACGATCAGCACGGCCATCAGGAACATCCAGGCCGTGGCGCACGCCAGGATCCACTGTGGCGGGACAACCCGGATCAGGCGCGCACTGGTTTGGACGCCGGCAACGATGCCCAGGGAGTTGATGCCAAAGAGCAACCCGTACTGCTGGGCGGAGAAGCCGAACACGTCCTGGAACAGGAAGGGCGACGCCGACAGGTAGGTGAACAGGCCGCCAAAGTTGAATCCGGCCACCATCAGCAGCCCCACGAAGATCCGGTCGCTGAAGAGCGCCTTGTACCGCTGCCGGGCAGTCATGCCGCTCTTGCCGCGCTTCTCCGGCGGAAGCGTCTCGCGCACCAGCAACAGGGCGGCCACGATGACAAGGGTTCCGTAGGAGGCAAGGAACACGAATATTCCGGGCCAGGGCATGACCAGCAGCAGCTGCGAGCCGATCACCGGTGCCAGGATGGGGGCCAGGCCGTTGACCAGCGCCATCCGCGAAAACATCCGTACCATGGCATACCCGGAAAACAGGTCGCGCACCATGGCCATGGCCACCACGCCGCCGCCGGCAGCGCCGACACCCATCAGGACACGGAAGATCCCCAAGGTGGTGATGTCCGCGGACAAGGCCGCACCCACGGACGCTGCGATATGGAGGGCGGTGGCAAGGATCAAGGGTGTCCGGCGGCCAAACTTGTCGCTGAACGGCCCCACCACCAGCTGCCCGAACGCAAAGCCCACGGTGGTGCCGGCCAGCGTCAACTGAACCTGCGCCTCCGTCACGCCCAGGCTCGCCTCCAGCGCAGGAAAAGCGGGCAGGTAAAGGTCGATCGTGAACGGACCCAAGGCCGTCAGGGCGCCCAGGAGGAGGATGTACAGAAGCTTCCGGCGGCGGGTCAGCAGGTCGCCTGGATTGGGGGCATTGGTCACGATCACCAATCCTAGGCCCGGCGGGGGACGTTTTTTCAGCGTTGTAGGCCGCGCCGCCCGGCAAGCCCCGGAGTTCGCCCTGAACCTGAATGATAGTTTGGGTGGCGTGGACTGTGCGGCTGCACATTTCCGCAGGACAACGCAGGCAGTATCGACCCAGACGACCAGTAAGGCGGAACCGATGAGCGGACGTCACAGCGGGCGTACCAGTCCCGGATTGCGCATCACCGCGCTGCCGGGAACGGCACGACTCCTTTTCCGGTTGGCCCCACGCCAGCTCAACGACGAGATCGCCTTCGCCAAGATCGAACTCAAGCGCAAGGGCATCCAGGTTGGGGTGGCCGCAGCGTTCTTCGCCATCGCCCTGGTCTTCGTGGCGTTCCTGGTAGTTGGCCTGATCGTCGCCGCCATCATGGGGCTGGCCACCATCATGCCCGCCTGGCTGGCAGCACTCCTGGTGTCCGCCGCCTTCCTGGTCATCGCCTTGGTCGGCGGCCTGGTAGGCCTTGCGAGGTTCAAGAAAGCCATGCCGCTGGTGCCTGAAGAGACCATCCGCGGCATTAAGTACGATCTCGGCGTCGCCCGCGAAGGGTCCGCCTTCAATCCCGCGGTCCTGGATCCGGACAGCCCGGAAGCAAAGGCAGCGAAGGCTGCAAAGGCCGAAGCCGCCGCCAAGGCCAAGGCCGAGAAGGAAGCCAAGGCCGCCCAGCACGACCAGGAGTTCCCGCACGCTTCCGAGCCCGAGCTGGTTCGCCGGCTCAGCCAGCGCCGGCACCACCTCGCCGAGGTCCGGGATGAACTCGGCACCGAGCTGGACCTCAAGACGCAGGCCCGCTACCTGCTGGCCGCCGCCCAGGTCAAAGCCCGTGAGGCCCAGCTGCTCGCCGCCCGCGGCGCGGACGCGGCATCGCAGCGGTTCGCCGCCGTCGCCGACTCCGCGGACCTGGGCCGCCGCTGGAAGCCGCTGGCAGCCCTCGCAGCGGCCGGTACGGTGCTGGTGGTCCTGCTCCGGCGGCTCCTGCGCGCCAACCAGGCCTGAACAGGTCCGTAACGCACAACCGATAGACCGCGCCGCGGCGCAACAGCAAGGAGAGGGGGACGGGTGAGGTTCATTGGCGCAGGCGCCCGCCCCGGCCGCCCCCAGGTGGACCACGACCGCGTGTTCACCATCCCCAACCTGCTTACCGTGGTGCGGTTCATGGGGGTTCCGCTCTTCATTTGGCTCGTCCTGGCCCAGCGGGAATACGGAGCCGGCGTGGCCGTCCTGGCGGTCATGGCGGGTACGGACTGGATTGACGGCTACATTGCCCGCCGTTTCGACCAAGCTTCCAAACTCGGCCGTGTCCTGGACCCCATTGCTGACCGGCTGGCCCTGCTTGCCGTGGCGGTCACCCTGGTGATCGCCGGCGTCGTGCACTGGCTCTACCTCGCCGCGCTGGTGATTCCCGACGCCATTCTGCTGGTCCTCACGCTCTCCCTTTTCCATGGCCATCCCGACCTCCCCGTCAGTGTTGTGGGCAAGGTCAGGACCGGCCTGCTCCTGCTGGGAACGCCGCTGCTGCTCCTGTCCCGGGTGGACACCGTCGCCGCGGGCCAGCTCCTCGCTGCCGCCTGGGTGGTCCTGGTCCTGGGCCTGGTGGGCCACTGGATTGCCGCCTACAACTACTTCTGGGCCATGCTGCGCAAAGGCCGGGAAACGGAACAACACGACGGCGGTCACGGCTGATGGTGTGGTTCGCCGTCGCGCTGGCGGTCCTGGGTGCCTTCTGCCTGGCCCTCGGTGCCCAGCGCCAGGGGAGTGCCGTCAAAGCCGATACCGGCGGGCTCGCGCTGAGCTCCAACGGTTTCCTCCGGCTGCTGCGCAACCCGCGCTGGATGTTCGGGCTCCTGCTGCTGTGCCTGGGCATGGCCATGAATGCCGTGGCCCTCGTATCAGCCCCGCTGACCGTGGTCCAGCCAATTGGTGCCATTGCCCTGGTGATCACCACGGTGGTTAACGCCCGGGACCAGGACCTCACCATCAACCGCGCCACGGCGGTCTCCATCGCCGCATGCGTCACGGGATCGGCGCTCTTCGTCCTCCTGGCCGTGAACGTGACGCAGGAAAGCCACCACGTCAGCCTTGCAGACGAGCTGACCATCGTGCTGCTCCTCGCCCTCGCGGTGGGCCTGTTCGGTACGCTGGCGGTGACGTTCAGGCACCGCATGAACGCGTTCGTCTACATCCTTGGCGCCGGTATCCTGTTCGGCTTCGTTGCGGTCCTGACCCGGATCATCGGCAAGCACCTCCTGGACCCCAACGGGCTTTTCCTGCTGAACGTGCAGTGGTACTCGGTGGTGGCCATCATCGCTGCCGGCGGCCTGGGCTCCTGGTTTGTCCAGAGCGCTTACTCCACCGGCCCTCCGGACCTGGTGATCGCCGGACTCACGGTGATCGACCCCATGGTGGGCATCGCCATCGGCATCATCATCCTGGGCGAACTGCGCCCCGACGTCCACGCCGTCATGGCCATCGCAATGGGAACGGCGGCGTGCCTTGCTATCGTTGGGGTTATCGCCCTTTCCCGGCACCACCCGGAGGTCACCAAGCGCAAGAAGGACGCGCGCAAGGCCGCCGGCAAACCGAACCAGTAGCCCGTCACCGCACACATCAAGCAAACCATGAGGCCGTGCGCCACCTGCGCCGGCGGCCAACCGTGCTGTCAGTTCCACGCTGCCCGCACCGTGACCATCAGGAGTACTCCACATGACCACGCCAGCCGACCAGCGCCCCCTGACCATCCTGATCGCGGCGGACACCTACCCGCCGGACGTCAACGGCGCCGCCCAGTTCGGATACCGGCTGGCCAAGGGCATGACCGCCCGGGGCCACAACGTCCATGTCCTGGCGTCCCGCGACAGCAAGGGAAAGAGCTTCACCGAATTCCGTGCGGAAGCAACCGTGCACCGGCTCCGCTCGCACCGGGCGTTCACCCACGAGACCTTCCGCATCTGCTTCCCGTGGGAAATCAAGAAGGAAATCAGCCTGCTTTTTGACCGGGTCAAGCCGGACGTGGTGCACATCCAGAGCCACTACATGATCGGCGAGCACGTCCTCTATGAGGCCGTGAAACGCGGCATCAGGGTAGTGGCCACCAACCACTTCATGCCGGAAAACCTCAACCCCTTCCTGCCGTTCCCGCAGTGGTTCAAGGACATCGTCGGCCGGGTTTCCTGGAAGGACATGGGCAAGGTCATGGGCCAGGCCGACGTCGTCACCACGCCCACGCCGCTGGCCGCCAGGGCCATGCATGAGCACGCCTTCCTGCGCAAAGTCCTGCCGCTGTCCAACGGCATCGACTCCGCCGCCTATGAGCTGAAGCCCGGCGAGCGTATTGAGCCGCATGCCCACCCCACGGTGCTCTTCGCCGGCCGCCTGGCCGAAGAAAAGCACGTTGACGTGCTCATCGAAGCCATCGGTAAGACTCCGCCGGAACTGAATGTGCACCTGGAGATCGTGGGCGGCGGCGAAGTACGGCCCGCCCTCGAGGACCTGGTCCTGCGGCTGGGACTTGGCGGCCGGGTGAAATTCCTGGGGCTTGCCAGCGACGAGGAACTGCGCAGGGCCTACATCGCGGCCGACCTCTTCTGCATGCCCGGAACTGCTGAATTGCAGTCGCTGGTGACCCTTGAGGCGATGTCCGCTTCCACCCCCGTGGTCCTTGCCGACGCCATGGCCCTTCCGCATCTGGTGCGCGACGGCGAAAACGGCTACCTGTTTACGCCCAACGACAGCGACGATCTCGCCAAGAAGATCACCCAGGTCCTGGAACTGCCCGAGGAGGAACGGCGCGCCATGGGCAGGGCCAGCCGGGAGATGGTGGAGCCCCACAGTATCCAGGGGACCCTGCAGACCTTCGAGGACCTGTACCGCGGTGCCACCTACGAGGACAAAGTGGTCTGAACCCTTTCCCGGGTTTGCTAGAGTGTTTCTGCCCTGCCGGAGCGCGGCCTTCAGGCCCGCTCCCGGGGTGGTTGGGGGCTATAGCTCAGCTGGTTAGAGCGCGGGACTCATAATCCTAAGGTCCTCGGTTCAAGTCCGAGTAGCCCTACCGCCACACGAAGACCGCGGCCGACAATCCTTGTCGGCCGCGGTCTACTTGGTTAAAGCCCGGGAGTTCTTGGTTAACCGGGCGTCCTCGGGTAAGTTACTGATCAGTAACATCCTGGCCGCCACCGCGGCCCGGTCAGCGCTGATCACCAAAGAAGGTACCCATGCCCGCCTCTGCAGCCGATCCCCGTGAGCTTCCCTACGCTGACGGCGACTTCTTCGCCTTCGAGCAACTCCTCTCGGACAAGGAACGCGACCGGCTGGCCGAAGTCAAGGACTTCCTGGCGCGCGAGGTCCGGCCGATCGCCGTGGACTGCTGGAACCGCGCCGAGTTCCCGATGGACCTGGTGCCCAAGCTCGCCGACGTGGACCTGGTCAGCCCCGTCCGGCGGCAGGGCTACTCCAACCTTTTCGCAGGAATGCTGCACGCCGAGGCCACCCGGGCCGACGCCTCCATCGCCACCTTCCTGGGAGTGCACGACGGGCTGTTCACCGGATCCATCGAACTGCTGGCGTCCCCGGAACAGCAGGCCGAGTGGCTGCCGGACATTTATGCACTGAAGAAGATCGGCGCCTTCGGCCTGACCGAACCGCTGGGCGGCAGCGACGTTGCCGGCGGAACCCGCACCACCGCACGCAAAGACGGTGACCGGTGGATCCTGAACGGGGCCAAGCGCTGGATCGGCAACGCCACCTTCTCGGACTGGGTGGTGGTGTACGCCCGGGATGAGGCGGACAACCAGGTCAAGGGCTTCATGGTGGACACTTCGTTGGCCGGCTTCAGCGCCACAAAGATCGAAAACAAGATATCCCTGCGCACCGTCCAGAACGCCGACATTGTCCTGGATAACGTTGCCGTTCCCGGAGACTTCAAGCTCGCGAACGCCAACAGCTTCCGCGACGTCAACAAAGTCCTGAAGGTCACCCGCCTGGCCGTTGCCTGGCAGGCCGTGGGACTCCAGTTGGCAGCGTTCGACGTTGCCCGGCGCTACGCAGTGGAACGTCAGCAGTTCGGCCGGCCGCTGGCCTCCTTCCAGCTCGTCCAGGACCAGCTGGTGCGGATCCTCGGCAACGCGGTCAGCTCCATGGGCATGATGGTCCGGTTGTCGCAATTGGAGGACGCGGGAGTGGCGAAGGACGAGCAGTCCGCCTTGGCCAAGGCCTTCACCACCGCGCGCATGCGCGAGAGCGTGGCGCTGGGTCGAGGCATCCTTGGCGGCAACGGCATCGTGACCGATTTCGAGATGGCCAAGATCTTCGCCGACGCAGAGGCCATCTACTCCTACGAGGGGACCGCCGAGATCAACACCCTGGTCACGGGCCGGGCCATCACGGGCATCTCGGCCATCGTCTGATCCGCCGCCCGGCCGCGTTCCGGTCAGGGTGCGCCGGCCAGTGGGAGCAGGATGGACGGGCGCAGGTCCAGGACGAACTGGAGCGGATTGACATACTGCTCCCCGTCCCTGACGCCCCAGTGCAGGCACGCCGCCAAGGGGCAGTGGCCGGGGACCACTGTGCCGACCACCTCGCCTGCCGCCACCGGCGTCCCAACGGCCAGCGGGCTGTCCACGGGTTCGAAACTGCTCCGCAGGCCATCACCGTGGTCGATGGTGATCACGGGCCGGTCCACCACGACTCCGACGAAACTCACCGTCCCCGCCGCAGGGGACGCCACGTCGGCGCCGGGCGCGGCGCCGCCAAGGTCGACGCCGCGGTGACCGCTGAGCCAAGGGAGCGGCGGGGGAGAGAAATACCGGAGCACCGGCGGCTTCGGGGCAAGGGGCCAGCGCCAGGCTGCCGTGGCACCAGGCCCGGCAGCCGCCGTCGTGCCCCCGGCCCGCTGGAGTGGTGCCGCGCCGGACCCGGCGGAGCTGCCGGCCTCAACCGGGCCGCCTGCCGTCGCGGAGGCGCCGGCTTCAGCCGGACCGACTGCCGAAACCGGACCGACTGCCGAAACCGGACCGACTGCCGACGGCGGCCCTGCCGATGCCATGGATGCCGGCAGCATCAGCACTGCTGCCAGGAGGATTGATCGTTTCATGGCACCAGCGTGCCCGGGCGTTCCGCAGGCCGGGAGGGGGCAGTCCGGCTATGTGGATAAGCCGGCCCGGGCCCTGCCGGGACGGTCCGGCGCGCAGGGGTCCCTGTAGTACACTTGATGGAGCAGTTTGCTGCGCCCTCAACGCATCCCGTCCCAGTGGTTCACCCCCGCGGTGCCTTCCCCTGTCCGGATTGCGTCGGCACATCTCATTCAGGAGTGTGGGGGAACAGCGGCTGACTACGCGCATCCGGGCCTCCGGGACCCAACGCCACGGCGTTGGCCTTGGAGGACCGGTCTTCCCGCGGTCAGGGCTTTGGTCCTGATGGGACGGCCGGAGGATGCCAGGAGCAAGGCCCGTCCGGGCCACGCTGATCAACCGTCAACTATTGGCAGGGTAAGAAGCCTTCGGGGTTTCTCATGAATGACCTGCCGGAAAATAAGGAGCGTCGGAATGCCCGTCGTAACCATGCGCCAGCTGCTTGACAGCGGCGTCCACTTTGGACACCAGACCCGCCGTTGGAACCCGAAGATGAAGCGCTTCATCTTCACCGAGCGCAACGGCATCTACATCATCGACCTGCAGCAGTCGCTGTCCTACATCGACCGCGCCTACGAGTTCGTCAAGGCCACTGTTGCCCACGGCGGCACCGTGCTGTTCGTCGGTACCAAGAAGCAGGCCCAGGAAGCAATCGCAGAGCAGGCAACCCGCGTGGGCCAGCCCTACGTGAACCAGCGGTGGCTCGGCGGTATGCTGACCAACTTCCAGACTGTCGCCAAGCGTATCCAGCGCATGAAGGAACTCGAAGAGATCGACTTCGACGACGTCGCCGGTTCCGCCTACACCAAGAAGGAGCTCCTGCTCCTCAAGCGTGAACTGACCAAGCTCGAGTCCAACCTCGGCGGTATCCGCAACCTGACCAAGGCGCCGTCCGTGCTCTGGGTTGTCGACACCAAGAAGGAACACCTCGCCGTTGACGAGGCCAAGAAGCTGAACATCCCGGTTGTTGCCATCCTGGACACCAACTGCGATCCCGACGAAGTCGACTTCCCGATCCCGGGCAACGACGACGCCATCCGCTCCGTAAACCTCCTGACCCGCGTTGTCGCCGACGCCGTCGCCGAGGGCCTCATCGCCCGCAACAACCGCGGCACCGGCACCACCGACGCTCCGGAAGAGCCCCTCGCCGAGTGGGAGCGCGAGCTCCTCGAAGGCAACAAGGCGGAAGCCGCTGCCGCTCCGGCCGAAAACGCTGAAGCTCCGGCCGCCGAGGCTCCCGCAGCCGAGGCTCCCGCTGCCGAGGCTCCCGCCGAAGACGCCAAGTAACACACGTCAATCCGGATTCTCCGCGCTGTCCGCAGCCGGAGCTGCTGACAGGATGGCAGCCCACACCCGTGGGCTGCCGTCCTGTCGGTCCGTACACCACCAAACATTTCTAGACAGAGGGGTTCACATGGCGAACTACACTGCCGCTGACATCAAGGCCCTGCGCGAGCGCACCGGCGCCGGCATGATGGACGTCAAGAAGGCTCTTGACGAAGCCAACGGTGACGCCGAGAAGGCCATCGAGATCATCCGCATCAAGGGCCTGAAGGGCGCTACCAAGCGTGAAGGCCGCTCCACCGCCGAAGGCCTGGTGGCCGCAAAGGTCAGCAACGGCGTCGGCGTCATGATCGAGGTCAACTGCGAGACCGACTTCGTTGCCAAGGCTGACAAGTTCATCCAGCTGGCCGACAAGGTCCTGGCCGTCGCCGTCGAGTCCGGCGCTGCCGACCTCGAAACCCTGCTCGCCACCGATGTCGACGGCAAGCCGCTGTCCGAGGTCGTCGTCGAAGAGGGTGCCATCCTGGGCGAGAAGGTTGTGGTTCGCCGCATCTCCCGCATCGAGGGTGCAACGGTCGACGCTTACCTGCACAAGACCTCCAAGGACCTCCCGGCCCAGGTCGGCGTCCTGTTCGCCGTTGACGGTGAAGGCGAAGCCGCAGCCACGGCTGCCCACGACGTCGCCGTCCACATCGCCGCGATGGCTCCGAACTACCTCACCCGTGAGGACGTTCCGGCCGATCTCGTTGAGTCCGAGCGCCGCATCGCCGAGGAGACCGCCAAGGCGGAAGGCAAGCCCGAGGCAGCCCTCACCAAGATCGTTGAAGGCCGCGTGACGGGCTTCTACAAGGGCGAGGTCCTGGTTGACCAGGCATTCGCCAAGGACGCCAAGAAGTCCGTGGCACAGATCCTCGAAGAGGCCGGTGTCAAGGGAACTGCGTTCACGCGTTTCCGCGTCGGCTCCTAGTCGAAACTGCAAGGGGTGGCCACTTCGGTGGCCGCCCCTTTTGCATGCGCCCAATCCGCTGGAAACGCAGCGGCAAGCGCGGCCGGTTCCGAGCACGGGACCCGGCAGGATACCCTTTTTTCAGAATCACCAACGGGAAGGCATCATGGAAGCCGTCAACACTGACATGCATTCAGAGAAGAGCAAGCGGCGGGTCCTCCTGAAGCTCTCCGGCGAGGTCTTCGGCGGCGGGAAACTGGGTGTCGACCCCGAGACCGTCCGCGACGTCGCCAAGCAGATCGCAGCGGCCGTCCCGCAGGTTGAGGTGGCCATCGTGGTAGGTGGCGGCAACTTCTTCCGCGGCGCAGAGTTGTCCCAGAGCGGCATGGACCGCTCACGAGCCGACTACATGGGCATGCTGGGGACCGTCATGAACTGCCTCGCCCTGCAGGACTTCCTGGAGCAGGCCGGAGTGGAAACCCGCGTCCAGAGCGCCATCACCATGGGCCAGGTGGCCGAGGCCTACATCCCACGCCGCGCTATCCGCCACATGGAAAAGGGTCGCGTGGTCATCTTTGGCGCCGGCGCCGGCCTGCCCTACTTCTCCACCGACACGGTAGCCGCCCAGCGGGCCCTGGAAGTCCACGCCGACGTCGTCCTGATGGCCAAGAGCGGAGTGGACGCCGTCTACACGGCAGACCCCAAGAAGGACCCGAGCGCCGAACGCCTCGAAACCCTCAGCTACGACGATGCGCTGCGCCGTGACATCCGGGTCATGGACCAGACTGCCATGACCATGTGCAAGGACAACGACCTCTCGATGGTCGTCTTCGGCATGGAGGGTGAAGGCAACGTCACCCGCGCCATCCTCGGCGAGAAGCTGGGCACGCTGGTCACCGCCTAGCTCCGGCTAGGATGATTTCAGGACAGTTCCGTCCCCGCCTGCGACGGCGGGGACGGAGACAGCAACAGAGAACCACGTGAGTGCAACCGGCGCGATCGGACTGCACCAGAACCGTCAGGAGAGACCGTGATCGAAGAAACCTTGCTCGAAGCCGAAGAAAAGATGGACAAGGCGGTAGAGGTAGCCAAGGAAGACTTCGCGTCCGTCCGCACCGGCCGCGCCAACCCCGGCCTCTACAACAAGGTCCTGGTGGAGTACTACGGGTCGCCCACGCCGCTGCAGCAGCTCGCTTCGTTCGCCATCCCGGACGCCCGCACCATCCTGATCACCCCGTTCGACAAGACCGCCCTCCGGGACATCGAACGCGCCTTGAGCGACTCCGAGGTTGGCGCCAATCCGTCCAACGACGGCAACGTCATCCGCATCACCATTCCTGAGCTGACCAAGGAACGCCGCAAGGAATACGTCAAGATCGTCAAGACCAAGGGCGAGGACGCGAAGATCTCCATCCGCAACATCCGGCGCAAGGCCAAGGAAACGCTGGACCGCCTGGTCAAGGACGGCGAAGCCGGCGAGGACGAAGGCAGCCGGGCCGAGAAGGAACTTGACAGCCTCACCAAGGCCCACGTGGACGGCATCGACGAACTGCTCAAGCGCAAGGAAGCAGAGCTGCTCGAAGTCTGATGGGCCAAGCAGATCAGGCCCCCGCTTCACGGGCCCGCACACGGGGGAAGCAGCCCAGGAGCAACCCGACGCCGAAAGCCGGGCGGAACCTGCCCGCCGCCGTCGTGGTGGGCCTGGCCATGCTGCTGGGCGTGCTGGGCGGCCTGCTGTTCCTCCCGCTGGCGTTCGTAGCGATCGTTACCGCCTTCGCCGTCTTCGGCGTCTGGGAAATCTACCGTGCGCTGGAGGCCAACGGAACCAGGATGCCCATCGTGCCGGTCATGACCGGCACGGTGGCCCTGCCGTTCGCCGCCTACTTCGGCGGCATTGAGAGCCAGCTGTTCGCCCTCCTGCTCAGCGCCGTGGCCGTCCTGCTGTGGCGGTCGATCGAAAGCGCCGCAGGATCGGCCAACAGCATCTTCGCCGGCGTCTTCACGCTGGGTTGGGTTCCGTTCTTCATCAGCTTCGCGGCCCTGCCGCTGCACGCGGCCGGAACCATCCCGCTGGGGCTGTGGCCAGGCGGCCTGGCGCCCATCGGCGCCTGGGAAATTGCAGTCATGCTGCTGCTGGTGGTCTCGAACGACACCTTCGGCTACCTGGTGGGAGCCTCCATCGGGAAGCACCCCATGGCCCCCAAGATCAGCCCCAAGAAGTCCTGGGAGGGCTTCGCCGGATCGGCAGCGGGCGCCATGCTGATCGGCGTCCTGGCCGCCATCTTCGTACTGGACAAGCCGTGGTGGGTAGGCGTGGTCCTCGCGGTGGGAACGGTGGCCGCCGCCACCGCCGGGGACCTGGCCGAGTCCATGGTCAAGCGTGAACTTGGCGTCAAGGACATGAGCAGCATCCTGCCCGGCCACGGCGGCGTGATGGACCGGCTGGACTCCATCGTCTTCGCCTCGCCCGTGGCCTTCATCCTGTACGGACTCGTGGCCGGCGCCTGAGGGATGCCCCGGCGCGGGGCAGCCAACGAGAAACTGGCCCCACGCGGGGCGCCCGTGACACACAACGGGGCCGGAGGGTTGCACCTTCCCCGGCACCTTAAACTGGTGCGGAAGCACTACGGCTGAAGAGCATTGAAGGAATCAAAGTGGCATTGGACATTCATCGGCAGATCCCTGCGTCCTTTGAGCGCGTGCAGCGCAGTGAGTACGGCTACAACGCCAAGCAGGTGGACCAGTTCCTGCAGCGGGCCCGGGTCTCCTTGGAAACCCCCGCGTCCGCAAGCGAGCCCGTCAACAGCTCCGACGTCAGGGCCGTGTCATTCGACCCCGTCAAGGGAGGCTACTCCGCCGCTGTGGTGGACGCCGCGCTGGACCGGCTTGAGGACGCGTTCGCCCGCCGCGAGCGCGATGAACTGATTGCCGCCCGCGGCGAGGAGGCCTGGCTGCGTGAAATCGGAAGCCTTTCGGGCATCCTCCGCGGACGGCTGCACCGGCCGGACGGCGAGCGCTTCCGCCGGCCCACCAAGAAGAAAGCCCGAAGCTACAACACGGCCGACGTCGACCGGTTGTGCCGCGAACTCGTTGCCTACCTGGAGCAGGACAAGCCGCTGAGCGTCGACAGCGTCCGGCGTGCGGTCTTCCGCCCGGCCGTGGGCCGCGACGGCTACGAAGAATCCCAGGTGGACGCGTTCCTGGACCGGGTGGTCGAACTCATGGCGGCCATCGACTGACGAACCGCTCCCGGGAGGCCGCTTAGTCCCCGGCCGGAGGGGTGGGGGAGAGCGGGCTGAACCGCCGCCACACCTCGCGGTAGCTGCGGTAGCCGCGCACTGCGGACACTGCCAGGAACCCGGCACCGCACACAGCTCCCGCCACCGTCGCGGCCGCGATGCCCGCGCCCGCCAGCGACACCAGCAGCCCGGCAAAGATGGCAATCAAGGCGGCGTTCGCCGTCGTCATGAAGATCATGCTGCTCCCGGCCACGTGGCTGAATGTGCCTCGGTGGCCGAAGAAATAGTACGTTTGGACGGAGCCTGCCTCGTCGTCATGGTATGACGCCATCAGGTAGGGGGCCACGCCCGGGTCGAGGTCGACATACGCGGCCCGCAGGCGGTTCATGGCCGTGACGTACATCAGGTCCTCGTGGGCCACGTTCATGACCCGGAGCTGGGTCAGCAGCCCAATCGCGGTGTCAATGAACAGCACCACCACGGCCAAGAGCACGAAGGCTTCCGAGAATCCCGTCGCCTGGCCCACCAAGGCAACACTGACAACGCTCGCGGAAGTGAACGTCAGGAACATGCTGATCCGCGTCAGGACCTCGCTTTGGGCGGTGCTCCGGGATGCCAGCAGGCCCCAGTGTTCCGTGGCGAGCAGCTGCGCCCGAACGGAGGAAGGGACTGCGCCTTCCCGGCGGGACGGCCCGCCGTCCTCGATGGACATGGCGTTATTGTCCACCCGATCACCGTCCGGTTGCCAGCGGCCTTTCCGGGGTGTGCAGGCGCGTCATGGTCCGCGGCATCGTTGCGGGAATACGGTGGGCCGTGGCCCGGGAGACCAGGACCATGACGGCAAAGGCCGTGGGTACACTCCAGGCGGCAGGCTGGGCAAGCCACGCCGGAGTCTGCCCGGAACCGGCCAGCGCCAGCGAGCCGGCGATCATCGCCCCGCCGCAAAGCACGCCGCCGGTCACCATGCCGGCGATCGCCCCTGTGTCCGTCAGGCCACGCCACCAGATGCCCAGCAGGAGGACCGGGCACACCGTCGAGGCAGTAAACGCGAACACCAGTCCCACGCTTCCGGCCAGGGCCAGGGAATCGGTCATGAAGGCAAAGCCCAGCGGCACGACGGCGGATACGACGGCGGCGAGCCGGAAGCCGCGGACGCTTCCGCCCAGGACGTCCTGGCTGATGACGCCGGCCAGGGAGACCACCAGTCCCGAGGTGGTGGAGAGGAACGCGGCGAAGGCCCCGGCCACCACCAGGGCGGAGAGCAGGCTGCCCGCCGTGCCGCCCAGGAATTCACCGGGCAGCCGCAGGACCATGGCGTCCGGCTGGCCCGAACGTGCCAGGTCCGGGGCGAACATCCGCGCCACCAGGCCGTATGCGGTGGGAAACAGGTAGAACACGGACAGCAACCCCAGGACGATCAGCGTGGTGCGCCTCGCGGTGTGTCCGTCCGGGTTGGTGTAGAAACGCACCAGGACGTGCGGCAGCCCCAGCGTTCCGAAGAGCAACGCCACCAGCAGGGAAATATTCTGGTACGGGCCTGCGGGGGCCGCCCCGGTGGGGTTGACGGCGGCCGGGGCCAGCGGTTGCGTGCCCTGGCCGGCCAGCACGAACAAAATGAACAGGATGGGCACGGCCAGCGCCGTGAGCTTGAGCCAGTACTGGAATGCCTGCACGAACGTGATGGACCGCATGCCGCCGGCTGCCACGGTCAGGCACACCACCACCACGACGGCCACCGAGCCGACCCAGGACGGTAGGCCCGTGGTGATGCGGATGGCCAGGGCCGCGCCATGGAGTTGCGGCACGATGTACAGCCAGCCGACCATGACCACCACCAGGCTGGTCACCCTGCGGACGGTCCGTGACGCCAGCCTGGATTCCGTGAAGTCCGGGATGGTGTACGCCCCGGACCTGCGCAGTGGCGCGGCGACGAAAAGCAGCAGCATCAGGTAGCCCGCCGTGTACCCCACGGGGAACCACAGGGCGTCGGTCCCGGACAACAGGATCAGCCCGGCCACGCCAAGGAAGCTGGCGGCGGACAGGTATTCGCCGCCGATCGCGGACGCGTTCCACCATGGCCGCACCGTCCGGGAAGCGACGTAGAAATCCCCGGTGGTGCGCGAGATGCGCAGCCCGTAGAACCCGATGATCGCCGTGGCGAGGGACACCACCGCGACCGCTGTGATGGCGACCCCGGCGTTCACTGCGGCACCACCGGGGCGCCCCGTGCCGCCGGGTTCATTGTTCGCCGGCCAGGTCGCGGTAGCGAGCCTCATTGCGGGCCGCGCTCCTGACATACAGCCACGCGCTCAAACCGATGACCGGGTAGATGCCGAGGCCCAGCAGGAGCCAGTCGAACGGGATACCGGCGATCCTGGTGTCGGCAAGGCCGGGAACCGCGACCAGCACCAGGGGGAACGCGGCCAGGATGAGCAGGAAGCCGCCGGCGACAACCAGTGCCAGCCGCAGCTGCGAGCGGATGAGGGAACGCACGAATACCTGGCCAACCTCGGTGTCCTGGGCGGCTTCGCGTGATTCCAGCGGGCGCGGTCCGCCGCGGCCGGGGCCGCCGGGGGAGGCGTGCGGGGCGGTAACCCGGACCCTGGTCATGCGTGCGGCCTGATCCGGGTTGCTTCCAGCTTCTCCCGCACCGTGGGCAGGTGGCGCCGGCTGATGGGCAGCCCGGCCCCGGCCACGGTCACGCGGGGCCCGTCGGCCGCCAGCTTCATGGAGGACACGTGTTTCAGCGCCACCAGGTAGGAGCGGTGCGTCCGGATGAATCCCGCATCCGCCCACTGTTGTTCCAGGTCGGCCAGGGGCACCCGGATCAGGTAGCTGGCGTCGGCGGTGTGCAGGCGGGCATAGTCGCCCTGCGCCTGGACATACGTGACGTCGTCCCGCCGGATCATCCTGGTGGTCCCGCCCTGGTCCACCGTGATCATCTCCGGCGCGCTGCCGCCGTCGCGCAGTTCACTGATCCGGCCCACGGAGCGCGCCAGGCGTTCGGTGCGGACGGGCTTGAGCAGGTAGTCGACGGCGGCCAGTTCAAACGCTGCCAGGGCATGGTCCTCGTCGGCGGTAACGAACACAACCGCCGGGGGATTGCTGCTCCGGGCGATGAAGCCGGCGATGTCCAGGCCGGACACGGCGGGCATGTGAATGTCCAGGAACACGGCGTCGATGCCGCCGCCCGCCAGGGCTGCGAGGGCTTCCGCGCCGGACGTTGCCCGCAGCACCTTGCCGATGCGCTCATCCCTGCCCAGCAGGAAAGCCAGTTCCTCAACGGCGGGCAGCTCATCATCAACGACGAGGACGTTAATCATGCTCCTAGGGTACTTCCAGCAGCGGGAGCCGCTTCACGCGTCATGTCCGGGCTGGGACTTGGGTACGCGCATGGTGATCAGGGTTCCCTCGCCCGGCGCCGTTTCCACCACCAGCCCGTGGTCGTTGCCGTAAACCTGCCGGAGCCGGGCATCCACGTTCCGCAGCCCCACGTGGTCCCCGTCGGTGTGGCCTGCCAGCACGGACCGGAGCTGTTCCGGATCCATCCCCACGCCGTCGTCCTCGATGGTAACTTCGGCGAAGGCGCCGGCGTCCTCTGCGGTGATGGTGATGTGTCCGGGCCCCGCCTTGGCCTCAAGGCCGTGCCGGACGGCATTCTCCACCAGCGGCTGCAGGCTCAGGAAGGGGATGACGGTGCTGAGGACCTCGGGGGCTACGCGCAGGCTGACCTGGACGCGTTCGCCAAACCGGGCCCGTTCCAGCAACAGGTAGCGGTCGATGCAGCGGAGTTCCTCTGCAAGGGTGGTGAAGTCGCCGTGCCGCCGGAACGAGTACCGGGTGAAGTCGGCAAACTCCACCACGAGCTCCCTGGCCCGCTCGGGATCCGTGTTGATGAACGAGGCGATGGCGTTCAGCGAGTTGTAGATGAAGTGCGGGCTGATCTGCGCTCGAAGCGCCCGCACTTCCGCCTCCATCAACAGCGTGCGGGATGCGTCCAGCTCCGCGAGTTCCACCTGCACCGCAACCCAGTCGGCCACTTCCCCCGTTGCACGGACGAGGCCCGCGCCGGCCGTGGGGGCGAACGCCGCCACCGCGCCCACCACGCGGGTGCCGGCCCGCACCGGGGCGATAACTGCGGCCAGGGGCCCGCCGGTTCCCTCCGCGCCCGCAGGAAGCACGGCCGCCCGGCCTGATTCCATGGCGCCGGCGGCGAGCTGCATCAGCCGCGCCCGGATTTCCTCAGCGCCGCCATCCCAGGCCAGGACGCCGGACGTGTCGGTTATGGCCAATGCGTCGCAGCCCAGCAGGGAGCGAAGCTGGCGGGCGGCCTTCGCGGCTCCTGACGGGTTCAGCCCGCGGCGCAGGTGCTGGCCTGCCTGGGAGGCGGCGTGCAGCGTGCGGTAGGTGGCCCGCTCGGCGTCCGTGCCCAGCTCCCTGAAGGAACGGAGCACCTTCAGGCCCACGCCGACGACGACGGCAATGGCCATTGCGATCAGCGCCACTGCCGCGGCGGTCAGGAGGGGGGAGTCCGGCATGGTGCCCAGCGTAGCGGCGGGTGCCGTTTGCCGCAGCATCGCAGCCGTTGAGCGACCCCGCGCCGCGTAGTTCTGGAATACCGCGCCGGACAGGCCGCAGAGTGATTGCAGTCACATCTGCGGTTTCCCTGGCAGAATTCCCGGGCAGTTTCCTGCCGCGGGCCCTGCCGCCCGGTGTGTACCCGCATGACTCAATGAGGAGGAACGATGGGTAACGAGGCCCATACTCCGGACGCAGCGGCGTCCGTGGACTTCGAGCAAGTCCAGTCGACCGGGCAGTTCCAGGAACTGCGCAGGCGTCACCGCAGCTTTGTCTTCCCCATGGCAGTGGCCTTCCTGCTGTGGTATTTCGCTTACGTCCTCCTGGCCGATTATGCGGTGGACTTCATGTCCACCAAGGTTTGGGGCAACATCAACGTCGGCCTGATCCTGGGGCTGCTCCAGTTCGTCTCGACCTTCGCCATCACCGGCTGGTACGTGCACTACTCCAACCGGAAACTGGACCCGATCGCCACCGAAATCAGGAATGAGATCGAGGGGCACGAATTCGACAAGGACGGACACCGAGTGGGCGGAGCCAACAAATGATTGCAATCCCAGCCGCCGTGGATGTTGCCGCGCTCAAAGACACCACCCTCTTGAACATGGGCATCTTCGGCCTGTTCGTGGCCGTGACCATGGTGATCGTGTTCCGTGCCAGCCGGAACAACAAGACCGCCGCCGACTACTACGCCGCCGGCCGGTCGTTCACCGGCTCGCAAAACGGCACCGCCATCGCCGGGGACTACCTGTCGGCGGCATCCTTCCTGGGCATCACCGGCGCCATCGCCATCAACGGCTATGACGGCTTCATGTACTCCATCGGCTTCCTCGTGGCGTGGCTCGTGGCGCTGCTCCTGGTGGCCGAACTGCTGCGGAACACCGGCAAATTCACCATGGCGGACGTCCTGTCCTTCCGGCTGAAGCAGCGCCCGGTCCGGATAGCGGCGGCCATCTCCACCCTTGCCGTCTGCTTCTTCTACCTGCTGGCCCAGATGGCCGGTGCGGGAAGCCTGATCTCCCTCCTGCTGGGCATCAGTGACTGGGGCGGACAGGCGCTGGTAATCATCGTCGTCGGCGCCCTCATGATCATGTACGTCCTGATCGGCGGCATGAAGGGCACCACGTGGGTGCAGATCATCAAAGCCATGCTGCTGATCGCCGGCGCCGCCGTCATGACGCTGTGGGTCCTGGCCATCTACGGCTTCAACCTCTCCGCCCTCCTGGGCGGCGCCGTGGAAACCGCCAACAACCCGGCCGTCCTGAACCCCGGCCTGCAGTACGGCAAGACGGAAACCTCGAAGCTGGACTTCATGTCCCTGGGCCTGGCCCTGGTCCTGGGCACGGCAGCCCTGCCGCACGTGCTGATGCGCTTCTACACCGTGCCCACGGCCAAGGAGGCCCGGAAATCCGTGGTGTGGTCCATCTGGCTGATCGGCCTGTTCTACCTCTTCACCCTGGTGCTCGGCTACGGCGCAGCCGCCCTGGTGGGCGCTGACACCATCAAGAGCGCCCCCGGCGGCGTCAACGCGGCCGCCCCGCTGCTGGCCTTCCACCTGGGCGGCCCGCTGCTGCTCGGCTTCATCTCCGCGGTAGCGTTCGCCACCATCCTGGCCGTGGTGGCCGGGCTGACCATCACCGCCGCCGCTTCCTTCGCGCACGACATCTACGCCAACGTCATCGCCAAGGGCAAGGCCGACGCCGCCACGGAAGTCCGGGTGGCCCGGCGCACCGTGGTGGTGATCGGCATCCTGGCCATCCTGGGCGGCATCTTCGCCAACGGCCAGAACGTGGCCTTCCTGGTGGCCCTGGCCTTCGCCGTCGCCGCGTCCGCCAACCTGCCCACCATCATCTACTCGCTGTTCTGGCGGAAGTTCACCACCCAGGGCGCGGTGTGGAGCATGTACGGCGGCCTGGCGTCGGCGATCCTGCTCATCGTTTTCTCCCCGGTGGTTTCCGGTGCCAAGACCTCGATGATCCCGGGCGCCAACTTCGCCCTCTTCCCGCTCAGCAACCCCGGCATCGTGTCCATCCCGCTGGCGTTCCTGCTGGGCTGGCTGGGCACCACGCTGGACAAGCGGCGCGAGGACCCGGCCAAGCAGGCCGAAATGGAAGTGCGCTCGCTGACGGGCATCGGGGCTGAAAAGGCGGTGGACCACTAACTGACGCCGGGCAGCCCGGAACACGGAAGAGCCTCCATGCCGCTGGTGCGGTGTGGAGGCTCTTTTGTTGTGCAGCGGTGCAGCCGTGGGCGGCTTTCGCCGTTGCGTTTCATCGTTGATGGTGGCCGGCCGGGGCCAGGTTTCCGTGTTCTCCGTGCGGGACGGCGTACTGGCCCGCCGTCGACGCAGCGAGTCCCGGCGTCGCTATTCCCGCCACCAGCACGGCGCCGGCGAAGGCTGCCGCAAGCAGCCGTCCGGGCCGGACCGATCCCGCCGTACCGCTGCCTGCCCGCGGCCCGCCTTCCCGGCGTGCTTCCGTCCGCCCGAGCCAGCCAAGGGACGCAATGATCATCAGCGTCAGCAGCAGGGCGGAGAGCTGCGTGAGGTTGAGCCCGGACGTCCGCGGAGCGGCGAAGGCGATGGCCGCCACATGGACTGCTGCGGCGCCTCCCAAGGCATACCGCACCCGGCGGCCGCCCGCCGCAGGCTCCTTGGCCAGGAACACGATGGCTCCCGCCAGCAGGGCGGTGCCCCACAGCGCGGCTGCCGCACCGGCGGCAAGCCCGAGAGGTTGCGCGGGCCCGGCTGCCGCGGCGAAGAAGCTGGACGCGATGGCCAGGTTGACCGATCCCGCGCCGAAGCCGGCGAACCCGGCAACAAGCCGGACGGCCGGGACGGCAGGGGACGCCGCCCAGGCAGGGGCGGCAGCAGCAGCCCCCGGAGCCGCCGGGCCGGAGGCGGCCATGCCGGATGCCGCCATGGCTATGCCCGGGCAGCGGCCGGGGACTTGTCCAGGGACAGGCCCACGCCCAGGAGCAGGACGGCGCTGGCGAGGTGCAGGACGTTGTCGGCACCGTTCAGGGCGATGATGTTCAGCGGCGAGTCCAGCAGGAACAAGCCCACGATGCCCACCAGGAGGTAAACGGCGCCCACGGTGGCGTTGAGGGTGCGTGCGGTGTCCGTCCCGCGGAGTCCGGCGAACAGCAGGGCCGCGCCAATGGCCAGGTGGATGACGTTGTGGAGCGGGTTGACCTCGAAGATGATCAGGTTCGCGCCTTCGGTGGCGACGAATCCGACGCCGGACGTGACGGCAAAGCCGAGGAGGCCCACCAGCAGGTAGACGGCTCCGAAAACGGTGGCGACGAGACGGTTGGGTGAGTTGCGCATGGGACGAATCCTTCCTAGGGCGGGGACAGTTCCCCGAACGCCGGGCCCGGACGGACCCTCGGAAGCAGTTCGCATCACTGCAGGAGAAGGATGGGTGAAAAGATCAGTACCCTTTGTACTGCGCGGCTGCCGGGGCCGCACCGGCCCGCCCGCAATCGCGCGGCGGAGCGGTCAGGCAGCGGGCCGGAGCTTGATGTTGGTCATCTTGAGGTCGTTGGTGCCCTCGAAGCGGTAGGCGAGGTCGACCTTCTTGCCGTTACAGCTGATCTGGCCCGCCACGTCGGCTGATTTCAGGCCGTTTTCGGTGGCCACCTTGAGGTCGGTGTAGGCGGGCTTGCAGGAGTCATCCAGTTCCAGGCTTTTCACCCCGGCGATGAACGCCTCCTTGGAAAGCTGCTGCTGGAGCGCGGGGTCAAGGTAGTTGTCATATGCGGTGGTCACCTCGCCCGCGATCACCTTCTTGGTGAAGTCGTCGGCGAGGCCCCTGGCCTGGTTGGTGGCACTGTTCACCACGTTCACCAGGATCACGACGCCGAGGATCACCAACAGCAGCACCCCGCCGATGCCGCCGAGCACGATCCACAGTTTCCGCCGGCTGCGCACCCGCGGACGTTCCCCGGGCAGGCCGAACGGGGCCGGCTGCGCAGGCATCGGGGGCAGTTGCTGCGGCGACGGGTCCGCGTGTCCGTGCCGGTACGAATCCTGGGGACTGCTCAAGGGGGAGCCTTTCGGGGACGGGTGCGGTGGCACCGGCGGATTGCCCGGGCCCATCCCGGCCCGGCGCGTAACTGGAACCAGCCTATAACCCCGGCCTCCGGCGTCGTGCCTCCCGTGGTACAGCTACCCTCCCTCCGAGCCCCGTTCCAGGAGGGGCTGCACCCGGAAGGGGATCAGCTCGCCCATGGCCAGGGCCGTGTCCGCCCGCTCCACGCCGTCGCAGGCCAGGATCTTGCCGTTGATCCGGAACAGGTCCTCGGCGTCCTTGGCCACCACGCGCAGCAGCAGGTCTGCCGACCCCGTGAGCCCGTACCCCTCCAGGATCTCGGGGATCGCCGCGATCTCTTCCGCCAGCCGCCCGAGTTTCTGCTGCTGGACGTGCACGGAGATGAAGGCCATCAGCGGGTAGCCCAGCGCCACTGGATTAATGCGCCGTTCGAAGGACAGGAAGACGTGCTTCTTTTCCAGCTGTGCCATCCGCGCCTGGACGGTGTTCCGGGACAGGCCGAGCTTTTGCGCCAGTGCCACCACGGTCCGGCGCGGGTCCTGCGACAGCGCCGACAGCAGGCGGGTGTCAGTGCCATCCAAAGATTGCATAATGCGCAACGCTAGCACGGTGGCAGCACGGCGGACAGTGCATTCTGCTCAGAAAGAGCCGTGGTGGTTGTACCCCCTGAGCATTGTGAGTAGGGTCACAGTATCTGGGGCAATGGCGCCCGGAAGGCCGGTGGCGGCTGGAGCCAAAAGCCCGAAAACCACAGGTCAACGACGTACGAAGGTTGCGGCAATCGTGTCTACAGACGAAACGGGCCATGGCGGTGCAATCACCCCCGACAACGCAGGGGAATCCACCGCGTCCGGGCAGGAACTCCTCCAGTTGATCACCCCGGAAGGCGAGCGGATCAGCCACCCGGAGTTCGATTTTTGGGTCAAGGACATCACCGACGAGCAGTTGTGTTCGCTGTTCGAGGACATGACGGTCATCCGGCGGATCGATGTTGAAGCCACCGCCCTGCAAAGGCAGGGAGAGCTGGCGCTCTGGCCGCCGCTGCTGGGGCAGGAGGCGTCCCAGATCGGTTCGGGACGCGCCATGCGGGCGGACGACTTCGTCTTCTCCAGCTACCGCGAGAACGGCGTGGCCTACTGCCGGGGAGTGGACCTGACAGACCTGCTCCGGGTCTGGCGCGGCAACGCCTCCGGCGGCTGGGACCCCTACAGCATCAACATGGCAACCCCGCAGATCATCATTGGCGCCCAAACCCTCCACGCCACCGGCTATGCCATGGGCATCCAGAACGACGGCGCCGATGCCGTGGCAGTTACCTACTTCGGCGACGGCGCCACCAGCGAAGGCGACGTCAACGAGGCCATGGTGTTCGCCGCCAGCTTCCAGGCCCCCGTGGTGTTCTTCTGCACCAACAACCACTGGGCCATCTCCGAGCCCGTACGGCTGCAGTCGCACATCCACCTTGCGGAGCGGGCCACAGGCTTCGGCATCCCCAGCCTTCGGGTGGACGGCAATGACGTCCTGGCTGTCATGGCAGGCACCCGGCTTGCACTGGACCGGGCGCGGCGCGGCGGCGGCCCCACCTTCATCGAAGCCGTCACCTACCGGATGGGACCGCACACCACCGCCGATGATCCCACCCGCTACCGGGACGCCAACGAACTGGAGGACTGGGCGGCAAAGGACCCCATCTCCCGGCTGGCATCGCTCCTGGACCGGAAGGGCCTCCTGACCGCGGAGCTGCAGGAGCAGGTCCGGCGCAAGGCCGATTCCGTGGCAGCGGAAATGCGCCGCGGTTGCACCACCATGCCGGATCCCCAGCCGATGGACGTCTTCAAGCACGTCTACAGCACCCCCAACTCCTGGCTTGAACGCCAGCAGGACCATTACGCCCGCTACCTGGCTTCATTCGGCGACCCCGCAGGAGCAGTTTCAGAGGAAGGTGCACGCTGATGACCCAGTTGACCTTTGCCCGCGCCATAAACGCCGGCCTGCGGAAGTCGCTGGAAAGCGACTCCAAGGTGGTCCTCCTCGGCGAGGACATCGGTGCCCTCGGCGGCGTGTTCCGGGTAACCGACGGTCTGCAAAAAGACTTCGGCACCCACCGGGTGGTGGACACGCCGCTGGCCGAATCCGCCATCGTGGGGACTGCCGTCGGCCTGGCCTACCGCGGCTACCGCCCTGTGGTGGAGATCCAGTTCGACGGATTCATCTATCCGGCGTTCGACCAGATCGTCAGCCAGGTGGCGAAGCTGCATTACCGCACACGCGGCGCGGTGAAGATGCCCATCACCATCAGGGTTCCCTTCGGCGGCGGGATCGGCTCGCCGGAGCACCACTCCGAGTCCCCGGAAGCGTACTTCACACACACCTCCGGGCTGCGCGTGGTGGCCGTTTCCAACCCCCAGGACGCGTACACCGTGATCCAGCAGGCCATTTCCTGCGACGATCCCGTCCTGTATTTCGAACCCAAGCGCCGCTACCACGACAAAGGCGAGGTGGACGAGTCGGCCGCCCTTTCCTCCGCCCTGCCCATGGACAAGGCCCGCGTGCTGACCGAGGGCACCGACGCCACCCTGGTGGCCTACGGACCCCTGGTCAAGACCGCACTGGACGCCGCCACGGCCGCAGCCGACGAAGGAATCTCCCTCGAAGTCATCGACCTGCGCTCGCTGGCCCCGGTGGACTACGACGCCGTGGTCGCCTCCGTGCGGAAGACCGGGCGCCTGGTGGTCACGCACGAAGCCGGACAGTCCGGCGGCCTCGGAGCGGAAGTGGCCGCCAGCATCACCGAGCGGTGTTTCTACCACCTCGAAGCTGCTCCGGTCCGGGTCACCGGGTTCGACATTCCGTACCCGTACTCCAAGCTGGAAATGCACCACCTGCCGGGCCTGGACCGTATTCTCGACGGCGTGGACCGCGCCTTGGGCCGCCCGAATTCCCTGAGCGGGCTGGAAGGATGAGCGCCACCATGATCAAGGAATTCCGTCTCCCTGACCTGGGCGAAGGGCTCACAGAGTCAGAAATCCTCAGCTGGAAAGTGGACGTTGGGGACACCGTCAGCCTGAACCAGGTCATTGCCGAGGTGGAGACAGCCAAAGCCGTGGTGGAGCTTCCCTCTCCGTATGCCGGGGTTATCAGGGAGCTCCACGAGCAGCCCGGGTCCGTGGTTGAGGTAGGCAAGCCCATCGTCTCGTTCGAGGTGCCGGACGACGCCGGAACGGCACCTTCGGACCCGGCCGGAACGTTGACGGCGGAGCCGGGGGAGCGCGGCGCGGAAACGCAGAAACGGGAACCGAACCTGGTGGGCTACGGCGCCGTCGTCGAAGGCTCCGGCCGGCCGGCCCGCCGGCCCCGGAACTTCGCCGCCCCGGTGGTTGGCGCGGTCAAAACCGAGCCGGTCAAAATCGAGCCGCTCAAAACTGAGCCGGTCAAAACCGCGCCGGTCCAAACCGGGCCTGCGGTGGTTGAGCCTGCCGAAACCAGGCCTGCTGACACTGCAACCGCCGAGCGGCCACGGTCCACACCCCCGGTGCGCAAGCTGGCCAGGGACTTGGGGGTGGACCTGGCACGGGTTCCCGGCACCGGGCCTGGCGGGTTGATCACCAGGGAAGACGTCCGGGGATTTGCCGGACACAAGGAAGAAGCTGTCCCGCCCCTGGCGGAGCCGGTGGCCCGCTCAGGCAGCCGGTTGGGGGAGCGGGAAACCCGGACTCCCATCAAGGGCGTCCGCAAATACACCGCGGCCGCCATGGTGCAGAGTGCCTTCACCGCCCCGCATGCCACCGAATTCCTCACCGTGGACGTGACGCCAAGCCTTGAACTGCTGGCCAGGCTCAAGAACAGCAGGGAATTCGCCGGCTTCAAGCTCACCCCGCTGACGCTCGCGGCCAAGGCAGTCCTCGTCGCCCTCCGCAGGAATCCGGCGCTGAATTCGCACTGGGATGAGGAACACCAGGAAATCGTCACCTACAACTACGTCAACCTTGGCATCGCGGCGGCCACGCCCCGGGGACTCACCGTTCCCAACATCAAGGATGCGGACACCATGCAACTTCCGCAGCTCGCCCAGGCGTTGACGGCGCTCGCGGAAACGGCCCGCGCCGGCAAGACCACGCCTGCCGAGCTGTCCGGGGGCACCATTTCCATCACCAACATCGGCGTTTTCGGCATCGATGCCGGTACTCCCATCCTCAATCCGGGCGAGGCGGCCATCCTGGGGCTGGGCGCCGTCCGGACCCTGCCGTGGGAATACCGGGGCGAGGTGGCCCTGCGCCAGGTGATCACCTTGAGCCTGTCCTTCGACCACCGGCTGGTGGACGGCGAACAAGGCTCCCGGTTCCTTGCCGACGTGGGCGCCATCCTGGCCGAGCCGGGAATGGTGCTCACCATGGTCTAGCGGGAGGGCGGGGCGTCCCCTGCACTGTCCGCCAGCAGCGCTGCCAGTGCCATGCGCTCAAGCAGGGGGCGGGCCACGCCTGCCGCCATCCGCCGGCCATGGCTGCGGACGGAGTGCGGAGTGGAGTTGATGAGGCCGAAGGTGGCGTGCGCCCGCATGCGGAGTTCGGCAGCGTCCGTCCCGGGGTGGACGCCTGCGAGGACGTCCACCCATAACTCCACGTAGCTGCGCTGCAGGGAGCGCACCGCTGACTGGTCCTGCTCGGAGAGGTTGCTGAGGTCCCGGTCCTGGACGCGGATCACGTCGGGCTTGCCGAGCGCAAAGTCCACCTGGAACTCCACCAGCCGGCGGAGGGCGGCTGCCGGGTCGGCGCTGTCTTCCACCACCTGGCGTCCGCCGTCCAGCAGTTCCTGGCTCACGGTCACCAGGAGGTCGGCGAGGACTGCCTGCTTGCCCGGGAAATGGCGGTACACAGCGGGGCCGCTCACGCCTGCTGCCGCACCAAGGTCTTCGAGCGACACCCGGTTGAAGCCGTTCAGTGCGAACAGTGAAGCCGCCGCGGTGAGCAGGGCCTGCCGCCGGTTCTCCTTCGCCTTGCCGCGCTGCGTGGTGGGAGCCGGGTGCGTTGTGGTGCCTGGCTGCGCGGCGTTGCTGGACTGTGTTCCCGTGCTTGGCACTTTTCCTCCTCGGACCGACGCAGATTCTACCAACACCGCCATGTGTTGGACATCACAGTTAATCGAGACTAACCTGAATTTCAGTTATTAGTCACTAACCGAGTTGACCTGGAGTCGGCCCGGTCCAGACACGAACGGATCGTCAATGGAGACCCTGGCCAGCAGGCTCGACCCCGCAAGCGAGTCCTTCCGCGCCAACCGGGAAGCGCAACTGGCTCTCGCCGGCGATCTCCGGAAGAGGCTGGCGGACGCGGCCCTCGGCGGACCACAGAAATCGCGGGAGAGGCACGTGGCCCGGGGGAAGCTGCTGCCACGGGACCGGATCGACCAGTTGCTGGATGACGGCAGCCCGTTCCTTGAAATCGCGCCGCTGGCTGCCAACGGGATGTACGGCGACGACGCACCGGGAGCCGGGGTCATCGCCGGGATCGGACTGGTGCACGGGCGGCAGGTGCTGGTGATCTCCAACGATGCCACCGTCAAAGGCGGAACCTACTACCCGATGACGGTGAAGAAGCACCTCCGTGCCCAGGAGATAGCTCTCGAAAACGGGCTGCCCTGCATCTACCTGGTGGATTCGGGCGGGGCGTTCCTTCCCAAGCAGGATGAGGTCTTTCCGGACAAGGACCATTTTGGCCGCATCTTCTACAACCAGGCCAGGCTCTCCGCCGCGAAGATACCGCAGATCGCCGCCGTCATGGGGTCATGCACCGCCGGCGGTGCCTACGTCCCCGCCATGAGCGACGAGACAGTCATTGTCAGGAACCAAGGCACGATCTTCCTGGGCGGCCCGCCCCTGGTGAAGGCCGCCATCGGGGAGATCGTGACTGCGGAGGAACTCGGCGGTGGAGACGTGCACGCACGCATCTCCGGGGTGACCGACCACCTGGCCGAAAATGACGAGCACGCCCTGCAGATCATCCGGGACATCGTTGCCACCCTCCCGCCGCCCGCCGCGCCCGCCTGGCAGGTGGAGCCCGTCGTCGAACCCGCCGTGGACCCGGACGGAATCTACGGCGCCGTGCCCACGGACGTCAACGCCCCCTACGACGTCCACGAAGTCATCGCCCGGCTGGTGGACGGCAGCAGGTTCCACGAGTTCAAACGGGAATACGGCACCACCCTTGTCACGGGATTCGCCCGGATCTGCGGACACCCCGTGGGAATCGTGGCCAACAACGGCGTGCTTTTCAGCGAATCGTCGCTCAAGGGCGCCCATTTCATCGAACTCTGCGACCAGCGCGGCATCCCCCTGCTGTTCCTGCAGAACATCTCCGGCTTCATGGTGGGCAAGGACGCCGAGCAGGGCGGCATCGCCAAGAACGGCGCCAAGATGGTGACCGCCGTGGCCACTGCCCGCGTTCCCAAGCTGACGGTGGTGATCGGCGGCTCCTTTGGCGCCGGCAACTATTCGATGTGCGGCCGGGCCTTTTCGCCGCGGTTCCTCTGGATGTGGCCGGCCGCCCGGATCTCCGTCATGGGCGGCAACCAGGCCGCCAGCGTCCTGGCCACCGTGAAACGCGACCAGTACGAGGCGGCCGGCGAAGAATGGCCGGCAAGCGACGAAGAGGCGTTCAAAGCACCCATCCGCCGCCAGTACGAGGACCAAGGCAGCCCCTACTACTCCACGGCCAGGCTCTGGGACGATGCCGTGATCGACCCCGCAGACACCCGCACCGTCCTGGGACTGGCGCTCGACGTCGTCTCCCGCACCCCCTTGCCGGAGACCTCCTTCGGCCTCTTCCGGATGTGAGCCCGCAATGACCATGCAAACCCGAACAGATCCAGCCCCCGGCGGCACGTCCACCCCACGCCTGTTCGGCACGGTCCTGGTGGCAAACCGCGGTGAAATCGCCTGCCGGGTCATCCGGACCCTGCGCCGCCTGGGCATCCGGTCGGTGGCCGTCTACAGCGATGCCGACGCCGGCGCCCGCCACGTCCGCGAAGCTGACGCGGCCGTGCGCATCGGCCCGGCAGCCGCCGTCGACAGCTACCTGAGCGCGGACGCGATCATTGAGGCGTGCCGGCAATCGGGCGCCGAGGCCGTCCACCCGGGGTACGGCTTCCTCAGCGAGAACGTGGACTTCGCCCGCGCCCTGGAGAAATCCGGCATCACTTTCATCGGACCCGGCGTGGAGGCCCTGAACGTTATGGGGGACAAGATCCGGGCCAAGAACCACGTGGCCGGCTACGGCGTGCCGGTGGTTCCCGGCATCGCCGAGCCCGGCATGACCGACAGCGAACTGGTGGAGGCAGCCGGCGGGGTCGGCTTTCCGCTCCTGATCAAGCCCTCCGCCGGCGGCGGCGGCAAGGGGATGCACGCCGTCGAAAAACCGGAGGACCTGGCCGCCGCCCTGGCAACGGCCCGGCGCGTGGCCGCCGCCGCGTTCGGCGACGACACCCTGTTCCTGGAACGCCTGGTGACCACCCCACGGCACATCGAAGTGCAGGTGCTGGCGGACAGCCACGGCAACGTCATCCACCTGGGCGAGCGGGAATGCTCGCTGCAGCGGCGTCACCAGAAAGTCATCGAGGAAGCGCCGTCGCCGCTGCTGGAGGGCCTTCCGGACGGGGCGGCCATTCGGGCACGGATCGGCGAGGCGGCCTGCAATGCAGCCCGCAGCGTGAACTACCGGGGCGCCGGAACCGTGGAATTCCTGGTTTCCGACGACGCACCGGACGAGTTCTTCTTCATGGAGATGAACACCAGGCTGCAGGTGGAGCACCCGGTGACCGAAATGGTCACCGGCACCGACCTCGTGGAATGGCAGGTAAGGATCGCCGCCGGTGCCGAACTGACGCTCCGGCAGGCCGACGTCGAACTTTCCGGCCATGCCGTGGAAGCGCGCGTGTACGCCGAGGTGCCGGAGAAGAATTTCCTCCCCTCCACCGGGACCGTGCTGGTGCTGGACGAACTGCCATCCCCGGCCGGGGGCCGGGTCCGGGTGGACTCCTCCCTGCTGGAGGGCCTGGAACTCCCGGCCCACTATGACCCCATGATTTCCAAGGTCATCGCGTGGGGCGAAGACCGCGGTGCCGCGCTGGCAACCCTTGACGAGGCCCTGGCCCGCTACACCGCCTTGGGAATCGACACCAATGTGGAGTACCTGCGGCTCCTGCTGAACGACTCCGACGTCAAGGCCGGCCACCTGGACACCGGCCTGATCGAACGCAAGCTGCCCGGCATGGAATTCCGGAAGGCCGGTGACGCCGAACTGGTGGCCGCGGCGCTGTACGCGCTCTCCCTGGAGGACCACAACACTGCCCCGGGGAGCGGACCGTGGCGGGCCCACAACGGCTGGCGGCTCGGAACGCCGGCACCGCGCCGGATCAGCCTGGGAACGGCCGACGACGGCGTGGCCACGGTTGAGGTCACCGGAAGCCCGGCAAGGGCAGCCGCCGTCACGGCAGCCGTTGACGGGCGAAAGCAGGAGCGCGCAGGGCTATCCCTTGAGGACCCGCGGCGGGCCGTCCTCCGGCTCGGCGACGACACCCAAATTTACGCGGTGGGCGCAAGCCCCGGCCGGCCCACGCGGCTCTTCCTGGGCAGTGATGGCTGGTCCTGCCGGCTTGAGGTCCTGACCCGGGAGGCACGGCTGGACCGGGTGCTCGCCGCCATTCAACGCGAAGAGGGCTCAGCGGACCCCGAGGTGCGCTCGCCAATGCCGGGAACCGTGGTGGCCGTCCCGGTCTCCGACGGCGACGCGGTCCAAGCCGGGGAGGTCCTGGTGTCCGTGGAGGCCATGAAGATGGAGCACCACCTCGTTGCGCCGCTGACCGGCACCGTGCACCTCAGCGCCCGCACCGGCGACCTCGTGAAGGCCGACCAGGTCCTGGCCACCGTGCACCCCCACCCTGCAGACGCGGAACCAGCGCCCGCAGATACAGATACAGATACAGATACAGATACAGATACAGCCACCAGCCAAGGCGAAGGAGCCTGACCATGACCGGATTCGAACTCAGCGAGGAATACCAGGACCTCAGCGACACCGTCCGCGACTTCGCGGACAACGTGGTGGCCCCTGTCTCCGCCAAACACGATGAGGAACACAGCTTCCCGTATGACGTGGTGAAACAGATGGCCGAAATGGGCCTGTTCGGGCTGCCCTTCCCGGAGGAATTCGGCGGCATGGGCGGCGACTACTTCGCGCTCGCCCTGGCCTTGGAACAACTCGGCCGGGTGGACCAGTCGGTGGCCATCACGCTGGAGGCCGGCGTTTCCCTGGGTGCCATGCCGGTGTACCGCTTTGGAACCGACGCCCAGAAGCAGGAATGGCTTCCGCTCCTGGCATCAGGCCAGGCGCTCGCGGGCTTCGGGCTCACCGAACCCGAGGCCGGCTCTGACGCCGGCGGTACCAAGACCCACGCCCGGCGGGAGGACGGTCACTGGGTGATCAACGGCAACAAGGAGTTCATCACCAACTCGGGAACCGACATCACCCGCCTGGTTACCGTCACCGCCGTCACCGGGCAGCAGGAACGCCCCGACGGCAGCATCAAGAAGGACATCTCCACCATCCTCGTGCCCACGGATACGCCGGGCTTCAAAGCCGAGAAGCCGTACAACAAGGTGGGCTGGAATGCCTCCGACACCCACCCGTTGACCCTCAAGGATGTCCGCGTACCGGAGGAAAACCTCCTCGGCGAAGAAGGGCGCGGGTACGCGAATTTCCTGTCCATCCTGGACGAAGGCAGGATCGCCATTGCCGCGCTGGCCACCGGCGCCGCCCAGGGCTGCGTGGACCTGTCGGTCAAATACGCCAGGGAACGCCGGGCATTTGGCCAGGAAATCGGCAAGTACCAGGCCATCTCCTTCAAGATCGCGCGGATGGAAGCGCGGGCCCACACGGCCCGCCTGGCCTACTACGATGCGGCCGCCAGGATGCTGGCCGGCAAGCCGTTCAAGACCCAGGCGGCCATCGCTAAGATGGTCGCAGGCGAGGCGGCCATGGACAACGCGCGGGATGCCACCCAGGTATTCGGCGGCTATGGCTTCATCAACGAGTTCACCGTGGCACGCCACTACCGCGACTCCAAGATCCTTGAAGTGGGGGAGGGCACCACGGAAGTCCAGCTGATGCTGATCGCCCGTGAACTGGGACTGTAAGCACCTGCGCCAGCAGTACGGATCGCAGCCGGCCGGAAAGGATCAATGATGATTGACAAGGTTGTAGCCAGCGCCGACGACGCCGTGGCGGATATCCCGGACGGGGCTTCCCTGGCGGTTGGCGGCTTCGGGCTGTGCGGCATCCCGGTGGCCCTGATCGACGCCCTGCACCGCGCCGGAACCTCCGGCCTGGAAACGGTCAGCAATAACTGCGGCGTGGATGACTGGGGCTTGGGCATCCTGCTCCGCGACGGCCGCATCCGCCGCACCATCAGCTCCTATGTGGGGGAGAACAAGGAGTTCGCCCGCCAGTACCTTGCCGGTGAGCTCGAGGTGGTGTTGACACCGCAGGGCACCCTGGCCGAGAAGCTGCGCGCCGGCGGCGCCGGCATCCCCGCGTTCTACACCAAGGCGGGGGTGGGGACCCAGGTGTCCGACGGCGGCCTGCCGCAGAAGTACGACGCCGACGGCGGCATCGCGATCGCCTCCGCGGCCAAGGAAGTGCGTTCCTTCGGGGGAGTGGACTACGTCCTGGAAGAATCCCTCACCCCCGACTACGGGCTGGTGCACGCCTGGAAGGGTGACCGGCACGGCAACCTGGTCTTCCATGCCACGGCCATGAACTTCAATCCGCTCTGCGCCATGGCCGGACGCATCACCATCGCCGAGGTGGAGGAACTCGTCGAACCCGGCGAACTGGACCCCGGACACATCCACACCCCCGGGATCTTCGTCCAGCGGGTGGTCCTGGCGTCCGGCGGGGAAAAGCGCATCGAAAAGCGGACGGTGGCCCTGGCGGCCCCGGCCGCGGCGGGCGGGAACCCCGCCGGCAGTGACCAGCAGGCAGGAGCATGACCATGGATCCCAACAGCCCCGAGGCGCCCCGCCCGGAAGCGGTCCGTCCGGAATACCGGCGCGGCGGCGGGCACCAGCCCGGGCCCGGCGGGGCCGCCGCCGCAGCAGGCGGCAAAGGCTGGACGCGGAACGAACTGGCCGCCAGGGTTGCCCGGGAACTCCGCAACGGCCAGTACGTCAACCTGGGCATCGGCATGCCCACCCTGATTCCCAACTACATTCCGGCCGGGGTGGAAGTGGTGCTGCACTCGGAGAACGGGATCCTGGGCGTCGGCCCCTACCCGGCAGAGGATGCGGTGGATCCGGACCTGATCAATGCCGGCAAGGAGACCGTGACGGTCAACCGGGGTGCGGCGTTCTTCGACTCGGCGACGTCGTTTGGCATGATCCGCGGCGGCCACGTGGACCTGGCCGTCCTGGGCGCGATGGAAGTGGCCGCCAACGGAGACCTCGCCAATTGGATGGTCCCGGGAAAGATGGTCAAGGGAATGGGCGGCGCCATGGACCTGGTGTTTGGCGCCAAGCGCGTGATCGTGATGATGGAGCACGTGGACCGGAACGGCAATCCCAAGATTGTCAGGGAGTGCTCGCTCCCGCTGACCGGCAAAGGCTGCGTGGACCGGATCATCACCGACCTCGCCGTGATCGACGTCGTCCGGGACGGCGGCCCCTCCCGGCTGGTGCTGCGCGAGCTGGCCCCCAACGTTTCCGTCGAAGACGTGGTGGCCGCCACCGGCGCGGAATTGTACGAAGAAGACCAGGAACTTACCGTATGACCGGCACCGACCCCACTGATAGGCTCCCGGCCGGCCCAGCGGCCCCAGGGGGCGGCCGGCGCGTCATCGAGCAGCGCGGGCTCTACTTCGACGAGCTGGAGGAGGGCGTGCTGTATGCCCACCGGCCTGGACGCACCGTGACGGAAACGGACAACGTCCTTTTCACCACCCTCACCATGAACACGCAGGCGCTGCACCTGGATGCTGCCTGGAGCGCGGGGCAGCCTTTTGGCCAGCGGCTGATGAACTCGATGTTCACCCTCGCCACCATGGTGGGGCAGTCCGTCACCCAGTTGACCCAGGGGACCATCATCGCCCAGCTCGGGCTGACCGATGTCTCCTTTCCGCACCCGCTCTACCACGGGGACACGCTCTACACAGAGACCGTGATCACCGGCAAACGGCTTTCGGCCTCCCGGCCGGGCCAGGGCATTGCCGCCATGGAGCACACCGGGCGCAACCAGGACGGAGCCGTGGTGGCACGGGCCACGAGAAGCTGCCTGATGTGGACCCGGGCCGCCCACCAGGACCAGCCCGACGCACAGGGGAGAATGCCCGTATGACATTTGTGATGGGCCCGGCCCTGCTCTTTTGCCCCGCCGACCGCCCCGAGCGCTACCTGAAAGCCGCAGCGCGGGCGGACGCCGTGATCCTGGACCTCGAGGACGCCGTGGCGCCACCGGACAAGCAGCGGGCGCGCGGGGCAATCCTGGCCCAGGCGGGCGCTGCAGGAGACGATCCCGAACTTGACCCCAGCCGGACCATCGTCCGGGTCAACCCGGTCGGCACGGACGACTTCGCGAAGGACCTGCACTGCCTGGCGCACACGCCGTACCGCACGGTGATGCTCGCCAAGGCGGAATCGGCTGAACAGCTCAAGGCGCTGGAAGGCTACCAGGTCATTGCGTTGTGCGAAACGGCCCTGGGCGTGCTGAACGCCCCCGCCATTGCGGCTGCCCCCAACGTGGTGGCCCTGATGTGGGGAGCAGAGGACCTCGTGGCCACGTTGGGCGGCACCTCCAGCAGGAAGGACGACGGCGGCTACCGGGCGGTCGCCCTGCACGCCCGCTCCTCGGTGCTGCTGGCCGCCAGGGCCTTGGGCAAGGAAGCCATCGACGCCGTGTACACCAACATCCCCGACCTCGACGGGCTGGCGGACGAAACCGCCGACGCCGTGGCCTCCGGGTTCGGCTCCAAGGCGTGTATCCATCCCGGCCAGGCTGCCGTGGTCCGCAAAGCCTTCGCTCCCTCCGGGGAGGAGGTGGCCGCGGCGCGTGAACTGCTGCACGCTGCCGCGGCGGCCGGGAGCGGGGTCTTCCAACACCACGGAAAGATGATCGACGGGCCAATCCTGAAGCACGCCGAAGGCATCCTGCGCCGTGCAGGCAGGGACGCCTAGCTGCCCTTCCGTCCCGTCGGCCGGCGAAGGGACGTGGGCGGAATGGGCTCGTACAGCAGCGTCCGCACCCAGCGGTTCCCGGTCTCCCGGAGCTCCTTCCGGGTGGCGAAGCGGTAATGGAAACTTCGCACGCGCACCAGGCGCGGCGCGGCGCCGTCGAACGGGTCATGCCGGAGCAGCCGCAACACCTGCCGGTCCGCCACGAGCAGTTTGCCCAGGAAGGCATAGAACCATTCCTCGTGCACGCTCCGCAGCGGCAGGAACCACATCAGCCAGTCCAACCGCAGGTGGTACGGAGCCCACTGCCGGGGAATGCGGCTGACATCGCCGGGTTTGCCCTTGAAGCCATACTCGCGCCAGTCCGACGCGTCCCCGGGGTTCCCGTCCAAGGTTCCTTCCACCACGATCTCGATGCGCTGCCTGGTCACCGTGCCGAAGGCGCCGTAGGCATTGACCAGCTGCCACCGGTTGAAGCTGGCATTCATGAGCTGCCGGCGGGAGAAGAGGTTCCGCAATGGCCAGTAGCTAAGGACCAGCAGCAGGAGGGACGCCGCCAGCGTTATGGCCAGCCACCACAGGGGAGTGGCCGGTGCTGCGCCGGCGTGCCAGTCCGCCGGGACGGCCGGGATCACGGCGTGGGCCACGGGATCGCTGACCGCGGCAAACGCCAGGATGATCGCCATCCAGTTCAGCCATGCAAAGTTGCCGCTCGCCACCAGCCACAGCTGGGTGGCCACGACGACGGCCGCCGCCACGCCCGCCACCGGCTGCGGGGCGAACAGCAGGAACGGCACCACCAGCTGGGCGATGTGGTTGCCCACCACTTCGATCCGGTGCAGCGGCTTCGGCAGCAGGTGTGCCTGCCTGCTGAGGGGGCCCGGCATGGGCTGGGTTTCATGGTGGTAGTACAAGGCCGTCAGGTCCCGCCACTCGCGGCCGCCGCGGATCTTGATCATGCCTGCCCCGAATTCCAGCCGGAACACCAGCCACACCACCAGGATCAGGATGGTCCGCGGCGGTTCCGTCTGGTCCGATCCGAGGAAGGCCACGGTGAAACCGGCCTCCAGCAGCAGCATCTCCCAGCCGAACCCGTAGAAGGTCTGCCCCACGTTCACGATGGACATGTACAAAAGCCACAGGGCAAGGAACGCAAGCAATGGAACCCAGGGCGGTCCGGCCTGGGGGAGCCCGGCGACGAGCAGCGCCGAGACCGCCAGGCCTGCGGCGCAGACACCGCGCAGCAGCCGGTCGGAATACCGCCAACGGAACAGCGTGGGCCGGGACAACCGGGAAAACGCGGCCAGGAAGTCCGGCACCGGAAGGAGGCCGCGCTCTCCGAGCAAGGCCGGGAACTGGTTCAGCGTGGACAGGAACGCAACAAAGTACAACGCTGCGACGCCCCGTTGCAGCACCTGCCGGGCAAATTCATACTCCGGCGCATCGAACCAGGTGAGCCAGTCCACGGTTTCCACGTTACGCCCGGCCGCCCGGCGGTCAAGGCGCAGCAGGCCCGGCCGCGTGCGGGATACTTAACGGATGCAGCCACGCAGAATCGTCTTCCTCGGATCCACCGGTTCCATCGGCACCCAGGCGATCGACGTCGTCGACGGCGCCCCGCACCTGTTCGAGGTGGTGGCACTCAGTGCCGGTGGCGGCAACCTTGAACTGCTGGCCCGCCAGGCGGTCCACACCGGTGCCGCCGTGGTGGGCATCGCCGCCGGTGACCCCGGCCGGCTGGAATCCCTTATCCGGGAAGCAGCAGCCGCCGCCGGCCGTCCCGGGTACCGCCCGGAAATCGTGGCCGGACCTGACGCCTCGGCCCGGATCGCCGCGGTGGAAGCGGATGTGGTCCTCAACGGCATCACCGGTTCCATTGGCCTGGCGCCCACCCTTGCGGCACTCCGCTCCGGGGCCACCCTGGCCCTGGCCAACAAGGAATCGCTGATCGTTGGCGGCAGCCTGGTCAAGGCTGCGGCCAAGGAAGGCCAGATTGTGCCCGTTGACTCGGAACACTCGGCGATCGCCCAGTGCCTGCGCGCAGGTACGGCAGCCGAGGTGGACCGGCTCATCCTGACGGCCTCGGGGGGGCCTTTCCGCGGCAGGAGCCGGGAGCAGCTGCATTCCGTCACGCCACGCGAGGCGCTGGCGCACCCCACCTGGGACATGGGGGTCATGGTCACCACCAATTCGGCCACCCTGGTCAACAAGGGACTGGAAGTCATCGAAGCCCACCTGCTGTTCGATATCCCGCTCGACCGGATCGATGTGGTGGTGCACCCGCAGTCCGTCGTCCATTCGATGGTCCAGTTCGTTGACGGCTCCACCATTGCCCAGGCCTCCCCGCCGGACATGCGGCTTCCGATTGCCCTTGGCCTGGGCTGGCCGGCCCGGGTACCCATGGCCGCGCCCGCCTGCGACTGGACCCAGGCCGCCACCTGGACCTTTGAACCCCTGGATGCTGCAGCCTTCCCGGCCGTTGACCTTGCCAAGGACGCCGCCAAGCAAGGCAGCACCTTCCCTGCTGTTTTCAATGCGGCCAACGAAGAGGCCGTTACGGCGTTCCATGCGGGCCGGATCCGGTTCACCGACATCGTCGATACCGTGGACGGGGTGCTCAGCGAACACTCAGGTTCCTCCGGGCTGACAGTGGAGTCGGTGCTGGATGCTGAAAGCTGGGCACGCGCCCGCGCCCACGAACGTTTAGCAGTCAGCAGTCTCTAGGAAGCAGCAGCACCTCCATGACCCCTGTCCTACTTTTCATCCTCGGCGTCGTCTTCGTGGCCGTCGGCATTGCCGTGTCCATCGCCCTCCACGAGGTGGGGCACCTGGTGCCGGCCAAGCTCTTCAAGGTGCGCGTCACCAAGTACATGATCGGCTTCGGGCCCACCCTCTGGTCACGCCGCAAGGGTGAAACCGAGTACGGCGTGAAAGCCGTTCCGCTGGGCGGCTACGTCTCGATGATCGGCATGTACCCGCCCAACAAGGAGGACGGCTCGGTCCGGCCCTCCAGTACCGGGATGTTCCAGACGCTGGCTACGGAAGCCCGGTCACTAGCCCACGAAGAGGTAGGACCCGGCGACCACGACCGCGTCTTCTACCGGCTGCCGGTCTGGAAAAAAGTGATCGTGATGCTGGGCGGGCCGGCCATGAACATGGTCCTTGGGGTGGTGCTGACGGCCGTCCTCCTGATGGGATTTGGCATTGCCACCGCCACCACCACCATCTCCGACGTCTCCAAATGCCAAGTGGCCGCAGGGCAAACCGTCGATCCCGACTCTGCCGACTGCCAGCTGACCCCCGCGGCAGCGGCGGGACTCAAACCCAATGACACCATCACCTCCTTCGACGGCAAGGCCGTCACCAGCTGGGACCAGCTGACGGAGTGGATCCGCGCCTCTGCCGGCAAGGAAGTGGCCATCACCGTTCAGCGGGACGGCGCTGCCGTGTCAACCACGGTGACGCCGGTCCTGTCTTCCCGGCCCGTGATGGGCGCCGACGGGCGGCAGGCCACCGATGCTGCCGGCAACCTCCAGTACCAGGACGTCGGTTTCCTTGGCATCGGCGCGCAAACGGCGCTCGTGTCCCAGCCGGCGTCGTCCGTCCTGCCCATGGCCGGAGAGAACATCCGGCAGGTGGCCGGCGTGGTGTTCAACCTGCCCGCCCGTGTGGTGGGCGTAGCCAAGGCCGCTTTCAGCGAGGAACCCCGGGACCCCAACGGCCCCATCAGCGTGGTGGGCGTGGGCCGGGTGGCCGGCGAGGTTGCCGCCATGGAAGCTGTCCCGCTCCAGTCCCGGCTCGCCACCCTCGTGGGCCTGCTGGCTGGCCTGAACTTCGCACTGGCCGTATTCAACCTCATCCCGCTGCTGCCCCTTGACGGCGGCCATGTGGCCGGAGCCCTGTACGAAGGAGCGCGCCGCGCCGTAGCCAGGCTGCGCGGCCGGCCGGACCCGGGAGCCTTCGACATCGCGAAACTGCTGCCCGTGACCTACGTCGTGGCGGCCTTGTTGATGGGCATGAGCGCCCTGTTGATCTACGCGGACATCGTCAAGCCCGTCAATCTGTTCTGACATCAGCCGATTTAGGCTGACTTTGCTAAATCAGTCAGATTTGATTGATTGTTATGAATCACCCGCCTATGGTTGATCTATGTTCGTAATGACGATCGACCAGCGTGGCAGCACGGGTGACCTGGACCGGGTCCCGGGTTTCATTGAGCAGATCGCGCGCCTCGAACCTGCCGGGGCCGGCAGGCCGGCTTTCGAGCGGTCGGTCGGCGACGAAGTCCAAGGGGTGGTGCGGGACGCTGATGCCGTCGTGGACATCGCCCTGTACGCGCTCCGCGAAGGGCACTGGTACGTCGGCATCGGCGTCGGAACCGTGACGCTGCCGGCGGGTGCCAGCCCGCGGGAAGGCACCGGAACCGCGTTCGTGGCTGCCCGGAAGGCCGTTGAGCGCGCCAAGGCCGCCGCTTCCCAAGTGCCGGTGTCAGTGGTGGCCGGCATCATGGCGGGGGAGGCGGGCGGGAATACCCCGGCCGGGGAAGGGGAGCGGACATGCGCCAAAGCCGAAGCGGTGCTCCGGCTGCTGGGCCGCCTGGTCCAAGAGCGGACGGAAGCCCAGTGGCGGGTGGTTGACGCGCTGCGGCACCTGGACGCCGGCGCGCCCGGAGCCGGCCGGCCTGGTCCGGCCCGGCACGGCAGCCAAAAGCAGGTGGCCAGGGAACTTGGAATATCGGAGCAGTCCGTGAGCCGTACCGTGCTTCGCTCCGGATGGCAGGAAGAATGGGCAGCACGGCCGGCCGCATCGCTGCTGCTTGATCTCGCCCAAGCACAGGTGGTCCCGGCCGTACAGGAAACCGGAGCCGGCGATGGAGGAGTCAAGTGACCGCAGTGTGGGTGGCCGTGGCCTTGGCGGTGGCAGGTTTCGTGGGATGGCCGGTGACGGCCTTGGTGTTCAAGCTCGCCAGGACCATTGACGACAAAGCCGATGCCGCCACGACGGCAACGGACGCCGGCTCCGCTGCCCAGGACCCGTCTGCCGACGTCACGGTGGACGGCGAGCTGACGGCGCAACCCGGGCCGGCGGCGTCGAACGGAACGGACGCAGCCGCGTCGGCTCCGGGCCAGCGCATCCTGCGCGGCGGCGCCATCATCGGCGTGCTGGAACGGCTCGGCGTATGCCTTGCCATCCTGGCCGGCCAGCCGGTCGCCATCGCCTACATCGTCGCGATCAAGGGCCTCGGCAGGTTCGCTGAACTCAAGGAGACCCCTGTGGCCGCGGAGCGCTTCATCATCGGAACCCTCACCTCCATGCTCTGGGCGGCAGGAACCGCAGCCGCCGCCAAAGTCCTTTTCCTGCAGTAAACGTCCACCGCGTCCTCGAACCGGGACAGCCCGGATGGGTACGAAGGCAGCCATGGCGATAGGGTAGCCGTATGACAGTTTTTGCCGTTGAGTACGTTTACGCCGCCAACTCCACCGAAACCCGCAACGAGGTCCGGCCCGCGCACCGCGAATGGACAGGCGGCCTGGCGCAGGACGGTGTCATCGTGGCCAGCGGACCCTACGGCGACGGGGCCGGTGCCCTCCTGATCTTCACGGCAACAGACGAAGCTGCCCTGAACTCGATCCTTAAGCAGGACCCGTTTGCCGCGGCCGGCGTCATCGCCGGGACCCGCATCACTGAATGGTCACCGGTCACCGGCATGCTTGCCGGGCTCGCCGCGTAACCGCATCCCTACCCTTTCAACCCAAGGAGTCCACGTGACCTCGGTCAGCCTGGGAATGCCGTCAGCACCGCCGCCCGTCCTGGCACCCCGCCGCAAGACGCGCCAGATCAAAGTCGGCTCGGTAGGCGTGGGATCTGATTTCCCCATCAGCGTGCAGTCCATGACCACCACGCCCACCACGGACATCAACGCCACCCTCCAGCAGATTGCTGAGCTGACGGCGTCCGGCTGCGACATCGTGCGCGTCGCGTGCCCGTCCGCAGACGATGCCGAGGCGCTGCCCATCATCGCCCGCAAGTCCCAGATCCCGGTGATCGCAGACATCCACTTCCAGCCCAAGTATGTCTTCGCCGCCATCGAGGCCGGTTGCGCGGCAGTGCGCGTGAACCCCGGGAACATCCGGAAGTTCGATGACCAGGTCAAGGAAATCGCGGCCGCCGCGAAGGACCACGGCACCTCGATCCGGATCGGCGTCAATGCAGGCTCCCTGGAACCGGGCATCCTCAAGAAGTACGGCAAGGCCACCCCCGAAGCGCTCGTCGAGTCCGCTGTCTGGGAAGCGTCCCTTTTCGAGGAACACGGCTTCCACGACTTCAAGATCTCGGTCAAGCACAACGACCCCGTGATCATGGTGGCCGCCTACGAAATGCTCGCCGAAAAGGGCGACTGGCCGCTGCACCTCGGCGTCACCGAGGCCGGCCCCGCGTTCCAGGGGACCATCAAGTCCGCCACCGCGTTCGGGGCCCTGCTGTCCCGGGGGATCGGTGACACCATCCGGGTGTCCCTGTCCGCCCCGCCGGTGGAGGAAATCAAGGTGGGCAACCAGATCCTCCAGTCCCTCAACCTTCGTCCCCGCAAGCTGGAAATCGTCTCCTGCCCCTCCTGCGGACGGGCCCAGGTGGACGTCTACACTTTGGCCGAGCAGGTCACCGCCGGGCTGGAAGGGATGGAGATCCCGCTGCGCGTCGCTGTCATGGGCTGCGTCGTGAACGGTCCGGGCGAGGCCCGCGAAGCGGACCTCGGCGTTGCGTCCGGAAACGGCAAGGGCCAGATCTTTGTGAAGGGCGAGGTCATCAAGACTGTCCCTGAGAGCCAGATTGTTGAGACACTGATCGAAGAGGCCATGCGTATCGCGGAAGAGATGGGGGAGGCCGATGGCGAAGATGCTGTCAAGGGTAGCCCCGTGGTTAGCGTCTCGTAGGGACGATCCCGACCCTGCGGGTATTTCCGTCCGAACGCTTGACGGCCAGGACACCGCGGCGCTGGCCAGTCTGGCGCAGCAGGATCCCGTTACCAACGTGTTCATCCTGGCGCATTTGCGCGCCACGGGCACCGCAGCACCCACCGCCGGAGGCGCCGGCGTTCTGGGCGTCTTCGACAACGGCGTCCTTTCCGGTGCCTGCTGGGCCGGGGCAAACCTGGTGCCGGTCCAGCTTGACCCCGCCCTTGCGCCGCTGGTAGCCGGGGCCGCGAACAGCTCCGGGCGCCGGTATGCGTCCGCCTTTGGCCCCGCAGAGGCAGTGCTGGCCCTTCATGCGGAACTCGCCCAACTGGGCCACCGTGCCCACGAAGTGCGGGCGGACCAGCCGCTGATGGTCATCGCGGAGCGGCCACGGGTCCAGCCCCACCCGGGTTTGGCCCAGGGCAACCTGGCCGACTTTGACCGTATCCTTCCGGCCTGCGCCGCCATGTTTGAGGAAGAAGTAGGGTACTCGCCATACTTGGGCGGCCGGGAGTTCTACAGCCGCCGGGTGGAAGGCCTCATCCGGCAGGGCCACTCATTGGTCCACCTGAACGAGGCACATGAAGTGGTTTTCAAGGCCGAACTGGGGGCCGTCACCGCGGACGTCACCCAGGTCCAGGGCGTGTGGATGAATCCCCGGTACCGCGGCCAGGGGCTGAGCTCCGGCTACATGTCCGCCGTGGTGGAAAGAGCGCAGAAGATCGCGCCCGTGACCAGCCTGTACGTCAACGGCTTCAACACCAAGGCCCGGTCCACGTACGAACGTGTCGGCTTCCGGCAGGTGGGTACGTTCGCTACAGTTCTTTTCTAGCGGCGTCCGCCGGAGGAGAACTGAAAATTGGGGGAAAAATGAAGAAGACCGTGCTGGGAACATTCGGGGCTTCTGCCCTCCTGGCCATGGCGGTATCCGGGTGCGGGGGACCGGCCACCCCGCAGGCCGCGGATTCCCCGACCGCAGCGCCAGCGGCGTCACAGACCACAGCCGCCCCAACTCCCACGGCAACGCCCACGCCTACCGCCAAGGCCTATACGTCCGAACAGCTTGCTGCCATCGTGGGGCAGGTCAGGGACTCGGCGGACCGCAGGCTGACAGTCCTGCCCGCCGTTGATATCACCAAGACGCTGGACCAGACCAAGACTATGCTCGCGTCGATCGACGTCAAGCCCGCGGAGTGCAAGGAACTCGCAGCTGCCAGCGCCGTGCCGAACGTCGATGGCGCCACCATGGCCATCGGCATGAGCACCGACGCCGGCACCGGCGCGGCGACCGCGCTATCGCTGATCGCCGGCCTGGACCAGAGCCTGCTGGGCAAGGTGGCCAGCTCCGCGGACCAGCTGGCCAAGTGCTCCTCCATGACCATGACGGCCTCGGGCATGGAGGTATCGGTCACCGTGAAGGCCCTGCAGGGCGTGGGCTCTGTTCCCGGCGTCTTCGCATATCGTACGGACGCCACCTTGCCGGACGGCCGTACGCAGTCCACGGTCACGGCGCAGGCGGTGCAGCAGGGCGTGGTGCTCACTTCCGTCGCCTCCGGGGGCGCGAGCGAGGACGACGCCGTCCAACGGGCCGGTGCGCTCCTCGACTCGGCTGCTGCCCTGGTCAAATAGGGCCGGTGAGGTAGCGCTGCACCGTGGGTGCCACCAGCCGCACCACATCATCCGCGGGTGCTGACGCGAGCGGTTCCAGCCGCACCACGTAACGGACCATCATCAAACCCACGATCTGGGTTGCCACGAGGCTTCCGCGCAGCGCCACTTCCTGCGGCGGCCCGGGAACCGAAGCCGTGATCCTGGTGATCACCCGGCGTGCCACCGCCTCCCGAAGCTGCGACGTCCTGGCCGTGGACCCGATGGTTCCGCGCAGGAAGGCCAGGAGGCCGGCCTGGGCGGGGCTTTCCCAGAGCCGGAGGACCGTGCGGACCATCAACTCGGCCCGCTGGTCAGGGTCCGATTCCGCCATGCCCGCAAGGACCTGCTCCGGGTCGGCAGGCAGTTCCACGCTGAGGGCAAAGAGTTCGTCCTTGCCGTTGAAGAAATGGTGGATCATGGCCGGATCCACTCCCGCGGCGCGGGCCACCTGGCGCAGGCTGGTCCCGTCAAAGCCGTGTTCGGCGAAAAGCCTCCGGGCGGCGTCGAGGATGTGGTCGCGGGACGCGGTGGCGCCCACGCGGCGTCCGCGGCGCCCGGAACCCGCCGGGCGGCCGGAGCCCGCCGGGCGGCCGGAGCCCGCCGGGCGGCCGGCGGAACCCGCCGGACTCCCTGCCGGATCCGCTGCCGGACTCCCTCCCGGATCCGCTGGCCCGGGAAAGGTCACGCTGTCCGCCGGCGGAGCGTCAACGCGGCAAGCACCAGCACGCCGAGCGAGATGCCGGCCATGGCCGCCGCGTCCTGCCACAACCGGCTGGTTGCCTCAGTATGGGCGGCGACCTCTTGGAGGGCGTCCACCGAGTACGTCAGGGGGAGCACGTTGGAGATGGCTTCCAGTACGTCATTCATCCGGTCCCGGGCAACGAACAGTCCACACAACAGGATCTGCGGCACCACCACTACCGGCATGAACTGGACGGCCTGGAATTCGGTCCTGGCAAAGGCCGAACAGAACAGGCCCAGCGCGACGCCCAGGACCGCGTTGATCACCGCGATCAGCACCACGTAGCCGGGGGCGCCGGCGATGTCCAGGCCAAAAATCCAGTAGGCCACCGCTGTGGCCACGAGTGACTGGAGTGCGGCCATCAGGGAGAAAGCCACGCCGTACCCGAACAACAGGTCCGCCTTGTGCACCGGCGTGGTGAGCAGCCGCTCCAAGGTCCCGGACGTGCGTTCCCGCAGCATGGTGATGGACGTGACCAGGAACATCACCACGAACGGAAAGATGGCCAGCATCATCAGGCCAACCCGGTCGAACGTCCGGGGAACACCCGGCGGCAGCACCTCATTCTCATAGAGGAAGTACACCGCCGTGAGCAGCAGCGCCGGCACCACCAGGATCAGGGCGATGCTGCGGTGGTCGTGGCGGAGCTGGCTGAGCACCCGGCGGGTGGTGGCGAGCATCATCAGGATGTCCATCAGTGCACCGTCCCCTCCGGGCGGGACGATGCCACGGCTTCCGGTTCATCGCCTGTCCCGGCGTGGTCCGCGTTCCGGATGATGGCCAGGAAGGCCTGTTCCAGGTTGCTGCTGTGCCCGCGCCTGCTGAGCTCGTCCGGAGTGAGCTGCGCGAGGAGCCGGCCCTCCCGCAACAGCAGCAGCGTGTCGCAGCGGCTGGCCTCCTCCATGACGTGGCTGGAGACCAGGAGGGTGGTCCCGGCCCGCGCCATGGCCCGAAACCGTTCCCACAGGTCGGCCCGGAGGACAGGGTCCAGGCCGACGGTGGGCTCGTCCAGCACCAAAAGGCGGGGGTGGGCCACCAGTGCGCAGGCCAGGGAGACGCGGTTGACCTGGCCGCCGGAGAGGTCGGCGGTCTTGCGGCGTGCCAGGGCTTCGAGGCCGACGGCGGCAACCGCCTCGGCCACGTCGGCTTTCCCTTTCCGGTGCATGGCACCGAAATAGCGGACGTTCGCTTCGACGGTCAGGTCCGGATAGACACTGGGGGACTGGGTGACGTACCCAACCTGCCGCCGCAAGGTGGCACTGCCCGCCGGCAGGCCCAGCACCTCGACGGTGCCGCCGGCTATGCGCTGCGCTCCCACGATGGTGCGCATGAGCGTGGTCTTGCCGCTTCCGGAGGGTCCCAGCAGACCGGTGATGCGTCCTGCTGGAATGCTGAAGTTCAGCCCGGCCAGCACGGTACGCCGTCCCAGTTTCACGGTCAGTGAGGACGCCGCGACGGCCGGGATGGCCTGCCGGCGGACCTCCGCCAGGGGTGCTTCCGGGTGGGTCATAACGCCTCCGTCGCCGCGCAGGGCTTCCCCTGACGGATCCGCCGGGGAATTCATCACCTGGTGAATTAAATGTAGGCCGGGGTGGCCGAGGGGGCAAGGGAATCCTCCGGCGCAGAAACACTTGTCAAACGTGTTCACCATCACATAGGTTCAATCTAGCTGCGCTGGAAGTGGGGTGGGCGGTCTCACCAGTCCTCACCAGTACTTAGGCGATAACGGCGTTGGGCCACGCCCGGATGCGATGACCAGCCTCACTGGGGGGCCAGGGGCTTTGTATTTTCCGGGCGTGGCCCTACTGTTTCCCGGCGCAGCGGGCTTCCCGGCCCGGGCGGGCTGCCCCTCCAGTCAGTGCCGCAGGGCGTGTGCCGGTAGATTAGTACCCAGACGAATTGTCCGGCCCTGCTGACCCAGCACTTCCCCAGAAACGGATACCACCCGTGGTCCTACGACTGTCCCAGCTTTTCCTGCGCACGCTGCGCGAAGACCCCGTCGATGCCGAGGTTGCCAGCCACAAACTGTTGGTCCGCGCCGGCTACATCCGCCGCGCGGCTCCCGGAATCTACACGTGGCTTCCGCTGGGGCTGAGCGTCCTGCGCAAGGTCGAGGAGATCATCCGCCAGGAAATGGCCGCCATCGGCGCCCAGGAAGTGCACTTCCCGGCACTCCTCCCGCGCGAACCGTACGAGGCCACCAACCGGTGGACCGAATACGGTGAGGGCCTGTTCCGGCTCCAGGACCGCAAAGGCGCCGACTACCTGCTGGCTCCCACGCACGAGGAAATGTTCACGCTCCTGGTCAAGGACCTGTATTCCTCCTACAAGGACCTCCCGCTGAGCCTGTACCAGATCCAGAACAAGTACCGCGATGAAGCACGCCCGCGTGCGGGCCTCCTGCGCGGCCGTGAGTTCATCATGAAGGACTCCTACTCCTTCGACGTCGACGACGCCGGCCTGGATGCCAGCTACGCAGCCCACCGGGGCGCCTACCTGAAGATCTTCGAACGCCTGGGCCTCGAGGTGGTTCCGGTGGCAGCCACCGCCGGTGCCATGGGCGGGTCCAAGAGCGAGGAATTCCTGTTCCCCACCGAAATCGGGGAGGACACTTTCGTCCGTTCCGCCGGCGGGTATGCAGCCAACGTCGAGGCCGTCACCACCGTGGTTCCCGACGAGATCGACTTCAGCAACGCCCCGGCCGCCGAAGTCCTGGACACCCCGGATACGCCCACCATCGAGACGCTGGTGGCGGCTTCGAACCAGATTGCCCCGCGGGCAGAGGCCGACGGCGGCGCCTGGAGCGCCTCTGACACGCTGAAGAATGTGGTCCTCGCCGTGACGCTGCCCACCGGCGAGCGGCAGCTGGTGGTCATCGGCGTTCCCGGCGACCGCGCCGTGGACCTCAAGCGCGTGGAAGCCAACATTGGTGCGTTCCTGCCGATCGCGGGCGAGATCGGCCTCGAGCAGGCCGGCGAGGAAGACCTCAAGAAGCAGCCCCTGATCGTCAAGGGCTACCTGGGCCCCGGCCTGTCGCTCGACCAGCCGCTCCTGGGCACCGAGAGTGCCACCAAGCTGCTGTACCTGGTGGACCCGCGCGTGGTCAGCGGAACAACGTGGATTACCGGTGCCAACCAGGCAGGCAAGCACGTCTTCGGCCTGGTGGCCGGACGCGACTTCACCTGGGACGGCGTCATCGAGTGCACCGAAGTCCGCGCAGGGGACCCCTCACCTGACGGTTCCGGCCCCCTGGAGACGGCCCGCGGCATCGAGATGGGCCACATCTTCCAGCTCGGCCGCAAGTATGCCGAAGCCCTTGACCTCAAGGTCCTGGACCAGAATGGCAAGCAGGTGGTGGTCACCATGGGCTCCTACGGCGTCGGCGTCACCCGTGCCGTTGCCGCGCTTGCCGAAGCCAACCATGACGAGCGCGGCCTGGTCTGGCCCCGCACGGTGGCTCCGGCCGACGTCCACGTCGTGGCCGTGGGCCGCGGGGACGAAATCTTCCAGGCAGCGGAAAAGTTGTCCGCAGAACTCGAAGAGGCCGGCCTCTCCGTGATCTACGACGACCGCCCCAAAGTCTCGCCCGGCGTGAAGTTTGGCGATGCCGAGCTTGTGGGCGTGCCCACCATCCTGGCCGTAGGCCGCGGACTGGTGGACGGCGTGGTGGAGATCAAGGACCGCCGCAGCGGCGAGGCCGAGAACGTTGCAGTGGACAAGGCCGTCGACTACGTGGTCAACGCCGTCCGCAACCGGTGATCTCCGGCTTCGAATCGATCCAGCTCACCACCATCATCCTGATCGTGGTAGCTGGGTTCGCGGCCGGCTGGGTTGATGCGGTAGTGGGCGGGGGAGGCCTCATCCAGCTTCCGGCGCTGCTGTTGGTTCCCGGCATCGCGCCGGTGCAGGCATTGGCCACCAACAAGATGGGCTCCATCTTCGGAACCGCCACGAGTGCAGCGACGTACTACCGGCGGGTGGGACCAGACCTTCGGACCGCCGTTCCCATGGCAGCCATTGCCTTGGCGGGCAGTTTTGGCGGCGCCAGCCTGGCCGCTTCCCTGCCCGCCGGGGTGTTCAAGCCGATCATCGTGTTGGCGCTGGTCGCCGTCGCGCTCTTCACCGCGCTGAAGCCCACTGTGGGCGACCTGACGGCGCTGCGGCACGACGGCCACAAGCACTACGTCGTCGCCTGCCTCATCGGTGCCGTGATCGGCTTCTACGACGGACTCATCGGTCCCGGGACGGGGTCCTTCCTGGTCATCGCCCTGGTGTCCGCCATGGGCTACGCGTTCCTGGAGGCCAGCGCCAAAGCCAAGATCGTGAACATGGCCACCAACGCCGGTGCGCTGCTGTTCTTCCTGCCGCACGGGTCCATCCTGTGGGGCCTCGGCCTGCTGCTCGGGGCAGCCAACATGGCCGGCGGCTACCTTGGCGCCCGCACCGCTGTGAACCAGGGCAGCAAGTTTGTCCGGGTGGTCTTCCTGGTGGTTGTCGCCGCGCTGATCGTCAAGCTCGGCTACGACGTCTGGGAGGACAACTTCGCCTGACCGGTGCGCAAAACTGCTCCTCGTGGCGGAACCCGCCCGGGCGTAGCATGCAGGTATGGCACCCGGGGATGACGAGTACGCACCGGCACTCGCGGCCGCGGCGAGGCACACCCAAGCCTGGCTGGCCAGCCTTCCAATCCGGCCTGTGGGGCCCAGCCTGCACGCGTCCGAGCTTGCCGCAGCCTTTGGCGGGCCGCTCCCGGACGCCGGCATGCCGGCAGCAGAGGTCATCGACCTGCTTGCCGCAGCGGCCGAACCCGGACTCATGGCCATGCCCTCGGGCCGGTTTTTCGGCTGGGTGATCGGCGGCACCCTTCCCGCTGCCCTTGCCTCGGACTGGCTGGTCAGCGCCTGGGACCAGAATGCCGGCCTGCGCTATGCCACTCCGGCCACGGCTGCCATAGAGGAAGCCGCCGGCACCTGGCTGCTGGACTTGTTGGGGTTGCCCGGCGCCGCGGACGTCGGGTTCGTCACCGGCGCCACCATGGCGAATTTCACTGGCATGGCTGCCGCCCGGTGGCGGCTGCTGACCGGCGCAGGCTGGGACCTGGACCGCGACGGGCTGTCCGGCGCACCCCGGATCCGCTGCTTCGTGGGCAAGGAGCGCCACGACACCGTGGACCTCGGCCTGCGGTACCTTGGGCTGGGACAGCCGACGGCGGTGGACGCCGACGGTCAAGGGCGCCTGGTCCCTGCCGCGCTGGATGCCGCCCTCGCGTCCGGCACGGGACCCGCCCTGGTGTGCCTCCAGGCCGGGAACCTGCACTCCGGCGCCTTCGACCCGTTTGCGGACGCCATCGCCGTCGCGCGCAAGCACGGGGCGTGGGTGCACATCGATGGTGCGTTCGGATTGTGGGCGGCTGCCGCGCCGGAGCTGCGGCACCTCACCGCAGGCTTCGAGGAAGCGGACTCGTGGGGCACCGATGCCCACAAGACCCTGAACGTGCCCTATGACTGCGGCATTGCGATTGTCCGGGACGCCGCGGCGCTCCGGGCAGCCATGGGCCTGCACGCCAGTTACCTCGTGCACGACGCCGAAGGCCCGGGGGACCCGTTCGAGAAGGTCCCGGAGTTGTCGCGGCGCGCCCGCGGAGTGCCGGTCTGGGCAGCCCTGAAAAGCCTGGGCCGCGATGGGGTCGCAGCCCAGGTGGCCGCGCTGGCGGCTGCTGCCGCCGCGATCGCCGACGGCCTGGCAGCGCTGGACGGCGTGGAGGTCCTCAATGACGTCGGCTACACCCAGGTGTGCATCGCGTTCGGAGACGACGAGACCACCCGTGCGGTGACGGCCCGCATCATCGAGGACGGGAAAGTATGGATGTCCGGTTCGCGTTGGCAGGACCGCGACATCCTCCGCGTCTCCGTGAGCAACTGGCATACCGGCGGTGGGGACGTCGCCACCGCCGTGGAAGCTGTCCGCTCAGCCCTGGCCGCCGTGCGGACTTCGTGACCATCTCCGGGGCGGGACGTTCCGGCCGGCTGCCGGCTCCTATCCGCCCTGGCCCGGCTCCGGCAGGGCATGGGGGTGCGGCAAGCCCTCCAGGGTGCCCCCGGCCAGCGTGCTGGCAACCCAGAGCGACCGGGCCAGGTCGCCGTCGTGCCCGTGCGCGGCGTACCACAGCGCGTTGTCCACCTCCCTGGCGATGCCCCATTGCCGGGCCGCGTCCGGGTCGAGGCCGGCGGCCGTGCTGAAGTCGTGGCACCGCCGGAGCAGGCCGCGGCCGGCATCTTTTGCCGGCAGGTCCGCCAGGCGGTTCCACAGCAGGGGCGCGACGGCGAATTCCGGCTCGCCGATCATTGGCTGCGGGTCGATGGCCGCGTAACCGTCCCGCCCGTGTGGCCCATCCGGTGCCGCAGTCCCGGGACGGGCCAGGACATTCAGGAAATGCAGGTCTGTGTGGACCAGCAGGTCCCGGGCAGACCTCCGCCCGACCACGCCGCGGGTCTGGCACACTTCCAGGGCGGCTTCCAGCAGCCAGCGGGGAAAAGGCCGTCCAAGCTGCTCCCAATCCGCGGGAAAGTCGTCGCTCCACTGCTCCGCCCGCGCTGCAATGTGGCCGAACTCCAGCCACTGCGGGCGCTCATCCGGGACCAGCCCCAACTGCCGGACCAAGGCACCCCACAACGGGACGGCGTCGTCCACCGGCAGGGCAGCCAGCGACCGCCCGGCGTCAAGGCGTTCCAGGAGCATGGCGCATGACCCGGTGTCCGAGGCCAGCAGGGTCACGGCACCCAGCCCGTTCCAAAGCGCCAGCGCATGGCGCTCCACCATGGCCTCGTCGTGGGGAAAAGCGATCTTGAGCGCCGCAGGGCAGCCGTCCTCCTGCCGGACCGGGACCACCATGCCGCCGTGCCCGCTCCAGGGGAGGCTGGCGGGGGCCAGGTCGACCTCAAGGTGCCACTGCGCCAAGCGGTCCTCCAGCAGCCCGGTCAAGGCGCCGATCCAGGCCCGGCCGGCGCTGGTGCGTGCGTACCGGGACTCGAGGTCCGGAGGGATGGAGACTGCCTGCGCCCTGGTCACCGGATCAGACAACGCCCGAGGCGCCGAGCAGGTTGCCGATGAGGAACGTCGCAGCCAGCGCCAGGGCCCCGCCCACCACCACCCGGACGGCCGCCTTGGTTCTTGACCCCCCGCCAATCCATGCCCCCAGGGCTCCCGTCAACGCCAGGGCCACCAAAACCGACACGAACGTCAACGGGATCCGGAGCTCCGGCGGCGGAAGGAGAATAGCCAGCATGGGCAGGATGGCGCCGATGGTAAAGGCGAGCGCCGAGGCGAACGCCGCGTGCCAGGGACTGACGATATCCGTTTCGTCAATGTTCAGTTCCGCGGACAAGTGTGCTGCCAGGACATCATGGGCCGTAAGTTCCCGGGCCAACTTGGCTGCAGTCTCGGGGGTCAAGCCCTTGGCCTGGTAGATGGCGGTCAACTCGGCCAGTTCCGCGTCCGGTTCTTCCGCCAGTTCCCGGCGTTCCTTCTCGATGAGGGCCCGCTGGCTGTCACTTTGGCTGCTCACGGAAACGTACTCGCCCAACGCCATGGACACCGCACCGCCCACCACGCCGGCGACACCCGCCGTGAGGATGGGGCCGGACGCGGCGGTGGCACCTGCCACGCCCACCACGATCGCCGCCACGGAGACGATGCCGTCGTTGGCGCCCAGGACACCGGCACGCAGCCAGTTCAGCCGGTGGGCTGTATCGTCGCCGTGGGGTTCGGTCTCACGGTGGCGGTTCAGCTCCGGGGTTTCCGGGGTGGTGCCCCGGGCGTCGGCCGGTTCGTCCGCGTTCATGCCTTCAGCAAACCACCCCGGACGCCCCGGTGCCACCCCTCCGGCGTGGTCCCCTGCGAGCCGGCGCCTTTGGGAGTCAACGGGGCACAGTTTGCGGTCAGGATGGTGTGGGGGATGCCGTGGCGGATTCGCCGCCACGAAGCGCAGGCAGTTGCCCCACGTCCAGGATGAGGCCTGGGACCGGTCCCGGGTCTGCGCCCCACCGCGCGGCCCGGACCGCCGTGGACTCCAGCGCCCCCAGCGCCCAGGCCCGGTCCTGGCCTTGGGTCAGTGCCACGGCATCGCCGTAGGCCGCCAAGGTTGACGCTTCGATCCGGCCCAGCCCCGCCACAGGTGCGGCCAGGAAGCCGCCATCGAGGATAAAGCCCGGCTGCTGCGGCACGGGTACTCCGCAGGCACGCCGGAAGCGTGCTTCCGCGGACGCGGCAAGGCCTTTGTGCCGGCCCAGGAATTCAGACGCAGGGCCCGCCTCCGCCGGTGCGAGGCGGGGGAGGGCCGCCTGGTAGGCATAGATGGCCTGCTGCTCGGCGACAGTTACGGCTGCCAAGGCCTGGCGCGCGCCGGCAGGAGCGCCGGACCCGGTGGACTCCGGCGCGGCCGCAGTGGCAGGTGGCGCCACGCAGGGTGACGCGCTGGCGGCAGCCCCGGAAGCATCCGCGTCGGGTAATGGTGCCGTGCCCTGCGGCGCCGGCAGCCCGGCCGCCGCAGCGAGCCTCCCGGCCGCGAGCAGCTGGGCGGTGCCGGTCCCGGCCAGGAGGCGGGCCAAGCCGCCGTCGGCCTCGCCTGCGTCCCTGATGCGGACGCGGCCGCTCGCGGCGAGTGCCTGGACCACCTCTGCCGCCCCCTTGGCAGGGGTGGCAGAGGCTGGCGACGGGGACCCCGACCCCTGCGCGCCAGCTTCGGGGGAAGGGGACTGGAGGGCCCTGGCCTGGATGGTCAGCAACGTCACAACGGCGTCCACCGTGGTCGAATCCACGGCACCGTCGACCGTCAGGCCCTGTCCCGCAGCCCGCAGTTCCAGGGCGTCCGTGAGCGCCGCCGCCCGGGCCTGCTCCGAAAAGGAAGGAACCGCCGGCGCGGGCTTTTCCGCGGGAACCATGGCGAAACCGAGGCTCAGGACAACCAGCGCCGCCAAGGCGAGGGCGGCAACACGGAACAGACGCAGGCGCGGGTGGCTGTCATGGCGGCGGTCATTCACAACAGACCATGGTGTCACGCTGCGGGGGAACCCCGGTGCACCACTGGGCCGGTAAAATAGCTACGCTAGTAAACACACATCATCTATAGGGAGGGCGGCCGGCATCGTGAGCAATGCAGAAGCCACGGCTTCACCAGACCACACCGGTACGGGAAGCGGATCCGCACCGGCCCACAACCCGGAAGCCGCCCGGCTCCGGGCTCTTTTGGAGCCCGCCGTCCAGGCCAACCGGCTCTACCTTGAGGACGTGGCCATCAACATCGCCGGCTCGCACCGGGTGGTCAACGTCGTGGTGGACCTCCCGCAGGAGGAAACGGGCGGTGTCAGCCTGGACGTCATTGCAGACATCTCGAAGGTGCTCTCCGACGTCCTGGACAACGACCCCAGCGCCGACACGCGCCCGTACGACCTCGAGGTGTCCTCGCCCGGCGTCGGGCGTCCCCTGACCGAACCACGCCACTGGCACCGTGCCCGTGGCCGGATGGTCAAGGTCAACGTGGTCCAGGGTGAGAACGTCACCGGGCGCATCCAGTCGGTGGACGACGACGGCGTGACCCTGGTCCCCGAGGTCGCCGTCAAGAAGGGCATGAAGCCCCGGCAGGGCGAACCCGTAAAGCTTCCTTTCGACAGGATCCGCAACGGAAAAGTCGAGATCGAATTCAGCCACCTCTCCGGGGATGGTCTGGAACCTGAACACAATGGACCTTCCGAGGAGGCCTGATGGATATTGACATGAGCGCACTGAGGCTTTTGGAGCGTGAGCGTGAAATCCCGCTGGACCTCCTGATCCCCACCATCGAGCAGGCGCTCCTGGTGGCCTACCACAAGTCGCCCGGCGCCTTCGAAAAAGCGCGTGCCGAGCTGGACCGCAAGAGCGGCCACGTGACCATCTGGGCTGTCGAAATTGACGACGACGGCGCTCCGATCGGCGAATTCGAGCACACCCCCGAAGGGTTCGGCCGGATCGCTGCCAGCACCGCGCGCCAAATCATCCTGCAGCGGCTCCGCGACGTCGAGGATGACAACGTCCTGGGCGAGTTCAAGGGCCGCGAGGGCGAGCTGGTGTCCGGCACCATCCAGCAGGGCAACAACCCGCACATGATCCAGGTCAACCTCGGATCGCTGGAGGCGCTGCTGCCGCCGCCGGAGCAGGTCCCCGGGGAAAAGTACATCCACGGCAACCGCCTGCGCGCCCTGGTGATCGACGTCCACCGCGGCACCAAGGGTCCGTCGGTCACGCTGTCCCGCTCGCACCCGGGCCTGGTCCGGAAGCTTTTCGAACTCGAAGTGCCCGAGATCGCCGACCACTCGGTGGAAATCGTGGCACTGGCACGCGAGGCCGGACACCGGACCAAGATTGCCGTGAAGGCGAACACTCCCGGGATCAACGCCAAGGGCGCGTGCATCGGGGAAATGGGATCGCGGGTCCGGGCTGTCATGACCGAACTCAACGACGAAAAGATCGACATCGTCGATTTCAGCGAGAACCCGGCGACCTTCATCGCCAGCGCCCTCTCGCCGTCGCGCGTGAATTCCGTCACCATTACCGACGAAGCAACCCGGTCCGCCCGGGTGGTGGTCCCCGACTACCAGTTGTCCCTGGCCATCGGCAAGGAAGGCCAGAACGCCCGACTGGCGGCAAAGCTGACGGGCTGGCGGATCGACATCGTCTCCGACGCCGCGGCCCCCCGCGACAAATAACGTTCAAGGCAGGGTGGCTGCCGGACTCCGGCAGCCACCCGGTTTCGGGCAGAAGGGCCCAAAGGGGCTAGAATAGATAAGACCGCGCCTAACGGCCGGCAGCCGTGTGCCCTGTGCATGCCAGTTTTCCGGGACTCCGGAGGCGGGTATTCGAGGGCCAGCAGAATGAACGTCAGGACGATGACCGTGGCAGAAGTGCTTTCCACCGGGAGTCAGCCCGAACGTACCTGCATCGGATGCCGGAAGAAAGGCCTGCGGTCGCAGTTGCTCCGGCTCGTCGCCGAAGGCAGCGGGTCAACCGCTGTCCTGGTGGATGAACGACGCCGGATGTCTGGCCGGGGTGCATGGCTGCACCCCAGCCAATCGTGCCTGGCTCTGGCGATCAAGCGGCGAGCATTCGGACGTGCCCTTCCGGGCGCGACCGGAACAGCCGCCATCGAACACTGGATCATGTCAGGTCCGAGCGTTGACGCCGCCCCGGTGGCTGCAACACCAACCGTCCAACCTGAAAGCGGGTCAGAAATCTGATGGAAACCCGATGAGTTCCCAGCGATGAGTGCGTAACGATGACAACTTTGTTGCGCTCTGCAATGGGCCCCTTCGCATCAACAGCGGCTGGGGTCCGCAGTAAGAAGTAGACGGTTCGTGCCTGGCTCGGTGCGGACCGAGACAGGAGAAATGTGGCCAAGGTCCGCGTACATGAGCTCGCCAAAGAGCTCGGTATAACTTCCAAAGATGCAGTGACAAAACTGCAGGAACTGGGCGAATTCGTTCGCTCCGCCTCATCCACCATTGAGGCCCCCGTTGTGCGGAAACTGCGCAACGCCTTCCCCGACGCCGCTGCCAAGTCGGCAGCCCCTGCCGCGACGCCCGCAGCCGCCCCCAAGGCGCCCGCACCCGCAGCAGGATCACGTCCTTCGGCACCCGCACCCGGCCCGGCCGCGCCCAAGGCTCCGGCCCCCGCGGCACAAGCACCGGCAACGCCTGCCCAGGCTGCCCCGGCAGCTCCTGCAGCTGAAACCCCCGCGCCGGCCGCCCCCGCGGCTCCGTCCACGGGAGCCAAGCCCGGCGCCCGCCCTGCCCCGAAGGCAGAGACCCCCGCTCCCTCCACCCGTCCGGGTGGTTCCACGCCGGGTGCCTCCAGCCCCCGGCCCGGCGGTCCCCGCCCGGGCAACAACCCCTTCGCCACCTCACAGGGCATGCCCCGTGGCCGCGGCGGAGACGGTGAACGCGCTCCGCGTCCGGGCAACAACCCGTTCGCCACCTCACAGGGCATGCCCCGACCGGGCGGCGGCCGCGACGGCGACCGTCCCGGCGGTCCCCGTCCCGCAGCCGGTGCAGGCGGACCCCGTCCCGGTGGTCCGCGCCCCGCAGCCGGTGCCGGTGGACCCCGTCCCGCGGCAGGTGCCGGTGGACCCCGTCCCGGCGCCCCGCGCCCCGGCGGTCCCCGTCCCACTCCCGGCATGATGCCTAACCGCACCGAGCGTCCCGCACCCGCAGGTGCCGGCCGTCCCGGCGGCGGCCGCGGGCCCGGACGCCCCGGCGGCGCTCCCGGTACCGGTGGCCCCGGTGGCGGCGGCGGTGCTCCCGCCGGTGGCGGGTTCGGCAAGGGCGGCCGCGGCCGCGGTGGCACCCAGGGTGCCTTCGGCAAGGGCGGCGCAGGCCGTGGCAAGCAGCGCAAGTCCAAGCGCGCCAAGCGCCAGGAACTTGAGCAGATGAGTGCCCCGTCGCTGGGTGGCGTGAGCGTACCCCGCGGCGACGGCAACACTGTGATCCGGCTCCGCCGCGGCTCGTCCATCACGGACTTCGCCGACAAGATCGAGGCGAACCCCGCTGCACTGGTGACCGTGCTGTTCCACCTTGGTGAAATGGCTACCGCCACCCAGTCCCTGGACGAAGACACCTTCGCCCTCCTCGGCGAGGAACTGGGCTACAAGCTCCAGGTCGTCTCCCCGGAAGACGAAGAACGCGAGCTGCTCTCCAGCTTCGACATCGACTTTGACGCCGAACTCGAAGCCGAAGGCGACGAGGAACTTGAGGCACGTCCTCCTGTAGTCACCGTCATGGGTCACGTCGACCACGGTAAGACCCGACTGCTCGATGCCATCCGCAAGTCCGACGTCATGGCGGGCGAACACGGTGGCATCACCCAGCACATCGGTGCCTACCAGGTCACGCACAACCACGAAGGCGACGACCGGAAGATCACCTTCATCGATACCCCGGGCCACGAGGCGTTCACCGCCATGCGTGCCCGAGGTGCCAAGGTCACCGACATCGCCATCCTGGTGGTCGCAGCGGACGACGGCGTCATGCCCCAGACCGTTGAGGCGCTCAACCACGCCCAGGCGGCCAACGTACCGATCGTCGTGGCAGTGAACAAGATCGACAAGGAAGGCGCCAACCCGGAAAAGGTCCGCGGCCAGCTGACCGAGTACGGACTGGTTCCCGAGGAATACGGTGGCGACACCATGTTCGTGGAAGTTTCTGCCCGCCAGAACCTCCACATCGACGAGCTGCTCGAGGCCGTCCTGCTCACCGCGGACGCTGCCCTGGACATGCGCGCCAACCCGAACAAGGACGCCCGCGGTATCGCGATCGAAGCCAACCTGGACAAGGGCCGCGGTGCGGTTGCCACCGTCCTGGTGCAGTCCGGCACCCTGCGCGTCGGCGACACCATCGTGGCAGGCACGGCCCACGGCCGCGTCCGTGCGATGTTCGACGACGACGGCAGCGCCCTGACCGAGGCAGGCCCGTCCCGCCCCGTGCAGGTGCTGGGTCTGTCCAACGTCCCGCGCGCCGGTGACACCTTCTTCGTGACCGCTGACGAGCGCACCGCCCGCCAGATCGCCGAGAAGCGTGAAGCCGCCGACCGCAACGCCGCCCTGGCCAAGCGCCGCAAGCGGATCAGCCTGGAAGACTTCGACCAGGCCGTCGCCGAAGGCAAGATCGACACCCTCAACCTCATCCTCAAGGGTGACGTGTCCGGTGCCGTGGAAGCCCTCGAAGACGCGCTGCTCAAGATCGACGTCGGCGAAGGCGTGCAGCTGCGCGTCATCCACCGCGGTGTGGGTGCCATCACCCAGAACGACGTCAACCTGGCAACGGTCGACTCCGCCGTCATCATCGGCTTCAACGTCAAGCCCGCCGAGCGGGTTGCCGAACTGGCAGACCGCGAAGGCGTGGACATGCGCTTCTACTCCGTCATCTACGCAGCAATCGATGACATCGAAGCAGCCCTCAAGGGCATGCTCAAGCCGGAGTACGAAGAAGTCCAGCTTGGCACCGCCGAGGTCCGCGAAGTGTTCCGCTCCTCCAAGTTCGGAAACATCGCCGGCTCGATCGTCCGCTCGGGCATCATCCGCCGCAACGCCAAGGCACGCGTCACCCGCGACGGCAAGATCATTGGTGACAACCTCACGGTCGAGTCGCTCAAGCGGTTCAAGGACGACGCCACCGAGGTCCGCACGGACTTCGAATGTGGTATCGGTCTTGGCTCGTACAACGACATCACCGAAGGCGACATCATCGAGACCTTCGAGATGCGCGAGAAGCCGCGCGTCTAGGCTGTCTGTTTCGGGGCCGTCGGGATCTCCCGGCGGCCCCCGCTTTTCCGCCGTAAAGGGGGCCCCGCCCCTACGACGGGTGGCCGACGATCTGCGATCGTCAGCCACCCGTCTCCGGCAGGCCCGATGCCACTCCCGGGCCCCCTTCACGGCTCCAAAGCGCCGCCGGAAGATCCCGACGGCGTCGTCCCTGGCTTACCAAGGCGCGCACCACCCGGGGCGACGTAATCGCCCAAGTAGCGGCGTCGCCGTCGTACGTCCCAAATTTTTCTTCTTTAGGAGTTGTTCATGGCTGATCCGGCACGTGCTGCAAAATTGGCGCAGCGGATTAAGGTTGTTGTTGCTGAGGCTCTGGGCCGGAAGGCCAAGGATCCCCGGCTTGAGGGCATTACTGTTACCGACGCCCGGGTGACCAATGATCTGCAGCACGCCACTGTTTACTACACGGTCTTCGGTGACGAGGCTGTCCAGGCCGACGCCGCCAAGGGGCTTGAAAAGGCCAAGGGTGTGCTGCGGCAGGAAGTCGGCCGGAACATCACCGTCCGGTTGACCCCCACCCTGGAGTTCGTGGCAGACCAGATCCCGGTCAACGCTTCGAACCTCGAGGAACTCCTGCGGGAAGCCCGCAAACGTGACGCCGAAGTGGCCGCGCTGGCCGCCAATGCGCAGCACGCCGGTGACGCCGACCCCTACAAGTCCGACGACGTCGACATCGACGAAGACGACTTCGACGAAGAGGACACCGACCTCAGCAGCGACGGCGACGTCGACGAGGACAGCAACAAGTAAGACACCGGCCTCAGCAGCGACGGCGACGTCGACGAGGACAGCAACATGCAGGACGCCAGCAGGGCCCGGGAGCTGATCCCGGGCCCTGCTGCTTTTAACCCATCAGTGCTGCATCCCTAGTGCAGGTCAGCTTTGATGACCTTCCCGGACGGCGGCTGCGAGGGATCCCCGAGCGCGTCAGCCGTGGCGTAGAGCGTGTTGCCGCTGATGTCGACGTCCGCGGGCATGTTTACAGCCAGGAACTGGGAACGGCTGCCCTCACACGTGAACTTCAGGATCTCGCCGCCGAACAGGGACGCCACATACACATCACCATTGCCGGCGACCGCCAGGCCCGTGGGGCTGAGGATGTGGTCCGCCCAGAGGTCGGTGTCACCGTTCCACGGGTTGATCTTGAAAATCGCACCGCGGGCACCAAGCTCCGGTCCTTCCGGTCCGCCCGGCAGGGACGTCACATACAGCATCCCGTCCGGGCCGATCACCACATCGGTAGGCACGGGCTCGAAGGCGTACTTGTGCCCCACCACGCAGTCCGGAACCGTCATGGTGTTCCCCTCCATGTCCACAGGGATCTTCAACCCCGCCGGAATGGTGGCCGGCCGTGGCGGCAGGACGGCGATTGTATCGATGTCGCCGTCCTTCAGGTTCACCTTGAGCACGGCGTTCATCCCTGCGTCGGCCACATAGGCGGTGTCATCCTTGACCGCCAGGGCATAAGGGTGGGAGTCAACCGTGCCTTTGTACTTTGCCGGCGGGAACGCGGGCCAACCGGCCAGGCACTGATCGCTGACGTCACGGCCAAACCCGTAGCGCTGGTCTCCGTCCGGGTTGTGGCGCCGTTCGTAGTCGGCAAAATTGGCGATGGTGTCCACATCGCCCTTGGCGTCGATCGACTTGAGGTATCCGTGCAGTGCGGCGGGGTCTCCCTGGCCGGCGCCCACACTTTCAAGGTAATACGTGGTGCTGCCGTGGGTGTCGGAGCCGGCCACCTCCCAGCCCTGGGGCGTCTCGGTCGCCAGGTCCTTCGTGGCGCCGTCCCTGCTGATGCGGGTGAGTTTTCCGGCAAAGTCCTGGGACACCAGGACCGATTTTCCGGTCCCTGCAGCGACATGCAGGGGAGAGACGAGTTCATCTGCAAGGACATCGTAGTCGTGTGTGCGGGTGGATGCAGAGGCGGGGCCAGCGGACGCCATGGCGGCGGCGGTGGCCGCGATACAGGCTAAGAGTGCGAGTCTTTTTTTCATTGGGATCTCCGGGTGCGGGGCCCTTGACGGGCTGGATAGGAAGCCTCCGAGGAGGCGAAATGTTCCCCCGCGCGCAAGCGTAGGCTCCTACCAGCGGGTAGTCGTTGGGGGAATCCCCCCTGCGTTGCCCCCTTTCTATCCCCCAACAGCGCCCGCGTGGCTAGGATCGTGCTATGACCTCGGACGAGCACGGCATCCCCTCCACGTACCTCGAGCAGGCAGTGGACCTGGCAACGCGGAACGTCGGCCTGGGCGGGGGACCGTTCGCTGCCGTGGTGGTGACCCCCGACGGGAAAGCCCACGCCGGTGTCAACCGCGTCACCCGGGACAACGATCCCACCGCCCACGCGGAGGTCGTGGCCATCAGGGCAGCGGCGGCGGCAACGGCAAACTTCGACCTCACCGGATCCGTGCTCTACGCAAGCTGCGAGCCGTGCCCCATGTGCCTGGCCTCGGCCCTGTGGGCCAGGATCGGCCATGTCTACTTTGCCGCAGACCGGCACGGGGCGGCGGCTGCGGGCTTCGATGACGCCCTCTTCTACGACTACTTCAACGGCACCCGGCCGGACCTGATGCCGGTCACCCGTGGTGACATCCCGACGTCGGACCTCCCCTTCCAGGCGTGGGGCGCCTTCGCCGGCAGGAAGGACTACTAGCCATGGAAACCGCACTCATCGCCTGCCCTGCCTGCGGAAAGACCAACCGGGTGCCGGTCCGGGCAGTCGGTCATCCGCGCTGCGGCAACTGCAAGGCTGACCTTCCGTGGATTGTGTCTGCCGGCGACGCGGACTTTGCCGAGGTCGCCGAGCAATCGGCAGTGCCGGTCCTGGTGGACTTCTGGGCCGCATGGTGCGGGCCCTGCCGGATGGTCAGCCCGGTCCTGGACAAGCTGGCGCGGGAGCGGCCGGGAAAGATCAAGCTGGTGAAGGTGGACGTGGACACGTCTCCCGGTTTGTCGCGGCGGTTCGATGTCCAAGCCATTCCGACACTGATGGTGATCGTGGACGGCAAGGTGGTGGCCCGCCAAGCCGGCGCCGCACCGGCGGACGTCCTGCGTTCCTGGCTGGACCGGGCTCTCGCCGGCGCGCAAACCTGACGCCGGCCGCCAGGTCGTGCGGGCGCCGCTACCGGGACGCGGCAGGAAGCCGCGACACGCCCTCAAGGAGTTCCTGCTTCCGGCCGCACAACGCGATCCGCACCCAACCCTCGCCAATGGAGCCGAATGCGGTCCCCGGCGCCAGCGCCACACCGGCGTCCGCCAGGAAGCGCCGCACCCAGGCCCGCACATCGCCGCCGGTCGCGTGGGACAGATCGGCCCACAGGTAGAACGCACCCTGCGCCGGGAGGAAACGGATCCCCTTGGCAGCCAGTACCGCCGAGGCGGCATCCCGGTTCTCCCGGTAATGCTGATGTGCGTGCCGGACGTAGTCCTGCGGCCCGGTCAGGGCGGCGAGCGCCGCATACTGCGGGGCGGACGCCACACACGACACGATCGACTCCATGACGTTGTCCATTTTCTGCTTGAGGCCCGGCGGGCAGATGAGCGCGCCAATCCGCAGTCCGGTGAGGCCGTACGTTTTCGACAGCGTCAGGGAGGTGAACACGCGGGCCCCCTCCGGGGAGCCGGCGTCGAACCGTGCCGGGCTCACGTGCGGCACATCGTAGGTGAACGCCTCGTAGCACTCGTCGGAGATGACCCAGAGATCGTGCCGGCGGGCCAGGTCCATCAGGTCCCGGACCAGGTCCTCGCCCAGCACGGCCCCCAGCGGGTTTGACGGTGAGTTGAGCACCAGCACCCGGGTGCGGCCGGTAATGAGGGCCTCGACGTCGGCCACCCGGGGTTGGAAGTTGTGGTCCGGGTGCAGCGGGTACTGCACGGGCACGGCATTGAGCAGCCGGCTGGTCATGGCAAAGGTGGGATAGCCCGGGTTGGGGATCAGGATCTCGTCACCCGGGGAGAGCAGCAGGCTCATGGCCAAGTGCAGGCCCTGCTGCGCGCCGGACACCACGTAGACCTGGTCGGCCCCGACATCGACGCCCTGGTCCTGGCGGAACCTGGCCGCGAACGCCTCGCGCAGGGCCGGGATCCCCGCGTTGGGCGTGTAGTTGGTTTCATCGCGGTCCAGGCAGGCGATGCCGGCGTCCAGGACGTGGCGGGGGAGCGGGAAGCCGGGCTCGCCGATGCTCAGCACCAGCGCGTCCGGCGTGCGCCAGGCGGCCTCGGTGATCTCGCGGATCTGGTTGACGGGCACGTCGCGGACGTGGGCGGCAAGCTCGGGCATGCCAGCCATCCTAGCCGTCCATGTCCGCCCTCCGCCTGGCGTGCGGGCGCCCCAACCTGCGCCGATATACTGGGAGGCGTGCTTTCTGGACTGGTGATAGTGGACAAGCCGCAGGGATGGACCAGCCATGACGTGGTTGGCCGGATGCGGCGCCTCGCAGGGACCCGGAAAGTGGGGCATGCGGGCACCCTCGACCCCATGGCCACCGGCGTGCTGGTCCTCGGCATCAACAAGGCCACCCGCCTGCTGACCTACATTGTGGGCACCTCCAAGACCTACACGGCCACCATTCGGCTGGGCCAGTCCACCGTGACGGACGACGCCGAAGGGGAGGTCACCGCCACGGCCGGCACGTCCGGGGTGGGCGAGCAGGCAATTTACGACGGCGTCGCTGCCCTCACCGGCAGGATCGAGCAGGTGCCCAGCAGCGTCAGCGCGATCAAGGTCAACGGCGAACGCGCCTATGCGCGGGTGCGCTCCGGCGAGGACGTCAAGCTGGCCGCCCGCCCCGTCACCATTCACCGCTTCGAGGTCCATGCCGTCAGGCGGGATCCGGACGCGGACGTCATCGACCTCGATGTCACGGTTGAATGCTCCTCCGGTACATATATCCGTGCCCTCGCCCGGGACCTCGGCAACGCCCTCGGCACCGGCGGGCACCTCACCGCCCTCCGCAGGACCCATGTGGGCCCCTACTCGCTGGACCAGGCGCGGACCCTTGAAGAGCTTGCCGAGGAACTCACCATCCTGGAAATGTCACAGGCCGCCCGGGCCCTGATGCCCAACCGTGAGCTGACCGCGGAGGAGACTACGGAAATCTCCTTCGGCCGGCGGATCGCTTCCGGAGCCTCCACAGGTACCGCGGGCGCTGCCACGGCGGAACACCCGGCCGCAGCCTTCGCCCCCGACGGCACCTTGGTGGCCCTCCTCGCCGACGCGGGCAGCTACGCCAAACCGGTGCTGGTCTTCGCCCCCGGCACCGGCCCGGCAGCGACCGCCGCCGCGGAGGCATAGGCGTGGATGCATATTTTTGGATCATCCTGGTGGTCGGCCTGGTGTCCACGGTGCTTTGCCTCGGTGCCGGAATCCTGAAGCAAGCGCCCAACGACGTCACCATCCTGTCCGTCGCCGCGGTCGAACTGGCCCTCGTGGTCTACCTGGTGGGTTCCATCGTGCGGGTCATTGCCGGCGAACACATTGCAGGCGAAGCCTGGGAATTCTGGGGCTACATGGCCACGGCCATGCTCCTGCCCCCGGCAGCGGCGTACTGGTCCATCCTGGAACGGACCCGGTGGAGCAACTTTGTCCTGGCCGCCGTCGGCGTCACCGCACTGGTGATGGCCGCGCGGATGAACCAGATCTGGTACTGAAGTGGAAGAAGCAAAACAAATGAAAGACCAGCAGGCCCGCCCGGCCGAGGACGCACCCGCCCGCAACACCCGCAATACCGGGCCCGGCAGGCTGCTGATCGCGGTCTATGGGGTGTTCGCGATCTCCGCCACGGCCCGCGCCGGGTACCAGATCCTCACCAAATTCTCCGAGGCCCCGCTGGCCTACCTGCTCTCGGCCTTCGCCGCCCTGGTCTACGTAGTAGCCACCGTCTCCTTGGCCAAAGCAGGCAGCACCTGGTTCAAGGTCTCCGTAGCGGCCGTCCTGGTGGAACTGGCGGGTGTCCTGGTGGTGGGGACCCTGAGCGTCCTGGACTCCGTGCAGTTCCCGCACGAGACGGTCTGGTCGCTGTTCGGCCGGGGCTACGGCTTCATCCCGCTGCTGCTGCCCATCCTCGGGCTGGCGTGGCTGTACCGCCGCCGCCCGTCCCAGGCCAAGGCCGCGCAGTGAATCCGGGTAACCTTGAAGAGTTCCGCGGCCGGCCTGGCCCCGGAACACAGATTTTGCAGGCAGCTTAAGGCGAGGGTGATGGTCTACATCTGGAACGATCCGTCCGATGTCCCGGCGGACTTCGGCCCATCCGTTGTCACGTTCGGCAATTTCGATGGCGTTCACCGCGGCCACCAGCAGGTGCTCTCCCAGTTGATCCGCTCGGCCCGCCTCGCGCATGCCAAGGCCGTGGCCGTCACCTTCGACCCCCACCCTGCGCTGATCCACCGCCCCGAGGCCGCGCCGGAACTGATCATGGGCCTGGAGGACAAGCTTGAGGCCCTGGGCGAGCTCGGCCTGGACGCCGTCCTCGTGATCAAGTACTCCCTGGACCTCGCCAGCCTGACGGCCGAGGAATTCGTGGAGCAGTACCTGGTGGACTGCCTGCACGCGAGCCACGTTGTCATCGGCCACGACGCCCGATTCGGCCGTGGCAACTCCGGTGACCTGGACACCATGAAGGCGCTGGGCAAAAAGTTCGGCTTCGATGTCCAGGTGATCAGCGAATTCGGCTCAGAGGGCTACCCGCTGCACGGCGACGAAGCCACCGACCGGCGCTGCTCGTCCACCTGGGTGCGCGAGGCGCTGCAGGAGGGCGACGTCGCCACCGCTGCCGCGGTGCTGGGGAGGGCCCACCGGATGCGCGGCGAAGTGGTCCACGGTGCCGCCCGCGGCAGGGCGCTCGGTTTCCCCACCGCAAACCTCGCCTCCAATGCCTCGGGACTGATCCCGGCCGACGGCATCTACGCAGGCTGGCTGGTGGACCAGGCCGGAACGCGCTGGCCGGCGGCGATTTCGGTGGGCTCCAATCCCACGTTCGATGGCGTCAGCCGGCAAGTCGAGGCACACGTCATCGACCGGCCCAAGGAAGCCGTGGAGGACTTCGATCTGTACGGCCAGACAGTGATCGTGGAATTCGTCGAACGGTTGCGGGGCATGGTGGCCTATCGTGGCCCTGAGGCCCTGGTGGAACAGATGCGGCTGGATGTGGCGCAGGCCCATCAACTCCTCGCCGCCCGCTGACAGCACTGCCGGGGCCCTGACAACGAAAGGCAGTGCGTGTCCGTCGAAAAGAACACCCGCAAGCTCGATGAAGGGATTGTCCGCGACTTCAGCTCGCGGATGAGCTACGCCTCCTACCTGCAGTTGCCCACGCTGCTTAGTGCCCAAAAGCCGGTCAGCGAGCCGGAACACCACGACGAGATGCTGTTCATCATCCAGCACCAGACCACCGAGTTGTGGCTGAAGCTGGTCCTGCACGAGCTGCGCAGCGCCGCCGCCTGGCTGCGGGCCGACGACCTCGGCTCGGCGCTGAAGGGCATTGCCCGGGTCAAGCACATCCAGAAGACCCTCACCGAACAATGGTCCGTACTGGCCACCCTGACCCCCACCGAGTATTCGCAGTTCCGCGGCTTCCTGGGGAATTCCTCGGGCTTCCAGTCCGCCCAATACCGGGCGGTCGAATTCGTGCTGGGAAACAAAAACCGCAAGATGCTGCCGGTCTTCGAATCCGATCCCGAGGCCCACGCCATGCTGGCGGAACTGCTTGCGGCCCCCAGCATCTACGACGAGTTCCTCGCCTATCTGTCCCGGCACGGATTCGACGTGCCCGCTTCCGTCCTGGACCGGGACGTGACGCGCGCCCATGAGTTCACCCCGGACCTGGTCCCACTCTTCAAGCACATCTATGAAAACGCGGCAGAGAACTGGGCCGCTTACGAGGCGTGCGAGGAACTGGTGGACCTGGAGGACAACTTCCAGCTCTGGCGGTTCAGGCACCTGCGCACCGTTCAGCGGACCATCGGCATGAAGACAGGCACGGGTGGTTCCAGCGGGGTTACCTTCCTGCAGAAGGCGCTGGAGCTGACATTTTTTCCGGAACTATTTGCCGTCAGGACGGAGATCGGACAATGAGCATCCACCAGGACGGCCCCACCGGCGTGACCACTGAGGCGCTCCACCGCCGGGCGGCGGAGCTGGACCGCCAAGACCCGCTGGCAACGTACCGGGACCATTTCATCGGAACGGACACCCCGCTGTCCTACCTTGACGGCAACTCCCTGGGCCGGCCCCTGAAACGGACCGCCGACGACGTCGCCGCCTTCGTCCGGAACGAATGGGGCGGCCGGCTCATCCGCGGCTGGGACGAACAGTGGCTCGCCATGCCGCAGGCCATCGGAGACCAGCTGGGCCGCGCCGTCCTGGGCGCGGCCCCGGGACAAACGATCATTGCCGATTCCACCACCGTGGTGCTCTACAAGCTGCTCCGCGCCGCGCTGGCCGCCGTGCCGGACCCGGACCGCAACGAGCTTGTGCTCGATACCGGGAACTTTCCCACGGACCGCTACCTGGTGGAGGGCATTGCCCTGGAAGAGGGGCTGACCCTCCGGTGGATCGACCCCGATCCGGCAGCCGGGGTGACCCTTGACCAGGTGCGCCAGGCCACCGGGCCGCGGACCGCCGTCGTGCTCCTCAGCCAGATCGCCTACCGTTCAGGGCACCTGGCTGACCTGCCCGGAATCACCGCGGCAGTGCACGACGCCGGCGCCTTGGTGGTGTGGGATCTTTGCCACTCCGCGGGGTCGGTAGAGATCGGCCTGGACGGCGCGGACGTGGACTTCGCCGCCGGCTGCACCTACAAGTACCTCAACGGCGGCCCGGGCTCACCTGCCTTCGCGTACGTCAACGCCCGCCACCTGCCGGCGCTCAACCAGCCCATCTGGGGTTGGATGGGCCGCAAGGACGCTTTTGAGATGGCCGCCGGCTATGAACCGGCGGCAGGTATCCGCGGCTTCCTCAGCGGCACTCCCGCCATCTTCGGCATGATCGCCATGCAAGGCACCCTGGACCTCATCGAGGAAGCCTCGATGGCTGCTATCCGGACGAAGTCAGTGGCACTGACCGCCTTCGCCATCGATGTCTTCGACGCCTGGCTCGCCCCGCTGGGTGCCGAACTGGCTTCGCCCAGGGACGCGGGGGAGCGGGGCGGCCACATCACCGTGGACCACCCGGACTTCAGCAAAGCCACCGTGGAAGCGCTCTGGGACGGCGACGTCATCCCGGACTTCCGCTCACCGCACGGGATCCGGGTTGGGTTGTCGCCGCTGAGCACCAGCTTCGCCGAGGTCCTCGACGGCATGGCCGCCATCCGGGACCGGCTGCAGGGCTGACGCCCGGCGCCGGAGCGGGCCGCGGGTCCGCCCGGACTGTTTCGACAAGGTTAGGCCCGGCCCGGTAAACTGGACGATGGATCCGGCTGCAGTCCGTGGCGGCTGGGTCCTGTCGTTGCGGCTTTCCCGGGTTTCCGGGACAGGACGTGCATGGCAGACCCGGCAGTGAACTTCTGACCTGGGCCCTCACGGCACATTCCCAAGGAGTTATTGTGGCACTTGACGCCGCTGTAAAGCAGTCCATCATCAAGGAATACGCAACCGCCGAAGGCGACACCGGTTCACCCGAGGTCCAGGTTGCCGTCCTGACCCAGCGGATCAAGGATCTGACTGAGCACATGAAGGAGCACAAGCACGACTACCACACCCAGCGCGGTCTGCTGGCCATGGTTGGTCGTCGCAAGCGTATGCTGAGCTACCTCAAGAAGACTGACATCGCCCGCTACCGTACGCTCATCGAGCGTCTCGGCCTGCGCCGCTAGTCTGGCTTTGGGGCGGCCCTTTCCCTCCGGAACGGGCCGCCTTCTTCAAATGAAAAACTAAACAGGAGGATCAACCGCATCACGCATTCGCGGTCCTCGGTAGTGATCCCCGGGAACGGCTTCGTTGACTGAAGCCAGCGGCCCGTGGGTCTCGATCGATGACCGGGTGCAAGGGCCAGTAGACAGATGCTGGGCTGGGTTGATGCGGCTGGACTTCCGTGAAACAGAAACGGAGGTGACTCTCTTGGAGGGTCCCGAAATCCAGTTCTCAGAGGCTGTCATTGACAATGGCCGCTTCGGCAAGCGTGTAATCCGCTTTGAAACCGGCCGCCTCGCCAAGCAGGCCGCCGGCGCAGCCATGGTGTACATCGACGACGACACCGCGCTGCTGTCCGCCACCACCGCAGGCAAGCACCCGCGTGAAGGCTTCGACTTCTTCCCGCTGACGGTCGACGTCGAAGAGCGCATGTACGCTGCCGGCCGCATCCCGGGCTCGTTCTTCCGCCGCGAAGGCCGCCCCTCCACCGAAGCCATCCTGGCCTGCCGCCTGATGGACCGCCCGCTGCGCCCCGCTTTCATCAAGGGCCTGCGCAACGAGGTCCAGATCGTCGTCACCGTCCTGGCCATCAACCCGGACGAGCTCTACGACGTTGTGGCCATCAATGCCTCCTCGATGTCCACGCAGCTGTCCGGCCTGCCGTTCTCCGGCCCGATCGGCGGCGTCCGCGTTGCCCTCGTTGCTGACGAGCACGGTTCGCAGTGGGTTGCGTTCCCCAAGCACTCCCAGCTGGAGAACTCGGTCTTCAACATGGTGGTTGCCGGCCGCGTTGCCGGCGACGACGTCGCCATCATGATGGTTGAAGCCGAAGCCACCGACAACTCCTGGAACCTCATCAAGGAACAGGGCGCCACCGCCCCCACCGAAGAGGTCGTGGCCGAAGGCCTCGAGGCCGCCAAGCCGTTCATCAAGGCTCTCTGCGACGCCCAGGCCGATCTCGCCGCGCGTGCCGCAAAGCCCACGGTCGAGTTCCCGGTCTTCCTGGACTACGAGGACGACGCTTACGCCGCCGTCGAATCCGCTGCCGCCGACAAGCTGGCAGCTGTCTTCCAGATCGCCGACAAGCAGGAACGCGACAACGCCTCCGACGCGCTCAAGGACGAAGTCCTGGCGGGCCTGGCCGGTCAGTTCGAAGGCCGCGAAAAGGAGCTGTCCGCTGCTTTCCGCTCGGTCACCAAGCACGTTGTGCGCCAGCGCATCCTCAAGGACCAGGTCCGCATTGACGGCCGCGGCCTGACGGACATCCGCCAGCTCACCGCCGAGGTCGAGGTCCTGCCCCGCGTTCACGGTTCGGCCATCTTCGAGCGCGGCGAGACCCAGATCATGGGTGTCACCACGCTGAACATGCTCAAGATGGAACAGCAGATCGACTCGCTGTCGCCGGTAACGCGCAAGCGCTACATGCACAACTACAACTTCCCGCCGTACTCCACCGGTGAAACCGGCCGTGTGGGCTCGCCCAAGCGTCGCGAAATCGGCCACGGCGCCCTGGCCGAACGCGCCCTGGTGCCCGTCCTGCCGTCGCGCGAGGAGTTCCCCTACGCCATCCGCCAGGTGTCCGAGGCCCTCGGTTCCAACGGCTCGACGTCGATGGGTTCCGTCTGCGCCTCCACCCTGTCCCTGCTGAACGCCGGTGTGCCCCTGAAGGCCGCCGTCGCCGGTATCGCCATGGGCCTGGTGTCCGACCAGGTTGACGGCCAGACCCGCTACGCGGCACTGACCGACATCCTCGGCGCCGAAGACGCCTTCGGCGACATGGACTTCAAGGTTGCCGGTACGGCCGAGTTCGTCACCGCCATCCAGCTGGACACCAAGCTCGACGGTATCCCCGCCTCGGTGCTGGCTGCAGCGCTGAAGCAGGCCCGCGAAGCCCGCCTGCACATCCTCGAGGTCATCAACTCGGCCATCGACACCCCGGACGAGCTCTCCGAGTTCGCACCGCGCGTCATCGCCGTCAAGATCCCCGTGGACAAGATCGGCGAGGTCATCGGCCCCAAGGGCAAGATGATCAACCAGATCCAGGAAGACACCGGCGCCGACATCTCCATCGAGGACGACGGCACGGTCTACATTGGCGCCACCAACGGTCCGTCTGCAGATGCAGCACGCTCCGCCATCAACGCCATCGCCAACCCGCAGGTCCCGGAAATCGGCGAGCGCTACCTGGGTACGGTCGTCAAGACCACCACCTTCGGTGCCTTCGTGTCGCTGACCCCGGGCAAGGACGGCCTCCTGCACATCTCCGAACTCCGCAAGCTGGCCAACGGCAAGCGCGTGGACAACGTCGAAGACGTCGTCTCCGTGGGCCAGAAGGTCCAGGTTGAGATCACCAAGATCGATGACCGCGGCAAGCTCTCGCTCGCCCCGGTCGTCGCCGAGGAAGAGGCTCCGGCCGACACCGAGCGCGTCCACGCCACGGAGCCGGCTGAAGGCGCTGACGTCTAACAGCCCTCGCTTGGCACCAGCATGAATCGGCGGGACCGGTGGATGATCCACCGGTCCCGCCGCTGTTACGATGGCAGCCAGATCCGGCTGCCCGTCCTGAAAGGCTTCAATGACTGTTGTACCCCTGCCGCTTGAGCAGAACCACGCCGGCGACACCCTGGTCCATGGCTCCGACGGCGGGTCCGAAGTCCGCCGTTCCGTGCTGCCCGGGGGAGTGCGGGTACTGACGGAAGCGATGCCGGGCCAACGGTCGGCCACGATCGGCTTTTGGGTGGGCGTCGGATCCCGTGACGAGGCGCCCGGCCAGCACGGTTCCACGCACTTCCTTGAGCACCTCCTGTTCAAAGGCACCCGCCGGCGCACCGCCCTGGAGATCGCCTCGGCGTTTGATGAGGTGGGCGGAGAATCGAATGCCGCCACCGCAAAGGAAAGCACGTGCTACTTCGCCCGTGTCCTGGATTCGGACCTGCCCATGGCGATCGATGTCATTGCGGACATGATCACCGGCGCTGTCCTGGACCCGGATGAGATGGAGCAGGAACGTGACGTCATCCTTGAGGAAATCGCCATGGACAGCGATGACCCCACCGACGTTGCGCACGAACACTTTGTGGCCGCCGTCCTGGGCAGCCACCCCCTGGGACGGCCGATCGGCGGGACCCCCGCAGCGATCAAAGCCGTGGCCCGCGACTCCGTGTGGGACCACTACCGCAAGTACTACAAGCCCCAGGAACTGGTCATCACCGCCGCGGGCGGCCTGGACCACGACGTTGTCTGCGGACTCGTGGTGGACGCCCTCGAATCCGCCGGATGGTCGCTTGAGCCGGATGCGGCCCCGGTCAGCCGGCGCCCCACCGAACGCGCCCAAATCACCGGAACGGCGGGACTGCACGTGGTCAAGCGCGCAGTGGAACAGGCCAACATCATCATGGGGTGCCCCACCATCGTTGCCACGGATGAGCGCCGCTACGTCATGAGCGTCCTGAACGCCGTCCTGGGCGGCGGCATGTCCTCCCGGCTTTTCCAGGAAATCCGCGAGAAGCGCGGTTTGGTGTACTCCACCTACTCCTTTGCCTCGTCCTACGCCGACGCCGGCTACTTCGGGATGTACGCCGGCTGCACTCCGTCAAAGGTCCGCCAGGTGCTGGACCTGCTGGGCGTGGAGTTGGACAAACTCGCGGAGCACGGTATTTCAGGCGATGAATTGCGCAAGGCCGTGGGACAACTCGGCGGCGGGATCGTCCTGGCGCTGGAAGACACCGGGTCCCGGATGTCCCGGCTGGGCCGGGCCGAACTGGTCTCCGGCGAATACCAGGACATCGACGAAACCCTGCGCCAGATCAAAGCCGTCACTGCGGAGCAGGTCCAGGAACTGGCCGCCGAACTCGCCGCCGCGCCGCGCACTGTCACCGTGGTGGGCCCGTTCGACGAAGACGAGACGTTCGGGTTGTAGCTTCCGCGCCGCGCACCGTCACCTTGGTGGGCCCGTTCGACGAGCGCACCGTCACCTTAGTGGGCCCGTTCGACGAGCGCACCGTCATTTTGGTGGGTCCGTTCGACGAGACCGAAACCTTCGGCCTGTGGCACCCTGCGCCGCGGAGACGCTGGCGGCCCGGCTCTGCAGAGTACATCCTGAGTAGGAATGATCTTCGGCAGGGGAAGGCGGAACGGTGAACGGGCCAGGAGCGAAGCACGGACATCCGGAGTTAACGAACCTGCTGGGTCACTGGGAGGGCTACACACACGTTGCTGCCGGCCCTTGGGGGCCGGAACACCGCGTGAGCGCCCAAGTGTCCTACACGCAGGTTGCCGGGGGTCTCGGCGTGGTGCAGAGCTACCGGCACGTCGAACCGGACGGCAGCCACTTCGAGGGCCACGGCATATTCACGATCGATCCGGTCCACAACGACGTGCTGTGGTATTACGTTGACAGCACCGGCGTGCCGCCCGGCAACGCCGCCCGCTGCACCTCGCGCGACGGTGTCATCCGTGTTGAACGCCGCAATGCCGGAGGCTGGACGCGCCACTCGATCGAGGTGGCGAACGGTGTCCTGACACACGTCACCGAATTGCGTTCGCACGGGCGTAACGACGGCGACGATGCCCCGGAGGCGGGTGTGGACGGCAAGGCTTCGTCCTACTCACCATTCATGCGCTCGGAATTTCACCGCGCCGGAGGCGGGGGCTAGGACGCCGCCTCGAGGATGCGCGATTTTGGCGCGCCGGCGAGCGCAGGGGCGTCCGCCGGCGAACGCCATACCTGTGTTTGGAGGTTCGAGAGCAACTGCTCTGCCTGGGCCAGGTCCGCGAAGTCGAGTTCCACAACAACATATTGCGGTTCGCCCACGGGCCGGCCTATCCGGTGCGCGAGAACCCCTGACGCGGACCGGCCAACCGGATCCCGGTCGAATGCCGCCTTCCATGTGCTGAAATCTGTGATTCTGTGTTCGATCTGCAGGGTGAACATTCCAGTCTCCTTACTCGTCCCGCCAGGTTGGAGGACGCTCCACGCTGCTAAAGCTAGATGGTCCGGGCTGCGGCGGGTATCCCAGAATTCTGGGTGGCAGCGCCGCCGGGTCGCGCAGGATTGCCGGAGCATACTTGGAACATGACCAAGGGCTGGGCTGCAGACCGGAGCCAGGAGCGCATCCGACTCCTGGCAGGCTCGGACCTGGATCACCAAGCCCTCCGGACAGCGATTCTGGCAGAAGTGGCCACCATGGTGCCTTTCGATGCATTCGTTTGGCCGTTGTGTGATCCCGTCACGACGGTGGGGATGGCGCCGAGGGCCAGGACTCCCTGCCCCCAGGAATTGCCCACACTTATCCGCCTCAAGTACCTCTCCCGGGCGGGCCGCTGGACCGAGCTGATGCGTTGGCCGGAGCCGGCGGAATCCCTCCTGAAGGCAACGCAGGGAGAGCCCTCCCGCAGCCCGGTGTGGAGTGGCGTGTTGCAACGCTATGGCGTCCGCGATGTCCTGTCCGCCGTGTTTGCCGACAAGTATGGGTGTTGGGCCTGGCTCGATTTGTGGCGGACCGGCGATTCGGTCCCCTTCACGGACGAAGAATCTGCCTACCTGGGCGAGCTGGCAGCGGTAGTGACCGCCGGCCTGCGGAGGTCCGTAGCCAGGCAATTTTGGATTCGACCGGATCCGGAACCTGGCCCGGACCAGGCATCCGGGACAGGATCCGGGCAGCCCGGATTGCCGGAGCAGGCTGTCCTCACCCTGGACGACGATCTGGCGATAGCTGGCCGAACGGCGTCCGTGCACGACTGGCTCAAGCTGCTTCAGCCTGGTCCGGTCCCTCACCATCAGGTGCCGGCTGAGGTGTTGAACGTTGCGGCCCAGCTGGCGGCACGGGAAGCGCTGGTGGACACCCACCCCGCGGAATGCAGGGTCTACGTCGGGGCGGGCCGCTGGGCCTCCCTGCGGGCCAACCGCATGGAGTCGGAGGTGTCCGGACCCACTCCACCGGTGGCCGTGACGATTCAGGCCAGCACGCCTGCCGCGAGGCTTGACATGTTTGCCCGGGCGTTTGGCCTGTCACCCCGGCAGGGGGAACTGCTCTGGCTCACTGCGGCAGGGGCCGATACGGCAGCCATGGCGGACGCCCAGGGCGTGACGCCGTACACGATCCAGGACCAATTCAAGCAACTCTTCCAGACATGCGGAGTCCACAGCCGGGTGTCCCTGCTGGCCATGGCCCTGGGCACGGGAGCCAGGGCCTAGCGGTGGGCTGTTGGCTTCCGGAGCCACCGCCTGAGACACATTCGTTCATCGGAAGTTCCTACCACAAGACGACGTCCCATCGCCTCGCCGGGTCTGGCGGCAGGAGGAACGGCATAGCGTAGAAGTCGTCCCACACAGGATCTGTTGGAGGGAGTTGATCCGGCTCAATCAAGTTCCCGTCAGGCTCCTCTCTTTCCGGCTCCTCCGCTTCCGGATCCGGGCACGCTGGGAGTTCGGCAAGCGGGAGGGTTCCTGGTGGCCAGTGGGTTGGTTGGGGGTCTGGGTGTTCGGGTTTGTAGTGTCGGCCGGTGGGTGAGGTCCAGCCGGGTGGTTTGTTTT
>NZ_JARVSH010000013.1:0-73074 GCF_030209295.1 Pseudarthrobacter sp. lyk4-40-TYG-27
GAGGCAGAAACACCCTCCATCACCACCGCCAGATCCGCACCGATTCCCATAAACACATCATCCAACGGGGGTCCGACATTCAAGGCTGCGGCAGCGTTGGCAGGACCAGGCAGGAGGCCACCCCTCCGAATGTTGCCAGTCGCCTGGGTGTTACGGAATACCTACCCGCCGGCGAACGGGGGAAGTACGTCAACCACGTCGTCGGCCCCAAGAACCGTTGACTGGTCCCGGACGGTCACCTCGTTGAGCAGGAAGCTGCTGCGGGACAGGAGCCGGGGGAGTGGAGGGGTGCCTGCCGGCGGTTCGGCACGGGGCACCGCAAGCACAGCCTCCAGGAGATGGGCGACCGTGGAACCGCCGGGCAGGTCGAACTTTTCTTCCTCCCGGCCGGCGGCAGCGCGTGCGGCAGCGAAGTAACGTACAAGCATTCCGGTCAGCCCCCGATGGCGCTCATGCTGCGGTCCGGCTGGACGAAGTCCGGAGCGTCCAGTCCCACGTGGTCCATGCCGTGGGCTTTTGGCTTGAGCCACATGGCATCCTGCCACCGCTGCGCCAGCTCGTCATCAGCCGCGCCGGAGCGCAGCAGGCCCAGCAGGTCGAATTCCTCGCGGGAGAACAGGCAGCTCATGATCTTGCCCTCGGCGGTGATCCGGGTGCGCCGGCAGTCCGCGCAGAACGGCTCGGTGACGGAGGCGATGATCCCCACTGTTCCCAGCACCGGACCGTCAGCTTCCAATGAACCTGCCGCCCGTCGTCGGACGTCAAAGCGCTCGGCGGGGGCACCGTCACGGGCCCGGGCATCGGGGCTGAGCACATAGTCCTTGGACAGCAGGTCGCGGATCTCGGCGGCCGTGATCATGTTGCGGCGGGTCCAGCCATGGTCGGCGTCCAGCGGCATTTGTTCGATGAACCGAAGTTCGTATCCCCGCTCCAGGGCCCAGGCGAGCAGCTGCGGCGACTCGGTATCGTTGATGCCGCGCATGAGGACAGCGTTCAGTTTCACCGGGCCCAGGCCTGCCGCCCATGCGGCGTCCACACCCGCCAGGACCTGGTCCAGGAACGGCCGCCTGGTCAGTTTGGCGAACGTTTCCTCGTGCAGCGAATCCAGTGAGACATTGATCCGTGTCAGCCCGGCCGCTTTGAGCGGGGCCGCCTTCCTGGCCAGGCCAACACCGTTGGTGGTCATCGAGATGGGCAGGTCCGGATGGTTGTTCCGCAGCGCCGAGATGATCTCCACGAGGTCGTGCCGGACCAGCGGCTCACCGCCGGTCAGCCTCAGTTCCCGCACTCCCAGCTGCTCCACGCCGACGCGGACAATCCGGACGATCTCCTCAGCAGACATGACGGCCTGCTTCGCGAGCCATTCCAGGCCCTCCGCCGGCATGCAGTAGGTGCAGCGGAGGTTGCACTTGTCCGTCAGGGACAGCCGCATATCCGTGGCGCGGCGGCCGTAGCGGTCCACCAGCCCGTCCGGTGCATCCTCGGGACGGCGTGCGGGAACGCCGGGCAGCTCCGATGCTGCTTCCTCCCGCGGCTGCGGCATGCCTAGCTGGACAGTCATGGATTCAGGCTACGCCACCTTGAGCCGCGCATCACACCGTGACTGCACGGGTTCCGGTCACACCTGAGGGCCGGTGCCGGCGGGCGGTGGCAAACCTATGCTGGAGGGGTGAACGATCCCCGGGTTTCGAAGGCGGCGGACGACGACGGCGGGCGCCGTGGGGAGCAGCCGGACCGTCCCGTCCCGCACAAGGCTGCCACGGGCGCCACGGGCAGGTGGGCCGCCGCCGCGGGTGCAGCCGCCGTCGCCGGCGGCGTGGCCGCGGGGGAGTTGCTCGCAGGATTTGCCAGTCCTTCCGTCTCGCCGCTGACGGCCGTTGGCGGTGCGGTCATCGACGCGGTCCCGCCGGGCGTCAAGGACTGGGCGGTATCCGTCTTCGGGACGGCGGACAAGGCTGCCCTCCTGGCGGGCATGGCGCTGGTCATTGCCGTCCTGGCCGCGCTGGCAGGGGTGCTGGAGTTCCGCCGCGGCTACCGGGGTGCGGCCGTGGTGGGCATCTTCGGAGCCGTGGGAGCCGCCGCTGTACTCACCCGCGCCCAAATGACGCCAATCGCCGTGGCACTCCCGCTCGTGACCGCGGTGGTGGCCGTGGTGCTGCTGCGATTCCTCATCGGAAAGCTTCGCGAATGGAACGCGGGCGGCCCTGAACCGGGCGGACCGGGAAGTTCCCGTCGGAGCTTCCTCCAGGCCCTTGCCGGCACGGCGGCCGTGTCCTCGGTGGCAGGTGTGCTGGCCGGGGCGTGGCGCGGGGCAACCACTGCCGTCAGCGAGGCCAGGGCACGGATCACCCTGCCAGTCCCGGCGTCACCCGCACCGCCGGTTCCGGCGGGCGCCGACCTGGACGTGGCCGGAGCGACGCCGTTGGTGACGCCCAACCGCGAGTTCTACCGGATCGACACCGCGCTGTCCGTCCCGGCAGTCGACCCGGACAATTGGACCCTGAGGGTCACAGGCATGGTGGACCGGGAGATCCAGTTGTCCTACGGGCAACTCCTGGCCAAGCCGCTGACGGAGCGCCACATCACTATCGCCTGCGTGTCCAACAGCGTGGGCGGCGAGCTGATCGGGAATGCCCGCTGGCTGGGCTGGCCGGTCCGCGAATTGCTGGCCCTGGCGGGCCCCCATCCCGGAGCGGACATGGTGCTGTCCAGGAGCACGGACGGCTGGACGGCGGGGACGCCCCTGGAAGTCCTCACCGACACCAGGGACGCCCTGCTTGCCGTCGGAATGAACGGGGAACCCCTGCCGCTCGAGCACGGCTTTCCCGTCCGGATGATCGTCCCGGGACTCTACGGCTACGTGTCCGCCACCAAATGGGTCACCGAACTCAAAGTCACCACGTTCGCGCAGGACGCCGGATATTGGACCCCCCGGGGCTGGTCCGAGCGCGGCCCGGTCAAGACGTCCTCCCGGATCGACGTGCCCCGCAGCGGGCGTCCGGTCAGTGCAGGGTCCGTGGTCTTCGCGGGCGTCGCCTGGGCCCAACACACCGGGATCGGGAGGGTTGAACTGAGGATCAACCGTGGGCCGTGGCGGGAGGCCGAACTCGCTGCGGGCCTGTCAGCGGACACCTGGTACCAGTGGAAACTGGCAGTGGACCTGACCCCGGGGCAGTACGAGGTCCAGGTCCGCGCCACTGACCTCACGGGCAAACCCCAGGAGGAAACGGAGCGGCCGCCCGAACCTGACGGTGCCACCGGATTCCACACGGTTAGAGTGGACGTGAAATCCTGAAGTCCGCGACCGAAGGCGTACCCATGACCAGCCCAACCCCGCACGGCCACCCGCCGGAGAGCCGTGCCCGGCACCCGCATGAACATGCCCGCTCGGTTGCCGACCACGCCGCCGCCGTCGCAGCACTCCTGCAGCCGCTCCGGGCGGCGGGACGCACCGAAACGCTCCCACTCAGCAGGGCCCTGGGCCGTGGGCTGGCGGCCGATGTGACAGCGCCCGTCAGCCTGCCGCCATTCGCCAATTCGCAGATGGACGGTTACGCCGTCCACTCCGGCGACATCCCCGACGGCGGCGCGGACCTTGAGACCATGCCCCCGGTAGCCGCCGGATCAAGGCCGCCCGCGCTCGAACCGGGGACGGCGGCGCCCATCATGACAGGTGCCGTGATCCCGGCCGGGGCGGACGCCGTCGTACCCATTGAACGGGCCGTGCCGGACCACTTCCTGGAACCCGGCCGGGGCGGCACCGTCAGGCTGCCCGCCACCGGACCCGGCGCGTACGTGCGGTCCGCCGGCAGCGACATCGCGGCGGGGGAGCTGGCCCTGGCCACCGGGACCTGCCTGGGGCCGGCCCAGCTGGGGCTGCTCGCCGCGTTGGGCCTGGCCGAGGTGCCGGTCTACCGGGCGCCCACCGTCCTGCTGGTCACCACCGGGGACGAAGTGGTGGAACCCGGCCGGCCCCTCCCGCCCGGGAAGATCTACGATTCCAACGGAACCCTCCTCGAAGCCGCCATGACGCAGGCCGGCCTCACCGTCCGGCGGGCCGGTATCTCCACCGACAATCCCGATGAACTGCGCGGCCTGCTGCGTTCCGAGGGCCAAGGCGCCGATCTCATCGTCACCACCGGCGGGGTCAGCAAGGGCGCTTACGAAGTGGTGCGGCAGGCGATGGTGGATCAGCCCGTCGATTTCCTGCACGTGGCCATGCAGCCCGGCGGCCCCCAAGGCCTGGGAACGTTCGACGGCCTCCCTTTCCTCGGGTTCCCCGGTAACCCCGTCAGCTGCCTGGTGTCCTTCGAAATGTTCCTCCGCCCCGCGCTGTCCGGACTCCTGGGCGCACCGGCGGCCAGGCTGCCGCTGCGGGCACGCCTTGCCCACCCGCTCACGTCCCCCGGCCACAAACACCAGGTCCGGCGGGGCAGCCTGCAACCCGGCGGCACCGTGCGGCTTGAGGGTGGTGAGAGTTCCCACCTGATGCATGCGCTCGCGGGCTCGAACGTCCTGGTCCACGTCCCCCACGGCGTCACGGAACTCGGCGCCGGCGATGAGGTGGAAGTATGGATGCTGTGAACGCAGAACAGACCCCCGCCCTGACGCACCTGCGCCAGGACGGCAGTGCCCAGATGGTGGACGTCTCAGCCAAAGCCGAGACCACCCGGGAAGCCACGGCCACAGCTACCGTCCGGACCACCTCGGAGGTCATGGAACTCCTGGGGGCCGGGGGCCTGCCCAAGGGCGACGCGCTGGCCGTGGCCCGGGTGGCCGGCATCATGGCTGCGAAGAAGACGCCCGACCTCATTCCGCTCTGCCACCCGTTGCCCCTGGCCAAAGTCACCATCGATTTTGACCTCGGCCCCGATACCGTCACCATCAGTTCCACCGTGAAGACCCGCGGCGTCACCGGCGTGGAAATGGAGGCCCTGACTGCTGCGTCCGTTGCGGCCCTGAACGTTTACGACATGATCAAGGCCGTGGACAAGCACGCCGTCCTGACGGATATCAAGGTGCTGGCCAAGAGCGGCGGCAAGAGCGGAGACTGGGCGCTGTGACCAACACCAAGCCCCTCGGCGCCCCCGAGCCGCACCGGCACGGCGACGCCCAGGGACGGAAAGCCGGCGTGGTGATCGCCTCCACCCGCGCCGCAGCCGGAATCTACGTTGACGAGACCGGCCCGGTGATCGGCGATTGGCTGGCCGAGCACGGCTTCGATGTCTTTCCGCCGATGGTGGTCCCGGACGGTGAGCCCGTGGGCGCCGCCATCAGGGCGCTCCTGACCCAGCGTCCCGCCGTCGTGATCACCAGTGGCGGGACAGGCCTGAGCCCGGACGACCGGACTCCGGACGTTACGCTGCCCCTGCTGGATCGGGAGATCCCGGGCATCATGGAAGCCATCAGGCGGGCCGGCGCCGCAAAAACCCCGCTGGCCGCCCTGAGCAGGGGCCACGCCGGGGCCGCCGGCGCAACCTTTATTGTGAACCTGCCCGGTTCACCCAAGGGCGTCATGGACGGGCTCACCGTCCTGGACCCGGTGATCGGGCATCTCTGCGACCAGCTGGAAGGCGGACATGGGCACTGACGCGGCATTCGAGGTGGTCCGGGCAGTCCTCAGCGCGGACCCCATCTCCGTCGACCAGGCGATCGCAGCGGTGGAAAGCGACACCGCGGGAGCCGTGGTCAGCTTCAGCGGCGTAGTACGCAACCACGACGCCGGCAAGGCAGTCGAGCGGCTCAGCTACAGTGCGCACCCCACGGCACACCAGGTGATGGCCGACGTCGTGGCCCGCCTGGTTGCCGAGCAGGACGCTGCGCCGGGCGCAGGCGGCGACGCCGTCCGGCAACCCGTCCGGATCTGGGCGGCGCACCGGATCGGGATGCTGGAAATCGGCGATCCAGCCTTGGTGTGCGCGGTCTCCGCGGCGCACCGCGGCCAGGCTTTCGCGGTCTGCTCGGAGCTGGTGGACCGGATCAAGGAGCAGGTTCCCATCTGGAAGGAACAGTTCTTTTCCGACGGCACCGTCGAATGGGTCGGCGCGGACGGCTGATGCCTGCTGCGTCCGCGCACCGGCCCGGCCAAGCCGGCGTGGTTGTCCGCTCCGTTGCGAGGTAACGCACAGGGACCGGTTCCTGCGGCAACCGGTCCCGCCGGTAGGCTGGATGGCATGACCGAACAACACTCCGCCCCCAAACTGGTAGCCGTCCTGGGCGCCAACGGACGCATGGGCGCCGAGGCCGTAAAAGCCATTGACGCCGCGCCCGACATGAAGCTTGCCGCAGCCCTGGGGCGGGGTGACTCGCTGGAGCAGCTGACGTCCTCCGGTGCGCAGTACGTAGTGGACCTCACGGTTCCCGAGAGCACCGAAGCGAATGTCCGGTTCGCCGTTGAACACGGCATGCACGCCGTGGTGGGCACCACGGGCTGGGACGCGGACAAGCTGTCCGCGCTGGAGTCCGTCCTGGCCCGGCACCCGGAGACCGGAGTGCTCATCGCACCGAACTTCGCCCTCGGGTCCGTCCTGGCCTCGGCCTTCGCAGCCAAGGCCGCCCAATACTTCGAGTCCGTGGAAATCATCGAGCTGCACCACCCGGACAAGGTGGACGCCCCGTCCGGCACCGCCGTCCGGACTGCCCAGCTCATCGCCGCCGGGCGCAGCGCAGCGCAGGTGCCGCCCAGCCCTGATGCCACCACCAGCGAACGTGCCGGTGCCCGCGGCTGCGACGTGGATGGCGTCCGGGTGCACAGCGTGCGGCTCCGCGGTCTTGTGGCGCACCAGGAAGTGCTGCTGGGCGGCCCCGGCGAGCAGCTGACCATCCGCCACGACTCTTTCGACCGTGCGTCCTTCATGCCCGGCGTTCTCCTGGGCGTTCGGCAGGTAGCCTCGCACCCCGGCCTGACCGTGGGGCTGGACGGTTACCTGGACCTGGGGCTCTGAGAATGAACGGGTTCGTTGCCGGCTTTCGGAAGAACCGCACCAAGATCTGGGTGGGAGCGGTGACGCTGCTGCTGGTCTTTTACCTGGTGGTGTCCTTCCAGCGCTCACTCCTGCTCCTGGCCGACAGCAACCTCACGGCAAAAGCCATTGGCGCGGCGTACCTGGTGCTGCCCGTGGTGGGCGCGTGGGCCCTGATCCGCGAACTGATGTTCGGTGCCCGCACCGAGCAGATGGCCAAGGTCCTGGAAGCCGAAGGCGGGTTGCCGGTGGATGAGCTGCCACGGACGCCCGGCGGCCGGATCGTCCGGGCGGCGGCAGACGCCGAGTTCGAAAAGTACCGTATCGAAGCCGAATCGGCTCCGGACGACTGGCGCTCATGGTTCCGGTTGAGCTGCGCTTACGACGCCGCCGGAGACCGCAAGCGGGCCCGGGCCTCCATGCGCGACGCCGTCCGGCTGTTCACAGCCGCGTCCTAGCAGCGGCCCTTCCCGTGGCCGGCCAAACGGCCGGCGCCTGCATGTGATTCTTGCGATGGGCATTTCTGCCCATCGCAGCCGCATGCCGCCCGCGGTATGTTCGTCTGGCAACAATTTCCGGCCTGGGGGCGGAGATGGGGTGGGCGGGTTCTCCGCCACGGTCGTCCTTCGAAACCCCGTTTGCCTGTACCGATCCCGCACGAAGGACGATCAATGAGCCAGCCGCCTTACCCCCAGCCCCAATACCCCCAGCCGCCCCACAGCGGACCGGCCGTGCCCCCGGTCCCGCCGGCACCCTCCCCGTTTGGCGGGCCGTACCCAACGAGCCCCCAGGGGGAATACCAGCCGGGCGCCCACCCGCAGGTTCCCTACGACGACGGGCCGCGCAAGTCCTTTCTTGCCACCTGGCTCCTGTCCCTGCTTCTGGGCACCTTCGGGGCGGACCGGTTCTACCTCGGCAAGACCGGTTCCGCCGTGGCCAAGCTGCTGACGGCGGGCGGCCTGGGTATCTGGGCCATCGTGGACCTGGTCATGACCTTGACCGGGAACACCAGGGACATCCATGGCCGCCCGCTGGAGGGGTATCCGGAGAACAAGAAGAAGGCCTGGATCATCACCGCCGTCGTCTGGCTTGTGGGCGCTGTTACGGGAACGGTCCTGGCCATTGCCTCCATCGCCGTGGTTTCCGCTGCCGTTGAGGGCTTCAACGTCCCGGCCCAGGCGCCCCTCCCGGCCTCCCCGGCCGCACCGGCGCCGTCACCGGGCACGTCCACGGAAGCGAACTCCTCGGTGGTGACCATGTCCGAGGGCAACACGGTCAGGGTAGGAGTGCTGGATTCCATCTACACCGCCGAGATTCCCGGCATGTCCTACCTGGAACCAAAGAACGGCGGATTCCTGGCTGTGCAGGTGTCCTGGGAGACGGTGAGCGGTACCAGCTTTGCCACGCCGTCGAACTTCAGCGTCTTTGACGCGGACGGCAAGGAGGGCGAGCTGATCTACCTGGACAAGGAAATCGGTGGCCTGCAGACCGACGAGGTGGGCGCCGGTGATTCGCGCCAGGGCGTTATCGCTTTCGACGTCAAGGAGGGCCCCGTCACGGTGGTGGTCACCAATGACTACGGCGACCAAGCGTCCAGTTTCACCGTGACCCCGCAGTAGCAGGCCTCGGCAGCACGCCGCGGCCCAGTTGGCCCGCGGCGTGGCCCAGCCATTCCAGCGGGCCGCGCCACGACAACCTGGCAAATACCACGCCAACGGTGATGGCAACGGCGGCGTGTGCGAAGTACATGCCGTCCTCGGTCCAGCCGGCCGGCAACGGCTTCAGGTAGAAGTTCGACAACACCCAGACGTGGACCGTGTACAGGGTCAGGGTCATGGCCCCCGCGCCGCGCAGGGGCAGCAGCAGGTCCAGGTCAATCCACTCGGCGAGCCGCCCCAGCAGGAGGCACGCGCCGATGACGGCCGCCGCCACCGCCGAGGTGTGGAGCAGGTCAAGGGGGGTCCCGGAGTGCGGAGCTGCTGATGCCAGCCACCACCAGGAGCCGTCCTGCGGGAGCCCCGCCAGGTTTACCTGCAAGACACTGCCCAGCGGGTAGCCGGGGGCGTTGACGACTTTCTCCAGGGCGGCCAGGCCACCCCAATCCTCGATCGCGGCCACCCCGATGGCCTTGGCGGTGACGGCCACCACCGTTCCGCCCACCAGCAGGAGGACAGGGACCAGTGCCTTGGCAAGGACCAGGCGGCCGATGGCCAGGCCCACCAGCAAGTAGGAAAGCCACTGCACCACCGGGTAGTAGCCGGTCAGGAAGAGGTCGCCCAGCAGCTGGCCGGGGGTGCCCAGGTCCTCCCACCGCGGGTTGTGGCCCAGCTTCAGTGGCGGCTCCGCGGCAAGGAGCCAGGGGCGCAGCAGGTAGGCCAGCACCGGTGACGCAAGGATCCATCCCGCGGCCCAGGCGCACAGGCTTTTGGCGCCCAGGCCCAGGAACGGCAGTACGCACAGGAACAACACGGCGTAATGGACCAGGATGACGGCCACGTTCACTTCCAGGCCGCCCAGGGTAAGTCCGACGGCGGCAATCACCAGGGCCCGCAGCGCCACACCGCGGCGGGCCTTCGCGAGATCGGGACCGGACAGCGGCTGGTGCTTTCCGGTGGACAGGGCAAGTCCCACCCCGGCCAGCACGGCGAAGAGGGCCGCGGCCCGTCCGGAAAAGGTGAGGCCGATCCAGGTCGGGGTGAGGTTGGCGTTCGACTCGAACGTTGGCAGCAGGTGCGTGGCCATCATGCCCAGAAGGGCGAGGCCCCGCGCTGCATCGATGCCGCGAAGACGGCCCGGCTGGTTCGGCCCGGGGGCCTTTCGCGACCGGGTGGCCGGGGTGCGGGACGTCATGACCCGATCGTCTCACATGCCCGCGCGGCGCGGCTTGCCGGTGAGGTGACGGGTAGCCGCCGGCGGACTATCGTGCCGATGCGGTGGCGGCGCACCCTTGTGTTCGAATATATGTTCGAATAACATGGCGGAATGGACACGCCATCATCCGGAATCCCCGCCCGGCGGGAAAGCCTGCAGCCGGCACGTACCCACTCAGTCAACCTGCCGCTGAGGGCAATGAGCCCGGGCGTGGTGGACTACCTGTTCCGGCAGCTAGTGTCCGGGCGGCCGTCAGAGGACCTCCAGTGGGAGCGGGAAGGCATCGCCCTCGCGGCCCAGCCGGAGGGAGCGGAACTCGCCCGGCGGCTGTCCGAGACGGATATCGATGCCCTGACGCCCACCGAGCTGTTCCATTACGTGCGGGCCGCGCAGCGGCTCGCTGCCTGGGCGGAGGACCTCCGGCAGGCCGCCGTCGGCCGCTATTGCCACGCCGGAACAGACGCGCCGGGGCCCGGCAGCCAGGCTGTTTGACGCTCGTCACGCCCGTGGCATTGTCCTAACCAGCCGGGGACAGGGTAACGTTTTTTCCATGGCTGATTCTTCCGCGCACATCCCTGCCCTCGGTACCCTCCTGACCGCCATGGTCACGCCGTTTACCAAGGACGGCGCAGTGGACTACGACCAGGCGGCTGCGCTGGCCAGCAAGCTCGTCGACGACGGCTGCGACGGGCTGGTGGTCACCGGCACCACCGGTGAGACCTCCACCCTGACCGACGAAGAGAACCTCGGCATGTTCCGCGCGGTGAAAGACGCCGTCGGTGGCCGCGCCGCGATCATTGCCGGTACCGGCACCAACGACACAGCCCACTCGGTCCACCTGTCCAAGCAGGCCGCTGCCCTCGGCGTCGACGGACTGCTCCTGGTGACCCCTTACTACAACAAGCCGAGCCAGGCCGGTGTCCGCGCCCACTTCGAGACCGTCGCCTCCGCCGTGGACGTTCCGGTCATGCTCTATGACATTCCGGGCCGGTCCTCCATCGCGATCGAACCCGACACCATGATCCGGCTGGCCCAGCACCCCAACATTGTGGCCGTCAAGGACGCCAAGGCGGACCTCGTGGCGGCAACCCGGGTCATGGCCGAAACCGACCTCCTCTTCTACTCCGGCGACGACGGACTGACCCTGCCGTGGATGGCGCTGGGCGCCGTCGGACTGGTGGGCGTCACCACCCACGTGGCCACCCGCCGCTTCCGCGAACTCATCGACGCCGTCAACGCCAACGACCTCGGCACCGCCCGGAAGATCAACGTTGAACTCCAGCCGGTGGTCCGGGCAACCATGACCCGCGTCCAGGGGGCCGTGGCGGCCAAGCAGATTCTTAAATGGCAGGGAGTCCTGCCCAACTCGATTGTCCGTTTGCCCCTCGTGGAGCCGGACGAAACCGAGATCGAAACCATCCGCGGGGATTTGGCGGAAGCTGGGCTGGTCTTCTCCTGAGGCTAAGACCGGCACCCTTCCGCCTGGAAAGTAGTGCATTATGACCCAAACTGCCCTTACCGGCCTTGTCACCCCTCCGCGCCTGCCCCAGGGCACGCTGCGGATCGTTCCGCTGGGCGGGCTGGGGGAGATCGGCCGGAACATGGCCGTGTTCGAAATCGACGGCAAGCTGCTGATCGTGGACTGCGGTGTCCTCTTCCCCGAGGAAACCCAGCCCGGCGTCGACCTGATCCTGCCCGATTTCTCCTACATCGAGGACCGGCTGGATGACGTCGTGGCTGTCGTCCTCACGCACGGCCACGAGGACCACATCGGCGCCGTGCCGTACCTGCTGCGCCTGCGCAACGACATCCCGCTGGTGGGTTCGCAACTGACCCTTGCCCTGATCGAGGCCAAGCTGCAGGAACACCGCATCCGGCCCTATACGCTCACCGTGGAGGAGGGCCAGGTGGAGAAGTTCGGCCCCTTCGAATGCGAGTTCGTGGCCGTCAACCACTCCATCCCGGACGCCCTGGCCGTCTTCATCCGCACTGCGGGCGGAACGGTCCTGCACACCGGCGACTTCAAGATGGACCAGCTGCCCCTTGACGGCCGGATCACCGACCTCCGGCACTTCGCCAAGCTGGGCGAGGAGGGCGTGGACCTTTTCATGTCCGACTCCACCAACGCCGACGTGCCCGGATTCACCACGGCCGAGAAGGAAATCGGCCCCACCCTGGAGCGCCTCTTCGGCCAGGCCACCAAACGCATTATCGTGGCGTCCTTTTCCTCCCACGTCCACCGCGTGCAGCAAGTCCTCGACGCCGCCGCCAAGCACAACCGCAAGGTGGCCTTCGTGGGCCGCTCCATGGTCCGCAACATGGCCATCGCGGAAAAGCTTGGCTACCTGGATGTTCCCGCCGGATTGATCGTGGACATCAAGAACATCGACAATCTGCCGGACAACCGCGTGGTGCTGATGTCCACAGGCTCCCAGGGTGAACCGATGGCCGCCCTGTCCCGGATGGCCAACGGCGACCACCGCGTGGTGGTGGGCGACGGCGACACCGTGATCCTGGCCTCCAGCCTCATCCCGGGCAACGAGAACGCCGTCTTCCGGATCATCAACGGCCTCCTGAAGCTCGGCGCCGATGTCATCCACAAGGGCAACGCCAAGGTCCACGTCTCCGGCCACGCCGCCGCGGGTGAGCTGCTGTACTGCTACAACATCCTTGAGCCCTTGAACGCCATGCCCGTGCACGGCGAAACCCGGCACCTCATCGCCAACGGCAAGATCGCCATCGAGTCCGGCGTGCCCGAGGCGAGCGTCATCCTTGCCGACAACGGCACAGTCATCGACCTCCGCGACCACCAGGCAGACATCGTCGGCCAGGTGGAGGTGGGCTTTGTCTACGTTGACGGGTCCAGCGTGGGTGAAATCACCGATGCCGACCTCAAGGACCGCCGCATCCTCGGTGACGAAGGATTCATTTCGATCATCACGGTCATCCACCGCGCCACCGGCAAGGTAGTGTCCGGTCCGGAAATCCACGCCCGCGGCGTCGCCGAGGACGATTCCGTCTTCGACGACATCATCCCCAAGATCAACGCGGCGCTGGAGGAAGCAGTCCAGAACCACGCCGACCACACCAGCCACCAGCTCCAGCAGGTGGTGCGCCGCGTCGTGGGCACCTGGGTCAACCGCAAGCTGCGCCGCAAGCCCATGATCATCCCGGTGGTGCTCGAGGCCTGAGCGCCCCGCGCGGCCCGGCTGCGACACTGGGCTGCGCGGACAACGTCGCTGCACCTCCGATAAGGCCCGGTTCCCAGTGGACCGGGCCTTTTCGTGCGTCCCGCCCAGCGCATCCGCAAGCGCATCGGCAAGCCCCGGCAGGCGGCCCGGCAGCCCCGATATCCCCGGAATCACAGCATGCTTCCGGTACCGTGGCTACTATGGCCACACGTACTACTTCCGCGCCCAAAGGTACCGGCAGGGGCAGCTCCGGCAGCAAAGCCGGAAGCTCCACAGGCCGCGGAACCGGCTCCACAGCCGGCAAGACAGGGCGCGGCGGCTCAACCAGCACCGCACGCACCCGACAGCTTCCCGCCGTCGAACACCACCAGCCTTGGCTCCTGCGCGTCGTGGGCGGGGCATGGCTCGGAATCGGGCACCTGGTGGGCGGGGGAGTACGCCGGATCGGCTACGACGTCAGCGACCTCCCCGCGGACGAACGCCGCGACGGTGCCGCGCTGTTCAACCTGGCCCTGGGTGTGTTCATTGCCACGTTCGCCTGGTGGGGCCTGACGGGCTGGTTCCCGGACGCCGTCTACGCCGTGGTCAACGGAACCTTCGGCTGGCTCTCCCTGCTGCTCCCGCTCATGCTCTTTGTCTGCGCGTTCCGCCTGTTCAGGCGCCCCTCGGACGGCCGGGGCAACAATCGGGTGGGCATCGGCTTCCTTATCATGACCTTCGCCGGGTGCGGCCTGGCCCACATCCTCGGCGGCCAGCCCACGGTTGCCGATGGCTTCGACGGCCTCCGCAAAGCCGGCGGCATGCTCGGCTTCCTGGCCGCCAGTCCCTTGGCCGCCATCCATCCCGCCGTGCCGGCGGCACTCTACGGGCTGCTGGCCTTCGTTTCGCTGCTGATCATCACGGCCACCCCGTTCACCGCCATCCCGCGCCGCCTTCGCGGAGCCTACGAGCACCTCATGGGCATCGACCTGATGGACCAGGAGCCCGGCGACACCCACGACCGCAGCTACCTCGAACGCACCCCAGCCGCTGAACCCAAAAAGAAAAAGCGCAGGCTGTTCGGCAAGGACCAGGAGCCCGACGCCGGCCTTGAAGGCTACGTGGGCGACGAAGCCTTCGAACATGCGGTCATCGACGACGACGAGCCGGAGCCCGCACGGCCCGCACCCGGCGTCCGGCGCCCCACCCAGGCGGAGATCGCCGTCGAAAAAATCAAGGCGGCGCAGGGCCTGGGCGCAGGAGCGGCGCCTCCCGCGGAGAACGCCACCGAGGCCATCCCGCTGGTCATTCCCGGCGCCGCGGCTCCCGGGAAACCGGCCGCCGCACCCACGGTGCCCTCGAATCCGGTAGCGCCCGCTCCGCCACCGGTGCCCATCCCGCAGCGCACCGAGCAACTTTCCCTCGCCGGGGACGTCACCTACACGCTCCCCGCCTCGGACTACCTGACCCCCGGGTCCATCCCGAAGGAACGCACCGAGGCCAATGACGCCGTCGTCGCCGCCCTGACCGACACCCTCACGCAGTTCAACGTCGATGCCACCGTCACCGGCTTCAGCCGCGGCCCCACGGTCACCCGGTACGAAATCGAACTCTCACCCGGCACCAAGGTGGAACGCGTCACCGCGCTGTCCAAGAACATCTCCTACGCGGTCGCCAGCTCCGACGTCCGGATCCTCAGCCCCATCCCCGGCAAGTCCGCGATCGGCATCGAGATCCCCAACACGGACCGCGAAACCGTCTCCCTGGGCGACGTCCTCCGCAGCCAGAACGCCCGCCGCACGGACCACCCCATGGTGATGGGCGTGGGCAAGGACGTCGAAGGCGGCTACGTGGTGGCCAACCTCGCCAAGATGCCGCACCTCCTGGTCGCCGGTGCCACCGGTGCCGGTAAGTCCTCGTTCGTGAACTCGATGATCACCTCGATCCTGATGCGCGCCACCCCGGACGAGGTGCGCATGGTCATGGTGGACCCCAAGCGCGTGGAATTGACCGCCTACGAGGGCGTCCCGCACCTGATCACCCCCATCATCACCAACCCCAAGAAGGCCGCCGAGGCGCTGCAGTGGGTGGTCCGCGAGATGGACGCCCGCTACGACGACCTCGCCAACTACGGCTTCAAGCACATCGACGACTTCAACAAGGCCGTCCGCGCCGGGAAGGTCCACCCGCCGGTGGACTCCAAGCGCGTCATCCGCCCCTACCCGTACCTGCTGGTGATCGTGGACGAACTCGCCGACCTGATGATGGTGGCCCCGCGCGACGTCGAAGACTCGATCGTCCGCATCACCCAGCTGGCCCGCGCCGCCGGCATCCACTTGGTGCTGGCCACCCAGCGGCCCTCGGTGGATGTCGTCACCGGCCTGATCAAGGCCAACGTGCCGTCCCGGATGGCCTTCGCAACGTCGTCCGTCACCGACTCCCGCGTGGTCCTGGACCAGCCCGGGGCGGAGAAGCTGATCGGCCAGGGCGACGCGCTCTTCCTGCCGATGGGTGCTTCCAAAGCGATGCGCGTCCAAGGCGCCTGGGTCACCGAGTCGGAGATCCACAAGGTGGTGGAGCACGTCAAGGGACAGCTCCAGGCCGTCTACCGGGATGACGTCGCCCCCGAGGCGGAAAAGAAGCAGATCGACGACGACATCGGCGATGACCTCGAGGTGCTGCTGCAGGCCACGGAACTCGTGGTCACCACGCAGTTCGGCTCCACCTCCATGCTGCAGCGCAAGCTCCGGGTGGGGTTCGCCAAGGCCGGCCGGCTCATGGACCTGCTCGAGTCCAGGGGAGTGGTGGGCCCTTCCGAGGGCTCCAAGGCCCGCGACGTGCTGGTCAAGCCGGACGACCTCGCGGCCGTGCTGGCCGCGATGAAGGGCCAGGACGCACCGGCCGCCCCGGATTCGCAGACAGCCGCGCTCAGTGACAATGCCAACGCCAACATCGCACAGGGCGGCTACGCAGAGGACCTGGTGGCCGCGGACCTGGACAAACGGAAGCAGAACGTCGAGTACTACGACGGCTCCGATTCCGCTCCCGGCGGGTACGGGGATGACGACGACGGCTCCGAGGACGCCTGGTCGCTGACCGGACGGTAGGGCCGCGCCGGCGTTGCGGCAGCCCCGGGAAGGTAGCCTAGGTACGTGACTAGCACCGATGCCACCGCCGCCGGCCCGCGCCGTGCCGGGGTCTGGAACCTTCCCAACGTCCTGACCATGATCCGCATCGCGCTGGTCCCGTTCTTCGTGTGGTTCCTTGTGGCGGATGCCCCCGGCCTGCGCAGTGAGGCCGGGCCGTGGCGCTGGGCCGCGGTGGCGGCGTTCGCCGTCGCCATCTACACGGACAAGCTCGACGGCGATATCGCCAGGAGCCGGAACCTCGTCACGGACTTCGGCAAGATCGCCGACCCCATCGCGGACAAACTGCTCATCGGATCGGCCCTGGTCATGCTTTCCCTGCTGGGTGAACTGCCGTGGTGGGCAACGCTGGTGATCCTGGTCCGGGAATGGGGAATCACGGCCCTGCGCTTCTTCGTCATCCGCTATGGGGTCATTCCCGCTTCCCGCGGCGGAAAGCTCAAGACCGTCGTGCAGACCGCAGCGATCTTCCTGTATTTGCTCCCCTTGGGCGCCTTTGCGCCGTGGCTGGTGTGGGTTGCTTTCGCCGTCATGATGGCGGCGCTGGCCATCACCGTGTGGACCGGCGTTGAGTATGTCATCGAAGCCCTGCGCCTGCGCGCGAAGGGGCGGCAGGCAGGAACGGCGAAAGGACAGGAACCGTGAGCAACCTCCACCATCTCGCCGGACAGGCCGTGCGGCAGGCACTTGACGCGGGACTGACCGTTGCCACGGCAGAGTCCCTGACCGCCGGCATGGTCTCCGCCGTCCTCGCCGACACCCCCGGCGCCTCCGGCATGCTTCAGGGCGGCGTCGTGGCGTACCAGAACTCGGTCAAGGAAGGCGTACTCCTCGTCCCCGCCGGGCTCCTGGCAAGGGTCGGCTCCGTCGACCCGGACGTCGCCCGCGCCATGGCGGCAGGAGCCCGCGACGTCCTGGGCGCCCACCTCGGGGTTTCCACCACCGGCGTGGCCGGTCCGGAGCCGCACGACGGCAAACCCGTAGGGCGGGTCTATGTGGGGATTGCCACCGCCGCCGGTACCGCGGCATTTGAATACTCCTTCACCGGCAGCAGGCCTGATATCCGCGCCGAAGCGTGTGCGGCGGCCCTCGAAAGACTCCTCGAGGCGATCTCCGCCTGACGCTTGCCCGCTCAAGTTACCGCACGTAAAGTTGCCGGGAACAAAAGCCGGTACCGATTAGTTATTACATTGTGTCGCTTCCGGAGAGCGGAGGCGCCTAGGATGAAACGACCAGACGGTCCGCCTTTCGGCGGACCTGACCAATGAGGGAGCAAGGCGATACAGATGGTAAAGCAGCCCGTATCCGTAAACGGCGTTGTCCGCTGGAAGGATGTGGGCCTCGCCGAACAGGCTAAGAGCGAACAGAAGGAGCGCAAGATGGTGGTACTTCGTCACGAAATCGGTGATGTGCTGCGCGATGTCCGCCAGCGTCAGGGGCGCACGCTCCGTGAAGTTTCGCACAGCGCCCGCGTTTCCCTGGGGTACCTCAGCGAAGTGGAGCGTGGCCAGAAGGAAGCCTCGTCGGAGCTCCTGTCCTCGATTTGCTCGGCCCTGGACGTGCCGTTGTCCAGCATGCTTCGGGAGGTCAGCGACCGGGTGGCGGTAGCCGAGGGCGTTGCAGTTCCGGACACCGTACCGCAGGAATTCTCCCAGCGTTACGGCCGTGACCTGGAACGCGACCTCAACGCTGAACTGAACGACGAACTCTCCACAGGCCTTCTCTCCGGCGCCCGTTAGGGGCAGCCCCCACCCGTTGGGTGGGCCGTGGAACCAGGAAGCCCCCGGCATGGCCGGGGGCTTCCTTGCGTGAAGGCGGTTAGCTCTCCTGTGCCGGCGACGCGCCCGGTGCTTCCTTCGGGAATCCGTCGGGCTCGTAGGTGGCGTTCAGCTTGGCCATGTAGCGGGCCAGCTCCTGCAGGTCCTCCACCGGCCATTCCCGCAGCCGTTCCTGAAAGACCTGGCGCCGGGCGTCCTGGACCTGGTGCATCTTTTCCTCCCCCTTGGGCGTCAGCCGGATGGCCTGCGCCCGGCGGTCCAGCGGATCGGCCTCCTTGGAAACCAGCCCCAGGCCTTCAAGGAATGCGATCTGCCGGCTGACGGAGGGCTTGCCCACCCCGATGTTCATTGCCAGTTCGGTCAGCCGGATGGGCCCCTCCCGGCGGATCACGGTCAACAGCCCGTACGCCGCAGGCTCCATGTCCGGGTGCACTTCCCGGGACAGCTGGTTCGAGATGGCCCGGGCCCGCCGCCAAAAAAGACTGATCTGGTGTTCGACGTTCTGCAGGGCCGTGTCGGCGGCAGCCTCGATTGAAACATCAGCCGGCGTGCCATCGGGGGAGTTGCTCATGGCAACAATTCTAGGGTCCCCAATCATGAGAGGATTTACCGATGCGAATCAGCGACTACTGGCGGCTCATGGATGACGAGTTCGGCGCGGGCTACTCCCGAGTGCTGAGCAGTACCCTGGTCCTGGCCGGGGTGGGCGGGCGAACCGCGGACCAGGCACTGGCCGCCGGCGTGGAACCGCGCAAGGTCTGGCTTGCCGTCTGCGACCTTCAGGACGTGCCGGCGGACCGCCGGCTCGGCCGGGACATAGCCCCCCGCCGCGACTGATTCCCGCGGGGCACCCTCCATCCGCCGGCCGGCCGGGCCCTCCTGCCGACCGGTCCGGGAACCCTTGCCGGACACGCCGCGCGACCATCCTCTTCGAATACCTGTTCGGATAACGCTATGCTTTTTCTATTGGGTTTATCCACATAGCCGATGTCCTGAGGCCGGAATGTCAGTGGGTCCCCTTAGCGTCAGAGATGACCAACAAGACGGCCGCACAGGCCACCATCGAGAAAGCATTAGAGGTGTCAACCATGGCGGCAGCCCCGGATCGTGCAAAAGCGCTGGAAGCAGCACTTGCCCAGATTGACAAGCAGTTCGGCAAGGGATCGGTGATGCGCCTGGGCGACGAAGTCCGTGCCCCCATCGAAGTCATCCCTACCGGGTCCATTGCCCTGGACGTCGCCCTGGGCATTGGTGGGCTGCCCCGTGGCCGTGTGGTGGAGATCTATGGGCCGGAATCGTCAGGTAAGACCACCGTGGCACTGCACGCCGTTGCCAACGCCCAGCGGCTGGGTGGCATCGCTGCCTTCATCGACGCCGAGCACGCCCTGGACCCGGACTATGCCGCGAAGCTCGGCGTGGATACCGACGCCTTGCTGGTCTCGCAGCCGGACACCGGTGAACAGGCCTTGGAAATCATGGACATGCTGGTGGGCTCCGGCTCCTTGGACATCGTCGTCATCGACTCCGTCGCCGCCCTGGTTCCGCGTGCTGAAATCGAAGGCGACATGGGCGACAGCCACGTTGGCCTCCAGGCACGGCTCATGAGCCAGGCACTGCGTAAAATTACCGGCCGCTTGAGCCAGACCAAGACCACCGCCATTTTCATCAACCAGCTCCGCGAAAAGATCGGCGTGTTCTTCGGTTCCCCCGAAACCACCACCGGTGGCAAGGCGCTGAAGTTCTACGCGTCGGTCCGCATCGACGTCCGGCGCATCCAGACCCTGAAGGAAGGCGCTGATTCGGTCGGCAACCGGACCAAGGCCAAGATCGTGAAGAACAAGATGGCCCCGCCCTTCAAGGTGGCCGAGTTCGACATCATCTACGGCCAGGGCATCTCCCGCGAAGGCGGCATTATCGACATGGGCGTCGAGCACGGCATCATCAAGAAGTCCGGCTCCTGGTTCACGTACGATGGCGACCAGTTGGGCCAGGGCATGGAGAACTCGCGCCGGTTCCTCCGCGACAACCCCGAGCTTGCCGCCGAACTGGAGCGCCTCATCAAGGAGAAACTCGGTGTGGGCGTGAAGCCGGCGGAGGACGAGTCCAAGGACACGCCCAAGCTGAAAGCCGTCGACGGGTTCTAGCCCTTGACGTGGTCTCCCGAGGCGCATCCTCCCGACGCCAGGTCACCCAAATCCGGTTCCCGGCGGCGCCGCTCCGCCAACCCCGCCCGTGGGGCAACGGAGCGGTCTGCTGTGCCCGAAGATCCCTTGGCAGAGGACGCCGAACCGGATCCTGCCGGGGTGGCCAAGGCCATCGTGTACCGGCAACTGACGGCCTCGCCGAAGAGCAGGTTGCAGCTTGCCCGGAAACTGGCCGAACGGAACATTCCGGAACGCGTGGCAGAGGAAGTCCTGGATAAATTCCAGGAAGTCCGCCTGATCGATGACGCCGAATTTGCTGACATGTGGGTCAGGAGCCGATCCCAGTCCCGCAAGCTCGCCAGGGGAGCTCTCCGGCGCGAGCTGTCGGAGAAGGGCATCGACCCCGAAACCGCTGCCGCGGCCCTGGAACAAGTGACCGACGCCGACGAGGAAACTGCCGCCAGGACCCTGGTTGAGCGCAAGCTGCGGCCCGGAACAAACCTGTCAGACCCGGCCGAACGGGATAAAGCAGTGCGCCGTCTGGCGTCCATGCTGGCGCGAAAGGGCTACCAGCCCGGGCAGGCGTTCAGGATCGTCAATGAGGTACTCGGTTCAGTCCAGGATCCCGACGGTGACCCGCTCCAAAGCCGGTACCCTTAACGGGTGAGTTTGACCATTCCTTCCCCCCATTCCGGCACCACCCCTTCCGTTGAACCCGGGACGGGTCCGCAGCCCGGAGCCCGGCCGCGTACCTACCAGGTGCGGACGTTCGGGTGCCAGATGAACGTCCACGACTCGGAGCGGATGGCGGGACTCCTTGAAGACGCCGGGTACGTTCCCGCGGAAGGCGAGCAAGCCGACGTCGTGGTGTTCAACACCTGCGCGGTGCGCGAAAACGCTGACAACAAGCTCTACGGAAACCTCGGGATCCTGGCGCCCGTCAAGGCGGCGAACCCCGGGATGCAGATCGCCGTGGGCGGATGCCTGGCCCAGAAGGACCGGGAAACCATCCTCAAGAAGGCGCCCTGGGTCGACGCCGTTTTCGGCACCCACAATGTTGGTGCGCTCCCGGCCCTGCTCGACCGGGCCCGGCACAACGACGAAGCACAGCTGGAAATCCTGGAGTCCCTGGACGTGTTCCCGTCCACGCTGCCCACCAAGCGCGACTCCGTGTACTCCGGCTGGGTGTCCATCTCCGTTGGCTGCAACAACACCTGCACGTTCTGCATCGTGCCGGCCCTCCGGGGTAAGGAAAAGGACCGCCGCCCGGGTGAGATCCTCGCCGAAATCCAGGCCCTCGTGGACGACGGCGCCATCGAAGTCACGCTGCTTGGCCAGAACGTCAACTCCTACGGAGTGGAGTTCGGCGACCGCCAGGCCTTCTCCAAGCTCCTCCGTGCCTGCGGCGAAATCGACGGGCTGGAACGGGTCCGTTTCACCAGCCCGCACCCGGCGGCGTTTACCGACGACGTCATTGAGGCCATGGCGGAAACACCCAATGTCATGCCCCAGCTGCACATGCCGCTGCAGTCCGGCTCGGACAGCATCCTGAAGGCCATGAAGCGGTCCTACCGGTCCACCAAGTTCCTCGGCATCCTGGACAAGGTCCGGGACAGGATCCCGGACGCCGCCATCTCCACCGACATCATCGTCGGCTTCCCCGGCGAGACGGAAGAGGACTTCCAGGCCACGCTCGACGTCGTCGAGAAGTCGCGCTTTGCCACCGCCTTCACCTTCCAGTACTCCAAGCGGCCGGGGACCCCTGCCGCCGACCTGCCGGACCAACTGCCCAAGGCCGTGGTCCAGGAAAGGTTCGAACGGCTCACCGCACTGCAGGACAGGATCGCCGCGGAGGAGAACCGGAAGCAGCTCGGCCGGCGGCTGGAGGTCATGGTCACCGCCCAGTCGGGGCGCAAGTCTGAGGAGACGCACCGGCTCTCCGGCCGGTCCAGGGACCAGAGGCTGGTACATTTCTCGGTTCCTGAAGGCGCGCCGGCCCCGAGGCCGGGCGACCTCGTAACAGTCACCATCACCGAAGCCGCTGCCTTCCACCTGGTGGCCGACCCCACGCCCGAGGACTACAGCCTGCGCAGGTCGCGCGCCGGGGACGCGTGGGACCGGTCGCAGGCCGATTCCTGCGGCGCGCCGGTGCCGGGGAGCGGGGCTGGACAAAAGGGTGTCTCGCTGGGCATGCCTTCGCTGCCGCTGCGCACCCGCTGACCGGTGGTCGCCCCGCCCGTCATCGCCGTCGTCGGTCCCACTGGCTCCGGCAAATCGGATCTTGCCGTCAACCTTGCCCTGGAACTCGACGGCGAGGTCATCAACGCCGACGCCATGCAGTTCTACCGGGGAATGGACATCGGCACCGCGAAGATCTCCGTGGCCGAGCGCAAGGGCGTGCCGCACCACCTCCTGGACGTCATGGACGTCACGCAGGAAGCGAGCGTCTCCACATTCCAGGAGCAGGCCCGCAACGTGATAGCGGCTGTCCATGCCCGCGGCAAGAGGGCCATCCTCGCCGGCGGCTCGGGGCTCTACGTACGGGCCGCCCTGGACGTACTGGAGTTCCCCGGTACGGACGCCTCATTGCGCGCGCGGCTTGAGGCCGAATACGCGGAACGCGGGACGGCAGAACTCCTGGCAAGGCTCCGCGCGGTGGATCCCGTGTCGGCCGAGCGGCTCTCTGATGCCCGGCGGATCATCCGCGCCCTGGAAGTCCACGAACTCACCGGACGGCCCTTCAGCTCCTTCATGCCCCGCCGGGAGTACCACCAGCCGGCTGTCCAGGTGGGCCTGGCCGTGGACCGTGATGTCCTGCGGGAGCGCCTGGCAGCCAGGGTCCACCGGATGGTGGACGCCGGCCTGCTGGCAGAAGTGGGGACGCTTGACGCCCAAGGCCTGCGGACCGGGAAGACAGCCTCCCGGGCCCTCGGCTATTCACAGTTCCTGCGGGTCCTCGACGGCGCCTCAACCGTGGCGGACGCTGCGGAGGAAACCATTGTGGCCACCCGCCAATTTGCCCGCCGCCAGCTCACATGGTTCCGTGCCGACCCCCGCATCACCTGGCTGGACTGGCAGGATCCGGAACTTGCCGGCAAGGCTGCACTGCTCTGCAGGTAGCCGCGGTTTCAGCGGCAGCGGCATCCGCCGCTACGCTTGGGACCATGAATGCTACCCCCGTCGAAACGTCCGGATCCGCCCTTCGTGCCATGGGCGGCCTCCGCTTTTCCAAGGGGCACGGCACGGGCAACGACTTCGTCCTGGTGGCCGATCCTGAGGGCACCCGCAGCTTCGATGCGCACCAGGCAGCGGCCCTGTGCGACCGGCACCAGGGAATCGGCGCCGACGGGCTGATCAGGGCCGTGCCCTCCCGCTTCCTGACGGAGGGCAGGGAACTGCTGCTGGACACCCCCGGCGCGGAATGGTTCATGGATTACCGGAACGCGGACGGTTCGCTGTCCGAAATGTGCGGAAACGGGGTCCGGGTGTTCGTCCACTTCCTGCGCACCGAGGGGCTGATCGACCTGCCCGACGGCGGTTCACTTGCCATCGGGACGCGCGGCGGGGTAAAGACCGTGGTCCGTACCGGGAACGACTACGCGGTGGACATGGGCCCCTGGGAGTTCATCTTTCCCGGCGAAGCCAGTGCCAAGGCCATGGATTCCCTCGTCGCTGCCGACGGGCTGGAGGTTCCCCGGCCGGCCTTGTCCGTGAGCATGGGCAACCCGCACACCGTGGTGGCCCTCGCCGAGCTGTCCGAGCTGGCCGGCACCCGGCTTTTCACCGCGCCGAAAGTCGATCCCGTCCCGGCAAACGGAACCAACGTGGAGTTCGTCGTTCCGGCTGAGCCCCTTGTGCACGACGGCGTCGGATCGGTGACCATGCGCGTGCATGAGCGCGGTGTGGGGGAGACGCAATCCTGCGGCACGGGCGCCTGCGCGGCCGCCGTCGCCATCCGGCACTGGGCAGGTGCCGAGGCTCCCGACGTCTGGCGCGTCCATGTTCCCGGAGGGGTTGTAGGCGTCAAGTTCTTCGCCGGACCCGGCGGCCACGAGCATGTTGAGCTCAGCGGTCCGGCGGTCATTGTGGCGAGCGGGACGCTTTCCTGACCTTCAGGATCCGGAAGGACTTGGCGGTCGATTCGCGCGTCACGGTGAAGGAGCTGTCCAGTTCGGCGGCCAGCCAGCGCTGCAGCGAGTCCGAGCCCAGGTTCTTCTGGACCACCAGCCACGCCGTCCCACCCTCAGCCAGGCGGGGGAGCCACAGCTTCAGCAGGGCATGCAGTTCTTCCTTGCCGATCCTGATGGGCGGATTGGACCAAATGGTGTCGAAACGCACTTCGGGGTCTACGGCCTCAGGCGTGCTGGCAACGACATTGGACAGGCCCAGCGCCTCGGCATTCTCGTTGGTCAGGGTGATGCACCGTTCGTTGACGTCCACCGCGTAGACCCTTGACTGGGGCGCCAGCAGAGCCATGGTGAGGGCCACCGGCCCCCAGCCGCAACCAATGTCCAACAGGTTGCCGTGGGGGTTCGGCGCAGGGACCTCCGCCAGAAGTACTGCAGTGCCCTTGTCGATGCCGTCCGGGCTGAAAATGCCCGAGGAGGTCTGGAGCCTGCGCGTTCCGCCGGCCAGTTCCACGGTGAGGGGCTTGCGGGTAAAGGGCCCGGCGGGGGACGTGCTGAAATAGTGAGCGGACTCCATAACTGGCCAGAGTAGTTCCCCCTGCAGCGTAATGGGAAACTGTGCCTGCGCCCCTCTGTTAGGCTAGTGGGCATGTTCTTGATCTTCGAGTAGCCGGTACGGGCCCCGCCCGTTCCTGCCGCTGCCCAGCAGAGGCAGCCCGTCCCACAGCGACGCAGGTTCCCATGCCTTCCGCTTGTGCACCGGACCGGACCATTCCGTCCAGGCCCGGCCGCCGGACAGTACTCGAACGTCAGCCTTCTGCTGCGCTTCCTGCAATTCTCCGGCCTCGCCCGCCCAGCCGCCCCTGCAACGCGGCATCCCGGCCCCGGCACCGCCGCCGGCGGCCCCACCATCAGGAGGACTGCATGACCGCAGGCCGTCAGCCCAGCGCGAATTCTTCCCACCTTCCAACTAATCGGCACTATTCTGGAAATGCCGAATCTTCAAAGGAGACCATGACCAGCCAGCCAAACACCGGGTCCGATCCAGCCGCCCAGGACATGAGTCCCGAGGAAATCCAGGCTGTCATCGACCGGATCCTCGCCAAGGACGTACCGGCCCGGAAAGTCAGCACGCCCAGCGGCGACGGCAGCGGCACCGGAAAAGCTGTGCTCGGCAAGGCCCAGGCCATATCCCGCCTCGACGAAGAACATTCAACGTACGACGGCGACCAGCAGGACCTCGAGGAACGCAGGGCCCTGCGCCGCAGGGCAGGGTTGTCCACCGAACTCGAAGACGTCACCGAGGTCGAATACCGCCAGCTCCGCCTGGAACGCGTGGTCCTGGCAGGGCTCTGGTCCGACGGAACACTGGCCGACGCCGAAAATTCGCTGCGCGAGCTTGCCGCCCTCGCCGAGACGGCCGGCTCCGAGGTCCTCGACGGGCTGGTACAGCGGAGGGCCAAGCCGGATCCCGGAACGTTCCTGGGCTCGGGCAAGGCGCTCGAACTGAAGGACATCGTCATGTCCACCGGTGCGGACACCGTGGTGGTGGACGCCGAGCTCGCACCCTCGCAGCGTCGTGGCCTCGAAGACATCGTCAAGGTCAAGGTGATCGACCGTACGGCCCTGATCCTGGACATCTTCGCCCAGCACGCCAAGAGCCGCGAGGGCAAGGCCCAAGTGGAGCTGGCACAGCTGGAATACCTGCTTCCCCGACTCCGCGGCTGGGGCGAATCGATGTCCCGCCAGGCAGGCGGCCAAGTGGGTGGCGCCGCCGCCGGCATGGGCTCGCGCGGCCCCGGTGAAACCAAGATCGAACTGGACCGGCGCCGGATCCGTACGCGCATGGCCAAGCTTCGGCGCGAGATCGCCGCGATGAAGCCGGCGCGGGAAACCAAGCGGGCCAACCGCCGTCGTAACGAGGTACCGTCGGTGGCCATTGCCGGGTACACCAACGCGGGGAAATCCTCCCTGCTCAACAGGCTCACCGACGCCGGCGTCCTGGTGGAGAACGCCTTGTTCGCCACCCTGGATCCCACCGTCCGCAAGGCCGAAACCGCTGACGGCCTGGGTTACACCCTGGCCGACACCGTGGGCTTCGTCCGCTCGCTGCCCACCCAGCTGGTGGAGGCCTTCCGCTCCACACTCGAAGAGGTGGCCGATTCGGACCTGATCCTGCACGTAGTGGACGCCTCGCACCCCGATCCCGAGGGCCAGATCGCCGCGGTCCGGAAGGTCTTCAGCGAAGTTGACGCCCGCAAGGTGCCTGAGATCATCGTGCTGAACAAGGCCGATGCCGCCGATCCCTTCGTGATCGAGCGGCTGAAGCAGCGCGAACCACGCCATGTGGTGGTCTCGGCCCGGACGGGTGAGGGTATTGCCGAGCTGCTGAAGGCCATCAGCGACGCCATCCCGAGGCCCAGCGTGAAGCTTGAACTGCTCATTCCGTACGACCGGGGCGACCTGCTCAGCAAGCTGCACGAATCCGACGCCGAAATCATCCACCTCGACCACGTTGAGGAAGGTACCAGGGCCGTGGTGATGGTCCGCGAGGGCCTGGCATCCGAGCTGGAACCCTTCGCCCTCAATGACTGACCTCGCGGCCGGGGAAGCTGCGCAGGCGGCCGGCGAGCAGTTCGTCCTTGAACTGCTCGACCGCGCCGTCGCCGGCATGGGCGGACAAAGCCGCACCGGACAACACGAAATGGCCCGCCAGGTGGCCCGGGCCATCAGTTCGGGCAACCATCTCCTGGTCCAGGCCGGCACCGGGACCGGCAAGTCCCTGGCCTACCTGGTACCGCTCATTGCCCACGCGTTGGAAAGCAATAAGCCCGCCCTGGTGTCCACGGCCACGCTGGCCCTGCAAACCCAGATCGTGGGCAGGGACCTGCCCCGGCTCCTGAAGAACATCACCCCGGCCCTGGATCGGCCCGTCAAAGTGGCCCTGGTCAAGGGGCGGTCCAACTACGTCTGCCGCCACAAGGTGGAGGGCGGGTTCCCTTCCGAAGAGCCTTCGGAGGGCCAGCTGTTCTCCCTGGGCGAGGACACCAGCGTGCCGCACTTCGCCGCCTCTGTGGGCGGTCCCGCCTCCCAGCTGGGCAAGGAAGTGGTGCGGCTGCGGGAGTGGGCCGAGAAGACCGCCACCGGCGACCGTGACGAGCTCCTTCCCGGCGTGACCGACCGTGCATGGCGGCAGGTGTCCGTGACCTCCATGGAATGCCTGGGGGCGCAAAAATGTCCCATGGCCGCTGAGTGCTTCAGTGAACTGGCGCGGCAGGACGCGGCCGAGGCAGACGTCGTGGTGACCAACCACGCCATGCTCGCCGTCAGCGCCTTCGAGGGGCTCGCCGTGCTGCCCGAATATGACGTCGTGGTAGTGGACGAGGCGCATGAACTGCAGGACCGCGTCACCGGGGCCGTCTCCGGGCAGTTGTCCGTCGCCATGGTGCACGCCGCCGCATCAGGTGCCCGCAAACACACGGCCATCACCGTTGACGCCCTGAACGCTGCGGCCGCCAACCTTGAGCTGGCCCTCGCCGGGGCCCCGAACGGCCTGCTGCCCAACGGCCTGAACGACGAACAGCTGAACTGCGTGGACCAGCTGCGTGAGGCCTGCCGCGCGGCGCTGTCCGATTCCAAGGGGGACAGCAACACCACGGCCGACGGCGGGCGGCAGCTCGCCCGGTCCCGCCTCATGCTGATCCTTGAATTATGCGAACGGCTGCTGGCTGCCCGGGAGAACCGCGAAGTGGTCTGGTTCTCGCGCGCGAGCACCTTCGACCCCGGCCAGGGCTACTCCCAGCCTGACGAGAATGCGCCGGTGCTGGTCAACATCGCGCCGCTGTCCGTTGCCGGGCGGCTGAGGGAAGGACTCTTCGCCGGCCACACTGTTGTGCTGACCTCTGCCACCCTGGCCATCGGGTCCGCGTTCGAACCGGCAGCGGGCGGGCTGGGACTGATAGGCGACGGAGCTCCCAGCTGGACGGGGGTGGATGTCGGCTCACCCTTCGACTACCCCAAACAGGGCATCCTCTACGTGGCGGGACACCTGCCCAAACCGGGCCGGGGTGTTTCGCCGGAAGCCCTGGAGGAGCTCGAGGCGCTCATCAAAGCATCCGGTGGCGGGGCTCTTTGCCTCTTTTCCTCGCGTCGGGCTGCGGAGGAGGCCGCCGATGCCCTGCGGCCCAAGCTCGATATGACCGTGCTCTGCCAGGGCGAGTCAACCATGACCGCCCTGGTCAAGCAGTTCGCGGACGAACCGGATACCTGCCTCTTCGGGACTATGTCCCTGTGGCAGGGGGTGGACGTTCCGGGCGGGTCGTGCCGGCTCGTGGTGATCGACCGGATTCCCTTCCCCCGGCCGGACGATCCCCTCATGACAGCTCGGTCGCGGGCCGTGGCCCAGGCCGGTGGCAACGGTTTCATGTCGGTGTCGGCTACCCACGCGGCCATCCGGCTGGCGCAGGGCGCCGGGCGGCTGATCCGGTCAACCGGCGACAAAGGAGTGGTGGCGGTGCTGGATTCGCGGCTGGCAACCGAACGTTATGCGGGCTTCCTGCGGGCCGCGCTGCCGCCTTTCTGGTCCACTACGGACCGCAGCAAGGCGCTGGCCGCACTCACCAGGCTCGGCGCGGAGGCCTCTGAATAGAGGCCTGCCGCGGCCGGAGGTGACAGGCGGTGTCAGAGGGACCGCAGCACCGAAACCACTTTGCCCATGATGGTCGCGTGGTCGCCCAGGATGGGTTCGTACTGCGTGTTCTGCGGGAGCAGCCAGGTGTGGCCGTCCCGCTGGCGGAAGGTCTTGACGGTTGCTTCGTCATCGAGCAGGGCAGCGACGATATCACCGTTGACGGCGTCCGCCTGGCGGCGCACCACGACCCAGTCTCCGTCGCAGATGGCGGCGTCCACCATGGAGTCCCCGGCCACTTTGAGCATGAACAGTTCACCCTGGCCCACAAGTTGGCGGGGGAGCGGCATGACATCCTCGACGAGCTGCTCGGCGAGGATGGGACCGCCGGCGGCAATCCGGCCCACGAGCGGAACCATGGCGGTGTCCAGCGCGGTAGGCAGCTCCGTTACGGTGGCGCCGGGTGTCTGCGGCGCTGAGGCGGCAATCGGCTTCCCGCCGCCGCCGTCAAGCGTGAGGGGCATGAGCACCTCCATGGCCCGCGGCCGCTTCGGGTCGCGCCGGAGGTAGCCCAGCTTCTCCAGCTGGGACAGCTGATGGGTCACGCTGGACAAGCTCGCAAGGCCCACCGTGTCGCCGATCTCGCGCATCGAGGGCGGGTAGCCGTTGTCATTGACGGACCGCTGGATGGTCTCGAGGATCTTCTTCTGCCGCGGGGTAAGCCCCTTCGGAGTCCTCTTTGGTTGCGGGGCCGTCCTGCCCCCGGCGGCTGCTGCTGCCATGTTCGCCAATGCCTTTCGCTTGCCGCCGGATCTTCCGCCCCACGCCGTAGGCCGGCGTTGCGTGAAGGGTCACCGCTGTCATTGTCAGACCCTGCTGTTCAACTTCAGTGGTGGTTGTTCTTGGTTTCCAAGCTAGGCCAGCCACATTGCTTTTTCAAACATTTGTTCTAGCGAGTCTCGACATTGTTCGTTGATAGGTGCTAAAACTTAGTAAGCAAAGTTCGAATATGTGTTCTAACCATTGCATGGCCTGTTCGAAGACCTGGCCGGAAGAGATTGGTATTCCGGCACGGCAGGCAGGACGGCAGCGGCGGACACCCGGGCAGCACGGCAGGTCCAGGAGGGCTCAGTTCATGTCAGCTTTAACTCTTTCCCACATATCCCGTCCGGAGTTCCTGGCCGGGGAGCGCCACTCGTCCGGCAGCGGGCGGATCAGTGCCGGAACTGCGCCATCACCGGCGCCGCTTCGGTTGACCCGGCGGGGGCGGATCGTCCTGGTGGGAGTGCCGCTGATTCTCCTCGCGGTCCTGCTGCTCTCCTTGGCGGGACTTTTCCACTCCCCGGCCAAGGCCTCCGATTCCGCCGCGGACCTCGCCGTGACGCCCACGGTGACAGTCACGGTCCAGCCCGGCCAGTCCCTGTGGTCCATCGCCGGCGCCGTGGCCCCGAACCGGGATGCACGGGACGTCGTGGCCGACATCGTCCAGCTCAACAACCTGTCCGCCGGCGCGGTCCTGCCCGGGCAGCAGCTCTTCGTCCCCAGCCACTGACCCCTTCTTGAGCGGCTACCGCGGAGCGGCAGCCTGGCGCCGCGGCCTGGTGACTGCGGGTGCGCGTCCCCCGGAGGCTGCCGCCAGCTCTTCGTCCGGGCGTTTCCGAGGCAGGCCAAAAGTGTCATATTTTCCGGTAGTTGCCACGGCAACTAAACTGTTCAGGTGAACGACCAGCTAGAACGCCTGAACCGGCTACCCCTCCGCAGCAACCTTCGCGGGCTGACTCCCTACGGGGCGCCCCAACTGGACGTCCCCATTCTCCTGAACGTCAACGAGAACACCCATGGCGTCCCGGCGGACGTGCGTGCCGCCATCAGCGCCGCCGTGACGGAGGCCGCCGCCGGCCTGAACCGCTACCCGGACCGGGAGTTCACCGAGCTCCGCAAGGCCCTGGCCGAGTACCTTGGCCACGGCCTCGACGAAACGAACCTGTGGGCCGCCAACGGCTCCAACGAGGTCCTGCAGCAAATCCTCCAGGCGTTCGGCGGCCCGGGCCGCACCGCCCTGGGCTTCCCGCCCACGTACTCCATGTACCCGCTGCTGGCGAGCGGCACCGACACCGAATACATCACCGGTGTCCGGGCCGAGGGCTACGACCTCAGCGCAGAATCCGCTGCCCGGCAGGTCAGGGAGCTGCAGCCGAACATCGTGTTCCTCTGCTCGCCGAACAATCCCACCGGCACCGGCCTGGGACTGGACGTCGTCGAGGCTGTCTACGAGGCCGGTGCTCCAAGCCAGACCATCGTCATCGTGGACGAGGCGTACCACGAATTCGCCCACGACGGCACGCCCAGCGCCCTGACCCTGTTGCCCGGCAGGGAGCGGCTGATTGTCTCCCGCACCATGAGCAAGGCCTTCGCACTCGCCGGCGCACGCCTCGGCTACATGGCCGCGGCCCCGGAGGTCACCGATGCCCTGCGCCTGGTGCGCCTTCCGTACCACCTGTCCGCGATCACCCAGGCAACCGCCCTGGCAGCCCTGCAGCACCGCGAAGCGCTCATGGCCGATGTGCAGGACATCAAGCAGCAGCGCGACCGCATTGTGGCTGAGCTGACCAGGATGGGCCTCAAGCCTGCCGCGTCCGACTCCAACTACGTGTTCTTCGGCGGCCTGGAGAACCCGCACCAGGTCTGGCAGGAACTGCTGGACGCGGGCGTGCTGATCCGCGACGTGGGAATTCCCGGGCACCTGCGGGTCACGGCCGGTACCGAGCCGGAAACCACGGCCTTCCTCACGTCCCTGGAGCGCATCCTTGCGGGCCACGCCGCGCTTCCCGCCTAGACTTGATACAGCGGCGCTGGGCGCCCTGAACCACTCCTTCTCCCACTAAGGATCCTTCACCATGAGTTCAACCGGTTCGAATACTGCTGCGGCCCGGACCGCCCGCATGGAGCGCGCCACCAGCGAGTCCTCCGTCCTCGTGGAGATCAACCTCGACGGAACGGGTGTGTCCAACATCGACACCTCGGTGCCGTTCTACGACCACATGCTGACCGCCCTGTGCAAGCACTCGCTGATCGACATGACCGTCAAAGCCACCGGCGACACCCACATCGACGTCCACCACACCGTGGAGGATGTCGCCATCACGTTCGGCGAGGTCCTGCGGACCGCGTTGGGAAACAAAGCCGGGATCCGCAGGTTCGGCGAGGCCACCGTGCCGCTGGACGAAGCCCTCGCCAACGCGGTGGTGGACGTCTCCGGCCGCCCCTACCTGGTCCACGGCGGCGAGCCCGCTGGCCAGGAGTACCACTTGATAGGCGGCCACTTCACCGGCTCCCTGACCCGCCACGTCTTTGAGGCCATCACGCTGCACGCCGGCATCTGCCTGCACATGAACGTCCTGGCCGGCCGGGACCCGCACCACATCGTGGAGGCGCAGTTCAAGGCCTTCGCCCGCGCGCTCCGCGCCGCCGTCGAACCCGATCCCCGGGTTGAAGGCATCCCCTCCACCAAGGGTGCGCTGTGAGCGGGCAGGTCCTCAAGGACGGTGCGATCATCGATCCCACCGCCTCACAGAAGCTCCCGTCGCCCGAGGGCAAGCCGACCGTGACGGTGCTCGACTACGGGTCCGGGAACGTCCGCTCGGCCGTGCGCGCCCTGGAGCGCGCCGGTGCGGAAGTGATCCTCAGCGCCAAACCGGACGATGTGCTCAACGCCGACGGCCTGGTGGTGCCCGGCGTCGGCGCATTCGAGACCGTGATGCGCGAACTCAAGGCCGTGGACGGCATCCGCCTCATCGGCAGGCGCGTCGCAGGCGGACGCCCCGTGCTGGGCATCTGCGTGGGTTTGCAGGTCCTCTTCGAGGCCGGTGTGGAACATGGCACGGAAGCCGAGGGCATCGGTGAATGGCCTGGCAAGGTGGAGGCATTGCGCGCCGAAGTTGTCCCGCACATGGGCTGGAACACCGTCAAGGTGCCCGAGGGATCCAAGCTGTTCGCCGGCGTCGAAAACGAACGGTTCTACTTCGTGCATTCCTACGGCGTGCAGGAGTGGAACTTTGAGGTGATCCAGCCGCGGATGGCGCCACCGCTGGTCACCTGGTCCGAGCACGGCGGCCCCTTCATTGCCGCCGTGGAGAACGGGCCGCTCTGCGCGACGCAGTTCCACCCCGAAAAGTCCGGCGACGCCGGCGCCCGGCTCCTGCGCAACTGGGTGGAAGGCCTCCGCAAGCCCACCACCGGCGACGCCGGCCATGGCACCTCCCCGGCCGAAGCCGGCAGTGGCGCGTAGATGTGGTCCGTACTCCTGATGGGCCTCGCCGGCATCCTGATTGGCGGCGGCATCTCGTTCCGTCAGCAGCACAAGCCGCTCTGGACGCAGGTGTCCTTCTACGTCCTGGCCGCCATGTCGCTGCTGGCCGCCTATTTGCTCACGCTGCCCGCCAGCTGACCCCGCCGGCCGCCGGCGACCATGCCGGCGTCGACGCCCCAGCCCCTGTCCCGAAGAACCAACACTGAGGATGAGTATGACCACCGCACATGACCTGCCGGTCCTTGAACTGCTGCCTGCCGTCGATGTCGTCAACGGGCAGGCCGTCCGGCTGGTCCAGGGGGAAGCCGGCAGCGAAACCAGCTACGGCACGCCCTTGGACGCGGCACTGAACTGGCAGCAGCAGGGGGCCGAGTGGGTGCACCTGGTGGACCTGGATGCGGCGTTCGGGCGCGGTTCCAACGCGGACCTGCTCCGCGACGTGGTGGGCCGCCTGGACATCAAGGTGGAGCTTTCCGGCGGCCTGCGCGACGACGAGACCCTCGAAGCGGCCCTGGACCTGGGCGTGGCCCGGGTCAACCTGGGCACCGCTGCGCTGGAGAATCCGGAGTGGACCGCGCGGGCCATCGAACGCTTCGGCGACAAGATCGCCGTCGGCCTTGACGTCCGGGGCACCACCCTGGCCGGCCGGGGCTGGACCAAGGAAGGCGGGGACCTCTGGGACGTGCTGGGCCGCCTCGAGGAGGCCGGGTGCTCCCGCTATGTGGTGACCGACGTGACCAAGGACGGCACCCTGCAGGGACCCAACGTTGAACTCCTGCGCCAGATGGTGGAGAAGACCGGCAAACCCGTGGTCGCCTCCGGCGGCATCTCCAGCCTCGATGACCTCAAGGTCCTCCGCTCGCTGGTGCCGCTGGGCGTGGAAGGCGCCATCGTGGGCAAGGCCCTGTACGCCGGGGCCTTCACGCTGCCCGAAGCCCTCGACGTCGCCGGCCGGCGCTAGGCGCCGGGAAGGTCCAGCCAATGCCCAGCGCCCAGGAACCGGGACATCCCCCAGCCCGCCATCTGCCAGGACATATCGCCGCAGCCCTCGCCGGGGCCGGCGGGCCGGCGGACTCCGCGGGCCGGCCATGGGCCGGGCGCAGCCTCGCCGGTGAAGACGGCAAGATCCACAACTTCGAGGACGACGACGGCACGGCCGACGCCGGCTACCTCACCGCTGTTGCGGCGCTCCGGCAGGGGAGCGGCAGCGAGGCCGGGGTGGTGGCGGCGCTGGCAACGGCACGGGTCTTCATCCCCATCGTGGCGCAGCTTGCTGAGGAAGCGGAAACGGACCACGGGCTGCACGCCGACAAGCAGGCGGACATGGCCCTGGTCACGCTGAAGGCCGCCGACGGCCGGATCGCGCTCCCGGCATTCACCTCTGCAGCCGCGCTCTCCGCCTGGCACCCCGAGGCCCGGCCGGTTGCCGTGTACGCGGCCCGCGCCGCGCTCTCTGCCGTCGCTGAGGGTGCCGAACTCCTGGTCCTGGACCCGGGGGCCGGCTTCACCTTCGTGGTCCGCCGCCCGGCCGTCTGGGCCCTGGCCAAGCAGCACCACTGGGTCCCTTCCTACGAGGACGGTGAGCTTGCCGCCGAACTTGGCCGCGCCTCCTCCGGGTTTCCCGCGGTGCGCGGTATCGAACTCCTCCCTGGCAGGGGAGTGTCCGCCACTGCTGCCGACGGCACCGTGGTTCCCGGCGGCGGCGCCGGACCCGAACTCCAGGTGGTGCTCTACCTTGAGGACGGGTTGGACGCCGCCGGGGTCCAGGAACTGGTGGCCGGCCTGCAGGCCGAGTGGTCCCGGAATGTATTGTTTGGGGAGCGCGTCGATTCCCTGGAGATCAAGCTCAGGCGCGCTCCCGACTAGCTGCCGGCCGGATGGGTGAACCCCGCCCGCGCCGGGGCGGACCCTAAGGATCGCTTCGTGAATTTCGCTCTCTACCGGGAGTTGCTCGCCGTCCGGCCCATCCGGCGGCTGCTGCTGGTGGGCATGGTTGCCCGGATCCCGCACTCGGCTGCCGGAGTCCTGCTCACCCTGCATATCGTCCTGACCCTGGGCCAGGGCTACGCGGCGGCCGGCGCCGCCGCGGCGGTGATGACCATTGGCATTGCCCTTGGCGCCCCGTGGCGTGGCCGGCGCGTTGACACCGTGGGCCTGCGGACGGCGCTTATTCCGTCGGTGATCTCGGAGACCATCATCTGGTCCGTGGTGCCCCATGTGTCCTACCAGTGGCTCCTGCCGCTCGTCTTCGTCGGCGGCCTGCTCACACTGCCCATCTTCAGCGTCGTCCGGCAGTCCTTGGGCGTCCTGGCCCAAGGCGACCAGCGCCGCACGGCCTTTGCCCTGGACGCCATCACCACCGAAATGGTGTTCATGATCGGCCCGGCCGCGGGCGCCGTCGTGGCCACCAGCGGGTTCACCACCGCAGGCTTGACCGTCGTGGGCATAGCGACGTCACTGGCCGGACTGTTCCTCATGTGGTTCAACCCGCCCACCCGCAGTGCGGACCCGGGAATGGGACGCGAAGCTGACGAGCAGCACGCGGCGGAGGCCGCCGTCGTCTCCACCGCCCCGGCCCATGTCCAGGAAGCCGCCGCGGAACTGGCGCCCGCGGGTGCCGCTGCACCGCAAGAGGGCTCGAGGGGAAGGCCGGCGGGCGGCTTCTCCTGGTTCACCGCCACAGTGGCGGCCCTCTTCGCGGTCGCCGCCGGCGCCGGCATGGTCCTGAGCGGCACCGACGTTGGCATTGTTGCCGCCTTGGAGATCGGTGGACACCAGAGCGAAATCGGCATCGTCTTCGTCTTCTGGTGTGCCGCCTCAGTGGTGGGCGGCATCATCTACGGCGCCATGCACAGGCCCGTCCCGCCCGTCATCCTGCTGCTGGGCATGGCGGCCCTGACGCTGCCCATGGCACTCGCCCACGACACCTGGACGCTCGCTTTCGTCTCCGTCCTGCCCGGCTTGCTGTGCGCCCCGGTGCTCTCGGCGGCCTCCGAGAAGGTGGCGGACCTGGTCCCGGAGGAGCGGCGCGGGGAGGCGATGGGCTGGTACGGCTCGGCCCTCACCGCCGGGGTTGCGCTCGGTTCACCGCTCGCCGGCATCTTCATCGACCTGATGGGCCCCTCCGGCGGCTTCGTCTCGGTCGGGGGTGCGGGTGTGCTGCTGTGCCTGGTGGGGCTGGCCCTGCAGCTGCGCCGGCGCAGGGCCGCCGCCTGAACCCGCTTCCAACGGTTGCTCCCCGCCCGCGTGGACGAGCCGCGGGCCATGTTCCCGGGGAAACGACGACGGCGGGACGACCTCGGATGGTCGTCCCGCCGTCGGGCGCTGCGTGGGGGAGTCCGGCGTTAGTTCACGGCCCCGGTGTACTTTTCGCCCGGGCCCTTGCCCGGAGCATCGGGAATCAGGGACTCCTCACGGAAGGCGAGCTGGAGGGAGCGGAGGCCATCGCGCAACGGTCCGGCGTGCTGGGAGCCGATTTCCGGGGCGGCCGCGGTAACCAGGCCGGCAAGGGCGGTGATCAGTTTCCGGGCTTCGTCCAGGTCCTTGAGTTCGGCTGCGTTGTCTTCAGCGGCGAGGCCCAGCTTCACGGCGGCGGCGCTCATGAGGTGCACGGCGGCCGTGGTGATGACCTCGATGGCGGGGACCTCCGAGATGTCGCGGATCTGCTGTGAAACGTCCGCGCCTGCGTCAGCGGGCTCGAAAACGTACGAATTACTGTCTGAGGTGCTCATACTGGTAAGCTTGACACAGACCGACTGGATGTCGTTATTTCAGAGATCGTTCCAAACGATGGGGTTCCCAGCAGCGCTTCGCGGCGTTGGCGGGAATTTTTTCTGTAGAATGGCATCCAGTTTGCAAGCGGAGTTCTCTCCCACCCGCGTCAGCCGCTGTTTCCCAGGTTCCTTGCGAACCGCCAGGGGACGAAAGGTTGCCGGGTACCTGGTTGGGCATGGAACCGGTAACAACCGGAACTGTGCGCGTGCTTCCCGTTTTCGGGACGGCTTCGCCAACCTGTTTGAGGCCTTCGATTGCTCCGGCAATTGGGGGCCTTCTCTATTTGCCGGACACAACAACAAACACAGGAGCTTTAACATTAGCGAGCCAAGAATCAATGAGCGTATCCGCGTCCCCGAGGTGCGGCTGGTCGGACCTGCAGGTGAACAGGTAGGAATCGTCCGTATTGAGGATGCCCTGCGCCTGGCTGCCGAATCCGACCTTGATCTCGTTGAAGTTGCACCTCAGGCGAAGCCTCCGGTGTGCAAGCTGATGGATTTCGGCAAGTACAAGTACGAAGCCGCGGTCAAGGCACGTGAGGCCCGGAAGAACCAGACGAACACCGTTCTGAAGGAAATCCGCTTCCGCCTCAAGATCGACACCCACGACTACGAGACCAAGCGGGGCCACGCCCTTCGCTTCCTCGGCGCCGGGGACAAGGTCAAGGCCATGATCCAGTTCCGCGGTCGCGAGCAGCAGCGCCCCGAAATGGGCATCCGCCTGCTCCAGCGCTTCGCGGACGACGTCGCCGAAGTTGGCGTGGTGGAGTCCAGCCCCCGCATCGATGGCCGGAACATGGTCATGGTTGTCGGTCCGCTGAAGAACAAGGCCGAGGCAAAGGCTGAAGCCCGTCGCGCCACCCAGCGCGCCGAGGCGAAGGCACAGAACGAAGCCAAGGCCTCCGGCCGTGTGGACACGTCCGGCACGGACCAGGCGCCCATGACCCAGTCACTGGCTGACCTCCTGCCGGAAGGCTTCACCGTTTCCACCGAACCGGAGACGGCTCCGGAGGAAACTCCCGCTGCCGAGGCGCCTGCTGCACCGGCTCCCGAGCAGGAAGCCGCCAAGGAGGAAGCTCCCAAGGCTGCCCCGGCTCCCCGGCAGGAAGCACCTAAGGCCGCCGCGCCCAAGGCTGCTGCACCCAAGCAGGAGGCTCCGAAGCAGGAGGCTCCGAAGGCTGCCGCAGCACCGAAGCCCGCGACCGCCGCCAAGCCGGCGGCAGCGGCGCCGAAGCCCGCCGCCGTGCCTGCACCGCCGAAGCCGGTGGCCAGGCCTGCTGCACCGAAGCCTGCTGCCCGCCCTGCCCCCAAGGCAGTGCCCAAGCCGGCGGGTAAGAAGACCAACTAGTTCACAGCTGCCGGAGGTTCCGCCCTCCGGCAGTCAGCAACCAGCATGCTGCCCGCAGGGGCGGCTGCGCGATAGAACTGCCGGCCCCAGGGCCCGCAGACACGTAAGGAGATCGGTTCCCATGCCGAAGATGAAGACCCACAGTGGTGCTAAGAAGCGCTTCAAGCTGACCGGCAGCGGCAAGCTGCGCCGCCAGCAGGCCAACCGCCGCCACTACCTGGAGCACAAGTCCAGCCGCCTGACCCGCCGCCTCGCCGGCGACAAGATCGTCTTCAAGGGCGATGCCAAGGTCATCCGGAAGATGCTCGGCATCTAGTTTCCAAGTTTATTGATGGGCCGCCCCCTGGCGGTTCGTCTTCTGCCAAACAGCCTTCTCAGGCCGCCGGATTTCCGGCAACAGATGCTTGGGATCAGATTTTCGAAGGAGTACGCACGTGGCACGTGTGAAGAGGGCGGTAAACGCCCACAAGAAGCGCCGGGTTGTCCTTGAGCGGGCAAAGGGTTACCGCGGACAGCGTTCGCGCCTGTACCGCAAGGCCAAAGAGCAGCTGCTGCACTCGTTTGTGTACAGCTACGGTGACCGCAAGAAGAAGAAGGGCGACTTCCGCCGCCTGTGGATCCAGCGCATCAACGCTGCGTCCCGCGCCAACGGCCTCACCTACAACCGACTGATCCAGGGCCTGAAGGCCGCTGAGGTCGAGGTTGACCGCCGCATGCTGGCCGAGCTCGCCGTCTCGGACGCCAACGCATTTGCCGCACTGGTCCAGGTGGCCAAGGACTCCCTGCCGGCTGACACCTCCGCCAAGAAGGTCGCCGCAGCCTAGAGGCCGCGCAGTGCTCCTCCCTGAGGGGCCGGTTCAAGAACTGGTGGCAGCAGCTACTACAGTTTCTTGTATGAACGACACCGGGCGCCCGCAAGATTTTCCATTGTCCAACCCCCGAGCCGATCGGGTCAGGGACGTGGCAAAGCTTGCAGGGCGCCCGGCCCGTTTAAAGCGTGGCCAGTTCCTTGCTGAGGGGCCGCAGGCAGTGCGCGAGGCACTCAAGCTCCACCAGCAGCGCCTTGCGGCCGGAGCCCCGGGCATCGTCACGGACGTCTACGCAAGCGAAAGCTGCCTGGACCGTTTTCCCGAGTTCGAGGAGCTTGCCGAGGGGACCACGGCACGGCTGGCCACCGATGAAGTCCTGTCGGCCATGGCTGACACGGTCAATCCGCAGGGAATCGTGGCCGTCTGCCGCTTCGTGGACGTCTCCCTGGCGGACGTGCTCGACGCCGGACCACGCCTGGTAGCCGTGCTCTGCCAGGTCAGGGATCCCGGTAACGCCGGAACAGTGCTCCGCGCCGCCGATTCCGCCGGGGCCGACGCCGTGGTGTTCACTGCGTCCAGCGTCGATATCTACAACCCCAAGGCAGTCCGCTCTACGGCCGGTTCCCTGTTCCACCTGCCCGTTGTCCTGGCTGCCGACCCGGCCGAACTCGCGGCTGCGTGCAAGGCCCGCGGCATCGGCATCCTCGCTGCGGACGGCTACGGACAGTTGGACCTGGATGTCCTCCAAGACGAGAGCGCCCGCCGCAGGCTCACCGGAAAGGGCCCGGATTCCGTGTACGACCTGGCCGGGCCCACAGCCTGGTTCTTCGGCAACGAGGCGCAGGGGTTGTCGGAGGAAGAACTTGCCCTGGCCGACCACCGGGTGGCTGTCCCCGTCTACGGGGCGGCGGAGAGCCTGAACCTCGGTACTGCGGCCACCGTCTGCCTCTACGCCAGCGCCAGGTCCCAACGCCGGGATGGGGCAGTTCCGGAATAAGTTGCCGGCGGCCAGCCAGGAGGGCGCCGCCGACGAAGGAGTGGCCGGGGAAGAAGCGGCCGGGCAAAAAGAAAGGCCCCGGATATCCGGGGCCCGGTGGTTATGTGGTGACGGAGTGGTCAGGGCGCGCGGGTGGCTTTTCCGCGTCCGGTGACGAATCCGTAGATGCCGGCGACAATGAGGCCACCGACGATAGCGAGAATCCACGTGCCGAGGTCGAAGAAGCCCATGTCGCCCTTGGCGAAAAGGAGGCTGCCAATCCAGCCGCCAACAATGGCACCAACAACACCGAGGATGAGGCTGGTGACCCAGCCGCCGCCGACCCGTCCGGGCATAACGGCCTTAACGATGGCCCCGACAATCAGGCCCAAAATAATCCAAGCAAGAAAACCCATGTCTCCTCCTTATTGTGACCGGGAAAAATAGTCCCGATGAGCCTCAAGCTAACATAAGGGCCCCGCAAAGTCAGTAGCCGAACCTGCGCCGTTGCTGCATCGTTAGGGGCGTCCCGGTACGGTATGGACCGGGTGGGGCCACAGCGGGATCCTGCACTGTCCAGCAGCGAAGAACCGGCGACGAGGAAGCTCCCTGGCTGTACATGGCGGTACCGCGGCGATGGTGGGTCGCGGGCGGGATCAGGCTGCCAGCGGACGCTTGCGCTCCAGCACGCCACTGAGCAGCGCGACGCCGAACCCGAGGACGGCGAGTACGGCGCCCACGAGCGCCGGGGCTACGAAGCCCCACCCGAGGGAAATGACGAGGCCGCCGAGAAAGGCCCCCAGGGCGTTGGCAACGTTGAGCGCGGCGTGGTTGAGCGAGGAGGCCAGGGACGGCGCATCCGGTGAAGCATCCAGCAGCCGGGTTTGCAGGGCGGGGACCAGCATGGAACCGGCGGCCCCCACCACGAACACCATGACCAGGGCGCTCCATGCCCAGTGTGCTGCCACGGCGTAGAGCACCAGGGCAACTGCAATCGCGGGCAGGACGCGGTAGAGGGTGCCCATCACCGACTTGTCGGCCAGCCTGCCGCCGATGAGGTTCCCGGCCACCATACCCAGTCCGTACAAGGCCACCACCAGCGGGATCAGCGTGGAGGGGATTCCGGCCACGTTGGTCATGGTGTGGGCGATGTAGGTATAGGTTGCGAAGAAGCCGCCGAAGCCAACAATCCCCACCAGGAGCGCCAGCCACACCTGCAGCCGTTTCAGCGCACCGAGTTCGCGCCGGATGCTCGCGTCCGGGTGCGTCTTCTGGAACGGCACGAAGATCCAGACGAGCACCAGTGCCAGCAGCCCGATGCACCCCACCAGGACGAACAGCAGCCGCCAGCCGAAGGCCTGGCCCAGCCAGGTGGCAAAGGGTACTCCGACGACGTTGGAGATGCTGAGGCCGGCCATCACCATGGAGATGGCCCAGCCGCGCCGCGTCGGCGGGACCAGGGAGGCGGCTATCACGGCGGCCACGCCAAAGAACGCCCCGTGCGGCAGGCCCGCAGCGAACCTCGAGACGAGCATGGACCCGTAGTCAGGTGCGATGAACGAACTGAGGTTGGCAACCGTAAAGAAAAGCAGGAGCCCGAGCGCCAGGTATTTGCGGGGTAGCTTGGCCCCGACGACGGCAAGCAGCGGGGCGCCGACCACGACGCCCAGGGCGTAGGCGGAGATCAGGTAGCCGGCCTGGGGAGTGCTGATCGCCAGTCCCTGCTCCACCTCCTTCAACAGGCCCATCATGGTGAACTCGGTCACACCGATGCCTACCCCGCCCATGGCCAGCGCAAAAATGGCCATCCCAAGGTTCGGGGTTTTGGCGGGTGTTGCCGTGGACTGGGAAAGAACGCTGCTCATGTGCCTGCTTCTCAAAGATGGGTGGAAAAGACCGGATGCCACGGCAGTGGGGCAGGAACGTCCGGACAGAGTCGCAAACCCTTGGCGGCCAGGACCTATTCCCTGAGCCGGAATGCTGTTCCGGGACATTCCATTGTGGACCATAGAATGGCCGAATGACTGGACTGATTCAGGTTGTGGGCGGAGCCATCGTGGACGAGCTGGCGGACCCGGCGGCCCTGCTGGTCGCCAGGCGAAGTGCGCCGGAGCACCTGGCCGGTCTGTGGGAGTTCCCGGGCGGCAAGGTTGAACCCGGCGAGGAGCCCGAGGCCGCGCTGGTGCGGGAACTGTCAGAGGAACTCGGAATCGGTGTCCGGCTGGGACCCGAACTGCCGGCGGAGGATCCCGGTGGCTGGCCGCTGAACGAACGGGCCAGCATGCGGGTCTGGTTCGCGGAGGTCAGCGACGGCGAGCCGCGGCCCCTTGAAGACCATGACGAACTGCGGTGGCTGGACCTCCGGGACCGGGACGCGGTCCTGGGCCTGCCGTGGATCCCTGCTGATTTTCCGATCGTCCGGGCTTTGCTGGACTCGGTGGCATCCCCGCTGAACCAGGCACTCTGAACCAGGCACTCTGAACCAGGCCCGCTGAACCAGGGCCTCTGACACGGGACCGCCACCACAGGACCTGCTAGAAGAGGGCGTCCTGCTGCGAGGGCCGGGCGGGAACCCCCGCGGTGCCCTCTGTAGCCGGGGCGGGGATGCTGCCGGCGGGGGTACTGCGCTTCCTCGGCGCGGGGATCGTCCAGGTCCCGGTGGCTGAAGCCGGAGGAATGCGAGAAACCGTGGCGTGCCTTGAAGTACCGGACCTTGGCGGCCAGCCAGGTGCGGTACTCCTTGGAAGCGTAGGACCCCGTCCCGTACAGCCGCCGGTAGCGTCCCGCCAGTTCGGGGTGGTGGGCTGCGATCCACTTCATGAACCACTCCCTGGTCCCGGGCTTCAGGTACAGGGCACCCGCGGTGACTCCCGTTGCGCCCGCGGCCGCCAAGGAGCCGAAGAGAGCATCCAGGGCTTCGTCACTGTCGGAAAGCCACGGCAGGATGGGCATGGCCATCACCCCACACGGGAGCCCGGCTTCGCGCAGCCGGGACACCAGCCTCAGCCGCGCCCTGGGCCCGGGTGTGCCGGGCTCGATGGCTTCCGAAAGGGCCTCATCGGTCATGGCCAGCGAGATTCCCAGGCCTACCGGCACCTGGGTGGCGGCACTTTTCAACAGGGGAATGTCCCGCGCCAGCAACGTGCCCTTGGTGAGGATGGACAGGGGAGTGCCGGAGTCCGCCAGGGCGGAGATAATGCCCGGCATGAGGCGGTACCGTCCCTCGGCCCGCTGATAGGGGTCGGTGTTGGTGCCAAGCGCCACCTGCTGGCGCGTCCAGGACGCCTTGTTCACTTCCTTGCGCAGGACTTCCGCCGCGTTGACCTTAACCACCACCTGGTTGTCGAAGTCCATGCCGGCGTCGAAATCCAAATACGTGTGGGACTTCCTGGCAAAGCAGTACACGCAGGCGTGGCTGCAACCCCGGTAGGGGTTCACCGTCCATTCGAAAGGCATCCTGGATCCCGCCGGGACCCTGTTGAGCACCGATTTTGCGGTGACCTCATGGAACGTGATGCCGGCGAACTCGGGAGTGGTGACGGACCGGACCAGGCCGGCCAGCGGCAGCAATGCCGGAGCAGCCCCACTGGCAGTTTCGGGGGTCGGAACCAAAGCCTGTGCTTCCCATCTCATGGCCTCCATTCGAAGACATGTTCGAACGGAAGTCAAGGGCGGCGCGCTGCCTCAGGGCTTCTCCCAGCCAACGCCGGCTAGTGCAGCAGCTCCCACGTGACCGTCACGCCTGCCTCCACCCGGTTCCGGCCGGACTCAAGGGGCAGCCCCTCAACGGCGGAGGCCCGTTGCAGGCCGGCGGCCGGTGCCGGGCCGGGAGCCGCCCGGAGGTCGGTCACGGACAAGACCCGGCCCAGTGTGGCCGAGGCGAGCGACGCGAACTGGGCGGCTGCGCGGAGCGCGTCCTGCCAGGCAGCCTCCCTGGCCTGTGCACGGGTGGCTGAGTCATCGGAGAGGACCAGCTGCAGGCTCTCCAGCCGGACGTCGTCACCGCCCGACTCAACGGCGGCGGAGATGGCCCCCGGTGCGTTGCCGACGTCCCGCAGCCTGACAGCAAGGCTGCCGACCGCAACGTAGCCCACGAGTTTCTGCCCTTCGCCGTCCCGCCACGCGAGGTCTGCCCGCACTGACAGGCCGCCCGTCCGCAGGTCGGCAGGGGCAACGCCGTGTCCCCGGAGGGCCGCGGCCACGGCGGCAAGGCCCTGGCCGGCCGCCGCATACGCGTCCGCCACGGACGGCGCGCGGCACTCCACCGCCACGGACACCGTCACCAGGTCAGGGACCGCCTCCGCCCACCCGCTCCCGGTGACGGTCACAGTGCCGGCATCTGTGGAGGCCCGCTCCGCGGCGTTCACAGGACCGCGCTCCCCGCCGGAACCGGGTAGCCGCCGGCGGCCAGGCCTGCCCTGCGTTCGAAAATATTCGCTGTTCCCGGATTTCCGCTCCGCAGCACGGACCACCCGGCCGCGGCCAGGTATAAGGGAATGAACGGCAGGCCGAGGCACCAGGCGTACTGGCTGCAGTGCCGCTCCTCATGGCCCAGCACCGCAGGCCGGGACAACAGGTCGGCGGCCGGACCGCGGTACAGCACCACGTTCCCCACCGTGAAGGCGCGGGCGGCCGGAAGCCGCCAACGGTACCCGGCGGCCAGGACCATGCCACGCGGGCCGCGGCTTAGCCGGGTCCCCGCGGCGAGGGCGACGGCGAGGCCCGCGACAGTACTCCCGTTGAGGAGGTTCGCTGCCCGCCTGAGCCGCTGGGCCGTCGTAGGGACATCCTGGGTACCCGCGCGCTGCCGCAAAGTCATGAGGCCATGGTAGCCGGAGGGTTCAACTAGACTGGAGGGCAGTGGCCGCCGGTCCTGCCGGCGAGCCCTGACCTGGTCATTGAATGAACTGACGTTCAGCGCATTCATCCATGACCTGCCAGCGACGGACGCGCCAAGCGGGAAACCGCGTACGGCTGCCCCGCCCGCCGGCAGCCACGACTCGTAGCTAAGAACAGTAGATGACTGAAACTTTGCCGGGCGCCGCCATTCCGAACCCCACGGATGAGGCCGCCATCAACGCCGCTGTAGACCAGGCCATCACCGCCATCGACGGTGCGGCCACCCTTGACGAGCTGAAGGCGGTGCGGCTTGCCCACAGCGGCGAGAAATCCCCGCTGAGCCTTGCCAACCGTGAGATCGGCCGGTTGCCCAAGGACCAGAAGGCGCTCGCCGGAAAGCTGATGGGCGCCTCCCGCGGCCGGGTCAACAAGGCGCTCGCCGACCGCACGGCCGTCCTGGAAGCCGAGAACGATGCCCGCATCCTGGTTGAGGAAACCGTGGACGTCACCGCCGCGCCGCGCCGTCGCCGTGCCGGTGCCCGCCACCCGCTCTCCACCCTCCAGGACCGCGTGGCGGACATCTTCGTGGGCATGGGCTGGGAAATCGCCGAAGGCCCCGAGGTCGAATCGGAGTGGTTCAACTTCGATGCGCTGAACTTCAAGCCGGACCACCCGGCCCGCGAAATGCAGGACACCTTCTTCGTTGAGCCGCCCGAAGCCCACCTGCTGATGCGCACGCACACGTCCCCGGTACAGGTCCGCTCCATGCTCGAGCGCGAAGTACCCATCTACGTGCTGTGCCCCGGCAAGGTGTTCCGCACCGACGAACTCGATGCCACCCACACCCCGGTGTTCCACCAGTTCGAGGGCCTTGCCATCGACAGGAACCTCAGCATGGCGGACCTGCGCGGCACCCTTGAGCACTTCGCCCGGCAGATGTTCGGCGATGAAGCCCAGATCCGGCTGCGCCCCAACTACTTCCCGTTCACGGAGCCGTCCGCCGAACTGGACATCTTCCATCCCGGGGCCAAGGGGGGCCCGGCGTGGATCGAGTGGGGCGGCTGCGGCATGGTCAATCCGAACGTCCTGCGCGCCGCCGGCATCGACCCGGACGTCTATTCAGGTTTTGCCTTCGGCATGGGCATCGAGCGTACCCTCATGTTCCGCAACGAGGTGGGGGACATGCGCGACATGATCGAAGGCGATGTACGGTTCAGCGAGCACTTCGGGATGGAGATCTAACAGTGCGTATCCCACTTTCCTGGCTGCGTGAATTCGCGGCCGTACCGGCCGATGCAACGGCCGAAGACGTCATGGCCGAACTGGTCAAGGTCGGTTTCGAAGAGGAAGCGGTCCACCGCCCCACCGACGCCCTGCGCGGGCCCGTGGTGGTGGGCCAGGTCCTGAGCCTGGTCAAGGAACCGCAGACCAACGGCAAGACCATCAACTGGTGCCAGGTCCGCGTCGTGCCCGAAGGGCAGGAGCAGACCCTGACAGGAGACGGCATCGACCCCTCCGGCGTGCAGGGCATCATCTGCGGCGCCCACAACTTCGTGGAAGGCGACAAAGTGGTGGTCACCCTGCCCGGCGCCGTGCTGCCCGGCGACTTCCACATCTCCGCCCGCAAGACCTACGGCCACCTCTCCGCCGGCATGATCGCCTCCGTCCGCGAACTGGGCATCGGCGATGACCACGACGGCATCCTGGTGCTCTCCCGCATCGGGCTGGACCCGGAAATCGGCACCGACGCCATGGAGCTCCTAGGCCTCTACGACCAGGCTGCGGAAATCAACGTCACCCCGGACCGCGGCTACGCCTTCTCCATCCGCGGCGTGGCCCGCGAGTACGCGCACGCCACCGGCACCGCCTTCACGGATCCCGCCACGAAGGTCAACGCCCCGGCCGAGCTGTCCGGCGGCTACGGCGTCAAGCTCAACGACGACGCCCCCATTTACGGCACGCCCGGCTGCGACCGCTTCGTGGCCCGCACGGTGCGCGGCGTGGATGCCACCCGGCCCACCCCGCAGTGGATGGTATCCCGGCTGCGGCTGGCCGGCATCCGCTCCATCTCGCTGCCGGTGGACATTTCAAACTACGTCATGCTTGAGCTGGGCCAGCCCACGCACTGCTACGACCTGGACAAGCTGTCCGGCGACATCGTGGTGCGGCGCGCGTCCGCAGGGGAGAAGATCACCACCCTGGACGGCAAGGAGCGCACCCTTGATGCGGAGGACCTCCTGATCACCGACGACTCCGGCGCCATCGGCATCGCGGGCGTCATGGGCGGCGCGGCCACCGAGGTGAGCGATTCGACGTCGAACATCCTGGTTGAGGCGGCACACTTCGACGACGTGTCCATCGGACGTTCCCGGCGCCGGCACAAGCTGCCGTCCGAGGCGTCCAAGCGCTTCGAACGCGGCGTTGACTGGCAGGTTGCGGGCATCGCCGCGCAGCGCGTGGTGGACCTCCTGGTGGAACTGGCCGGGGGATCCGCCGATGAGGCGGGGACCGACGTCGGCACCGCCCCCGAAACCGTCACCATCGAGCTGCCGGCCGGCTTCGCCGCGGCCCGCATCGGGATCGACTTCACCGAAGCGCAGATTGTCACCTCGCTGGAGGACCTGGGTGCCGTCGTCGTAAAGCACGACGCCGGCTGGACCGTGACGCCGCCCAGCTGGCGCAGCGACCTGGAAACCAAGGAAGACCTCACAGAGGAAATCGCCCGGCTGGTGGGCTACGACAAGATCCCTGCCACGTTGCCCGTGGCCCCTCCCGGCCGCGGCCTCACCCGGGTCCAGCAGCAGCGCCGGCGCCTGATCCAGGCCCTGGCGGACGCCGGACTCACCGAGGTCCTGTCCTACCCGTTCGTGTCCAAGGCGGCCAACGACACCTTCGGCACGGCCGACGAAGCCACCCCCCGGAGCGCCGTCAAGCTCGCCAACCCGATCAGCGAGGAGCAGGGCTACCTGCGGACCTCGATCATTCCGGGCCTGATCGAGGTGGCCAAGCGGAACCATTCCCGCGGCTTCCGCGACCTCGCCCTGTTCGAGTCCGGCCTGGTCTTCCTTCCCGGCGCCGCCATGGGTACCGCCGCCATCCCGCCGTTGGGGGAAAAGCCCGCCGACGAGGTGCTCGACGCACTTTACGACGGCGTCCCGGACCAGCCGTTCCATGTGGCCGCCATCCTCACCGGCCACGATTCCCCGGCTGCTGCCGGCCACACTCCGCGGACGTGGGACTGGGCTGACGCGCTGGATGTTGCCCGCCTTGCGGGCGACGTCCTCGGCGTCGACCTTGTGGTCACGCAGGGCAGCCACCAGGCGTTCCATCCCGGCCGCACCGCCCGGCTCGCACTGCGGACGGGAGAGACCGTGGGGTACGCGGGCGAACTGCACCCCAAGCTGCTGGCGGCCTCGGACATGCCGGCCCGTTCGGTGGCGCTGGAACTCAATGCCGATGCCCTCTTCGACGCCGCACCGGACGTGATCGTGGCCCGCCACATCTCGACCTTCCCCGTGGCCACCCAGGACGTGGCGCTCGTGGTCCCGGCCGACGTCCCGGCCGACGAGGTCCTCGCCGCCCTCCGTGAAGGTGCCGGCGAGCTGCTGGAGGACGTCGCCCTGTTCGACGTCTACGCCGGCAAGGGCATTGAGGACGGCAAGAAGTCGCTGGCCTTCGGGCTCCGGTTCCGGGCCGCCGACCGCACCTTGACCGCGGACGAAGCCTCGGCCGCGCGCGAAAGCGCCGTGGCCCTGGCCGCGGAACGCTTCGGAGCCGTGCAGCGCTAGTTCCTGTTCGCAGCCTCCGGAAGGGCGGGTCATGACGCACTGTGAAATGCGTGCAGTCCCGCCCTTCCTGCTGCCCGGCGACGCCGCCGCGGTGCGCAAGGACGCCGAACGCCTCCTGGACGGCGTGGAACTGGCGCGGGCCAAGGCCATGGCGGCTGCCGCCGGGACGGCGTTCCTGGCCGGGCGTTTGGCCCAGCGGGACTTCGCCGCCAGCCTGCTGTCAGTGTCCGCCGCAGACCTCGCCACGGCCTACGGCTGCCCGCGCTGCGGCACGGGCCCGGACCTGGGCCACGGCAGGCCCGGGTACACCTATCGGGGTGCCCCCGTGCCCCTGGCCCTCAGCCTGTCCCGGGCCGGCGGCTGGACCCTGCTCGCGGCCGTGCCGGATGCCGCACCCGGAACCCGCCTCGGGACGGACATCGAGGATCCGGCCCGCACCGGTTTCGACGGGTTCGACGGACTGGCGCTGGCACCTGCCGAACGGCTTGCGCTCCGGGGCGTCACGGCGGACCTCCTCCCTGCAGCCAAGGCAAGGTTGTGGGCCCGCAAAGAGGCCTGGCTGAAGATGACCGGCGAGGGACTCAGCAGGATGCCGTCCTCCCTTGACGTCCTGGAACGTCCCGGACTGATCGACCTTGGCCCCGCGGAAACCGGGCTGCCCGCCCACCTGGCCGCCGCCGTCGCGGTTTCCGTGCCCGCTCAGGACGCCGGCAATGGCGGCAGCGGCTCCTCGTAGAGCCACGGGTGCAGCAGGGATTCGGCATCCACGGCTGTTGCCCGGCTGACGGCCATGATGAAGTCCTGTGTGGTCACCGAGCCATGCCGGTGGCTGGCGGTCCAGTCCTGCAGGACGGCGAAGAAGGCAAGGTCGCCGACGGCCATCCGGACGGCATGGACAGCCAGTGCTCCGCGTTTGTAGACGCGGTCATCGAACATCCGCCCAGGTCCGGGGTCTCCCACCAGGATGTCCTGCTCCTCGGCGGCCAGCCGGCGCCAGGCAGCCCGGGCCCGGTCCGCCACGGCCATGACGCCGGCTTCTTCGGACCAGATCCATTCCGCGTAGCAGGCAAAGCCCTCGTGCAGCCAGATGTCCTGCCAGCTGGCCGCCGTCAGGGCATTGCCAAACCATTGATGGGAGAGTTCGTGGGCGATCAGGCGCTGGGACTCCCAGTCCAGGCCCAGGTGGTTGGGGCCAAGGATGGACATTGCCTGCGCCTCAAGCGGGATTTCCAGTTCGTCCTCGGTGACCACCACGACGTACCCGGGAAACGGGTAGGGGCCAAAGCAGCTGCTGAAGGTGCGCATCATGGCCGGCTGGAGCGCCAGGCCGGCCCGTGCCCGGTCCGCCAAGGCGTGGGAGACGGCCACGGTCTGCGGTACGGGGGTGCCGTGCCGACCGCTGTCCAGTTCCAGCAGCGCATACCTGCCAATCTGCACGGTGGCCAGGTAGGCGGGCATGGGATCGGCCTGTTCGTAGACCCAGGTTTCCCGGCTGGACCGGGCGGTGTGCGATTGCAGGACGCCGTTGCACACCACGCGGTAGTTCGCATCGGTGGTCACGGTGAACCGGTAGCTGGCTTTGTCCCCGAGGTGGTCGTTGCACGGGAACCAGGAGGGCGCCCCGTTGGGCTGCCCGGCCACCAGGACGCCGTCCGTGAGCTCCTCCCAGCCCACCTCACCCCAGAGGCCCCGACGTGGCCGCGGGTTGCCTTCGTAGCGCACCTCCAGCGTGAACGGCTGCCGGGCCTCGAAAGGGTTCTGCGCCGCAACCACAAGTTGCCCTGCCCGCTGGCTGAACCGAAGGGGCTTGCGGCCGTCCAGCAGCACTTTGGTGGCGCGCAGCCCGGCAAGGTCCAGCACAATGGCCGACTCCGGGACGCACGTGACGCCGTGCAGCACCGCCCTGCCGCTGAGCCGGTTGCTGGCCACCCGGTAGTCCAGGTCCAGTTCGTACCGCTCCACCCGGAAGGCGTTGGTCCCGGCGCCGGGCAGGTAAGGATCCGGGGCAGCGCCGCCGGCCTCGTTGACACTGCCGCGCGCGGATGATGCTGAAGAACTCATGGGGACCTTCGGTTGGCAGACGGCGATCCGGGGCCGCTCCAGGGACTGACGGGGTTGCCCATCCAGTACGTCGCGGCGGGAACTGCTTCGCCGCGCATCACCAGGGACGCCGGCCCCACTGTTCCGCCTGCGCCGACCCTGGCCTGGGGAAGGATGACCCCGTGCGGGCCCATGGTGGCCCCGTCCTCGAGCGTAACAGCGTCAATGCTCATCACCCGGTCATGGAACAGGTGCGTCTGCACCACGCAGCCCCGATTCACCGTGGAGTTGCGGCCAAGCGTCACCAGGTCGGCTTCGGGCAGCCAGTAGCTTTCACACCATGTGCCGCTGCCGATCTTCGCGCCGAGCGCACGCAGCCACCAGACCAGGGCCGGCGTGCCGGAAGCAGCCCGCGCAAACCATGGCGCGGACACCATCTCGATAAAGCTGTCCACTACTTCGTTGCGCCAGATGAACGAGCTCCAGAGCGGGTGCTCGCCGGGGCGGATCCGGCCCACCAGGATCCACTTGGCGACGACGGACGCGGCTGCGGCCACAAAGCCCGCCAGCAGCATGACCACGCCCGTGAGTACGGCTGCGGCGCCATAGCCCAGGGCTGCAGCGATCCAGTCGAAGGCCAGCATGGTGCCGGCAGCGATGGCCACCGTGAGCATGACCGGCACAAACCGGCCCAGCTCCCACAGGGTCCGGGCCACCTTCAGCTGCGCCGGGGGCTGGAAAGTGCGGGAACCGTCTGAGGCGATCGCGGTCCGCCGCAGCCGGACCGGCGGGCTTCCCAGCCAGGAGGTGCCCGCCTTGGCTTTTGCCGGCGTCGCGGACAGGACGGCCACCAGCGAGTTCTTGGGCACGTTCCGGCCGGCGGCGGTCATGCCGGAATTGCCGAGGAAGGACCGCTTGCCGATCTTGGCCGGTGCCACCCGCAACCAGCCGCCGTCGAGCTCGTAAGAGGCCACCATGGTGTCATCGGCCAGGAAGGCACCCTCTCCCACGGTGGTCATTTTCGGTATCAGCAGCACGGTGGAGGCCTCGACGTTCTTCCCGACCTTGGCGCCCAGCAGGCGAAGCCACACCGGGGTGAACAGGCTGGCGTAGATCGGGAACAGCAGGTCCCTGGCCAGGTCCAGCACCCGCTCGGTGGCCCAGATCTGCCATCCCACCCGGCTGCGGATCCGGTAGTAGCCCTCCGCGATCCCGATGGACAGCAGGCGCGTGGCAGCCAGCACCAGGACGGCGTTCACGGCAAACCACACCAGCGACGCGGGGGCAAGGGCCGGCACCAGCCGGGGGAGGGCTTCGGTGAGAGAGGTACTGCCCTGGATGAAGGCGAACGCGACCCACAGCGCGGCAGCGGCGGACACGTAAGGGATGACGGAAAGGCAAGCCGACGCCAGCGCGAAGCCGGCGAACCAGGCGCGTGCGGCAAACCTGCCTTGGGCTGCGGCATCCGGCACGCTGTGTTTGGCCTTGCCCTGCCGGCGCGCCGGAGACCCGGCCGCCAGCTGGCCTGCCTTGACCTTCCCCAGCACCGCGGAACCGGCTTCCACCTGCGCCCCGGCTCCGATCGAGGCGCCGGGCATCAGCGTGCTGCGTGCGCCCACGCTGGCTCCGCGGCCAATCCGGATGGCTCCAATATGGACATCGTCGCCGTCGATCCACCAGCCGGAGAGGTCCACTTCCGGTTCCACGTTGGCTCCGCTGCCCAGCGTCAGCATCCCGGTAACAGGAGGCAGCGAATGCAGCTGGACGTCCCGGCCGATCTTTGCACCCAGCGCCCGGGCGTAATACGGGACCCATGGCGCACTGGCGAGGCTGACGGCGCCGGCGAGGTCCTGGATCTGTTCGGCGAGCCACAACCGCAGGTGGACGCGCCCGGACCGCGGATAGATGCCCGGTTCCACCCCGCGCAGCAGGAACCGGGCCGCGCCGATGGCCAACAGCATCCGCCCCGCCGGGCTGACGAACACCAGCCAGGACACCGCCACCCACCACCACGAGACCGTGGGAGCGGCAGTGAACCCGGCAAGCCCGGACAACAGGTTGTTCAGGGCCATGACGTAGGTCAGCCACCGCATGCCCACCAGGATGTGCAGCGGCACACCCATCAGGGTCTGGAAAACCTGGGACTTCCTGGCAGTGGGCCGCACGGAGCGCTCCGGTGCCGGGACCGCCGGGCCGCCGGGACGGGACTGGCGTGCCACTTCCACCAGCGCACCGATCCGCGGCGTCGCGTAGATATCGGCCACGGTGATGGTGGGGTAGCGGACCCGCAGGGCCGAGACCAGCTGGGCGGCCGAGAGTGAACCGCCACCGTACGCGAAGAAATCGGCGTCCAGCGAGCTGACCGGGCTCCCCAGCACGTTGCTCCACTGCTCCACGATCCAGGCGGCGTCATCCGGAATATTCAGGGGGGCGGCGTTAGCCTCCGCGGCGCCAGCCCCGGCCAGCGGCCATGGGAGTTCGTGCCGGTTTACCTTGCCGCTGGTCTTGGTCGGCAGGGAGTCCACCACGGTGAGCATGGGAACCAGGGCCGCAGGCAGGCTTGTCGTCAGCTGCTCCCGGGCAATCGAAAGGTCAAGGACCACCCCGGCCGCCGGCGCCAGGTAGCCCACCAGGACGTGGTTTCCGGCGGCCGTTGTTTGGACTGCCGCGGCGCCGCCGGCCACCCCGGGAAGGGACTGGAGCGCGGCATCGATCTCGCCCAGCTCAATCCTGCGGCCGCCGAGCTTGACCTGTTCGTCGGCCCGGCCCTGGAAGACCAGGCCGGCCTGCTCGAAGCGCACCAGGTCACCCGACCGGTAGGCCCGGTCCCACCCCAGGGTGGGCATGGGCGCGTACTTCTCCGCGTCCTTGGCAGGATCGAGGTAGCGGGCCAGGCCAACGCCGCCGATGATGAGTTCGCCTACTTCGCCTTCGGCTACCGGTACCGCGTTCCCATCCACGATGGCCAGGTCCCAGCCGTCCAGCGGCAACCCGATCCGCACGGGACCGGGTGCACCCAGGGGCGCCGCGCAGGCTACCACCGTTGCTTCCGTTGGACCGTACGTGTTCCAGACTTCGCGGCCTTCAACGGCCAGGCGGCTGGCCAGCTCGGGCGGGCAGGCCTCGCCGCCGAATATGAGTAGCCGGACGTTCTCGAGCGATTCCGCCGGCCAGAGCGCAGCGAGGGTGGGCACGGTCGAAACGGCGGTGATGCCGTGGTTGATCAGCCAGGGGCCAAGGTCCATGCCGGTCCGGACCAGGGCGCGCGGTGCGGGCACCAGGCAGGCGCCTTGCCGCCAGGCGAGCCACATTTCCTCACAGGAAGCGTCGAAGGCGACCGACAGCCCGGCCAGGACCCGGTCCTGCGGACCGAGGGGTTCGTCCTGGAGGAAGATCCTTGCCTCCGCATCCACGAAGGCAGCGGCAGACCGGTGCCGGACCGCCACGCCCTTGGGTGTTCCGGTGGAGCCGGAGGTAAAGATGATCCAGGCGTCGTCGCCAGGTTCCGGGGGCCGTGCGCCTTTGAACGGGCCTTTCCGCCCCTGCCCGGCCGGCCCGGTCCCGATCGATGCGCCCGGCCTGATCGAACCGCCCTGCCCCAGGACGGCTGCCACGTTGGCCTCGCCGAACACCAGCCGTGCGCGTTCCTCGGGATCGTCGGCATCCACGGGGACATACGCGGCTCCCACCAGGAGGACGGCGAGGATGGAGACGTAGAGTTCGCTGGTGCCGGACGGGATCCGGATGCCAATCCTGTCCCCGGCGCCGAACCCGGCCTGGTGCAGGCGGCGGCCGGTGGCGCGGACAGCGTCCAGCAGCTGCGCGTAGCTCAGTGAGGTACGGCCGTCGTCCAGCGCCGAGGCGTCGGGAAAGCGGGCCGCGGTGTCCTGCAGGATATCGATCAGCGTCCGGGCCGCCGGTGCAGCCGCGGCCCCCGGCAGCTGGGGCCGGTGCGGGGCAAGGCCACTGCCGCTGTCGTCTGCCGGGGGCACGGCTGCCGAGGCCGCAGGATCCTGTCGGACGGTGCTGGCCGGCGCTGCACCGGGATGGTCATCCCCGAAGGGGACCTGCTGCTGGGTCACCCGTGCATTTTCCCGGGAGAAGATGAACAAAAGGTGTCCGGCGCGCCCGGACGCGCCGTTTGAGGCGGCCCGGGGGTTTGCCCGGTGTTCACGTTGCCTGCGGTTACGGAACCAGGAGCACTTTGCCGGTGGTCTTCCTGCCCTCAAGGTCGCGGTGCGCGAGGGCTGCCTGCGACAAGGGGTAACGGGCCCCGACCCGCACCTTCAGGCTGCCCTCGGCCGCCGCTGCGAACACCTCGCCGGAGCGCCAGCGCCGTTCCGTGGCATCCCGGAGGTAGTGGCCCATCGTGGGGCGGGTCAGGAACAAGGAGCCGCCGGCATTCAGGCGCTGCGGGTCGACCGGCGGGACGGGGCCCGATGCGGCACCGAACAACACCAGCATCCCCCTGATGCGCAAGGCTGAAAGGGAACCGTCGAAGGTGTCCTTGCCCACACCGTCGTACACCACGTCCACGCCGGTACTGCCCGTGATGTCCCTGACGTGCTCCGCGAATCCTTCGTAGCGGAGCACGTGGTCCGCGCCGGCGTCGCGCGCCAAGTCTTCCTTTTCGTCCGTGGACACCGTGGTGAACACCTCAGCGCCCCGTGCCTTAAGGAGCTGGATCAGCAGCAGTCCCACGCCTCCGGCGCCGGCATGGAGCAGGACCTTGTGGCCAGGTTCCACCTTGAAGGTGGAGTTCATCAGGTAGTGGGCAGTCATGCCCTGCAGGGGCAGAGCCGCGGCGGTAAAGACGTCCAGGCCCCTTGGTACCGGCAGCGCGGCGTCTTCGTCCACCAGCGCGTAGTCCGCGTAGCAGTTGATGCCTTCAGCCGTGGCAATCCGGTCGCCGACGGCAAATCCGGTCACCCCCTCTCCCACCGCCTCCACCGTGCCGGCGGCCTCGGAGCCGGGGGTGAAGGGGTACTGCACTTTGTAGGTGCCGCTGCGCTTGTAGGTATCGATGAAGTTCACGCCGGCCGCGCCCACCTTGAACAGCAGCTGCCCCGGGCCGGGAGTGGGGGGCTCAACCGCGGCGTAGTCGAGGACTTCCGGTCCGCCTGCCTGCCGTGCGACGATTGCGTGCGTCATGGCGCTCCTTTCCCGGGTTCCGGTATTTCCGGCCCGGCTGCCGAAGTCCATCCTAGGGACACCCTGTGCCGGACGGACACGGATGCGGAACAACCGTCCCCGGATTGCGCATGCATAAATATCGGCCCCATTGCATAATTATTGTTGTATGGTGGAGGCATGACTATTTCTGTTGCGGTTTCGGGAGCCAGCGGATACGCCGGGGGAGAGGTCCTCCGCCTCCTGGCCGGGCACCCCGGTGTGACCATCGGCGCAATTACGGCGCACAGCAACGCGGGCTCGCGGTTGGGCGAACTGCAGCCGCACCTGCACGGACTGGCAAGCCGGATCCTGGAAGACACCACGGTGGAGAACCTCTCCGGCCACGACGTCGTCTTCCTTGCCCTCCCGCATGGTGCTTCCGCCGAAATCGCCGCCCAGCTGCCGGAAGGAACGGTCGTCATTGATGCCGGAGCCGACCACCGGCTCGAGGACCCCGAGGCCTGGGAAAAGTTCTACGGTTCCGCCCACGCCGGCACCTGGCCGTACGGACTTCCGGAGTTGCCCGGCCAGCGCGAGGCCCTGAAGGGTGCCAGGCGCATCGCCGTCCCCGGCTGCTACCCCACCTCCGCCCTGCTGGCGCTCACTCCCGGGTTTGCAGCCCACCTGCTGGAGCCCGACGACGTCGTCATCGTTTCCGCCTCCGGCACCTCCGGCGCGGGCAAGGCGGCCAAGGTCAACCTCATCGGCTCCGAAGTGATGGGATCCATGAGCCCGTACGGAGTGGGCGGCGGACACCGGCACACACCGGAAATCGAGCAGGGACTGTCCAACGCGGCGGGGGAGCAGGTCACGGTGTCCTTCACCCCCACGCTGGCACCGATGAGCCGCGGAATCCTCACCACCGCCACGGCCAAGGTCAAGGCCGGCACCACCGCGACGCAGCTGCGCCAGGCCTGGACGGACGCGTACGATGACGAGCCGTTCGTCCATGTCCTGCCGGAAGGCCAGTGGCCAGCCACCAAGTCCGTCCAGGGCTCCAACCACGCCGCCATGCAGCTCGCCCTCGACCCCCACACCGGGCGCGTGATCGTGACCTGCGTGATTGACAACCTCACCAAGGGCACCGCCGGCGGCGCCGTCCAGTCCATGAACATCGCACTCGGCCTGCCGGAAACCGACGGCCTCAACCTGCAGGGAGTAGCCCCGTGACCATCACCGCACCCCAGGGATTCCGGGCAGCCGGCGTCACCGCCGGCCTCAAGGCTTCCGGCAACCCGGACCTCGCCCTCGTGGTCAACGACGGCCCGGCCAAGGCCGCGGCCGCCGTGTTCACCAGCAACCGGGTGGCAGCGGCTCCGGTCCACTGGTCCCGCCAGGTGGTCTCCGACGGCCGCGTTGACGCCGTGATCCTCAATTCCGGCGGCGCCAACGCCTGCACCGGCCCCACCGGCTTCCAGAACACCCACAGCACCGCGGAGAAAGTGGCAGAGGTCCTGGGGATTTCGGCCACCGACGTCTTTGTCTGCTCCACCGGCCTGATCGGTGAACAGCTGCCCATGGACAAGATCCTGCCGGGCGTCGAAGCGGCGGCGGCAGCATTGAGCGCCGACGGCGGTCCGGCGGCGGGCACCGCGATCATGACCACCGACAGCGTTCCCAAATCGGCGCTGTTCATCGGCACCGACGCCGACGGCCAGGAGTTCAGCATCGGCGGCATCGCCAAGGGTGCCGGCATGCTGGCCCCCGGCCTGGCCACCATGCTGGTAGTCCTCACCACCGACGCCGCCGTCGAATCCGAAATGCTCGACGTCGTCCTGCGGGACGCCACCCGCGTCACCTTCGACCGCGCCGACTCGGACGGCTGCATGTCCACCAACGACACCGTGGTCCTGCTGGCCTCCGGCGCGTCCGGGGCCGTACCTTCCGCAGCGGACTTCGGTGCCGGCCTCACCCAGGTCTGCGCCGAACTGGCCCGCAAACTGATCGCCGACGCCGAGGGCGCCAGCCACGACATCGCCATCCGCACCTTCAATGCCGCCAGCGAAGCGGACGCCGAAACGGTCAGCCGTTCCGTGGCCCGCTCCAACCTGTTCAAGGCCGCCATCTTTGGCAAGGACCCGAACTGGGGCCGCGTGCTGTCCGCCGTGGGCACAACGGACGCTGCGTTTGAACCGGACAAGCTCAACGTGGCCATGAACGGGATCCAGATCTGTCGCAACGGCAGCATCGGCGACGACCGGAGCCTGGTGGACCTGGAACCGCGCGAGGTCCTGGTGGAGATCGACCTGCAGGCAGGCGACGCCGAAGCCACCATCTGGACCAACGACCTCACCCACGACTACGTCCACGAGAACAGCGCCTACTCCAGCTAGGAGCTCCTGCTCCCGGCAGGAACCGCTGCGGAAAGTGACAGCATGAACACCCAGACGCGTGAAACCACCAGCATGTCCGCTGCCCAGGACAAGGCCGCGACCCTGATCGAGGCGCTGCCCTGGATCCAGCGGTTCGCAGGCACCACCATGGTGATCAAGTACGGCGGCAACGCCATGGTCAACGACGAACTCCGCCGGGCCTTCGCCGAGGACATCGTCTTCCTGCACCACGTGGGTATCCACCCGGTGGTGGTCCACGGCGGCGGCCCCCAGATCAACTCCATGCTCGGCCGGCTGGGCATCGAATCCGAGTTCAAAGGCGGCCTGCGCGTCACCACCCCGGAAGCCATGGACGTGGTCCGCATGGTCCTCACCGGCCAGGTGGGGCGCGAACTGGTGGGCCTGATCAACTCCCACGGGCCCTACGCCGTCGGCATGTCCGGCGAAGACGGCGGGCTGCTGCGCGCCGTCCGCACCGGCACCGTGGTGGACGGCGAAGACATCGACCTCGGGCTCGTGGGCGAGGTGGTCGGCGTCGACCCCGCGGGCATCGTGGACATCCTGGCCGCCGGCCGCATCCCGGTGATTTCCACTGTGGCCCCGGAGATTGTCGACGGCGGGGAGAACGTGCCAGGTGCCGGGCGTTTCCAGCCCACCGGCCAGGTCCTGAACGTCAACGCGGACACCGCGGCCGCCGCCGTCGCCTCGGCACTGGGCGCCTCCAAGCTGGTCATCCTGACCGACGTCGAAGGCCTGTATGCCAACTGGCCGGACAAGTCCTCCCTGATTTCATCGCTGACGGCCTCCGAGCTGCGGAAGATGCTGCCCCGGCTCGAATCGGGCATGATCCCCAAGATGGCCGCGTGCCTGAAGGCCATCGACGAGGGCGTGGAGCGCGCGCACATCGTGGACGGGCGCCTGCCCCACTCCATGCTTCTTGAAACATTTACGACGGCGGGCATCGGCACCCAGGTGGTCCCGGACGAGGAGAACAACGCATGAGTAAGCACACCGCAGAGGTTGAGCTTGTCGAAACCCCGGTGGCCGAACTGGTGCAAACCACGGGCCACGCGGGCTCCGAGTGGCTCTCCCGCTACTCCACCTCGCTGATGAACGTCTTCGGCACGCCCCAGCGCGTCCTGGTCCGCGGCGCCGGCTGCCTGGTGTGGGACGCCGACGGCAAGGAATACCTGGACCTGCTCGGCGGTATCGCCGTCAACGCCCTCGGCCACGCCCACCCCTTCGTGACATCAGTCATCGCCAGCCAGCTGGCAACCCTGGGCCATGTCTCGAACTTCTTCACCAGCCCCACGCAGGTGGCCTTGGCGGAGAAACTTTTGGAGCTCACCCACGCCCCTGCCGGGTCCAAGGTGTTCTTCAGCAACTCCGGCACGGAAGCGAACGAGGCAGCGTTCAAGCTTGCCCGCCGCAACACCGGCGCCGGCGACACCAAGCGGAGCAAAATCATCGCCCTCGAAGGCGCTTTCCATGGCCGGACCATGGGTGCCCTGGCGCTGACCGCCAAGGAAGCCTACCGGGCACCGTTCGAACCGCTGCCCGGTGGCGTGGTGCACATTCCGTTCGGCGACATCGCTGCGCTGCAGGCAGCAGTGGATGACACCGTTGCCGCCGTCTTCCTGGAGCCCATCCAGGGCGAGGCCGGCGTCCGGCCGCTGCCCCCGGGCTACCTGCAGGCTGCCCGTGAGGCCACCACCAAGGCGGGAGCACTCCTGATCCTCGACGAGGTCCAGACCGGCATCGGGCGGACCGGCAAGTGGCTGGCCAGCGAAGACGCCGGGATCGTCCCCGACGCCGTCACCCTGGCCAAGGGCCTCGGCGGCGGATTCCCCATCGGCGCCCTGATCACCATGGGTGAGAAGACGTCGTCGTTGCTGTCCGCCGGCCAGCACGGCACCACGTTCGGCGGCAACCCGGTGGCCACGGCGGCCGCCCTGGCCACCCTCCACGCGCTCGAAAGCCAGGACGTCCTGGCCAACGCCACCGCGGTGGGTGCGCACCTGCGCTCCGCACTGGCCGCGGTCCCCGGCGTCACCGAGGTCCGGGGTGAAGGGCTGCTGGTCGGCTTCGACCTCGACGCCGACGTCGCCCCCGCCGTCGTGCAGGCCGCCCTCGACGCAGGCTTCATCGTCAACAGTCCCGGCCCGCGCACCATCCGCCTGGCACCGCCGCTGATCCTCACCACAGCCCAGGCGGACACCTTCCTCGCCGCTTTCCCGGCAATCCTCCAGACAGCTAAGGACGCCCAGTGACCACCGCAACCCGGCACTTCCTCAAGGACACCGACCTCAGCCCCGCCGAGCAGGCAGAGGTCCTGGAACTCGCAGCCCGGATGAAGGCCGCTCCGTACAGCGTCCAGCCGTTCGCCACTGCGCGCAGCGGACGCAAGACCGTGGCCGTCATCTTCGACAAGACCTCCACCCGGACCCGCGTCTCGTTCGCCACGGGCATCGCCGACATGGGTGGCAATGCCCTGATCATCAATCCCGGCGAGGCGCAGATCGGGCACAAGGAATCCGTGGAGGACACCGCCAAGGTCCTCGAACGGATGGTGTCCACCATCGTTTGGCGCACCGGCGCGCACTCCGGGCTGGTGGCCATGGCTGCCAACTCCAAAGTCCCGGTCATCAACGCCCTGTGCGACGACTACCACCCTTGCCAGCTCCTGGCCGACCTCCTCGCCGTCAAGGAGCACAAGGGCGAACTGAAGGGGCTCACCATGAGCTACCTCGGCGACGCCGCCAACAACATGGCCAACTCCTACCTGCTGGCCGGCGTCACGGCCGGGATGCACGTCCGCATTGCCGGGCCGGAAGGCTACCTGCCGGCCGCGGACATCGTGGCGGCCGCGAAGGAACGGGCGGCCGAAACCGGCGGTTCCGTGCTGGTCACCACCGATGCGAAGGAAGCCCTGCAGGGAGCGGACGTGGTGGCCACCGACACGTGGGTTTCCATGGGGCAGGAAGCCGAGAAGGAAGCACGGCTCCAGCTGTTCCGGGACTACTCCGTCGATTCGGACGCCCTGGCACTCGCCGCGGAAGACGCCGTCGTGCTCCACTGCCTGCCTGCCTATCGCGGTTACGAAATCTCAGCGGACGTCATCGACGGACCCCAGTCCATCGTCTGGGACGAGGCGGAAAACCGCCTGCACGCCCAGAAGGCCCTGATGGCCTGGCTGATGCACCGGTCCGGCCTGGCCGTCGTTGACGGCCTTTCCCCCGTTGAAGGTGCCGGGGAGAGCACGTTCCAGTGACCGCCCAGCCGTCCTCCCCGGGCAGCAGCCCGGCCACCAAGACCGCCCGGCAGGCACGCATCACCGCCATCCTTACCGGGCAGTCCGTTCGTTCGCAGGCTGAGCTTGCGGCGCTGCTGGCGGACGACGGCGTGCAGGTCACCCAGGCAACCCTGTCCCGGGACCTGGTGGAACTGGGTGCGGTCCGCGTCCGTGGCAAGGAAGGCGTCCTGGTGTACGCCGTCCCCGGCGAAGGCGGTGAACGGGCCGCGAAGAGCGGCGTCACGCAGGAAATCCTGGACGCGCGGCTGGCCCGGCTGTGCAGCGAACTGCTGGTCACGGCGGAAGCCTCCGCCAACATCGCCGTCCTGCGGACCCCGCCCGGTGCCGCGAACTTCCTGGCCCTGGCCATCGACCACTCGGTGATGCCATCCATCCTGGGCACCATCGCAGGGGACGACACCGTCCTGCTGGTGTCACGCGATCCGCTGGGCGGCCCGGACCTCGCAGCCCGCTTCCTGCAACTGGCCGAGGAAGCCGGGCAATAAGCTTGACGTCAGAACATCAACCAACCCCAACAAGGAGCATTTAAAGTGACTGAACGCATTGTGCTGGCCTACTCCGGCGGCCTGGACACGTCAGTAGCCATCGGCTGGATCGGTGAAGCCACCGGTGCCGAGGTCATCGCCGTGGCGGTCGACGTCGGGCAGGGCGGCGAATCTCTGGAAACCATCCGCCAGCGCGCCCTCGGTTGCGGCGCCGTCGAGGCCTACGTCGCAGACGCCTCGGACGAGTTCGCCAACGAATACTGCGTGCCCACGCTGAAGGCCAACGCCCTGTACCAGGGCCACTACCCGCTGGTGTCCGCCATTTCCCGCCCGGTGATCGTCAAGCACCTGGTGAAGGCCGCCCGCGAATTCGGCGCCACCACCGTGGCCCACGGCTGCACCGGCAAGGGCAACGACCAGGTCCGCTTCGAAGTGGGCATCCAGACCCTCGGCCCGGACCTGAAGTGCATCGCCCCGGTCCGCGACCTCGCCCTGACCCGCGACAAGGCCATCGCCTTCGCCGAGGAAAAGGGACTGCCCATCGAGACCACCAAGAAGAACCCGTACTCGATCGACCAGAACGTCTGGGGCCGCGCCGTGGAAACCGGCTACCTCGAGGACATCTGGAACGCCCCCACCAAGGACATCTACGACTACACCGCCACCCCGGAGTTCCCGCCGGCACCGGATGAAGTCACCATCTCCTTCGAGGCAGGCGTCCCCGTCGCGATCGACGGCGTCAAGGTCACCCCGCTGCAGGCCATCAAGGAACTCAACCGCCGCGCCGGTGCCCAGGGCGTGGGCCGCATCGACGTCGTCGAGGACCGCCTGGTGGGCATCAAGTCCCGCGAAATCTACGAGGCCCCCGGTGCCATGGCGCTGATCACCGCGCACAAGCACCTGGAGGACATCACCATCGAGCGCGAGCAGGCCCGCTTCAAGGCCACCGTTGGCCAGCGCTGGGCCGAACTTGTCTACGACGGACAGTGGTTCTCCCCGCTCAAGCGCTCCCTGGACGCCTTCATCGAGGACACCCAGAAGTACGTCTCCGGCGACATCCGCATGACCCTCCACGGTGGCCAGGCCATCGTCAACGGCCGCCGCTCCGACACCTCGCTGTACGACTTCTCGCTGGCCACCTACGACACCGGCGACACCTTCGACCAGTCCCAGGCCAAGGGCTTCATCGAGCTGTGGGGCATGTCCGCCAAGGTTGCCTCCGGCCGCGACATCCGCGTCGCAGGAAAGTAGCCCGGATGGCTGAGCAGAATTCCAAGCAGGGCCCACGAGCGCAGGGGTCCCCGGCCGAGCGCAGCGAGGTTGGGGTGCGCTCGGGGACGAACACGGGTGCGTTGTGGGGCGGCCGGTTCGCCGGCGGCCCCGCGGACGCCCTCGCGGCGCTGAGCAAGTCCACGCACTTCGACTGGCGCCTGGCCCGTTACGACATAGCCGGCTCCAAGGCGCACGCGCGCGTGCTGCACAAGGCCGGACTGCTTGACGACGGCGAGCTGGCGGGAATGCTGGATGCCCTGGACCGCCTGGACGCGGACGTCGCCTCCGGCGCGTACACTCCGGCCGAGTCCGACGAGGACGTGCACGGTTCGCTGGAACGCGGCCTGATCGAGCGCGCCGGTGCCCAGCTCGGCGGCAAGCTCCGCGCCGGCCGGTCGCGTAACGACCAGGTGGCCACTTTGGGCCGGATGTTCCTGCGCGACCATGCACGGATCATTGCCCGGGGCGTCCTGGCAACAGTGGATGCCCTGGTGGAGCAGGCCAAGGCGCACCACGGTGTTGCCATGCCGGGCCGCACCCACCTGCAGCACGCCCAGCCGGTCCTGCTCAGCCACCACCTGCTGGCCCACGCCTGGGCGCTGCTGCGCGACGTGCAGCGGCTCCAGGACTGGGACAAGCGGGCCGGGGTCTCGCCCTACGGCTCCGGTGCGCTGGCCGGCTCCTCGTTGGGGCTGGACCCCGAAGCGGTGGCGGCTGACCTTGGGTTCTACTCGGCCACGCACAACTCGATCGACGGCACCGCGTCCCGCGACGTCTTCGCCGAGTTCGCCTGGGTTTGCTCGATGATCGGCGTGGACCTGTCCCGGATCTCCGAGGAAGTGATCTTCTGGGCCACGAAGGAGTTCTCCTTCGTCACCCTGCACGATTCCTATTCCACCGGCTCCTCGATCATGCCGCAGAAGAAGAACCCGGACGTGGCAGAGCTGGCCCGCGGCAAGGCAGGGCGCCTGATCGGCAACCTGACCGGGCTGCTGGCCACGCTTAAGGGCCTGCCGCTCGCGTACAACCGCGACCTGCAGGAGGACAAGGAACCGGTGTTTGACGCCGCCGACACCCTGGAGCTGTTGCTCCCGGCCGTCTCCGGCATGATCGCCACCCTAAAGTTCAATACGGAACGGATGGAGTCCCTGGCCCCGCAGGGTTTCGCTCTGGCCACGGACATCGCCGAGTGGCTGGTCCGCCAGGGCGTGCCGTTCCGCGAGGCGCACGAGCTCTCCGGTGCCGCGGTCAAGCAGGCCGAGTCCCGCGGCGTTGAGCTGTGGGATCTGACGGATGAGGAGTACGCCGCCATTTCGGAGCACCTCACGCCGGAGGTCCGCACGGTCCTGTCCACGGAAGGTTCGCTGAACAGCCGCAACTCCCAGGGCGGCACGGCACCGGCCGCCGTCGAACGCCAGCTTGTCGCCCTGGAGGGTGAACTCGCGGACGTCCGGGCGTACGCCGGCTGAAACGCCCGCTCACTTCCTGCCGGTTTTGGGCCAACGCCCGCTCACTTCCTGCAGGTTTTGCGTCAACGCCCGCTCACTTCCTTTACGGAAGTGAGCGGGCGTTGGCGTTTTAAGGGCAGAAGTGAGCGGGCGTTGGTAGTTCCACTGCAATACCTGAGCGGGCGTCGGGGGCGGGCGCGGGTGGTTGGGCGTGCTGAAACCCGCATGTGGCTAGGCTGGGTCCATGAGCGAAACGTTCCGGAAGTTCCTTCGCACGCTGCCCGATTTCCCGGCCGACCTGCCCGCCTTCCATCCCGGCAGTGCCCCGCGGGATCCGGCTTTGCTCTTCAAACAATGGCTGGACGAGGCCTTGGATGCGGGGGAGCAGCAGCCGCACGCGTTCAGCCTCGCCACGGTGGATGCCGCGTCCGGCGGGGGCCCGCAGCCTTCTTCCCGGATGCTGATCCTGAAGAACATTGACGACGACGGCTGGCACTTCGCCACGTCCCGCACCTCCCGCAAGGGCAGGGAACTCACGGCGGAGCCCAGGGCCGCGATGAACTTTTACTGGCCACGCCTCGGCCGGCAGGTCCGGCTCGCCGGGACGGTGACCGGGCTCTCCGCCGAAGCCTCCAGCCTCGACTGGCACGAACGGCCCCGCGCAGACGGCACCGACAACCCGAATTGGCAGCTCTACGCACTCCAGCCTCGCGAGATTGAGTTCTGGCAGGCAGCCGCCGACGGGCGGCACGTCCGGCACCGCGTTGGCCCGGACGGAACGCCGCTGGAATAGCCGCCGGCGCGCCGGGCGCTCCGCTAGGCTGGCCGCATGACCTCACCTTCCCCTGCGGCGCTCCAGGCCGAACTGCACAAGGCGGCCGACGCGCTTGCCGCCGCCCTGGACCGCCTTCCCGACGGCGGCGAACAGGCGCCGTCAACGCTTCCCGGCTGGAGCCGCGGCCACCTGCTGGCCCACATCGCCGGCATCTGCGACGCCCTCGCCCGGCAGGTGGAGCACGGCCGCCGCGGCGAAAAGGTGGCGCTCTACGACGGCGGCGTAGAGGGACGCAACCGTGCCATCGATCTTGCAGCGGGGCACAGCCTCGGCCAGCACCGCGCCGACATCACCGCAGCCCTCCACCGTGCGCTGGCCGCCTTCGATGCTCTGACCGGTCCTGAGTGGCAGACGCCAATCGCCTTCCGCGACGGAGTCATCTACGACGCAGGCCTGGCGCTGTGGCGCGAACTTGTCATCCACACCTCGGACCTGGATGCCGGCACGGGCCCCGAAACCTGGAACGGGGCCTTCTGCTCGCACCTTTTCGACTTCCTGGCCGCCCGGGTTCCCACGGGAACCCGGCTGGTCCTGCAGCCCGTTGCCCTGCCGCCGATGGGACTCGGCGCCGGCGGCAGCACCGTCGTCGTCAGCGGCATGGTCACTGACATCGCCGCGTGGCTCGCAGGCAGGCAGCCATCGCTGGACAGCCTGCGGGCCACCGCCGCCGGCGACGGCACGGACCTCCCGGAGCTGCTGCCCTGGCCATCGGCGATACCGGACCCCAAGTAGCCCTACGCGGCCTCGCGGGCCAGCAGGCTCTCCTTGATAGGCAGGCCCCAGCGGAACCCGCCCAAAGAGCCGTCAGTCCGGATCACCCGGTGGCATGGGACAAAAAGGGCCGCCGCGTTAAAGGCGCACGCACTGGCCGCCGCCCGCACTGCCTTGGGGTTCCCTGCCAGGGCCGCGTACTCGCTGTACGTCACCGGGAAACCCGGTTTGACCTCCCGCAGCACATCCCAGGCGTGCGCGCGGAACGGCCCGGACCGCTGCAGGACCGGGACGGCCATGGCGGGCGCCGGGTCGCCGTCGTAGAAGGCCTCGACGGCGGACGAGATTCCCGCCAGGCCGGCCACCTCCTCCACGTCCTCGGGACGCAGCGCGGGGTGGACCTGCCCGATCAATTCCGGCAGGCCGGCCGTCCAGCCCGAGGCCAGGACCATGCCGTCCCTGGCGAGGATGGTAAACGGACCGTCCGGGGTGGACAGTTGCAGCAGTTGGGCTTTCATGGCATCCCTTTCGCGGGGGTGGATGGAGTGGCGGGCCGTGCCGCGGCGCGCCACAAGTGCATGGTGGCGTAGGAACGCCAGGGGCTGGTTTCCCGGAAGTCCGGTGTGAGGGTGTGGCCTCCGGTGCCGAGGGCGCGGATGCCGTTCCGGACGGCGGCGTCGTTGGCGAGGAAGATGTCCGGGGCGCCCAGGACGCGCATTGCCACGTATCCCACCGTCCATGGTCCCACCCCCGGCAGGGGAAGCAGGGCCCCGGTGAGGCTTGGCACATCGTCGCCGTACCCGAATTCGAGCCGCCCGCCGGCCATCGCATCCGCCGCGTTCAGCAGCGATTCGATCCTTCGCCGGGGTCCGCGCAGCACATGCCCCGCTGCGGCGATCTGCGCCGGCGTCGGAAACAGCCGTTCCAGGCCCCCGCAGGGGGCGCTGGCGGGGCTGCCGGCGGCGGCCAGTTGCGTGAGTGCGGTCCGGGCGGCCGCCACCGTGATCTGCTGCCCCACCATGGCCCGCACCAACAGTTCCTGCGGGTCCAGCGCCCCGGGCAGCCTCATCCCGGGGGCAGCTGAAACGGAGTCCGCCAGTCGGGGGTCCGCAGCAAGGGTGCTGTCGATCGCTTCCGGGTCCGCGTCGAGATCGAACAGCCGCCTCACGCGGCTCAGCAGCGCCGGCAGGTCGCGCAGGTCCACCGCGCCGACGGTGAGGGTCAGCGGCCGCCCCCGCGCGGCGTCGTCGTACTCCACCCGGAACCGGGCGTCGCCGTGCGGGAGGCGGAGGGTCCGGGCATAGGAGGTGGGCGTGCCCTCCTCGATTCCCGGAATGGCACGCACGGCCAGGAAGGAGAAAATACCGGTATCGAAGGGCGCCCGGTAGGGCAGGCTCAGGGTCAGGGCGGTGGCGCCCCCGGCGGCTGCCGGATGCCGGGTGGTCCGCCGCAGTGCCGTGGGGGTCAGGTCGAAGACTTCGGCAATGGTGTCGTTGAACTGCCGGATGCTGCTGAAACCGGCTGCGAAGGCCACATCCGCAAACTTCATGGACGTGGACACCAACAGGGTGCGCGCCGTCTGTGCCCTCGCCGCCCGGGCCAGCGACAACGGACCGGCACCCAGTTCCTGGCCGAGGATGCGGTTGAGCTGCCGGGCGGAGTAGCCCAGCCGGGCAGCAAGACCCGCCACACCGTCCCGGTTGATGACGCCATCGTTGATCAGGCGCATCGCCCGGCCGGCAACGTCTTGGCGCACGTTCCATGCCGGTGTCCCCGGGACAGCCTCCGGCAGGCAACGTTTGCAGGCCCGGTACCCTGCCTCGTGGGCGGCCGCGGACGTCTCGTAGAACGTCACGTTCGATGCCTTTGGCGTCCGGGCCGGGCACGAGGGACGGCAATAGATCCCGGTGGTGCGGACGGCTGTGAAGAACTGGCCATCGAACCGGGGGTCGCGGGCATCGATTGCCCGGTAGCGCTGCCAGAAGTCCATGCCTCCATCCTGCCAGCCCCGCACCACTGCTACTAGCGGAAATCGGACATCGCCGTGGTTGGTGCCGGATGCCCGTTGGTTCCCGCGGGAACAGCGGATTTCTGGGTACAGTCGAGCAATGGATGAGAGCCCTTCAACCACCGGGCTGCTCCGGGATTTCCTGTCCGGGGACGCCCGGGAACTCGCGCCGCTGCTGCTTGGCGCCGTGCTGACCCACGAGTCCCGGGACGGCACCGTGTCCGTGCGGTTGACCGAGGTGGAGGCCTACCTTGGGCCGGAGGACTCCCTGCATCCCGATCCCGGCTCGCACACCTACCGCGGCCCGACGCCCCGCAACGCGCCGATGTTCGGTCCCGCCGGGCACCTCTACGTCTACTTCACCTACGGCATGCATCACTGCACCAACATCGTGTGCGGACCCGACGGGGTGGCTTCCGCCCTGCTGCTGCGGGCCGGGGAAATCGTCGGCGGGCTGGACGTGGCGCAACGCCGGCGTCCGACGTCGAAAACCCCCGCCGACCTTGCCAGCGGCCCGGCCCGCCTGGCCAAGGCGCTGGGCATGACGACGGCGGACAGCGGCCGGGATGCGCTGGCACCGCCGTTCGGGCTGGAGCTTCCCTCCGGTCCGGCCGGTCCCGTCAGTTCCGGTCCGCGGGTGGGCGTGGCCGGGGCCGGGGGATCGGACCGCTACGCCTGGCGGTTCTGGCTCACCGGCGACCCCACGGTTTCCAAATACAAGGCAGCCAAGCCGCGGACCCGGAGGCCCGCGGCCGGCGGGCCGCCCGGGGCCGGCACGTTTCGCCTGCGTTAATCGAAATGGTTGTAGAATGGACGGTCTGTCTTTCGCGATAGGGGAACGTTGATGCTCGACGCCGAATTGGCCCACGAACGGGACTATGTTGCCGGCCTGTATGCCCGGCTGGAGGAGCTCCGTGAGGAAAAGCGCCGCCAACTGGCGCAGGTCCGCCGTGCCGGAGCCGTGGGCACCATGCAGAACGTTTCCGAACGTGATGCGTTTGCCGCACTGTATGAGGACCGCCTGGCCCAGCTGGACGCCGTGGATGACCGGCTGGTGTTCGGCCGGCTGGACCTGGATTCCGGCGAGGCCCAGTACATCGGGCGCATCGGGCTGACCACCGAGGACCTGCAGCGGTTGATGGTGGACTGGCGGGCACCCGAGGCCGGCCACTTCTACCAGGCCACCGCCTTCGACCGGCAGGGTGTGCGGCGCCGCCGGCACCTGATCCTGCAGGGCCGCGACGTCAAAGCCATCGAGGACGACGTCCTTGACGCAGGCATGCTGACGGACGCCGAATCGCTCCAGGGCGAAGGGGCCCTGCTCGCCGCCCTGAACTCCAAGCGGACCGGCCGGATGTCGGACATCGTCAGCACCATCCAGTCCGAGCAGGACCGCATCATCCGGTCCTCGATCTCCGGTGCCGTGGTGGTCCAGGGCGGCCCCGGCACGGGCAAGACCGCCGTGGCGCTGCACCGCGCCGCCTACCTGCTCTACACCCATCGTGACCGGCTCAAGAGCGCCGGCGTCCTGCTGGTGGGGCCGTCGTCGTCGTTCATGAAATACATCGAACGGGTGCTGCCCTCGCTCGGCGAGACGGGGGTTGTCATGGCCAGCGTTGGCCGCTTGATGCCGGGCATCCACGCCGTGCCCGAAACCAACGCCGACGTGGCGGCCATCAAGGGTCGCCTGGACATGGCCGCCATCGTGGCCAACGCCGTGTCCAACCGGATGCGTGTCCCCGCCCGGAACCGGATCCTCGAGGTGGACGGGCGCAAGCTGACCTTGACGCCCCGGCAGGTCCGTCGTGCCCGGGAACGTGCACGCGCCACCGGGAAGCCGTACAACGAAGCCCGGGTGACGTTCGTCAAGATCCTGCTGCGCGAGCTGACCGAGCAGATGACCGAACTCGTTGAGGCCGGGAGCATCGGGAACAATGCGGACCGCTCGTACCTGACCGAGGATGTGCGCACTGCCCGGGACGTGCGGATTGCGCTGAACTTGTGCTGGATGCCGATGACTCCGGAAAAGCTGATCTCGGACCTCTTCAGCAAGCCGGAAATCCTGGAATTCTGCACCCCCAACATGACACCGGAGGAGCGGGCGCTGCTGCTGCGCCCCGCCGACGCTCCCTGGACCGAGCCGGACGTGCCGCTGCTGGATGAGGCCGCCGAGCTGCTGGGCGAGCTGGACCCGGCCGCCGGACGGGGGCTGGCCCAGCAGGAGCACGACCGGGCCCGGGACCTTGCCAACGCAAAACAGACCCTGGTCAACATGCAGGCTGCCGGCGTGGACCCGCTGATGTCCGCTGAGGAGCTTGCTGAACAGAACCAGGAGCAGGGCGCCCGGCAGACCGCTGCCGAGCGTGCCACGAGTGACCGGACCTGGGCATTCGGGCACATCGTGGTGGACGAGGCGCAGGAACTCTCGCCCATGCAGTGGCGGCTGCTGGTCCGGCGCTGCCCGCTGAAGTCCTTCACCATCGTGGGGGACATCGCCCAGACCAGTTCCGTGGCCGGTGCCAACTCCTGGCAGGGCGCACTGGCCCCGATGTTCGGTGACCGGTGGCAGCTGGAAGAGTTGACGGTCAATTACCGTACGCCGTCCCAGATCGCCGAGGCCGCGGTCAGAATGGCCAACGCCGCCGGCCTGGTGGTGTCCGCTCCTAAGGCCGTACGTGAAGGACGCTGGTCACCCATCATCGATGAGGTTGCTGCCGGCGGCGTGGTGGACCGGCTTCTCGAGGTCCTTCCGGAGGAGTTGGGAGCGCTCGACGGCGGCCTGCTCGCCGTCATCGCCGACGGTGACCTCCTGCCCCAGGCAACTTCCGCCCTGCGTGCGGCCTACGGCCGGCGGATCGGTACCGGCGCGGGAAGCTACGAACAGGACATCGTGGTAATCAGCCCGCGCGAGGCGAAGGGACTGGAGTTCGACGGTGTGGTGGTGCTGGAACCTTCCGTCATGCTCAACCACGAGCACGGCAAGGTGGGGGATCTCTACGTTGCCATGACCCGCGCCACGCAGCGGCTCCGGTTGATTGCCGCAGAACCTGTACCGGCCGGAATAGCCGGCTGACCGGGGTCCCGGCGTTACTGCTAACTTAGGAAGCGTGCCTGAACTGAACAACCTCAAACCGCAGCGCAACGACCCCACTTTCGCCAACATTTGGCAGGAACTGAAGTGGCGTGGGCTGGTCCATGTCTCCACGGACGAAGCAGAGCTGGAGAAGCTCCTCGCCAATGGGCCGGTCACCTACTATTGCGGCTTCGACCCCACCGCGCCGAGCCTGCACCTGGGCAACCTGGTCCAGCTGCTGGTCATGCGGCGGCTCCAGCTGGCCGGGCATAAACCGCTGGGGCTGGTTGGCGGTTCCACCGGCATGATCGGCGATCCCCGTCCGACGGCGGAGCGCACCTTGAACACCAAGGACACGGTTGCGGAGTGGGTCGGCTACCTCCAGGCCCAAGTCAGCCGCTTCCTCAGCTTTGAAGGGGACAACGCTGCAAGGATCGTGAACAACCTGGACTGGACGGCGCCGTTGAGCGCCATCGACTTCCTGCGTGAAGTGGGCAAGCACTTCCGGGTGGGCACCATGCTGCGCAAGGACGCTGTGGCCTCCCGGCTGAACTCCGATGAAGGCATCAGCTACACCGAATTCAGCTACCAGATCCTGCAGGGCATGGACTACCTCCAGCTCTACCGCGACTACGGCTGCGTACTGCAGACCGGCGGCTCCGACCAGTGGGGCAACCTCACCAGCGGTACGGAGCTGATCCGCAAGGTGGAGGGCAAGAGCGTACACGCCCTCGGCACTCCCTTGATCACCAACTCCGATGGAACCAAGTTCGGCAAGAGCGAGGGCAACGCCATTTGGCTCGATGCCGGCATGTGCAGCCCGTATGCGTTCTACCAGTTCTGGCTCAACACGTCCGATGCCGACGTCGTGGACCGGCTCAAGGTCTTCACCTTCCTGACGCGGGCCGAGATCGAAGAGATCGCAGTTTCGGTGGCGGAGCGTCCCTTTGCCAGGGAAGGCCAGCGGAAGTTGGCTTTCGAGGTCACCTCGCTGGTGCATGGCGTCGACGCCACCGAGAAGGTCATTGCCGCCTCGGCGGCGCTCTTTGGCAACGGCGACCTGGCCGCGCTGGACAAGGCAACCCTGCAGGCGGCAACCTCCGAACTTCCCACCACCACGGTGCAGGTGGACGGGATGGGAATCGTCGACCTCCTGGTGGCGTCCGGACTTTCTGAAAGCAAGTCGGCTGCCCGGAGAACCGTGGGGGAGGGCGGCGCCTACGTTAACAACGAGAAAGTCTCGGATCCTGAGGCCGTGATTTCCGAGTCTGAACTCCTGCATGGCCAGTATTTGCTCCTGCGCAGGGGCAAGAAGAACCTGGCCACGGTTGAGGTGCTGGTTCCCTAGCACCTTCGGATGCTTGATGCACGCCTCCCGGCAGCCGATTTGCACGGCCGCCGGGGGGCGTGTATTGTTTTCTGAGTCGCCGCCGCTGAGTGGCGACAACCCCCAACTGATGAGAAGCAATTCTTACCGCGCACAGCGTGGAACTGGAGAAATTGCTTCCCATTCTGCTGGGCGGATTCATTCCACCGAGTGAATTCCGGAAAAATAACCGGATTTGCGAAAGTGAATATGAATGGAATAAGATGGAAACATCGCAGCGAAGAAATACGGAATATATAATTCAGTTTAGTGAATTTCTTCCGGGAATATTCGAATGTGTCTGTTGTTTGAGAACTCAATAGTGTGCCAAGTTTGTTGATACCAATTGTT
>NZ_JARVSH010000015.1:0-61785 GCF_030209295.1 Pseudarthrobacter sp. lyk4-40-TYG-27
ACCTGAAGCGGCGGCGGTTGCCTGGGTTTCTACTGTCATGATGACTCCTTTGTCTGCGTGCGTGTGATCTAGCGCGTGAACTGCCGGCGGAGGAAGGCCACGGCTGCGTCATGGATTTCGCTGCTGCGCGGCACTGCCCCGGACATCCAGTACGCGCCGTGGATGAGTCCTTCGATCCGGCGTGTTTCCGTTTCGGTGCCCGCTTCGGCCATGGCGGCTGCATAGGCTTCGGCCTCGTCGCGGGCCACCTCGTATTCGGTGGTGACCACGAGCGCCGGCGGCAGGCCCGCCAGTGATTCGGCCTTGGATGGCGTGGCCAGCGGGTTCTCAGCATCCTGCGGGGTGGAGAGGTAGCTCCCCCAGAACGAATCGAGGTCCGCGGCGGTGACGATGTAGCCCTCACCAAACTCGGCGCGAGAGCCGAGCCTTGCGTTGGCATCGATGATCGGGTAGATCAGGATTTGCCCGCTCAGGTGGGGGCCGCCGTCGTTCTTTGCGCGCTGAGCCGCCACGGCGGCGAGGTTCCCGCCCGCGCTGTCCCCCATCACCACAATCTTCGATGCATCACCGCCGTACTGTCCGATGTTGTCCGCAGCCCAATGGAGGGCGGCGTACGTGTCATTCGTCGCTGCCGGGAAAGGGTGCTCGGGTGCGAGCCGGTAGCTGGCGGCGACCACGATGACTCCGGCATCATTGGCCAGTGCCCGCATCGGTTCTTGCGCCACTGCAAGGTCGCCGCCAATGAAGCCGCCACCGTGGAAGTAGACCACCACCGGCAGCACCTCATCGGTCCGCGGGATGTAGATCCGGAGGGGCTGGTTGCCGCCGGGGCCCTCATAGGCCTCGTCTATCACCTTGGCGATGTCCTGGTGCGGCTTCTGAAGCCCCACGAAGGAACCCACTGCGCCACGTACCTGCTCCGGGGTCATGGAAGCGAAGGCCGGTGAACCCTGGAGTGCGTCGATGACTCCCTGTGCTGCTGCATCTACACTCATGTCAAAAGTCCTTTATATGGAGGCGGCTAGTTGGCGGTCGCGGGGACTTTGGCACCGTCCAGGACGAAACCTTCGTACCCGCCCTCGACGACGTCGGCGCAGATCTTCCGGTAGGTTGGCGCACCGCCGAGATAAACCAGGCATTTGCGCGGCTTCCCGGGGATGTTGGCGCCCATGTACCAGGAATCCGTGCCCGGCAGCAGGGTGGCTGCGGCCAGTTCGTTGGCGTGCTGCACCCACTGCGCTTCGGAGGTTTCGTCCGGCTCGATCGCGTCGAGGTTGCGGTCCCGCAGGTACTGGATGGCATCGGTGGCGAAGTCCACGTGGTCCTCGATGGCGAGCGGCATGTTATACAGCACCGACGGGCTCTGCGGGCCGGTGATGAGGAAGAGGTTCGGGAACTCGCTGACTGAAATGCCCAAATAGGTCTGCGGGCCGTGGGCCCACTTCTCCTGCAGGGTGCGCCCGTTCCGGCCGACAATCCCCAAAGCCATCAGCGGCCCCGTCATGGCGTCGAACCCGGTGGCCAGGATGAGAACGTCGAATTCGTACTCGCCCTCAGAGGTCTTGACCCCGGTCCGGGTGACACTGTCGATCGGAGCCCGGCGGACATCAACCAGTGTGACGTTGTCCTGGTTGTAGACCTCGTAATAGTTTGTCTCCAGCGGCGGACGTTTTGTGCCGTAGGCGTAGCCCTTGGGTGCCAGGAGTTCGGCGACGGCGGGGTCGTTGACCCGTTCGTGGATACGTTCGCGGATGTAGTCCGAGATGGTGTCGTTGGCGTCCTTGTTGACCAGGATGTCCTGGTAGCTGTCGATGAACAGCCGGAACCCGCCGCGGTCCCACCGGTTGTCGAAGGTGGCTCGGCGTTCATCCGCCGTGACCGCCAGTGCGGAGGGCTGGACGTCGCTGTAGGGAACGCCGAGAAAGTGGTTGCGCGAGGCCTCACGGATGGCCGGGTAATTGGCCTTCACTTCGCTGATCTCCTGTGGATCGGCCGGACCGTTGCCGATGGGGGTGGCGTAGTTCGGCGTTCGCTGGAAGACGGTGAGGCTGCCTGCTTCCTTCGCGATTGCGGAGATGGCCTGGATCCCGGTGGACCCGGTTCCGACGATGCCCACCCGCTTGCCGGCAAAGTCAACCGGGGTGTGCGGCCAGTTACCGGTCAGGTAGACCTCGCCCTGAAAATCATCGATGCCCTGGAACTCCGGGGTCTTGGGCACGGACAGGTTACCGGCACCGGAAATGATGAAGCGGGCGCTAATGCTGGCGCCATCTTCAAACCCGACCTGCCAGTGCTTCTGCTGCTCGGACCAGACCATCGACGTGATCCGGGTGTTGAACTGGATGTCGCGGCGAAGGTCGAACCGGTCCGCGACGTGGTTAAGGTACCGCAGGATCTCAGGCTGCGCCGCGAACTTCTCGCTCCATTCCCACTCCTGCTGGAGTTCATCAGAGAAAGAGTACGAGTAGTGGATGCTTTCGATATCGCAACGGGCCCCCGGGTACCTGTTCCAGTACCAGGTGCCGCCGACGTCGGACGCAATGTCGAAGGCACGGACGGTGAGGCCCATCTGGTCACGGACTTTATGCAAGGCGTATAGGCCGGCGAAGCCCGCCCCCACGATGAGGACGTCGAGAACAGCATCGCCGGGAAAAGCCTCGGTCATGCTGCTGCCGGAAGTAGTTTGATTCTCCCTTGAATCCGCCATGAGTAGCTCCTGCTTGTATCGAATGGGACCTAATAGCTGGTGTTGCTCCAGCATGGCTGCGGACACCTACCCGGACACGGGGGAAACCACCCCCCTGACTACCTGTATTGTGTTTGGAGTCACACGGGAATCGCTGCCAACCGTGTATGACGGGCGAAATGGATGAAGTGGACCCCCAATGACTAACGGTATTTTGAGACGCGGTGCCGGAGGCGCGTCTTCCATGACGAGCTTCGTAGGCCGGCGACGCGAGCTCGCCGACGCGAAGGCCCGAATGGCAGAATCCAGGTTGGTCACGCTCACAGGACCGGGCGGAGTGGGGAAAACCAGGCTGGCACTGGAACTGGCGGACCGCTCTCGGAAGGCGTTCCGCGATGGAGTCTGGGACGTTGGGCTGGCGAGCCTCGAGGACGAGGCGAGCGTGGCGTCGGTGATACTCGGAGCCCTTTCGGTGCCGGACCAATCCGCCCGTCCCGCCGTCGAGAAGCTGCTGGACTACCTCCGCGAGCGTGAACTCCTGGTGGTCCTGGACAACTGCGAACACCTCCTCCAGGCCGCCGCCGAACTGACGGCACGGATCCTGCAGGAGGCCCAGGGGGTCCGGATCATCGCCACCAGCCGCGAACCGCTCGGAATCGCCGGGGAACGGGTATGCCTGATTCCGCCGCTGGCTGTCCCGTCACCCGCCGAGGAACACACCCTGGAGAGCCTGGAGCAGTTCGAAGCGGTGAATCTGTTGATTGACCGGGCGCGGAGCATCATTCCGGACTTCGCCGTCACGGCTGAAAATGCCCCGGCCGTGGTCCAGTTGTGCAGCAGCCTGGACGGGATACCGCTGGCCATCGAACTGGCTGCGGCACGGCTGCGTTCCCTCTCGGTGACCCAGATGGTGGAGCGGCTGGAGCGGAGATTCCAGCTGTTCACTGGCGGAGACCGGGCAGGGCTTCCTCGCCAGCAGACCCTGCGGGCGCTCGTGGACTGGAGCTACGAACTCTGCAACCCGGCCGAACAGTTGCTCTGGGCCCGGTTGTCGGTGTTTCCGGGAAGCTTTGACCTGGAAAGCGCCGAGCGGGTGTGCGGCTTCGGCGAGCTAGACCCGTTGGAGGTCATCGACGTGCTGGACAGGCTCGTGGCCAAGTCGATCGTCCTCATCCAGCGCACCGGTGAGCATGTCCGCTACCGCCAGCTGATGACCATGCGAGAATACGGCGGTGAACTGCTGGCCAGGGGAGGCGGGTATCCGCTCCTGAAGCGGCGGCAGCGCGACTACTACCTTCAAAGGTCCGCTGACATGGTGGCCGGCTGGTGTGGTCCGACACAGGCCAGGGCGCTTGCCGCCATGCGGGACGATCACGCGAACCTGATCTCCGCCTTGGAGTGGTCGGTCAACAGTCCGGAAGAGCAGCCCGCCGCGGCCGGACTGGCGTCCCTATTGCGGTACCACTGGATCGCCGGAGGATTCCTCAGCGTGGGACGGCGGTGGCTGGACCGCATCCTGACTCAACCCGGAGATCACAGCCCTGAGCGCGGTGCTGCCCAGTGGGTGGCGGCCTGGGTGGCTCTCATCCAGGGTGACCGTGACGCTGCCGCGGCCTACCTTGACGCCTGTGAGGAGACTGCTGCCGCACTGAACGACGGCGTCCTGGCAGCGCATGCTTCCCACTGGCGCGCCCTTCACCGCTACTTCAGCGGCAACCTGGCAGAGTCTGTACCCCTTTACGAATCAGCCATCGCCGCCCAGCGAAAGGCAGGCGATACAGCCTCCGTCCTGACGGCCCTGTTCCAGCTGGCCCTCGCACAGGCATACGGCGATGTGAACGACGGGTTGGCCACCTGCCGGCAGTCCATGGAGCTCAGCAGCCGCCACGGCGAACGCTGGAGCCATGCCTATTCGCTCTGGGTTTCCGGGCTGTGCCATTGGCGCCTGGGACAGTACGCAGAGGCCAGGCAGGCGGCCCTTGAAGCCCTGCAGATCCAGCAGGAATTCAAGGACGCCATCTGTACTGCCCTGTCCATTGAACTGCTGTCATGGACGGCCGTGTCCGAGTCGCAGTTTGAGCTGGCGGCGGAGTTGGGGAATGCCGCTTCCGGTGTCTGGACCGGCCTGGGCACCACCATCGACGCCTTCGGGCCACACCTGAAAGCCGATTCCCTGCGTGCCAGCGCGGCTGTCCGAAAGCATCTGAGCCCGCGGCGACTGGCGGAACTTGCGGCGACTCGCCCCCGCGTCACCAAAGTGGACGCCATCTCGCTGGCTCTCGGGTCGCCGTCGGCGGCGGCCCCGGACGAAACGAAATCACCCCTCACACCCCGCGAAAGTGAGGTGGCCAGGCTCGTGGGCGAGGGCCTCAGTAACCGGTCAATCGCCCAGACCCTGGTGATTTCCCCCCGCACGGTGGACGGCCATGTCGAAAACATTCTGGGGAAACTGGGTTTCAATTCTCGCGCCCAGATCGCAGCGTGGGAAGCAAGCCAGATGCGTGGCAAGCACCACGCGTCCTGACCGCACCCTGTCCGGATTCCACGGGGAATGCGGCCCCCGCAGGAAGTCAGGTATAGGGCTAGGCAATCCCACCCTCCTTTGCCCGTGCCGCAGACGCCAGCTTTAAAGGGAGAAGTTCCCCACCCATCAAGGACAGCGACATGAAGCGCATATCAGCACCAAGGATCCGGCACGAGAGTGCCCTCGCCCATCTTGCCGGAAGCGGCGCCTTCCGGCCCGCGCATGCTGACAGCCTGGCTGCAGGCTTCTGGCCGGCCAGGGAAGCGCTGCCCTCCGGCACGTCCCGCGTCCATTCTTTGAGCCAACAGCCCGCCATGACCAGCTGGGACGACTGCCAGCTCTGGCCTGATTGCATCGAAATGACCGACCGGCGCCCGGGACCCCGGGCGCCGGTCGGTCATTTCGATGCGGCCACTGCCGGGCTCCTGGGATCCTGGGCCCTGATCGGCGTGCTGGTGGTGTCGCCGGCATGCGGGGCGGTCTGTGACTTCTTCGGCCGCCGCCGGCTGATGCTCGCGGGCATCGCCTGGTTCTCCTTGGGCATGTTCGCCACTGCCCTGGCCACGGACGTCACCGCCTTCGGCGCCCTCCGGTTTGCCGCCGGGCTGGGCCTGGGCGTCGTTATCGCCAGCGCCGGCGCCACGATGACCGAGTTCGCGCCCGCGGGACGGCGGCAGTTCTACAACGCGATCGTGTACTCCGGGGTCCCCGCGGGCGGTGTGCTGGCGTCCGTCCTGGGCATCGCCTTCCTGGAGAGCATCGGCTGGCGCGGTCTCTTCATCATTGGATCCTTGCCCCTCCTGGTCATCCTGCCCATTGCCTGGCGGAAGCTTCCGGAATCCCCGCGGTGGCTGCTGGCCCGGGGCCGGGAAGAGGCCCTGGCCGCCGCCTGGCGCACCGGGGTGCCGCTCGCCCAAGAGCAGGTGATCCGGGAGGCCGGCGCCGCACCACGGAAGTCCGGGTTTGCCGCCGTCTTTTCCCGCCAGTTCGCCGTGGCATCCATCCTGCTGAGCCTGATGTCCTTCTGCGGGCTCCTGCTGACGTACGGGCTCAACACCTGGCTGCCCAAGATCATGGAGGGCCACGGCTACGGCCGGACCTCCGCTCCTGTTCTTCCCGCTGGCCCTGAACCTCGGTGCCGTGGTGGGCGGACTGGTGGCCTCCCGGATGGCCGACCGGAAGGGACCGCAGAGGGTTATCGCTGCCACGTTTGCCCTCGCCACCATTTCCCTGGGATTGATGACGTTCAGCTTTCCCCTGCCGCTGCTCTTCACCTTCATCGCCACCGCGGGGGTGGGAACCCTGGGCACCCAGGTGCTGGTCTACGGTTTTCAGTCCAACTACTTCACCACCAATGCCCGGGCCGCCGGCGTCGCCTGGTGCGCCAGCGTGGGCCGGTTGGGCGGTGGCCCTGCTCGGCGGGGCCGTCACCGTCCTGGTGCCGCGCCAGCACAGGCTGGAGGAAGCCTTGCCCGTCGTTGAAGCGCCGCAAGATTACATCGAAAAAGTATCTAAGTAGGGCTCTTTATGGTTACTCTATGAATCAATGAGGCCGCGCCGCGCCTCCTCCGGCCAGTTGGAAAGGTGGCACCGGATGGATATCCGCCAGCTGAACTACTTTATCGCGGTCGCGGAGGAGCGGCATTTCGGCAGGGCGGCGAAGCGCCTGCACATGGCGCAGCCGCCGCTGTCCCAGCAGATCCGCCAGCTGGAAGACCAGCTGGGCGTCCAGCTCCTCAACCGCACCACCCGCCGGGTGGACCTGACGGCGGCGGGCCAGCTTCTGCTGGACCGGGGCCGCCAGATCGTCAACGACGTCGAGACGCTCCGCGCGGATGTCTACCAGGTGGGCAAGGGCGCCACCGGCGTCCTCCGGGTGGGGTTCTCCGGTTCGGCTACCTACGGTGTCATGCCCCGGATCGCGCGGCTCACCAAGCAGGTCCTTCCCGGCCTGTCGCTGGCGCTGAACGGAGAGATGCTGACGCCGTCCATGGAAGCGGGGCTGCGGAACGGGACCCTGGACGCGGCGCTGCTGCGTCCCCCCGTTGCCTCCGAGGAGATCGACTACCGTGTGGTCACCCAGGAACCACTCGTCGTCGCCCTTCCCTCCTTCAGTGCCCTGGCGGTGGACCGGCCCGTGGCCATGCACGAACTGCAGGACCAGGACTTCATCGCCTACGCACCGGAGTCAGTGCTGAACCGCATCACCTCGGACCTCTGCCGCCAGGCAGGCTTCCAGCCGCGGATCACGCAAGTGGTGGGTGAGACCTCCACCATGCTGGCGTTCGTGGCAGCGGGCGGCGGCATCGCCGTCATGCCCTCCAGTGTGCGCGCCTTCCAGCTCGAAGGCGTCGCATACAGGGAAATCGACAATGCTCCCCCGGTGGAACTCGCCGTCGCCTGGCTGCGCGGCCACCGCTCCGCGCTGCTGCAAAATTTCCTGGACGTCGTGGCCACGGCAACCTCTGACGCCGCCACCCCCGCTCCCGCTGATGAAAGGCACCTCCCATCATGAAGATCGCAGCCATCGAGGCGATCCCCTACTCGATCCCGTACCGCCACCCGCTCCACTTCGCCTCCGGCTCCGTGCACGAGGCCGACCACGTCCTGGTCCGCGTCCACACCGACGACGGTGTGGTGGGAACCGCAGACACCCCGCCCCGCCCGTACACCTACGGTGAGACGCAGAAGTCCATCGTCGCGGTGGTGCAGGACGTCTTCGCCCCGCAGCTGGTGGGCCTTGACGTCTTTGACCGGGAAAAGATCCAGGCCGTGATGGCCCGGACCATCCACAACCAGACGGCCAAGGGGGCGGTGGACATCGCCGTCTGGGACGTCATCGGCAAGACGCTGGGGCAGCCCGTGACCAAGCTGCTGGGCGGCTACACCGACTCGCTGCGCGTCTCCCACATGCTTGGCTTCAAACCCGCCGAGGAACTCCTGGCCTTGGCACTGGAGTTCCGGGAAACGTACGGCATCAACACCTTCAAGCTGAAGACCGGCCGCCGTCCGCTGAACCTGGACATCGAGGCCGCCAGGGTGCTGCGGGAAGGACTGGGCGGGGACGCCGAGCTGTACATGGACGCCAACCGCGGCTGGACAGCCAACGAGGCCGCCGATGTGCTGCGCCGCACCGCCGACCTCGGCCTGCAGTTCCTTGAGGAACCGGACGACGCCCGCGAGGTCCTGGGCCGCCGACGGCTGGTCACCAACTCCCCCATCCCCATTGCCGCGGACGAATCCGCCGCCAACCTCGGCGAGGCGGCCCGCGAAATCCTCACCGGCGGGGCCAACCTGCTGTCCGTCAAGACCGCCCGGTCCGGCTTCACCGAAGCCGCCAAGATCGTTGGCATGGCCGAGGGCATGGGCATCGACGTCTACATCGGCAACCAGATCGACACGCAGGTGGGCACCGTGGCCTCCGTGGTGTTCGGCGCAGCCTTCGCCCACACGGCCAAGCGTGCGGCGGAGCTGTCCAACTACCTCGACATGACCGATGACCTGCTGGCCCAGCCGCTGGCCATCACCGGCGGGCGGATCCACGTTCCCGAAGGCCCCGGCGCCGGCACCGACGTGGACGAGGACAAACTCGCCCACTACCGCACCGACTGACACCCTTCCCTTCCAATTCCACCGAGAGGTCACCATGAAGTACCTGGTCCACATGGACGTCAACCTGCCCGCCGGCATGCCCGCCGAAGAAGCCGCAGCAATCAAGGCCACGGAAAAGGCCTACTCCCAGGAACTGCAGCGCTCCGGCAAATGGCCCGAAATCTGGCGCGTGGTGGGCGAATACGCCAACTACTCCATCTTCGACGTCGAATCGAACGACGAACTGCACGGCATCCTGCAGGGCCTTCCCCTGTTCCCGTACATGGACATCACCGTGGTCCCGCTGGCCAAGCACCCCTCGGACGTGAAGTAGCCGGCTCAGTCCTTGGCCCGGAACGCCGCCGCGAGTTCGCTGCGTGACCGGATTCCCATCTTCCGGTACAGCCGCGTGAGGTGGTACTGCACCGTCTTTTCGGCCCGGAACAGGGCCCGGACCGCCTCCTTGTTGGTTGCCCCCGCAGCCACCAGCTCGGCCACGGCCTGTTCCTGGGCGGTGAGCTGTTGATGGTGGCTTCCCACCGAAGAAAGCACCGGGTCCGCCGGGTCCGGCCCGCGGGCCCCCGCCGGAGCCTTCGCGACCTGGCCTGTCGTATGTCTCCAACGGTGCCATCGGGCTTATTCTCGCGGCGTCCGGGCCCATCGCCGTCACCCTGGCCGTCGGAACGGCCGGTGGCCTGACCCAGGGCCAGCTGTCATCCTGGCTTTTTTTGGCATCCTCCTTTCCGGCGGAGCCGCCACGCGGCTGATGTCGCTGATTTACCGGCAGCCACTGGGCTTCGCGTGGTCCATCCCCGGCACGGTACTCCTGGGACCCTCCCTGCAGCACTTGTCCTTTCCCGAAGTCGTGGGCGCCTTTTTCACCTCCGGCGTGCGGATCCTCGCACTGGGTGCCGCCGGCGTGGTGCGCAAAGCCATGGCGCTGGTGCCCATACCGCTCGTGATGGCCATGGTGGCTGCGGTGTTCCTGAACTTCGGCACGGACATCGTTGCCTCCACCCAGGACAACCCTGCGGTGGCAGCTCCGATGGTGGCTGCGTTCCTGGCCCTCACCGCAATTCCCAGGTTTGGCAGGCTCCTGCCGCCGGTCCTAGGCACCCTGGTGGCGGGCTGCATCGCGGTGGCGGCCAGGGGCCAGTTCAAGCTGCTGCCCGGCGGACCGCTTCTGGCCACCCCAGTGTTCACCGCCCCTGAATTCACGTGGGCCGCCCAGCTTGAACTGGTGGTTCCGCTGGCCATCAGCGTGCTGTTCGTGCAAAACGGCCAGGGCATCGCCGTCCTCCGCGCCGCCGGCCATCAGCCGCCCGTGAACGCCTTCGCCATGGCCTCCGGTGCGTTCTCATGCTGAACGCAGGCGTCGGAGCGGTCTCGGCGTGCGTGACAGGTCCAATGAACGCCCTGTTGACCTCGTCCGGGAAGAGGGAGCGTCAATACACGGCCGCCGTGGCGTACGGCCTGCTGGCCCTGGTGTTCGCAGCGTTTGCCCCCACCCTGACCCGGCTGATGCTGGCCGCTCCCAAGGAATTCGTCCTGGCACTGGGTGGCATCGCGATGCTGCGGGCCCTTCAGCAGGCCTTCGTCACGGCCTTCTCAACCAGCCTCACCCTGGGCTCCCTGGTCACGTTCGTGGTGACCATCTCCGGAATGAACCTCTTGAAAATCCATGCAGCCTTCTGGGGCCTGGTGATTGGCTACGGAGTGTGCAGGCTTCTTGAGCATAGGGACCATTTGGGCCCCTAACTCGGCCAACCTGCAGCATCATCCGCGTACAGGCCCGTCGTCCATCAACTCCTCCTCCCACAAGGCCTGGCCCTGAATGCGGAGCAGCTGGAGCATCGCGGCAAAACGCGGCTAATGTTGATGCCGGGGCACTCACTCAGTTCAATCAACGACTTTGCGCCGCCCGCCGTGACACGGTGATCGAAAAGACCCGGAGGTTCGGCTCCAACACCGTTGGGGCCGAGGCGGCTGCCAGTAGGCCTGGATCTGGGGCGGCAAGAACCGGTGAACAGAAAGCTAATGGAGTTCCGGCGTTAGATGGCGTCGTTTTGTGTCGCTTCGTGTCGGTAGTTCCCGATGACCAACACCCTTGCTGCTGCTTACAGGACATCATCGGTGATGGTTCCGAGCTGGTTGGTTTTGAGGACGCGGATAATCTTCGGCACAAGCCGTTCGGCGATCCGGTAGTAGCCTCCAAAACAAAGAGGGCTCTCCCCGGCTCGAGGGTGCGGCATCGATGCGAGAAGCCGAGACGCGATCGCAGAACGCCGCCGCTTACCGGCAAAATTCACAACACAGAGCGCCCGGTCGTGCCGTTCCGCGGGACATCCGCGGAAGCAAAAGGGCAACCCCGCCCGCAGGCATCAAGGACGACCAGTTTGGGCACACCCCAACCTGACGTCAGGCAACCAAGATATGAGCGTCAGGATAGGACCCTGATGAGACTTTCGACACACCAGGACGAAGGGTTCTTAGAGTCCAACCGGACGGTCGTGCTGTCACCCCTCCTGCCCAGGGCCTGCCCATCCCGGGCCCTCACTCCCCGCCTTCTGCAACTTCCGGTTCCGGTTCCGTCCATTCGAGAGCAGCGACGAGATGCCCCTCGTCAGGAAGCGCCTTCTGTTCGGCTGGCGGTAATTTGTCATAGGTATAGGCGGCTACGGCCATCGGAGAAGTTGATCGTCCGAGGCTGTACCGGACGCTGCGGTCGTTCTTGGTGCCGCAGATGAGAATGCCGATGGTCTCGTTGTGGTGGTCGCGGCGAAGCACGTCATCGACCAGGGCGACGTAGAAGTTCAGTTTGCCGGCGTATTCGGGCTGGAACTTTCCCGTTTTGAGCTCGATGACGACATAGCCCGTTAACCGAACTAACTGTGGGGGAAATAAGCTCCCTCCCTCTTCATCTATTTCTCTTGCCGCCTGGCGAGGTCCTCAACGGGAGTCGCCTGTAAAACCGAGGACGCCGGGTCCGTGGTCGCGTCGTCCTGGTACAAAATCCGCTCGCTGGCACTGAGTGCTTTTATCTCCTCTCGGAAGCTCTCAAAGCGAGGGACGTTGTTTGTGCTGAGGTCCCCGAGCTCGAAATCGCGGGTGATCGTCGATAGTCGAGGGCGGATCTCATCCCCGACTGGCGAGGCGTCGAGAGCGGAGTCGAGTTCACGGATCAACTTCTTGGCGTCATGCTTCCTCATACCTTGCGGATGATTGCGCAGGAAGTTGTTCACTGCCCGCTTCATTCGATCATCGCTGCGGTTTCTGTCTTCTTCGGCCGACGCATCATCTAGACGCTCAGCAAGGAAGCTCAGAAGGGCCGCGAATCGCTTCCGGAGTTCCTCCGCGCCTTGAGCATTGGGAGAGACCGCTAGGAGCGAGATAACTTCTCGCGCTAGCCCAGCCTTCTCTATGTGTTCTTCTGGGAATGCACCTGTATATGCCTCTTCCAACGCGTCCCAGAGGCGGCCGCCGGTCTCCAAAAGATTCTTCCGGATGCCTTCTGGCGTGAAGGACTGCGCGTCCTGCTCCTGAAGATCCTCGAAACGAGCCAGGTAGTTCAGCGCAGCCCGGTGTGCTATTTCAACCGGAAGAAGATCTTCGATCTCCAGAACACCTACCCCGTCCTCGAACTCCAAGCCAGACTGCGCTGCCCACGTATCGAGGCGAACTATGTATTCATCGCGAAGCACGCGCTTCCGTCGTGCTTCCCCGCGTCGAAGCACGTTCTCGGCTATCAGGCCTGATTTGTCACCGTCCAGGAGCGCAACACAAGGGGGTTTGATCACATCCCGTCCCCTCGCCAAATAGGCCATGTACGGAACACTGTCCGCGCCTCCGCAGGCTACGACCGTGACCTCATTCAAATCCAGAACCCCGGCAGTACTCTGTTCCCTTTTCGCGATGTGCGCTGAAATGCCGGCCAGTAGTATTTGATCCCCTGGGCCTTCAACAAAGAGATTCTTGCCGCCTATGAACGTGGTCTCCGCAAGATTGGTTCCGATTGAAGAACGCAAAGGTTCGTACCGGTTGTTGGCTGCGTCGCGGACCACACGCGTTCCCTCGTCTTCGGAGCCCTTGTCCAGCACTCTGATCCTGTGAGGCGCATTCTTGTCAATCAAGAACGGTGAATGCGTCACGTACACAACTTGACTTTGCTGTCCATCATCCTCGGGCAGAGCGTAGTCGTGCAGCACCCGCAGGAGGTCCTGTTGGCCGACGCTTGATAGGAAAGCATCCGGCTCATCCAAGAGGAGTATGTCTGGTTTGCCGTTCGTCAGCCGGTGGGCAGTGAGCTGCACGAAATAGCTCAGGAAGAAACGAAGTCCTTGGCTCCTTTCTCCAAAGGAATACTTCGACCCGGTCCGGTCCAAAATTGTGAAGGCTAGCTCGTATTCCCGCGCCTCAACGAGAAGCTCGAAGTCGCGGTCCTGTGACCACCAGCGCTGGACGTTGAGGTTCTCCTTGATTGCGGAGTTCATTGCCCCAATGATTGCCTCCACCTGGCCTTCGCGCCCGGACTTGATTGCCTCTTGCAACTCGGCGAACGCCTGTCGATCTATACCGGCGGCATCGATGAGTAACTGGCGTGCCAGCTCAAATTCCGCCCTGCGTCGCACTTCGGCTTCAACACTGGCGGGATCAGTACCTTCAACAAGCGCCGGCTGAACGGCTTCTCCAGCTGCTTGAGCCGTCGGTGCAACGAGGCTTCCCAAGCGTTCCAATATGTCGGTACGGGTTTTTCTGAGGTGTAGCGGACTGTGAGGCTGTCCGGCGAGTTCGGCTATGGAGACACTGTTCGGAATGGCCAGGTCAGTCCTCAGCTCGTGATACGAAGGGAGGACTGCTTCTAGGCGAGCAAGTTCGTCTGCATTTAGCGGAGTCTTCTCACCATTGACTAGCAGGAACGGCTCCCCCGCTCCCGGACGGTAGAAGCTGAATTCTGGGGCTCCGTCGAGGGCGCTGATGTCTGCTCGATCTTCCGTCGGATCGAGTTCGAAAGTACAGCCAAACTCAGGCAACCTGAGCTCGTTGGTCTTCACTGAATACAACTCGCTGTACCGACAAAAGTCTGAGCGATCGATTGGGGTACCAGTCAGGGCAGCCTTTATGGCAGTCAGCAACTGGCTCTTGCCAGACTCGTTGGCACCAACTATTGCCGTAATTTCCGGATCCAAAGGTATCCGAACGAAGGGATACCACGCTGGATCGGTGTCCTCCCACGGTGCTGGCAGGTTTTTGAACCGCGACTTCAGTTCGTAGTCGTAGTTGAACGAGCGAAAGAACCGGACATCCAGCCTCTTTAACTTCATGATCTCCCCCAGACACCGCGTTTTTCGAGTCATTACCTTTAATGGGAGCTTAGGGCATTCGGCCGACAACATCCGGACCATGTTGCTACAGGGCTACCTCCCGGGGGCTGGAGGCGCTGCGCATTATGATGACGCCTATGCCTGAAACAACAGACCGCAAACCAATGAAACTCTGGCTTCTGTTGTGCATAGGCTTCGCGGGATCCCTGCTTCTCATGGGTCTGCTCATGTGGGCTTTCGCGGCATACACCACAGGGAATACAAATCCCTGGAACCATGAACCTCCACTAAACCAAGACGAACAATTCGGTGTCATACGAAATGCCGTGACAGCCGCCGCTGCCCTGGGTATCGGCGTTACGCTCGTCCTGTCCTATCGACGACAGCGAACAGCCGAACGCAACCAAGAGACAGTGACCAATACCCAACGCACGGCGGCGGAGGCCCAAAAGACGGCAGCTGAGGCTCTTGCTTTGAGTACTCGTCAACACGAACTCGAATTGGAGCGGCGAAAGGACGCTTTCGTCTCCGAACTGCGCTCCAGGTACTCAACCGCAGCAGAACAACTGGGGGCTTCTTCAGTCGCAGTTCAACTTGCAGGGGTCTATGCAATGGCAACGCTTGCGGACGAATGGTCAGAGCAGGGATCGCGGTCGGACAGGCAGACCTGCATTGAGTTGCTGACCGGCTACTACAGGATGCTGGACGAAGAAGTTCAAACTCGAGGTGAAGACCTCAGCCGTCCCATCCGAACGGCCATTTGGGAGTCGCTCTCGGAGCGTTTCCACGAGGACTCCGGGCATGGGGGGCCTTGGGCACAGGCATCGCTCACCTTGTCGGGAACAAGACTAACTGGGCGAAAGATCAGCGGGATCGATGTTGATGCTTACTTTGATTTCTCGCATTGCTCTACGGATGAAGCTCGATTCGACATCATCAATACCGCAGTTCACTCAGGCGGGCTCAAATTTGTCGGGCTGAGGGCCGAACTGGTTGAGTTTCGGGACTGCTCATTCCTTGGCGGCACACTAGATATGACTTTCACTTCGGCGAGCAAAGGTATCCGCTTCATCGGATGCGAATTTTCGGGCAGTCACATCATCCTGGACTACGCGGCAGCAGATGCAAATGTCGAATTCGTAAATTGCGTATTCACGGATATGCCGCAACCTTTGCGGCGACTCTTCAGTGCAAAAAAACTCAAGTTCGTTGACTGTCTGATCAGAACGCTCGTTATCGACGACAAGACGTCCCGGACCCTGGCCCGTCACGAACGAATCGTTCGCGGATGCACGTACGAAAACGATGTCCCGAAAATCCAGCCGTATTCGCTGTCAAAGGAAGAACTCATGCATTTGGAGGAACGCGAGAGGGCTGCACGAGAACGCTTCGGTAGGAGCAGCGAACTGGAAGCGCCTGAAGTGAGTACTTGGGCTTGATACTAGGCGTTCCCCAGACGGTGGAGCAGTTCAGCATCATGGCTTAGGACAAAATCGAACCCCTCGGCGATTATCCGACGCCGCGATGCGTGCGATTCTGCGCTCTGCCGGCCTGCATCGTCATGTTGTCTCGGCTGTCCCTCGCAATCCGGGTCGTCGCCTTGAGCGGGATGCTTTATGGCCATTCCTCATGAGTCATCTGTTCCAGCCTGCTGACTGCCAAGTCACTTCGACGTAGCCTGTCGTAGTGGCCAACATTGTCACTCGGCCCCGCTCGGATGGAACCACGGCTTTTACGGTTCGGTGGCGGGACTATAAGACCCATCACCAACATCGCGCGACTCTGAGGTCAGAGGAAGAAGCCCTCAGCCTGGTTCAGTACCTCGATAACGGCGGGCGGATGCCCGCGTTGCCTCAGCCCGCCAACCATCTGGGGAAGCCGGGCATTCCCACGGTAGCTGACGTGGTCCAGGAACACATCGACCTTCTGGTCCGTCCCTCCCCCGGAACTATCGGGACGTACCAGCGAATTCTCGACTTACACATTCGGAACACGATCGGGCACATTCCCGTTGACGAATTCGGATACAGGGAAGTCACGTGCTGGATCAAGGGCCTTATGGTCCATGAAGTCGCGCCTAAAAGCATTCACAACATGCACGGTCTTCTGTCTGCTGCAATGAAGACGGCCGAACTGCTCGAGTACGTCTCCCGCAACCCCTGCCGCGGCGTTCCCCTCCCCACAGTTGAAAGGGCAGAGGACGACGTCATGTTCCTCACTCATGCCGAGTTCGGCCTGCTCATTGAAGGCATCCACGAGCCGTATAAAACCTTTGCTCAATTCCTGGTCATGACAGGGGCGAGATTTGGCGAAGCGACGGCACTCAGGGTCACCGACATCGATCTCCTCTCCAAGCCGGCGACCGCACGAATCAACAAGGCGTGGAAACGCGATGGACAGTCTCGCTACTACATCGGGCCGACCAAGACTTGTGCAGGAAAGCGCACCATCGGGCTCAATCCCACCCTGGTGGAGCTACTCATCCCCCTTGTTGCAGGCCGGTCGGGCGACGGGCTGCTGTTCGCCACGGCCCACGGCCGCCGCATCTCGCACAAACCGTTCTGGCAGCATCATTGGGTTCCAGCAGTCCAAGCCGCCTGCTCCCGGGGCTTGACAAAGTCGCCACGAATCCACGACCTGCGGCATACCCATGCCTCGTGGCTCATCCAGGACGGGGCAATTTCACTTTTCGCAATTTCCCGCCGGTTGGGCCATGCATCCGTGCGAACCACTGAGCAGGTCTACGGGCACCTCATGCCCCAGGCGCTCCAGGATGGCGCAGACGCCACGGAACGGTCCGTCCGGGGATTTATCTCATAGCGTTGGGTTCCCGTTTTGGTCCTCGCTACCGGCGTTCGGTACCGTTCCTTGCTCGAGTGCTGCAGTAATTGCTTCCGGTGATGGCAGTGCCGCCCGCTCCTCCGGTGGAAGGGAGTCGTAGGTGTAGGAACTAACTGCAACGGGCTGGGATGAGCCGTCCAGCGCGTAGCGGACTGTTGGCTCATGTTTGGAGCCGCACACGAGTATGCCCACCGTGGGGGCCATGCCTGGAAACTTCACTAGGTCGTTGACGGCCGCCACGTAGAAGTTCAATTGTCCCAAGTGTTCGGGCCTGAATTTGCCGGACTTCAGCTCCACAACGACAAAACGGTTGGTCGGCACGTGTACAAGGAGAAGGTCGATGTAGAAGTCCTCACCTTGGACATCAAGGTGGAATTGCCGGCCATAGAAGGCGAAGCCTCGGCCGAACTCAGCCAATGTCTGGGACATCCGCTGGGTCATGGCCTCCTCCATGGCAAGTTCTTCGACTTCCTTGGTCAGACCGAGGAAGTCGAAGACCAAGGGATCCTTGGCTACACTGCGCGCCAGTGCTGCCCCATCCTCCGAGAGGCGTTCTTCGAGGTTGTTCGGTGCAGCACCAGCTCTGCGATGAAGTCCTGTCGTGATTTGGTGCTCGAGGACTTCAAGCCTCCAGTTGTGTTCACCTGCTCGTTCCGCGTACCAATTGCGGATCTCGGGGTCTTTCAGTTTGAGCAGTTCGATGATGTGGCCCCAAGGCAGGCCGCCAACCCGAGCCTGGTCTGCAGGGTCGGATAGGTCCCAGGCTGCTGCGAATGCACGCATGTAGAAGAGGTTTGAACGAGAGAATCCACGCATGTGGGGAAACGCTGATTTCAGGTCTGCTGCTAGTCGCTGCAGCACCTTGGTTCCCCAGGGCTGGGCTGCCTGCCGTTGGATGATTGTGGACCCGATTTCCCAGTACATCTGGACCATGGCATTGCTTGCGGCCTGCTGAGCGCGTAACTGTGCCGAGCTGACGAGTTCCTTGAGGGAAACGAGGATGCCGGCATAGCTGTTGGGCAGTTCAGGTTCTATCTGGGGCACGCCCCCACCTTAGTCGTTGGAGCCGACAGGGCCCTCTCAGGACGGCCTTCGCCTTAATAGTCCAAAGAACTTTGGACAATTAAGAACCCGATCCAGCGCGGCTCCCCATCCTTGCAACAAATGGTCCAAAGAACTTTGGACAGTTGGCCGGCAGACAGCGGATCAGTCACCTTTGGCGGGCAGATGGCGGCCCACCCTAGGCGCATGTCGGAGTGTCGTACGGCCGGTGGCCTGCCGTTCTGCAAGGCTCAGCTATGGACTGGACCGATTCCCGTCAGGAGTTCCATTCTCCACGCGTTCTACCGGGGGCGGACTTGCCGAGGATCGGCCGCGTGACCAGGACGGCGGACGGCGCTTTGCCGTGGCGCATCACCGGCCTGACCGCCGATGCCAAGGAGATCGACAACTTCTTGCTCACGCTGGCCACTAATGACTGCAGCCCGCAGACCCTTCGTTCCTACGCATTCGACCTACTGCGCTGGTGGAGGTTCCTGGCCGCCGTCGGGATCCGCTGGAGTACAGCGACGCGGGAGGACGTACGCGACCTGGTCCTCTGGATGAGGCAGCCACGGCAGGAAGGCAGGCGCGCGTACAGTCCCACCTCGATCAACCACATGCTCTCGGTACTTTTTGTTTTCTACGAGCATCACGCCCGGCTAGGTCAGGGGCCGGTTGCGAATCCGGTACCTAGCGCTGCCATGGGCATGCGCCGGTACGAACATCACAACCCGCTGGCCCCTTTCCAGCCGCAGAAGCGGGCGCTTTACCGGCAGCGCGTCGTCACAGGGACACCCAGGGCGCTCTCCCACGACCTCGTAGACCGCGTCTTCACGGCCCTGACCTCTACCCGGGACAAAGCATTGGTGGCCATGTACCTGGCCACAGGTGCCCGGGCCAGCGAACTGCTCGGAATGAAGGCCCGGGACGTCGACTGGGGCAACCAGTCAATCGCGGTTGTATCCAAAGGGACTCGCGCGTACCAATGGGTGCCCACGTCCCCCGACTCATTGACTTGGCTGAGGCTTTACCTTGGCGAGATGCCCTTGGACTCGCCTGAGGATGCCCTGTGGCGTACCCTTCGCCGGCCTTATCGCCCACTGCAATACTCTGCTTTGCGGGCAATGCTGGTGCGAGTAAACAAGGCCCTGGGAACCGGAGTTACGCTGCACGATTTCCGCCATACCTGCGCTTCCCGGCTGGCCAATGACCCGTCCATTCCTCTTACCGATGTGCAGGCCGTTCTCAGGCACAAGCACCTAACCACGACGTCCAAATACATCCACACCAACACCCAGGACATGCTCCAACGCGTCCTGCAGCACCACGAGGCGCCTCCGAATTCAACACCAACACCCGCTTGGGGATACGACCCGTCAGACATGACCGAGCTCTTCGGTACCTTGCCATGACGGCCACCGTGACCGTCCCTGAAGCCGCGACCTCTTGGGAGTCGCGCTCCGCCCCTGAGGGCGCCCGGTGGAGCCTGAACGAAATTACCGCCCGCTCCACCGAGCTGCTCCCAGGGACCAAGAAAAGACAGGTGGAACGGGCAAAAGGTTTGGCCTACCTCTTGGAATGGCTTGGTACTTTCCCCGGCGATAACTGGCAGCAGCGTTGGATTGCGGCAGGTTGTGACCAGGCTGGCACGTCATGGGGGCAACAGGATCTCATTCCGTACAGGAAGTCGCTGCAGGGCAGTGCCGTGATCGCTCTCGTCGTTCTTGGCGTCGTCCGGCCTTCCATGCTTTGGCTGCGGACCGCCACCCCACCGCACATGTTCATCACCTACAGAAGCGTCGTCGACTCCGAAACGTTTGCCCTGTTGGATGAGAAGCTCAGCACTTTCCGCCTGTCGAAAACCTCCAAAATGTTGGCCCTGAACGCAATGACCCTCCTGAGGATCCGTACAGGTGTCCCGTTGCTAAGCGTCACGGCATCACAGTTCCTTCGTGCCGAAGCTGAATGGAAAGCCTTGAGGAGAACCCGGTCGGTCGGCGTGGTCTGGCAAGCCCTCCAGGCTTGCGGGGCTCTATCAGGAGAGCCAGCCGACTACCGCGCACTGCAGCTGGAGGGACGGCGCACTGTCCCACAGCTCGTCGACACGTACGGGGTAAGCAATCCGAGGATCCGCTCGTTGCTCATCGACTACCTTACGGAGAGAGCTGCCGCTCTCGATTACACGTCCTTGGCCGGGCTGACCCGCATGCTGGTCCGGAACTTCTGGACCGACATTGAACGCCATCATCCCGGGCAGGACACCATCAGGCTCCCGCACGACACCGCGACAGCTTGGAAGCAGCGCCTTCGGTACCTGTCTGGAGGGCGGGAACGCCGTGACTACTTTGCGCACCTGACCGCGGTGCGGGCGTTCTACACCGACCTTGCCCAGTGGGCGATCACCGAGCCCGAGCGGTGGGCGCTGTGGGCCTGTCCGTCGCCGGTCAGCGCGGCCGAAACCAGCAACCTAGCCAAGCAAAAGCACCAACGGCAGTCGCGCATGCATCAGCGCACCCGAACCCTCGCACCCTGGCTCAATGCCCTCGTCTCGGCGGCTGCGAAGGAGCACGCCGAAACGGCAGCTCTTCTCCAAGCAGCATCCAAGGCAGTGGAAGGTGAACTCCTGACCGTTCACGGGACGACATACCGCCGCGTTGTCCGCGGCTACTACCGGGACAACGGGTGGCCATCGGTTGAGAACCTAGAGACTGGTGCTGTCATACGCTTGCATAGAGCGGAAGAAACGGCGTTCTGGAGCTGGGCGATTCTCGAGGTCCTCCGTCTGACAGGACTGCGTGTTGAGGAACTCGTTGAACTGACCCATACCTCCATCCGGCGTTACGATCCGACTGCCGGAGAAGCGACAGTCCTGCTGCACGTCGCTCCATCGAAAACCGACAGGGAACGTCTCATCCCAGCCTCCCCGGAACTGGCCTCAGTCCTGGCCACGATTATTCGCAGGGTGAAGGGACCGGATGCCACCCTTCCCCTCGTAAGCCGCTTCGACCCCCTGGAACGCAGTTGGGGAGCCAAGCTTCCTCACCTCTTCCAGCTCAGGCTCGGCGGAGTTCCCCGGGTACTTTCCACCGCAGGTGCCCGAAGCCTCCTCGGCGCGTTGGCCGCCAAAGCGGACTGCAAGGACATCGACGGAACCCCGCTAACTTTCACCCCTCACGACCTGCGCCGCATCTTTGCAACGGAGACCGTCAACAGCGGCCTGCCCGTCCACATCGCCCAACACCTACTCGGTCACCTGAACCTCAACACGACCCAGGGGTACATCGCCGTCTACCCCGAACAGGTCATCAGAAACTACCGCAGCTTCATCGACAACCGTCGAGTCTTCCGCCCCGCCCAGGAGTACCGGGATCCCACCTCGGAAGAATGGGCGGAATTCGAGAACCACTTCACTCTCCGAAGGGTTGCCCTCGGAACATGCCACCGCCCCTACGGCACGCCCTGCATCCATGAGCATGCTTGTGTGCGGTGCCCCATGCTCCAAGTCGACCCTGCCCAGCTGCCTAGACTTCACGAGCTGGAGACAAACGCAGTCACGCGACTTGAAGAGGCCAAGCAAAAGACGTGGCTAGGCGAAGTCGCCGCGCTCGAGGAATCACTGCGCCACATCCGGGAGAAACAAGTCCAAGCCACCCAAATCAGCGACCGGGTCAGCAGGGGCGCCGAGCTATACACCGGACACTAAGTCAGGCAGCTAAAGCGAACTGCTCCCCCAGCCGACGCAAACCCTTAGTGCAGTTAAATCGATCGGTTGGTATGTGATACAGCAGAAGGTCGATGTAGAAATCGTCACCGCCGACCTCAAGATGCACTTGGCGGCCAGCGAACGCCATTCCTGTCCCGAACTCCATGAGCGTTTGAGACATGCGCAGAGTCATGGCTTCTTCGATGGCAGCCTCGTCGGCTTCTGCGCTCAGGCCGAGAAAATCCAGTACCAGGGGGTCTTTCGCGACCTCACGTGCCAGCGCCGTGCCCTCCCCCGGAAGACGCGCCTCGAGATTGTTGGGCGCCGAGCCTTCTCGTTCATGTAGTCGGGAAGCTATTTGGTGTTCCAGGACAGCAAGGGACCAGCCATGCCGGAAAGATCGCTTGGCGTACCATTCGCGCAGGTCTTGGTCTTGTAATCGCTCGAGGAGGGCGACGTTGTGACTCCAGGTAATTTGTGCAGACACCGTCTGCACAAACTCATCTGGGGCGCTCCATGCCTCCGCGAAGGCGCGCATGTAGTACAGATTCCTGCGAGAGAAGCCTTTCATGTGCGGGAATTCCCTGCGCAAATCATCGGCCAGGCGCCCCAGCACCTTACTCCCCCATGGTTCAGCCTGCTGCCGCTCCAAGATGGTACAGCCGATCTTCCAGTAGAGCTCGATCATGGCCGCGTTGACGACTCGCTGGGCACGCAGCTGAGCGGAAGCAACCAAAGCCTTCAGCGACTCGAGTGTTACGGCGTAGCCGCTTGGCAGTTCAGGCTCAATCACAGACACGCTTCCACCCTAACTGCCCTTCCCGACACCATACAGATCCACGCGGAGGCCCCAGTCCAAAGAACTTTGGACTACTGAACCAGCCGGATTGCGCCGCCCAGCGGCCATAGAAGCTGCGTCGAGCAGGGCCGCGGGATCCTCCCGCTCGATGGAACCTCCCGACCGGACCGACCGTAATTATCTGGGGCGGATCAGGTTAGCGCCTCCGCTTGCACGCACTCGGGCAGGAACGCTGGCAACGGGCGCACTCTTTGGGATGCTGCGTGAGAAGGTGATCACCCGTCGGCTGACGTCAAGGTTGCCGTAGAGCCGGGACGGCGGAGCTGGACCACGGATTCTGCCTCGCACGCCGGTAACGGGCCGCACCTGCAGAGCGGCATTATGTGCGCGCCATGAGCCAGGATAGTGAAGCCTGTCCGCCATGGGAGACCTGAGCAGCCGCCTCGGGACAACCCACAGGCCCGTTACCAGCCAGCGCGCCTCATCGGAAAGTCCTCCGGCCATCGGTTCGCACAGTACACCGTGCCAGGAATGGGCGTCTTCGTCGCCCGGCAATAGGACTGACTCCGCTTGAACGCCAGCAGCGCGCGGGGCATGAAAGTCCCCATCGCGCGGAAGTGCAGAGGTCCGGTGACCTAGGACATTACGCTGTGGCCGCATGTGGGCTCATTGCGTCCGAGAAGTGCGGAATTCTTCTGTTGTGCTGTATGTTGCAGTCGCCGACAACCCTCATGAGAAAAGAGATGAACTTCCGTGGCCACTGATTACGACGAACTGCGCACCGACGTCAAGGAATCCCAGGACAGCTCCTTGGAGGCGCTCAAGTCCGCCAAGGCGCCCGACGCCAAGTCAGTCGTTCTCGAACTCGACGAAGCCGATGTCCTGGATGGGCTTACCCCTGGCGGGGAGTTTATTTCCGAGGAGTTGACCGTTCAGGTCATCCCGCAGGCCAGCGACGAGTTCACCTGCTACTCCTGCTTCCTCGTACGCCACCGCTCCCAGAAAGTCCGCGAAAAGGACGGCCACGGGTACTGCGTTGAGTGCGAAGGCTGAGCCTTGCCCTTGGGCCTTATCGACCGGCACTGCCGGCCCCGCCGGCTCCACGACACCCAGCAACAGCATGGCGGAAGCCACGCCCTTCTGGATGACGCTTCCGCTGCGAATACGAAAGGGCTTGTCCCCTCTCAACAATGCGGGATTATGATCATTCCAGCCGAAGGGGAATCGGCGTGGGGAAAGTGAAGGGCGCGCTCTGCGAACGGGGTGCGCCTTTCCCTGCCGTGGGGACGGGCCTGGCGTTTCCGGATTGCTGAACATCGGCCAGCATGGTCCTGAACATCGGCCGGCATGGTCACCGCCGCCAGGGTCTTCTCCATTCGCCCAGAGGTAACGACGACCATGGGTAGTGATGGCGGAGCTGGCACCAGCATGAGAACGATGGAATACACCTGGTATGGCGTAAGTACGCCAAGCATCGAGTGCCTCCACCTCACGAAGGAGCGCGGAACACTACGTGCTTTATCCACCGGCGCTAACCACGACGGGCATTACGCCTATGCGGTGACCCTTACCCCCGGGTGGGTCTTCCGTGAGCTTACGCTCCATGGGTACGACGATCGGCAGCTTGAAGTCCGCCGGAACCGCGATGGAACGTGGAGCGTCAATCAGAAGCCACGCCTGGATCTAAAGGGCGCCGTTGACATCGATTTGGCGTTCAGCCCCTTCACGAACACCCTGCCGGTCCGGCGGCTCAGCCTGCCCGTAGGGGGTCGTGCGGAAATCATCACGGCGTACGTTGACGTTCCCTCCTTACGGGTGACGCCCGATCCGCAGGCATATACAAGAACCGCCACCAATCTCTACCTCTACGAGTCACTGGACAGCGACTTCACACGCCAGATCACCGTTGATGCTCACGGGTTCGTCATTGACTACCCCGGCCTGTACTCACGCGATCCCGCGGCCGGAAAGCCGCAGCGCCCAAACGCCTAGCCAAACCCCTGTCGTCGAACACGCCGCGGCACGATAGCTGCACGGTCAGAAACGCTGGAAAAGCAGGGTCTGCGGACGCGGGTGCGCCGGCGTTGCGTCGCGGGGGAACTGGAAGTCGATGACCTCGCCGCCGTCCTCCCATGCGGGCGGAATCCCCTTTGCCTATGGGATCTCCTCCGGCGCCGCTCTTGCCCTCGAACCAGCGGCCGCAGGTGTCCCGATCCGCAAACTCGCCATGTACGAAGCCCCTTGCACAGGAGTCGGGGACGTCAATGGAATGCCCATCGACCACGCGGGCCACCTGAACGCTCTCCTCGCCCAAAACAAACCCGGCGCCATGGTCTCTTACTTCCTGGTTAAAATGATCGGCGTCCCGGCGTTCGTGCCTGATGCTCCGCCTCATACCACGCGCCTAAACTCCTGATCATGATCACAGAGGAAAAGCAGAGCGGAGCGGAGCATCGCTGGCCTGCCGTCATTGGCCTCATCGCCGCGCTGGGTCTGTACGGGACGCTGCCGACGACGTTTCTGCCAGGTGTTCGCTACATCGTCGTCTTCGTCGGGTTGGGCCTCCTGATTCCGCTCGTGGCCTTGAATCCGCGGCGTCTTACCCGCGAAACACGTTGGTCCAGATTTCTTTCCGTTGGCCAGGCACTTCTGCTGGTCGTAGCAAACGAAGCTGCCTTGGTTCAGCTGGTTATCGCCCTCACAAATGCAAAAACCAGCGAGGGCCCAACTCTTTTGCTCGCCGCACTTCAGGTATGGGTAACCAACGTCATCGCTTTTGCCTTGGTCTACTGGGAACTGGACCGGGGCGGACCCGTATCCCGCCGACACATGCCGCGGCATGAGCTGCCCAGAGCAGACTTCCGCTTCCCCCAAGATGAAGACCACGACGCGGTAACGGAGGTTGCCGTGAGATCTTCGGTAAAAACCGGCTGGACCGCGGCGTTCATTGACTATCTATACTTCTCGCTGTCCAACTCCATGGCTTTCAGTCCCACGGACAGCATGCCGCTTTCAGCCCGGGCGAAAGCGCTTATGGGATTGGAAGCCTTCGGCGGCTTCGTGCTCTTGGCACTCGTCATAGCCCACGCCGTCTCCATGCTCGGCCAATAACAGCCCAGCGGCTTGACGATAAGGAACAAAGGAGTTCCTGCAGGGCTGAGTCAGAAATCCGCAAGGGCCTCGTCGGCGAGGTGGACTATACCGCCGTCTCGAAGGTCAATCCGGACACCAACTCGCTGCTGTAGCGGTTACTCGGGTCCAGGAACTTGCTACCAGATGCAGCTCTGAAGTGGTTGCTTGCTTATCTGCTGGCACCGGGACTTGCCGGACGAAGCACGGCTTCAGGGCTTATTGAGAGGGACAGGGCCGGCGCCGCCTGGAATTTATGGCCAGGAATCGGGCCGTAGAGGGACCGTTGGGTGGAATCCCGTCCGATGACAACTGCGACGTTGGCCGGGGACGGGTCTGGAAGAGAGCAGTGAACATCGCCGGACCTTACGACGGCCGCGGCGCAGCTGCTCCCCTTGGCGGGCAAGCGCCGGGGTAAGTTTTGGGTTGGCGGAAAGCAAGTTTGTGCCACACCAAACGACATGCGACAGGTGCTTTCCTCGGTAGCGTCGCACAATGATCTGCACTACAGCCAGCGATGAAACCATCGCCTCTCCTCGCCCATTTTGCCAGTCACTGTGGCGGGGCGCCCTGGGTCACTCCCGGTCCTGAACCGCCGGATAACGTCTGCGGCAAGGAGGGGGTCCTTGACACGGCGAATTTCCGGCTAATACGAAAGCCCGCATCATGATGCGGGCTTTCGAAGCATCGTCATGGTTTCAGACGCGGGACCTGCCACGGACGAAGTGGACAATCAGGACGATCACGGCAACGACCAAAAGGATGTGAATCAGTCCTCCGCCGATATTGGCCAGCAGACCAAGCAGCCAGAGAACGGCGATGATGATGGCGATCCAAAGCAACATGAGTGTCTTCTTCAGTTGTTACACACCGAAATGTGGTCCCGCGGACCGGGCGCCTGGCTTGGCGCTTGGGTCCGGGCAGCTTCAGCTTAATACTAAGCATGCTTAGTGCAAATGGTGTGATCTGTTGGGGGTCTAATGGTGTCGTGTCGACAGGCCACCTTACGCCCGTCGTAAAGCGTTCGTTTGTGATAGCAACAACGGTAGCTGTGCAAATAATAGAAACCCCGGCTGTCGGCCGGGGCGATGTCCTGTGATTGCCGAGGGCATTCAACGGACTGGAGATTGCTGATGACACCGGACCTGGAGACCTACCTGTTCCCCTTAACGGCTGAGGGTGCGTGCCCGGCGGGGACCCTTGACCTCGAGTTGGCGTCCGGGCAGATGATCTGGTCTGACGGTTTGTATAAGATCCATGGATTCCATCCCGGCCAGGTCGTGCCCACCCTGGATTTGTTGATGGCGCATCAGCATGCTGATGACCGCGGACCGTTCCAGCAACTGCTGCGAAGCCTCGCGGACACTGGCCGTCAAATCGCACTGCTGCACAGGATCATCGACAGCAGAGGCAGGCAACGCCAGGTTTTCTCCTCCCTCCACGCCACGCTGGACGAGTCCGGCAGACCCGAACATGCGGCAGGTTTCATGGTGGACCTGACCCGCACCATGCACGAAGAGACCCGCCAGGCAGCTGATGAAGCAATTCAAGGTGCACTCGCCCACAAAGCCGTGATTGAGCAGGCCAAGGGCATCCTCCGTGGACTATTTCTTATCAGCGCCGAAGAAGCCTTCGAAATTCTCGCCGCCCAAAGCCAGCACACGAACACCAAACTCCACACGGTAGCCGCCACCTTCATCGAGGCCATGGACAACGGTCGCGCCACCCACCTGCTGAACGACTGGAAGACCGGGCACCTCCAGCCCTGACACTGCTCCCGGCAAGACCGACCTTTGATCCTTCAGATGTATAGAACGCCGCCCCGGGTATTGGGTCCGGATCGGGAGCGGAGTGAAAAGGGTATCCGCCCCCTGTTTCGGCGGTGCCGGCCGCCCAGTCTTGAGCGAACCTTGTGGCTCAAAATGCGCCGCCGTGTAAGAACCGGTCCTACCCTTAAACCAAGTTCCCGCCCCAAGTAGGGACCCACAAATGGGGGGAAGGGCCGGCGACCGGGGCATCACTGAGATCGGATGACAATGCGGCTGCCGGCCCTTTACGTAGGCGCTGGTGTCAGCGGCTCAGACCGTTCCTTGCCCGCTCCGCGCCGATGGCTGCACCTGGATGGGACTTGCGGGCCTTCGCCGCACGCTTGCCCCGGGAGACCGCGGCGCTGGGGTGCGTGCCTTCACTGCGGGCCGCGGTCAGGCGGCCGCGGATCTGGGTTTCGCTGGTCCCGGTGTTTTCCAGGGACTCGGCAAACCTCTTACGGTGTTCGGCTGAACCGTAGTCGGCGGCCGCCGTGCTTTCGGCTATCAGTCCTTGGTCTCTGAACCGGCTGCTGTCGTTGCCGGTGACGCGGTTTTCGATGCCCCGGCCGACGCCTTCGAGGCGTGCGAAGAGTTCCTTTTCGGCCCGCTCATACCGCTCCTCCATGGATGCCCACTGCGAGCCAGCAAAGCCGCCCTCGGCAAGGAGCTTTGCTTCGTGCATGTCCTTGGCCGCTTTGACGAATCCGGGGTCCTGGAAGTGTGCGTCGCCGGCTCCGTTGAGGTTCGCTGTGGTTTCCTTGCGGAGTTGGTCGATGTCGGGCCCGTTGATGCCGTCTTTGCCGATGAGGAACAGCCGCTCCTTGATATCAGCTTCCGCGGCCGCGGCCGCTGTGGGGGTCTTGGCGTTGAGGGCGCGCTGCAATGCCTGGCCGAGTTCGGGGTTTGCGAGGTATTCGACGGGAACGTGGTGGCGCTCCATAACAGGTGCCAACTTGGCGGCTTGGGCTTTGAGTTCTTCTGCCTGCGCGGCCGCGATCAGCTGTGTTGCTTTCTCCTGTTCGGCGGCGGCTTTGCGCGTTTCTTCTTGGCTGCGTGCCAGCTCGTCCCGCCGGGCGTTTTCGGTGGCGATAGTCGTGATCCCGGATTCAAGGTAGGCGGTGTCCGCGCCGACGTCGTGTGTGTCGATGCCGTACCTGGTGAGGACTTCCTGACGGATTTTCGTTGCTGCTTCGAGGGCGGCGGGGTCGTAGTCTTTCCAGCCTTCTGCGGTGGCGTGTGCCGTTGCGATGTCGGCCGGCTGCGCGTTGTCCCACCACTCATCTTTCTGGACGGGTGCGAGGACGGCGCGGGCTGAGCTGCGTTCGGCCGTAAGGCGTGCTTGGGCTTCCCGTGCAGCTTGGGAGTCCAGGTGTTCCTGTTGTCGCTGGGCTTCCTGCCGGCGCCGTGCCAGCGTCTCGGCGATGCGTGAGGCGACCATCAGGGATTGCCGCATGCCGTTGTCGAGAAAGTCGTCGATGCCGTCTGATTCACTCATTGGTGTTCCCCTTGCACTGGTGGTGTGATTCTTATCGGTCGAGTCCCGAACCGGTGCCCCGGTTCAGTTGTGTGGTCTTCGCTGGTGTCGCCGGTGTAGGTGTCGTGGGAACCACCGAACCCGGGCGGATCGGGGCCATGCCGCGACGTGCGATATCAACTGCCCTCGGTGCGACCGCAGCCGCTGCGGCGGGCTGCCGTTCAGCTCCGGCAGTGAAGGCCTTGGGCATCGTCGCGGTGAACGGTGCCAACTGGTTCTCGACTACTGCCCGGATGCGCTGGGCTTCCCGGGCACGGCCGGATTCGGCGTGCATCTCATACACGGCAAAAGCGGTATTGATCAGCTGCACCATGAGGGCTGTCTGAGCCGCTGTTTTGTTCTTGCTCGACGACGCCATGAACAACATCGCGGTCCCGGCAATGGACGGCAGGGCAACGGGTTTACCGTGCTGCCGTGGGGCGCGGAGCTGGGCTGTGCGGGACAGTTCGGCGGCGGTGGCGGAAAGTGGCCCGGGGGTCGGTTCCAGCCGGTAGGACCATGCCGCGAACGCGCCGGAAACATCGCGGGCTGCCTTGGCCCACGTGGCGTGATCATCGCGCGGGATCTTGCGAAGCTCGTCCGCCAGGGCGGTGGCGTTCCGGGTGTAGTCAACCCAGAGCTGCGCATCCGGTGTGGTCTTCTCCGGGCCGCGGGGGTTGGCTTTGCGTTTGTTCCGTGCGGCGGCGTTCCACTCGGCCGCTGCCTCTATCGAGGCCTGCGGGGTGTCTGTCCATTCCTGCCGTAACTGGCCGAGGCGGAGGTCGGTGGCGAGGGTGCCGCCGCCGAACCAGATCGGTCGTTCCCCCGGTTTCGGGCGCTCGGCTACCGAGTAGCCGACGATGACGTCGGTGGTGTTCTTCGCATACCGGGGACGCACCAGCAGGCCGGTGTCTCTGGCGCGGCGGATGAACTCCGCCTCAGTGCCCGACGCGGTGGCGCTGGCACGCACCTTCCTGGCCAGGGAGGCGCGGTGCATCTCCCGTTCATCGCGTGCCGCGGTGGCCTTCTCGGCCCGGTCATACCCGCGGGTGGCGTGCACGCTGGAAAGCTCCTCAAGCCCATACTTGGTTTCCAGTTCCCGGCAGGTCTGCTGTGCGCGTTTGTAGTCACCATGGGTGGAGGCCTTGGTGCCGTCTTCCCGGACCAGGGACACGGCGATGTGGATGTGGTTGTTCCCGTTCTCACTCGTTCCGTGGTTGATCGCGACCCACCGGCACTGGGCTTTGCCGCTGGCTTCGGTGAAGCCCATCGCGTCCACGAAGTCGTTCGCGATGTCACCCCACTGCTGGTCCGTGAGGGCACCTTCTTCGGCCCGGAGACTCAACGAGCAGTGCCACACGTCAGCGTGCTTGTGCCCGTTCGGCACCCGTTCCTTCGTCACCGGGTCCCAGCGAAAATCCTTCTGCAGCACCTCAACGCCGAACGCCTTACGCGGCTGGTCCAGGTGCTTGGCGATCGCGACAGCATCATCGGCATCCAGGACGCCGTCGTCGTACCAGGCCATGATCGCCGCGTCCCCGGCAACCAGGTGCGGGTCAGTGTGCGTGTTCTTCGTCTTATCCGCGTCCGTCGACGCCAGATACAGGATCAGCCCGGCCATCCGCGACCCGCGGGTGATGTTCGGAATCATCGCCTACATCAACCCCTCGATCGCCCGGTCAATCCGCACAGCTACCTCGCGCACATACGCCAGCACCGCCGACGCGTCCTGCGGGAATTCATCACCGGCGTTCGCGTGCCGGGCGATCTGGTTCACGTTGTTCGACACCCGCGCCAACAACCTATGGATCGCCATCAGCTCCGCCATCGCAGCTTTCCGCTGCGTCGGCGTCTCCGACCCGTCCGACAAAGCGGCCGTGAGCAGCAGGTTCGGGACCGTGACCTTCTCCCGCGCCGCACGCGCGACCAGGGCCGCTTCCTCCTCCGCGGTCACCCACACATCCCGGCGCTTCTTCGTCCCCGCCGGCGAATTCGCCCGCCGCCGACGAGACAACGGGGAACGCGGCACATCCTCCTCAGACACCCACTCCCCCAATCCCCAAAAGCCCAGCGCAGCGACCCCGAAACCCGGGGACCCACAAGCCAGTGTGCCAAACCAAGCCGAAGGAGCCGTGCAGGACACGCCCATTTACACCCGTGTAAATGTATAGCTTGCTCCGCTGACGCAGACCGGGTGGTCCAATGCGGCGTGTTGCGTGGTTGCCCCGGCCTCCGGCGGCTAGGGTGGGTGGCACGTAGAGACACTCCAGGGGGAAAGTTATGCGTCCGAACGAATCAAGCTCCGACCGCCTCCGCGGCGCCATAATCACCTATAATTCGGTGAGTTCGGTCCCGGAAAGGTCACCATCGAAGTTCCCGTTGACACGCCTGCTCCAAGAGCGCACCTGATCCACGCCGCAGCAGAGCAAAGGAAGTACGACAGTGCTGACGCCATCGCCTGGAGCGTTGACAGCGTGGCCGAACGTCATCTGGACGACATCACAAACACCACCGTCTTCATCCGGAACGACGCCCAACAGATCCGAGCCGTAGCGTACGTGGGACAAATCCCGCCGCTCACAGCCATCCCACCACTCAGCGCGGCCCAGGAAGCCCTCCTCCCCCATCTCATCCACACCGTCCGTGACGTCCTTCCGAGCCAGCTCCTCCCCTACGCCGACGACATCGCTCAACTCGCTGCGCAAGCAATCCCCAGCGAAGCGGACATCCTGTGCGCCTACCAACGGACCTCCGTCACCGAGGTCGTCAAAGACCTCGACAGCTATGACGAACCCATGGAGCCAGACACGTCAGTCCAAGAGTTCCTGACGGCCCTCAGCTTTCCCACCCACCCCCAGACGGCTCTTCGTTACCATCAGGGCACTCCGTCCGCCTCATCCAACAAGACGAAAAACCCTCACATCTCAACCCACCTCGAACGCTAAAACCACCAGGAGAAGGAACCACAAACGCCATGACGAGCATCAACATCGAAGCCACCAAAAACCAGGCACGCGCCCTCCTGAACTCGCGCATCAAATCCGTCGAACAACTCGTCCACGCCCGCCAGCGCGTGACGGACCTGAAAGAACAGCTGGCCGCCGCCGAGCGCGACGACAAGCGCGCCTACGTCAAGGCCACCCGCGACGGCTGGAGCCCGGACGAACTGAAAAAACTCGGACTGGAACCGGCCGCCGCAGGCCGCCGGCGCAAAGCCCAGACCAGGCCCTCCGACTCCCCCCACCCGTCCGATACGAACGACGCCCAGGGGAACTAACCCTTCGTGCACATGGGCACGGCAAAAGCTAAATCCTTCGGGCTTTTCCCGCACCCATGTGCACGACGGGACCCACCTGACCGGCTGCACACAGAGGCCAGATCACCGCAGTCAGGAGCCCCACCACCGGGTCCGGCGAATGTGCACAGCCTCGAACGTGCCGACATACCAACGGACACGTTCCCCATGGTCTGTAAGTCTTTACCCGGTTGCTCAGTGAGCGGCTGGCAGGCTGGTGCTGTGGCCGGGCTGGGATGTGACTCACCCATGGGTTTTGCCTCCGATCTCAGTATTTCGGAGTGCGCTTTCTTGGATATGTCCGCCCTGGCCGGGCCCAGCATCGGTTGTGTCTACAGCGCTGGCCTGATTAGAAGCATGCCCGCCCGTGCACCGGGTGTGGCCCATTACAGACCTGCCACGCCGTAACCCACCAACGCGTTTCCATTCTCGGAACTCAGGAGGAAAAGATGATTGTGGCAGACTACTTCGGCTTCGTCGTCGGCATAGATACCCACGCCAAAACGCATACATTCGCCATCATCGAAACCGGCAGCGGTGGAGAAATCGCGAACGAAACATTTCCGGCCACCGCAGCCGCAGGCAGTCGCGCGCTGTCCTGGGTCCTGCGCCGCACTGAAGCATCTCCTGAACAGGTTCTACTCTCAATGGAGGGAACGGGTTCGTACGGTGCCAAGCTCCGGCAGCAGGCCACAGACGCCGGATTTCAAGTTACCGAAGCTCCCGTCCCGAGCCAGCGGCTTGGCAGATACCAGGGAAAATCCGATTCCATCGACGCAGCGCGCGCAGCGCGAGGGACGCTGAGCATTCCTATGGACCGCCTCCGAGAACCCCGGTCCGGGCAGAACCACATGGCGCTACGGATCCTCTCCAACGCACGCCGCACCATGGCACGGGAACGCACCGCAGCCATCAACGCCCTCACGGCTCTCCTACGCGTCGTAGACCTCGGCATGGACGCCCGGAAACCATTGACCGTCACCCAGACTCGTACCATCGCAGGATGGCGGGAAGGAGACGAGGAGTTCGGAGTCCAAACCTGCCGCCGCGAAGCAACACGCCTCGCAAAGCAGATCCTCACACTGCAGGAGCAAATGATCAGGAATCACACGGAACTTGAGATCCTTGTGAAGCAAGTCCAGCCGTGTCTCCTCGATGTCTATGGTGTTGGTCCGGTCCTGGCAGCAATCATCCTCACAGCGTGGTCACACACTGGAAGAGTGCGCTCCGAAGCCGCGTTCGCAGCTCTTGCCGGCACCTGCCCGGTCCCGGCCTCATCAGGCGGCACCATACGATTCCGACTAAACCGCGGCGGCGACCGCCAACTGAACAAAGCGATCTACACTATCGCCCTCATCAGAATGAACCGGGACCCTGCCACCAAAGGCTACGTGACGAAGCGAACAAGCCAAGGTAGAACCAAGAAGGAAATCATCCGAAGCCTCAAGCGCTATATAACGCGGCAAATCTATCGAACCCTGAGTGCGGCACAGGAATCCTTATGTCCAGTGGGATGAACATGGCAGGGAGCTTCCTAGATCTGCTAAATGCCTAAAAGAAAAGGGGTCCTCGCCGCTTTCCTGAGTTGTTTCCACCTTGACCTGAAGCCGGCTTAGCCTTCGAAGCGACCGCAGCTGCAAGCCCAACGAAAGCAGCGATCAGCAGTAGATTAAAGAGCAATTCAGTAACATCGGAACCGCGGCCCAGCGCAACCAACGTGACGATGATAAATATGACGCCACATGCAAGGCAGGAAAGACATAGAATCTTCGCCCAAACAGGCAAAAAGTTAAGTCGACTAAGCATTTCTCCCCCTATTTAGTAAATAGATCCTAGCCCCTACGGGACGAGAAATCTAGGTTTACCCGACTGTGCGGGGGTTTGTCGCAGATTGGACTGGCCCAGGTCCTCCACGCGCTTAGTCGCGGAAAGAGCTGACGAACCCACGGTGGGAGCGACGCGTCAGTCGGCCCCCACCCTGGATCCTCCTCGGCTACGTCATCCGGAACTGCAGGTAATACTCTCCGAAGGCACCACCTACGTGGGTACAGGGCGTGACGATCACCGCGTAATTGTTGAGCAACTGCTGGTACCGATCCTGACAATTGCGCTCGGCCCTGAATGTTTCGGTTTGGAGAACCCCTACGACATCAGGGGAAGGCGAAGCGGCGCTGGCGACTGCCATACCGGACAATGCGGACCCTCCGATAATCGTGACGATGGCAGCGGCGCGCGTGATTGCATTTCTCATGATTTCCCCCAAGGTTGTTCACCGATATAGCAACGAGCTTTTATCCGTAAGACTTCTCCGTCAAGAATGAGACCTATATAGGAGCCCCCTGAGGGGTTTGTCCCGCGAAGTGATAAAAGCCTATCGGCGGGACACTTTAAGTCAAGGGCGATTTCGTCCCTTTTCTTGGCATCTCGGGATTGTTATTGAGCAAGACCCTCGCCTCGTGGTCGGCCTGCCCTCGCCGTGTTCGATCTGAATACTGTGGAATGCGTCCTGATTGCCCCGCGCGGGTTGCTTGATCACCTGCCGATATCTAGAGGCCACGCCCCACTAACCTTGTCCTCGTTGCCACCGCCAAGCGTGCCAGAACATGAGTCCGATAACGGTAGCGACGCCAATGAAGACACCTTGGGGTGCGAAGGTGAAGAGAACGTAGGCCATGCTGACCCGCTCGGTCATGCTCACCTCCAAGGAGCCAGTCAGAAGTGCCAATAGTCCGCCCAGGATCAAGACTCCTGACAACGTCCACAGGATGATGATGAAGGGATTTTTTGTCCGGGGCGAAGGCCCGATCTCTTCGGACGTTGCCGCGTTCATGGTCTCCCGTACCGTACCGTCCCCATTGCTCACCTCACGGAAACCAATGCCTTCATGCTGCCCGCTTCCCATGCCCGTCCCCCAATTGTTTGGCCGCAGTTCCTATGACTGCTCGAAGCCCAAGCCTAGCTCCACAGGATGCGCGGGGTGCTGGGCACACGTTCCGGTCCTTCCCCTATGCGTTGGCGTCCCAGGATGGAGTCCAGCAGCTGCTTGACGAATATAGAAGTATCCAAGACCAACGCTGCCGTCGGACCCGAAGGGAACGACTGGGTTTTTTCAGCAGGGACGACACGGGACTACACAACGGGGCATCCTGGAGTTCATACGGAACCATTCCCGGGGCTGGCCTTTAGGGCACAGGATGGCTTCCCGGGCCGGTACAAGGCGGTGACAACCACAAGCTGCAGGGCGGCGCTCATCACCACCAGCTTTCCCTAGACCCGCGTGATCCAAGCAATGGCACCAGCGGCAGCAATAAGCTTCACAAGGACTGTTTCTGACTCGGGAACTGAGGAAGGGCGGCACCCGTCAGGGTGCCGCCCTTCACTGCCTCAACCGCCCGCTGGTTACTCGTCCGCCTGGGCGTCGCCGTCTGGGAGCTGGCCTGACGCAATCCGTTCCGCTGTCTTCTCGTAGGCGGCATCAATGTACGCTGCCAGGTCATCCTCCCGAACGCGCCAAATCCCCTTCTTATCTTGCCCCAATTACGGCTGTCGGGATTGTTTGTTTGAGCACGGCGCCCTTCGTTACTCAGGCTTTTTGCGGTCCTTGTAAGTATGACGTCCCTCCCCTGCAGCTGGCCGCCTCCTCCACGATCGATAGGTTGGCGTCTGACAAATCAATCGGGTTGAGTCAGCTACCTCTAACTGATCACCAGCGGCAGGTGGCAGCAGCGCCATGCCCAGGTCGCCGCATGGCTGGCCGCCGGCCAGGACTAGCCCCGGCACACCAAGACCGACGACCAGGAGGAACGCACGCTGGGCGTGTGGCTGCACACCCAGCGCATCGATGCCCGGGCCGGTAAGCTCACTGTGGCCAAGGAGAAGCTGCTGAACGAGGTCATCCCTGGCTGGCGGCAGGGCCGGGTGCGGCGGGGCGGGACAAGCCGGAGAGGCAGAGTTTAAGCGTCGGGCATTTTCCAGACGGGGCGCCTCGGCTCCTTAGCCGCCAGCCCAATGGCTAAAATTTCCCCCGCCCACAGCCCGTTCATCGTCGTCTTTGCCACACCGCAGACAGCGCTTGTACAACCGGCCGTCTTCGGAATGTTCGACGTGCCACTTATGGCTGATATTCAGCTTGCACAACAGCGCCCCAAACATGACATTCTCCGTTCGGCGCAGACAGCTACTGGCAATCTAATGATGGCACTGGTCCAGCGCGGCCGGAACCGGTAAATACTGGCCCTTTACCGGTGCCAGAACCGGCAAGACTATGCCTCAGTCAGGAAGGGTGAAGAAGCTGGCCGGATCCTCAGCGCCCAGCAGGTCGTGATGGAACACGATGGCGTCCACCGGCCGCGTGTCCACGAAGAGGACGGCTACATTCCTTGAGTGGACCACCGTGTACCGGGTGAGGTCTTCGACCCAGGAGTGGATGCCGGTGTACTCCCCGACAAAAAGTCCGTCACCGAGCAGCCCCCGCTGATCGAGCAGGTCGTAGACAAGATTCCAGGCGAGATCCATGAGTTCATGGATGGCCGCCTCCACCGTTGGAGCCGTCATGGTTCCATGGTCCTCCCGGGCACCGACAGGTTTGCGGACCAGGGCACGTGTGTCCCTGTTGCGCCTGCATCGGAAGGGCCGGGAAACTACTCCGGCCGGTGGCCGCCAACTTCTCGATGCCAGTACCTTGCGTCCTCGCTCCCGATGCTGAGTATTGCATCGGGCTGCCACGGCGCCGGCCACAGCTGCAGGAGATACTCGTCGACGGCGCCCTCGGCAAACTCCCCGTGGTGCCCCTCATCCCGGCCCTTGGCGCTAACACGCAGCCTGTAGCAACCTGGCGGAAGTCCTACGGGCCCGGTGTGGCCCCACCAGTCGCTCCAGACCATCTCATGCCGGTTCGGCAGCGCGATAGATACCTCGACGACGTCCTCCCACTGCCCGTCAATGTTTCCCGGCGGTGCATCCACGAGGACGATGCGGACGGGTGAGCCGCCCGAGCGCCGTGCGAGGTTAACATGAACCCCTTGCAAGTTGGCTGCGCCCACTAGACCGTTGATCTGTCCCCGGTAGAAGCGGTCAAAGTCTCCGTCAAAGGTGCCCTCCTCACCCCAGGAAAGATCGAACTGGCCGTAATCAGTCTCGATCACCTGGTCAAGGAGTACGTGTTCCACAGCCCCAGCGTAGCGCCACTACTGCCGGTCATCGTTCCCAGCGTCGTTCGGGAACCGTTCCGGGTGTTTGGGGTCCCTGCCCCGCTCTCGCCAGTACTCGTCGCGGTGCCGGAGCGAAGACCGGATCACTGCCCTCCCGTAGACGATCACGAAGACCACCTCAACTGCCAGCATCGCGATCCGCCACGGCCATGGGATGTTTGGGATCAGGTTAAGCACCGCAAAGACGCCGACGAATGGCAGCGACCAATACGTGAGACGGGTGATCCTTCGCCGGGCTTCCTCTTTGGACGCCGGAGGGTTGCCACCCTGGGGTTCTTTCGCCGGTGCTGGCATGGATGAACTGAACCACCGGCCGGCGGCAGGGGCAAGGTCCTTAAGCTGATCTTTCGGTGTCGGCTATCGAGAGGCTGGCTCGACGGCTTCCTGGATCTTCTGAAGCGTGTCAGGGCTGGCTGCGATTTCGATGGGACCACCGTCTGAGTCGAAGGTGATGACCTGGAAGCCGTACGGCACGGCCTGCTTGATATCCTGGCGGTCAGCCTTCCGAGGCTGTAATTGGGTGGCATGGAGTCCGGTGAGAGCCCTACTTCGGCCGCTAGGCACCAGGTCTTCGTAGACGGCCGGCTGGAAGTCAATCCGGCCCTGCGAAGGCGTGGCAACGCCCATCTGCCAGACTCCGCTGAGGGACCCTGGCAAAGAGTCCGGGTACCGCAGAAACATGAGCGACTGGCCCTGCTCGTCGAGCCTGGCCTTGGTCTTCCGGACACGTTTCCGCCCGAAGTAACTGCTGCCCCAGAAAAATAACGTCCAAAACACCGTATTCGCGATAGCGGTGTCCAGCTTTCGCCCGAGGAGCATGTCAACGATCAGGACGACGACGCCGGCGAGTATGGCGAAAAGTGCGGACGACAGGACTGGATGCTTAGCGGCCCACTTCCTCATGGCGAGAGTCTAAGGGCGAACCCGGTCCGCCCCTACGACTCTTCACCGTCCGGCCCAGCGTCCACGAGCTCGCCGGCCGCAATGCGTTCGGCGGTGCGACGGTAGGCTGCAGCGATGTAGTCCTCAACGTCCTGGCGCCCAATGCGCCAGAGGCCCCGGCCCCCAATCTGGAAACCGCGCAACTCTCCTGTCCTTATCAGGCCCTGCACGAGGCTTTGCTTCACGTTCAGCTCGTCGGCGACCTGGGCCAAGGTCAGGAAACGGGGCTGGTTCGGTTGGTCAGTCACCGGGCCATCCTATGTGAGGGGCGATCCCGGGAGGCGTCATAGGCTCGGCCGCATGAGTGCCGGTCGGGGATCCTCGGCATTGCGTTATCGATCGTCATCACGCTGGCCTAAGTTGTCTTCGGCGTCCTCCGCCCAGCGACCGCTTACACCGGCGTTTAACACCCACAAGACATCAAGCCGGTGGGACACATCTGAGGGCAACAATCCTTACAAGCCTCGCAAAGACTTTGCACAGTTCAGAATGTTCCTCGCCCCGAATCTCAGCAAACAATCCTCATAAAACGCAAGAGGCGGGCAAGATAACCGCGGGGTCCGAACTGCGCGCCCCTCAGCTCGCCGCGGCGCAGCAGCGCGTAGACCATCGGTTTTCCGAGGTTCAGGATCTCCTGGACGTCGTCCATTGTGAGCATCTTCGGCAACGGCAGGGACGTCCGGAGGCCGATCTTGTTCACTTCTTCAGTCCCCTGACCCATCGTCTACGTTTCCTCGTTTCGGTGCTGCATTTCATCCATCGTCCGCTGCCCTCGCCGCAGCTCGCCGGCCAGCACCGGAGGCCACGGCTTGCCGCCGTTGTACTTGCGCTGCAGACGCTTCACCTCACGCATCGTCGCCCGGACAATGAGGTCCGAGACGCTGGCGTCGCCCTCCTGCAGGCCGGCTGCCGTGAACGCAGCCCGGACCTGCCCGGCCTGCTCCTCTGTGTAGTACGGGGTGAACGCCGGAACCTTCTTTGGTTTCGCCATCAAGAGCCTCTGCTTTCAGACGCGCAGTGCACTCTGACAAATCCCCAGGTTGCTGATCACGAGTCCCCCTCCGTTTTGTATCCCTGCCCCGCGATGGCGTTCTGCGCCTCCGCCAAATGTTCCCCGAGCTGTGCAGCCAAGCCAGCGGCAGCACGCATATGCTCAGCGGCCACGGCGGCAGACTGAGCCGGATCCCGGCCGTCATCCTCATAGACGTTGTACTCGGTAACTGACCTCTCCAGGCCTGCCGCGAGTTGCTGAAGGGCCTGGGCCAACATGTGCCCCGTGGCTCCTTTCAGATTTCCCAGCACCTTGTACACCGTGGGCGCCGGATGAGTCTGGCTCATGTGGCAGATCGCGCGTACCGCGTCATAGATGGCATCGGCTTCCTGGACAACGGCAGGCGTTTCATCACTCATGGGGGGGCTCCTAGCTTCTTGCGGGAAGTGGTTTCAGGCCACGCGTCCCTGGTGTTCTTTGACCGGGATTCGGGCAGTAGTGCGTCGGGGTCAGCGTATCGGCTGCCCCCGACGCTTGGGCTGGTTTAGAAGGGGGGTTCGGAATCGGGGCCGTTGCCCCATCCCCCGGCTGTGTTGCTGGTCGCCGGCACGGCCCAGGGATCATCCTGCGGCCCGGTCTGTGGCTGGTTGTTACCGGTTCCCTGGAAGCCGCTCCCCCTGCCGCCTTGGGTGCCGCGCTGGGTTCGGTTGACCTTGGCGTTGGCGTAGCGGAGTGAGGGGCCGACCTCGTCTACCTCGAGCTCGATGACGGTGCGCTTCTCGCCTTCCTTGGTTTCGTAGGAGCGGGACTTCAGCCGGCCGGTGACGATTACGCGCATGCCCTTGGTCAGGGACTCGGCTACGTTCTCAGCTGCTTCCCGCCACACACTGGCGCGGAGGAAGAGTGTCTCGCCGTCCTTCCACTCGTTGGACTGACGGTCGAAGGTCCTGGGCGTGGAAGCGATGGTGAAGTTCGCGACGGCGGATCCACTCGGTGTGAATCTGAGCTCTGGATCTGATGTCAGGTTTCCAATGACAGTAATGGTGGTTTCGCCGGCCATGATGGTTCCTTTTCCTCGTGTGCTGGTGATGGTCTCGGTGCCTGTTGTGGGTTCGTTCGCTGGTTCGGTGCCGCCCGGTTCGTCGTGGTTGAGGTCGTTGGGTTGGTAGTGGTTCGCGGTGTGTTCGTCCCAGAGTCCACCCTCCCCGAGCGGGGCGCGGTTGATCGCGTTAAGGTACCTGTCGTCCCCTGCGTTGCCTTGGGTGGCGTAGCCCTCGTACAGGTCTTCATTGAACGGTTCCACGATCGCGGGTTCCACAAGGTAAGGGTCCACTACGTCGGGGGTGATCCTGCCGCTGGGGTTGACCTGCCGGAACAGGTCCACCTCCAACGGGATCCGTGGGCTGAGGTTGAACCCGACGACTGGGCGCATGTTCTCCATGGTCCTCACGCCGCCTTGTGACTCATGGCCGCCTGGACGAGCTTGTCGCGGCGCAGGCCGGACCAGTGGTCCTGGTCATCTGTGTTGTTCACGACCACGGGCGCTTGGGAGTAGCCGAGTTCGGCGGTGATGTACTCCAGTGCAGCTGGGACTTCGGTGATGTCCACGGCTGTGTAGGTGATGCCCTTGGAGTCGAAGTAGTCCTTCGTCTTCTCGCAGTTCGGGCAGTTGGGCTTGGTGTAGACCGTGTAAGCGGCCAGTGTTGCAGTCATTTTCAGCACCTGGTTTCGTATCAAATAAGTTTCGTTCGTCTGGCTGACTTGCTACCTCAAGTCTAGCAATCATTCAACTGAATGAATAGAGCTTTTACCGCTTATTCTTGGGCTTTTTGGGGAATACTTTTACGGCAAATGTGCAATTCCCCCGCGCCGCGGATTTCCCTTACGATTGTCATTTTCAGAAGCTGATTGCACAAATGTTAGAAGTCCTCTTCACATGGCCCTGTTGGAGGGCCCAAATCCGCTGTTGTCAGAAGCTGATTGCACAAATGACCACACAGTTGGGGATCTACGCATATGACTTCTGACCTATGGCTAGTCGGCATATCCCTGCACTAAGGTGCTTTTGTTCGGTACTCCTGTTCCCAAAAGGAGGCAGTCATGGAGGCTGATCCGGACCGGATTGTTGCCGATGGGCAGCTGACAATGACGGACGCTTCATGGGAACAGGCCAAGAGCCGTGCCGCAGTGATCGGTGCGCTGGCGAAGCGTCGCGTGACGGGGATTGCTGCAGCTGACGAAGCAGCTATGAAGCTCGGTGTTTCCCGGCGCCATGTTTATTTATTGCTTGGCCGCTACCGCCAGGGGTCAGGTCTTGTAACTGATCTCGCGCTCCATCGTTCGACGGGCGGCAAGGGCGGAAACCGTCTGCCTGAACAGGTTGAGGAGATTGTGCGCGGCCTCATTCGCCGGCGGTTTTTGACACGGCAGAAATTGAGTGTGGCGGCATTGCATCGGGAAATCATCCGGGCCTGTGGGTTGCAAGGAGTGAAGCCTCCGACGAGAAACACCGTCAGCCGTCGCATCTCGATGCTGAACCCGGTTGAGGTTGGACGTCGCAGGGAGGGTCCGGATGCTGTGAGGCCGCTGCAATCGGCTGGTGGTGACGTGTCGATGATCAGGTCGATCCTGGAACAGGTGCAGATCGATCACACGGTTATAGACGTCGTCATCGTGGACGAACGGGAGCGTCAACCTATTGGCCGCCCATATTTGACCGTTGCCATCGATGTCTTTAGCCGAGCTCTTGTTGGGCTGGTTCTCACGCTGGAACCGCCGTCGGCCGTGTCGGTTGGACTGTGTCTGGCTCACGCTGTTGCTGATAAACGTCCCTGGCTAGAGCACCTCGGTGTCGAAGCAGAGTGGCCAATGAGCGGTAAGCCCAAGTCGCTATTTCTCGACAACGCGGCAGAGTTCAAAAGCGAGGCGTTGCGGCGTGGCTGCGAGCAACACGGCATCCATTTGTCCTATCGGCCCCTTGGACAGCCCCACTATGGAGGCATTGTTGAACGCGTCATCGGCACGGCCATGCGTAAAATCCACGAGCTCCCCGGAACTACCTTCTCAAGTCCGGAAGAACGGGGCCGGTATGACTCGGAAAGGATGGCGGCACTGACCTTGCCCGAGCTGGAGAAGTGGCTGGCGCTGGCCGTCGCCAGCTACCACGGCAGCAAGCACAGCACGTTGGGTCAGACACCGGCCGCTGTTTGGGCTGCGGGAATTACTGCCACCGGCATGCCTGCAGTAACGGCAAATCAGACGGCATTCCTCGTGGACTTCCTACCGGTCATCCGCCGCACACTGACCCGCACCGGTTTTGTCATCGACCACGTCCACTACTTCGCCAATGCATTAAAACCATGGATCAGCCGACGTGACAGCCTAGGCCAGTTCATCATCCGACGCGATCCCCGGGACATCAGCAGGATATGGGTCCTGGAACCGGACGGCCACCACTACGTGGAGGTCCCTTACCGGTCGATCTCCAACCCTTCCGTCAGCCTGTGGGAACACAGGCAAGCCCTGACCCGATTACGCGAACGTGGCGCAGCCCAGGTCGACGAAGCAACCTTGTTCCGGATGATCGATCAAATGCGCCAAGTCAGCGATACGGCTGTGAAAACGACCAGACGTCTCCGGCGGGAAACGGAGCGCCGCAAGCAGGCCAAAGACCCACACCACCCAGGAACCCAATCCTCACAAATCCCCCCGACACTGGCGGTGCCGGCAGACGGAGAGTCGGGTAAAGAGACTGCCGTTCAACCGTTCGAGCAAATTGAGGAATGGTGACCGTGGATAAAAGGCAGCCCCAGGTTCCGGCGCATCTTCACCTTGCGGCGCGTGAACTTTCAAAGCTTCCAACGGAAGAGCGCTTGCGGCGCATTCGCGCGGATCGGTGGATCGGCTATCCGAAGGCCGTTGCCGCTGTGGAGCGCCTGGAGGTGCTCTTTGGCTGGCCGAGAAAGCAGCGCATGCCCAACCTCTTGCTGATCGGGCCAACGAACAACGGCAAATCCATGATCGTCGAGCGGTTCCGCAGGGCACATCCGGCCGTGACGGGACGCGCCGGTGAGACCATACCCGTCTTGTGTATGCAGATGCCGTCGGAGCCATCAGCGCTGCGGTTCTATACGGCCCTGCTCTCGGCGATTGGCGCGCCGTTGCGACCCCAGCGGCGCCTCCCCGAGGCTGAACGACTGGCGCTGTCCCTCCTTCGTGAGGTGGGAGTCCGGATGCTGGTGATCGACGAGATCCACAACGTCCTGGCAGGACCAGGTGAGAAACGACGCGAGTTTCTCAATCTGCTGCGGTTTCTGGGTAACGAGCTCCGCGTTCCCCTGGTTGGAGTCGGCACCCGCGAGGCCTATCTTGCCGTGAGATCCGACGACCAGCTTGAGAACAGGTTTGAACCGTTCATCCTGCCGCTCTGGGAAGTTGGCGATGAAGCCCGGTCGTTGCTGGCCAGCTTCGCTGCTTCATTTCCGCTGCGCCGTCCATCTCTGATCGATACGGAAGACATGACCCGGTATCTGCTCGCACGCAGCGAGGGCACCATCGGGGAGCTCGCCCGTCTGCTGACGGCCGCGGCCATCGCCGCTGTGGAGACGGGCGAAGAGAGGATCAACCACCGGACGTTAACACTGGCCGATTACTTGGGCCCTTCCGAACGACGCAGGATTTTCGAAAAACAACTGCTGTGACCGCTGCCCGACGCTGGCCTGTCCACCCTTCGCCGGTACCAGGTGAGGCCCTGACATCGTGGCTTCGCCGCATCGCATCACGCTACGGCGCCGACCTGGACGACCTCGTGTCCGACTTGGGGTTCTGGCCAGACGGGGCAAATGACCTCGACGCCTGCCCACCCGACGGGCTGGCTTGCGAGTTGTCGGAGCGGACCGGGGTGGGCGTGGAGCATATCCGGAGGATGAGTCTCACTGGCTGGTCACCCTGGTTGATAGACCCAATCAAACCGGGTCCTGACACGTTTGCGGTCTATACGCAGCAGTTCTCCGTGCTGCTGGGGGTAGGAAGGCGGCGAGTGAGGGAGATCCCGGCCTGGCTGCCCTGGCACTCATCGCGCCCGGTCTTGCGGGCATGCCCTCAGTGCATTGCCGCGACGGAATCACCGTATCCCTACCAACTGTTGTGGCTGCTTCCGCTGACACTCAGCTGCCCGTTCCATAAATGCCTCCTCGAAGTGCGTGAAAAACCGGTCAGCCACTTCGCGGACTGGAAGAACAAGCCACCGGTTGCGAAACCTGCTTCGCCGGCGGTCCTCGAGATGGACGCCAGGACGTGGCAAGCCATGGCTATAGGTTTCGCTGACCTATCCGGGCGTCGGGTCCACGCTGAAACATGGTTCCGACTTCTTAGGGCGATCATCGACGAGCTGGAGGCAACGATAACCGAGTGCACGACCGCGGCGCGCATGATCAAAGGGATCTGGAAGGACGCCGGATATCCTGCGCGCATGGGACCTCTGAGTTGGCAGCCCCATGAAAACTATCCGGTCGACATTCAGGTCCGTGCACTCCAAACCGCCGTGACGGCCATCCACTTTCTTGAACAGGGAACTCTCACCGGTCGAGGGCCCGACGCTACATTCTTCATGCCTTTGGAGTCCTGAGCGCTTGCGAACGTCTATAAAAAGATGCCCTCGACATGCCCAGGTCGCGGGCAACTTGGGCAGCTGGTTCGCCGTCTTCGACCAGTCGGAGAGCGGTTCGGATCTGGCTGTCGGTGATCCGGCGGGGCCGGCCACCCAAGTCCTTGCCTGCTTCACGCCTTTTGCTGATGGAGTCATTGATACGTTCGCGTTTGATCTCGTGCTCCATTTGGGCCAGGGCGGCCATGACCGTGAAGAGCATCGACCCCATAGGCGTGGAGGTGTCGACATCGCCTCCGCCCAGGTTTAGGACCCGCAGCCCCGCGCCCCGGCCGCGGAGTTCATCCGCGAATGCGAGCATGTTCTGCGTGGATCGCCCGAGCCTGTCCAGAGTAGTGATGACAAGGGTGTCCCCTTCCAGTAGCGCATCGAGGGCCCGGTCGAACTGTGGCCGTGAGGCTCGCGCTCCGGTGACTCCGTGGTCGATGTAGAGATCATCGCGCCGGACACCGGCGGCCAGCAGGTCCGCCTGCTGCCGGTCTGTGGACTGCTGACGGGTCGAGACACGCGCGTAGCCGATAAGCTTCGTCAAGGTCAGCTCCGATGTGTCTCATAACTAATGGTTAACACTGCGATTCAAGCAGAAGGTTACAAGACATAGTTACGAGAATCGGCGCCCAAGCCGAAATTGGCGTGCTCTAGCTAAAAGCAGGACCTCCAGACCTCGCCGGTTTTTGGATGGCTGAGACGTCTCGTATCTTAAGGGTTATGAGACGCTAGCACGACAGTCGTCATGGCCAGAAGAACCTTCCAGGCCGCCTGCAGCAACCGTGCCCGGTCCTCCGAGTAGGCCAAAGGAGTGAGCGGAACAACGTGATTCAGGACCACCAAAGCTGCTTGATTCGGGGCCACCCTGGTTCGAATCCAGCAGATTACCGAACCCTCCAAAGTGCCAGGATGCCGTGCTGGCAGAGGATCACCCGATGGTCGAGTTCTAAGGCGCGCAGTTCCTGCGGGGCGCCTGGCGGGGATTACCACAGCTGACAACGGTAACCACGCCCGCCCCCTAACGCGGGTAGCGAGCGACGGCGCCAGGGGCATCATTTTGAACCGGTAATCTCATGATTTATGAGTCATGACAATACTGCCGAGCAACTGCGGAATGCGCTGCTGCGGCGTATCACTAAACAGTTCGATAAGTCCGATTGGATCGCCCTCGGCCTAGAAGTTGGCATGGTGGATGCGATCCAGAAGCACGACAGGCTGCTCCGTTCACTTGACTGGGGGGACGACGATTATGCCGGCCACGCCGTAAAGTTTGGCGGCGATGCCCTCGATAAGTTGGGGCTGCCTTCTTCGTCACACTCCAACTCGTCGTCCAACGTCAGCGCCGATTTGCTCGCCAAAATCGAAAAGGTCTTCCGGACAAGCTATTGGCTAGAGTCTGAAGAGCCTGAGCTGTACAGCGAGCTGTACCAGTCCCAGGGTGCCGTTGATGCCACCGCAGGCCTGGAGAAGGCCGCCCAGCGGTTGAGCATAAAAGAGGTCGATGAGCATTCACGGAGAATCCGTGAAGGCTTGATTAACGATCCACACCAAGCCATCGGGCAAGCCAAAGACTTACTAGAGACCATCTGCAAAGAGATTCTCGGCCTACATGGCAATGACAAAGCATCCAGGGCTAAGGACCTCCCCGAGCTGATCAAGGATGTTAAGGCAGAACTCAAGCTAGAAGTCTCAGGGAAGCCTGGTGACGAACACCGCGTGCGGATCTACTCTGCCCTAACCCAAATCACCGCTGCCGCTGCTGAGCTAAGAAACTTAGGACTCGGAACTGGCCACGGCGTTGCCCGGGGGCCAAAAGCGGATGCAATTCTTGCCGAACTCGTGGTGACCTCAGTGGCTGGCGTCTGTCATTTCCTACTGGCAACTTTCGAAGCCCAACCCGCCCAGACGTCAAAATGAGCTCGCCGAGTTCGAAAGCACGCCGCGCGGCGCACGCCGCAAAAGTCACAGCCCGAAGTGCGCAGAGTTCCGGCATGATCAAGTGTTATGTGGAGCCCTTTGAAGGCCCTGACGGAGTGCGTAACCTCCGCTTTCGGGAGAAGTTGACTGGGCGGAGGGTGCGGGTTCTTACTGGCGAACTGATATATCGTGATTTCGCGCCAATGTCGAACCTGTTGCAGGACTGCTACGCCCACGGCGGCGGGCTTATCGAGCCGCGAAACCGCAAGGAACACGTCGCTATCATCGCGCCAATCTACGATCAGAACGCGCAAGAGATCGCGGTGCTGTTCAGTGAAAAGCTCTCCTTGAGAGTGAACATCTTGTCTACACGCATGGTGTCTCCGCCCGCCTCCGTCTGGTGCTACGTCGAGGAGTACTCTGGCGAGAATGAGAGTCTGGGCCTCCGCCTCCGGGAGAAAGTTACCGGCCGCAAGGTCGAGATGTATGGCAAAGCTAAGGACCACTTGATCGACTTCCTTACCAGCCCTCGCTTCACTGGTGCGTACAAGTTCATGCCGAACCTCTATGAGAAGGACGGATACGACGATTACGTGCTGGTGTCTGGCGGGACTGCCGTGGATTCATATGACGTGCTCCTCTTCGATGACGACGCGCAGCTTACATACCTGCTGGGCCCCACACCGGATACCGCGTACAGGGATGCGTTCCGGGTTCTGAAAGCGGAGTCTGCGGCCGCGGCGCACTCACGCACGGCCATGACGCATTTCGAGGGGGGTCGGTACCGTGAGGCTGTGCTCTCCGCACGTCTCGCCGTCGAGATGGCCAGCGGCGGCCGGGGTGCAGACGTGAAGCGTAGTCTCGCTGGTGCACCACAAGATATTTCGGCAACCGCAGACGCCCTTTTCGCGAAGCGCAATATCGCTGTCCATGAGGGCGGAACAAGAGTCGAACAGCAGGATGCCTTGGAAGCGATCCGTGCGATGAAGCATCTCCGTGACTATCTGGAGCTTAAGGGCGGCCAACAGTGACTGTCGAAGCGGCGGCTCGCGCGCCTCGCACGCCACCACCAAAAAAATATAGGCGCTGATTGCCGGTTTGAATCGTGGGGCCGTGCCCAAGCTGCACTGAGTGCTTGGCGTGGGGATACGCTGCGTAAGGTCCGTCAGGTAGCGCACAATGCAGAATGCAGAATGGTCCAGTGAGCAAAGACGAGTGGAATTTTGCAGCAAATGGGTTTGCGCAGTTGCCGACGCCTGAAACTGAGGCTGATTTCGCAACGTTGAGAACGCTTGGGCGGACCATTGTGGGCAGATCTTTCCCTTTACAATTTGGACGTTCGAACGACGTCGGACAGTCCGCTCGAACGATCTGGCAAGTCATTGCTGAAAATGCAGACCGACAGACGAATTACGGCGACGAGGGGGAAGAAGTGGAGATTCACCAAAGTCCCGGCGGTCGCGTCCAAGTGAAGGCTCGGGTTGTGCGCGACCAAGGACGAGTTGTCGAAATCCGATTTGAAAAGGTGACTGGCCGATCGAACGTAAACGCACAGCTCACCCGACTTCTGAATCTCGACGAAGAAGCATCGAAGCGGCTGATCGATTTATGCATAGCCTTGCGAAGCATCGACCCTGGCGGAGACGAAACGATCCGTATTGATGAGGCAGCACTGGCAACCGCACTACGGGACCCTCGAACGCTATCCACCGCGTACCAACTTAACCCGGACCAATTCAAAGCGGTTATCGAAGGGGATGTATCGGCTACAGATGTCGTCGCTATTGCTGCGCGTCGGAAGACACTTGAGCGGTTCGAAGAGTTGCTCAGCGATCCTCAAGCCTTCGAAGACGCCCGAGCAGGCGGAACGAGGGAGGCTGTCTGGCAACGATTTTTTGAAACTAATCCATGGCTCCTAGGCGTAGGCCTGTCAGGTCACCTTTTCACTGCCTGGGATGAAGGGCGCCTCGAGCGGGTGGTAGCCGGCCATAGCGTCATTGATGTTGGCAAGCGTGTGGACGCTCTTCTCACCACGACCGGCATTGTGCGGTCGCTTGTATTCGCCGAAATCAAGCTCCATGACGACGACCTCCTCGAAGGTAACCCATATAGACCTGGCACGTGGGCGCCATCCAGGGCCGTTGTTGGCGGAGTTGCACAATCGCTCGTTACTGTTCAAAGGGCCCGCGACGATATCGGTTCATGGCTCTCTATGCGCGATGCTGAGGACTTCGAGACTGGGGAAAAAGTCTTCTCCGGCTCGCCACGCTCCTATCTCATTATCGGAACATTAGAGAGCTTTACCAGGGACGGGCAGATTCACACTGAGAAGGTCCGGTCTTTCGAGCTACACCGAAACAACATCAACATGCCTGAGATCATCACGTATGACGAAGTACTAGCTCGAGCAGGTGGGTCCTTGATCTGTCCACACAGTCGACAGATCGAAGATAAAAACATGGAGCAAACTCAGGGTGCCGCCGGTCCTAAAGGCGACCCCCTTACAGGACAGCCGAACGGGGTGTCTTAGTCCACCAGCGGTGTCTCCTAACTCAGGTGCCAGGGTCATGAGAAGAATCTAAGGGCGTCGCAGACAAAGCGGCCGCCCGCTGAGGCCCGGTTGGATTGGCCCGTGGAGTCAATGCCAAGATGAACCCACTCAACGATCGGAGATGAAGTGGTGCGTGTTCGGCCGGCGGCAAACGTCAGTGGCTGGCTTTTATCGGTGGCGAAAGTTCTTCCCCTCCCGCATCGGGCTGTCCCGCCGTACACCCTCGGTGAAGCGGTCGCCGAACTCGGCGACTATGCTCGAGTGGTTGCTGCTTCCGAGTGGAGTTGGGAACGGCCGACAAAAAAGAATCGCCGTTCCCTGCAAACTGAGATTCAGACACAAGCAGGAGCCCTCGGGCGACGGCTTGGCGCTTTAGTCGCTCCTCTGCTGGATGACCTTCGCGATGACGCTAACCAAGAAGCCGTCGTTTCAACGGCTACTCGATTCCGTGATGTGTGGCACTCGGAGATAGCGATCACTGAAGCGTTCGGGGATCTTTGCGCAGCAGCGAAGATCCCTGGTACGGGCAGCGGTGCGTTGCGGCGACTTTCGGCGATTATCGCATCGCAAATAGGCCCCGCCTCGCGCAGTGCCTTCTCGTTGCTCAGTTACGCAGCCGATGCACTTGTCAACACCGAGGAACAACTTGCTTGGGAGCGTGGCGCACAGATCCCTGAGCCGCTGACCGAAGAGCACCGACTTGAGATGGCGAGAAAAATTCTTGTTGCACCACCCATGGGACGGGTAGTCGTATGGACGGTGTATTCCCGCGCTCTTCTTTTGGGGATGCGGGAGGTTATAGGCCCAATGACGTTCCTCAGAGCGGACTGGGCGCTTCCGAACGCTTTTGAGCACAGACGGCACGACTTTCCGGAACGCGCAGAATTGCGCGAACTTCGCGAAGATGTCCGCTGGCTCGACGATCTCCAAAGAGAAGCGCTGAAACGGGAAAATAGACTCACCCTCGTACGCGTAGATCTCGGGGAACGGCAAGTGGCAGGCGCGGCGGAGGAAGCCAGACGGCGAATCGAGGCGCTAGTAAGTATCGCTGTCGAGGCGGGCGGCGTTTCATGGCGAAGTGCAGGAGCAACTGCCGTCCTCCTTGACGGAAAAGCGCGCAGCTCATCGGGCGGACTCACTGTCCGCCAGTCTAGGTCGGCTGACGATGACAGTTATGGGATTGGCGGCACAGGTGAGATCCTCAGCATCGTCGCAGATCAGTTTGCCGATGTCCTAGCCAAAAAGCCTATGCCAGATCAGCTTGTTGAGGCGCTGACGTCGCTGCGTGAAGCACGGATGACTGATCATCGTGACGTTTCCATTTATGGGGCCCGTCGTGCCACGCCCCGGGTAGCAACAGCGCTTGAGGATCACGCGATGGAGCTCTTCGCATCTGTACTTAACGTGCGTGCGTCAGATTTGGCTAGGTCGCTCCAACGTCGAGAAGCCCTCAGGCGCGCTGACGGTCGGATCGCGGACCAATTGATGGCTCCATTGGAGGAAGCCTGGTCACGCGGACCAAACGCAGCCCGAGATGAGCTCGAACGTAAGATTTCCAAATACAGCCGAGGTGGAATCCGTTTGGTGTCCGTCGCGAAGGCTGTTGCACTTCAAGAAGAAATCCGCGCGCTTCCAATGACCGAGCTTAGGCGCTCAGATCTGGAGGAAGCGCTTGCAATTTGCACCGTTCCCGACCGAGAGCGGCGGCTCCTTGATGAGACGTGGCGCGAAACAGCCTTACTCCGTGCTCGGCATCGGCGCGTTCGGAACGCGGTCAACCATGGCCTACCGCTGGACGAGACAACTCTAAACAGCATTCGCAACTATGCCGAATCCACCTCGAAAACTGCTTTGGACATCACCCTCACTTGGTTCAAAAGTGGTGAATCAGGCGCGGCCCTGATTCAGCGAGAAGAGAAGGCCTGGACCGAACGTATGAATCGGATCAGCGCAGGCATGAGCTTTGCGGACGAGGAGGCTTGGGCCGACAACGAATCGTAACCCTGATTCCCAGCAAATTCTGGCCTACCCCGGCGCCGGCAATTTTGGCGCGCTGCCTGCGTGGCGGCTGTCGGTGGACCCGGCATACGGACGGACAGAACCGCGGCCTAGAGGACGCGAAGTCCGCCAGGAGGAAGCTGGCAACCATTTCACCGGAAGGCCCGGGTCAACCGGATTCCAGGCCGTAAAGACTCGATACGAGGCCGACAGTCGGTGAGTAGTACATCCACCACTCGACCGGATCGTCTGATCGCACCCGAAGGTCTTCATCTATTGTTCCGGGCCAGTCTGCTGTCGACACGACTGTCTCGAATAGCTGAACAGATTGTGTCACCAGGTCTTCTATGAGCGACACCGGCTTCAGAATTAGACCGTACTCGTCAAAATCCTTGGCAATCCATTGTGGCGTCTTCCGGAGGGTTGCTGCGTGCTGGCGAAACTTCGTGGCCTCCGATGTGGGAAGAACGACATAATTTTCGCTGACCTTCCCTGACCCGTCGGATTCTGCTGCGTGCGACAAGGCAATGTGATGGATCGTATTGCGGAGAATGCTCATGGCGCGGAGCAGTGCAAGGCTGTCTGATGTTGCAACCGCGGCCTTAACCGACGCAGGAAGGCGCGCCCTAAAACGGTCGTTGGTGAACGAGCATTTGGTCTCGTCTGATTCGATGGGGCTGACGGCGTTGATCGCTCGGGCCAGTGCGTCAAACATGGCCGAAAGATTCAGCGAGATCCGTTCCACGAGTGCGTCGTTGGCGTCGAACGGGAAGCTCAAGGTGGGATGGATACTCTGGACCAGGATCTGGTCGCGAGCCCGGAGACATCGTTCCAGCCTAACGCGCGCAACTCTGACGAGATCCTTCCACCGCGTTGGATCGGCGGGTGGAGGCACGCGTCTGGCAAAGAGATCGAGAGTATTCGGAAGTAGTGCCCAAGCTTGCACATACTCGGCTTCTGGTAGACCGAGAGTCTCAGGGAACAATCCGGTGTCGACAAGGATGCGGCCCCGAAGGCGCTGGTGGAGTCCAACGATTGCCATCGCCTCGCTAGGAGAGCACGCGAAAACGTCTCCCGTGAGTTTCTGGGTGAGCGCGAACCTGCTGTCGGTGACGTATATGTCGGCCTTTAGGGCGACGGCAGCTTCGACGTCAAGCTGCCGATCCCGCGCTTCGTCCGGATCCAAACCGGCCGCCTTGGCCCACTTGAATGCGGCAGTTGAGTTGTTCCTCGCATAGAACATCGCGCGATTAGTTAGGCCAGTCGCCGTCCTTTCGCGCACCCCCGCATGTTGCCCTTCCGCCGACGCATCATTGGGAGGGACTACCTGGTAATCCCCCACCATAGAGGGCGAGCCTTCGAGAACCCGAGTTAGAACTTTCACGTCCTTGCTGTTGCGTCGCAGAAAGGCGAAGTACTGCATTATTCTGTGATCGCAGGAGAGCTCTGGATCGATGACCATTCGAAGATCAGGCCAATCGGTTTTAAATTGAAAGGCATCGCCGCCCCGTCGAAGGTCACCTTGGACTTGAAAGTTAGGCCACATCCATTGATTGTTCCAGTGATGGCTCGTGTTGCCATCTCAATCCGAATCGCGCCAAGCACTTAAGATTTGCTCCCTCCTGTCGGCCATTTGACCACCGGAGGTCAAAAAGCTAACCAGCGAGTTCTGCAACTTTGTCTGATTATCTCCGGACAGCGATACCTGGGGCGGGCGGCCTATCCATTGGAGAATCGTGGGTGTCTGATGAAGGATCCTTCGCGTTCGGCGGGCGAGTCGACGTAGGCGACTTGTGAACACGAGTGGAGAGCAAAGGGGCACTTATGCACAGGGGTAGCGGGCAGCCTCTGATCACAACCCGACTTCACAAAGCCCGGAATTCAGCGGGCAGTTGTGCAATCAGCTCCTGAAAACAACAATGGATGTCATTTTCCGAAGTCGTCTGCACAAATGTCCAAAGTCCTCTGCACAGCCCGCACTTATGAGGACCGTCGTTGGAGTTCGCGGTACACCGTGGTCCTGGATACCCCGAACAGCTCTGCGAGTTCCGCCTGCGTGTGCTCCCCGGCGTCGTGCAGCATGAAAAGATGCTTCCGCTGCGTCTTGGACAACTTAGGCTGCTTTCCTTTCAACCGCCCCTTCGCCTTAGCAACCGCCATTCCCTCACGGGTGCGCATCCGGAACAGGTCCGCCTCGAACTCGGCCACCATTCCCAGGACGTTGAACAGCAGCCGGCCCACGGGGTCAGTTGGATCATGCGTGCTGCCGCCGAGACTGAGGACTACCCCTTTGACCGTCAGTTCGTCTGCTACGTCCCTGGCATCGGAAAGGGAGCGTGCGAGCCGGTCCAGTTTGGTCACCACGAGAGTGTCACCTGCGCGGCACGCTGCCATAGCTTCGCGCAGCCCTGGACGAACTCTATTCGTTCCAGTCAGTCCTTGGTCCACGTAGATCTGCTTCTCATCGACGCCCAAGGCGAGGAGGGCATTTCGTTGGGCCGTTAGGTCCTGACCCGTTGTCGAGACGCGGGCGTAGCCGATCTTCATTCCCGTCATAGCTGATCGACCGGCTTACGGGCAGCTACTGCTCGCTGGTCGGCCATACCTTTAGTTGCTGCCAAGAGACCATGACGTAATGAGGTCATGAGCTGCGCGCATGTCAGCGACCACGGTGCCGAAGTGCTGGTCGGGGCTACCGTCGCGGAACTCCACTACAAACTCTCCAGCGCCATTGCGGATGGACTGGATATACGTCTGGCGGGTTGTGTCAGCTACGCGCCTCGATGACCAGAAATTGCTTGCGTCCTTTGCTCGATGTCCTCCAGCAGGAAAAACAGGGCGTCCTCGGAGGGATCATCCCATGTCTCGCGGGACCCGTTCATTGCTTTCAATAGCGCCACCGCAGCTCGCCCCTTCTCTTATCTCGGGCAGTTGTCCCAGCCCCTCGGGAATGTGTACGGGCATCGCGGAATCGGCGTTGACGGGCTTCCTGTGCCCGCAAAGCACGCAACTCTCCAGCCGCCCGGCAGAGGATCGACGGTCAACCGGCCACGATTTCATCCGGCTGATCCATCGGAGCCCGTGACGGCGGCATACCTCCAGATCGCCGCCCGCAGCGCCGACACTGATCTGGGCACCCAAAAAACGGGCACCATCGCGGCTCATCTCGTTCACGGAATTGACAGGCGCTACGATCCACTTGTGGGTACTTCTGGGCACGTAACGAGCGGCATCTCATTAATCGAGGAGTACTTCGGGGAACGCCTCGACGGAGAGTTGCTCGGCAGGGTGAAGAGTGCGCCTATGGAGCACCTGGTGGCTTTCCGGGAGGCGGCGCGTGATCGAGGCATGCCTTCGTTCAGCACCTGGACGGAGCAGCCGCTCGAGGAAGAGGTTCGCCAGCGCCTCCATAGTGAACTCGCATCCGAGACGCTCCTTTTGGATCACAAGCTGCCGCTGTCGGCTCGATCGGGATTGTCGCAGCTCCTTCTGCTCGCTCGGACTGTGGTCGTTGCAGATCCGGTATGGGCATGGGTGGGGTCGCTCGATGATCGAGGCGAATGGCGCCATGGCACTGCTTGGTTCAGGGATGCAACATCTCCGGCGGACGCATTAGTTCAGTTGCTGTCGGGACTCGCACCGCTTCGTGAAGCCATCGATCTAGGGGTCGTGCAGCTGGTCCGGCCGCCGGCAGAGACCACGATCGAAATGAACCGGCTATTCGTGAACCCGACAACACGTAGCAAGTTGCAGGAAGCCTTCCCAGGAGGATGGGGGTTAGACCATGACGATCTTGGAAGAGATATTCCCGGTACCTTCAGTGTGCTCACACTAATGTCGGACCTGGACTATTACTTCACTGCAGAGGCACGCTGGGAGGCCGTCGCATCAGTGATCTTCCCGGAGCTGAAACCTGAGGAAGGGGTCCCTCGACTGCGTCGTTCCATTGCGTTCGACGACTACACTGCCCTCAACGGCCTCACGCCCGCGCCGTCCGCCGCGGTAGAAGACTTCTTCACCCTAGCGACCCGCCAGCAGGCGGAGTCATCGCACGCTTTCAAGCTCGAGCTTCCGATCATGCATCTCACGCTGGCAGACGCACTCAGTATGCGAGGCACCGACGAAGTTTTCGCTGTGGTTCGCAGTGCTCTGCACGAGACCATCAATCGCGTAGGCGATTCTGGAGAAGGGGAGACGGCAAATGAGTACGCCAGCCGGCTAAGCTCGGCCGCTCGGGTAACATTCGCGGACGCTGAGGACATCATTCGAAGAGAGAGGTCGCGGAACTGGATGCTGGGCCACGGCTTGCCGGTCGCCACCGGGCTTGCGTTTGGAGTAGGCATGAAAGCGGTTGGGGTTCCGTTCCCTGGTGGCTCCGCGGCTGTCAGATCGGGCCTCGGCTGGTTGCTCCGCAGCAGGAAGCGCCGGGCCCAAGCTGCTTCAACCGCGCTTCGATATGTGTCCAACGTGCGGCTGTCAGGATATTTGTGAGGCAGAGGCAGGCTGCGGCTAACCATCATCGCCAACTCGCGTCGACAACGCGGTCCTCAGTGAACAGCGCCAACTCATGCGGGATCGACTCGTCAGTCGCGCCGCGCTGGATTTCGGATCCGGTAGGCGATCCCTAATCGGGCTGGCGTCTCCTGGTCCACCATCTAGAGAGCAAGCACACCTTGAAACGCCATCCAATGACATTCTGTGCAGGCGAGTCCCGATCAAAGTGAAGCTTTGTGCAGAGGACTTCGGAAACCAGATGTCCATACTCGACTGCACATCTCCCGGAACATCAAGGCAGTTCGCGCAGACGAGTTCGGAAAATGACATTACGGATGGCAAGTCCTGCCGCTGGCGACTGTGGTGATCCCCGCAGGCTCCCACGGCGGAAGCCCCCATGCGCCGTGGACGGTTCGTGTCGGCTGTGGTGACGTACGGGTCCTTGGGCAATGGGCGATGTGAATAGGTGTCGTCCCGGCTGGAGGAATGTCTCGCATGGTATTTCTGTTCACCCGGAGGCGTCGGTGGTGGACCATGGGGAAGGTATCCGGCCGGGCGGGGTGCCCGGCTGTGGGTAGCCTAACGATGAGGCGTGTGAGGGCCGGAGGTCCGGGCAGGGGAATCGGGGGGTGACGTATGGGCGGGGCGCGGCGTTCTGCACCGGATGCGGAGTGGGTGCAGATGTATCGGATGGGCCTGCCTGCTTCCAGGATCGCTTCGTTGTCGGCGGCCGCGGAGTCTACGGTCCGGTATCACCTGCAGATCGCTGCCCGGGAAGAACCGTCCCTCCGGGCCGAGCATCGACGTGCGGTGCCGCGCCCGCCGGCGAAGATGGACAGCCGGAGCCTGCAAAACCTCGAGGACATTATTGCCCTGTATCGGTCCGAAGGCCGGCTGCCCAGTCCACGGGCGAAGTCCGCGCGGGAACGCGCCCTGAGCACCTGGATTGGGCGCAGGCGCCAGGACGCCGACAACGGCACCCTCTCCCCCACTGTCAAAGCGCGGCTCGGGGAAATCCCGGGCTGGGACGCGCCGCGCCGGCAGAAAGAAAGACGCGAAGCGCTGTGGAATCAGCGTCTGGGCGAACTCATCGCCTACCGGGCCGAGGGCAGGGACTGGCCACTGCATAAGAAGGCCGGTACCGAGCAGGAGCGTGTCCTTGGGGTGTGGATCCACGGCCAAAGAATCACCTACCGCCAAGGCACACTGGCCCCGGCCAGGCAGGCAAGGCTGGACGCCGAGTTGCCGGGCTGGCGGCAGGGCCGGCCCCGACGGGGCGGCCGCCAAAAACCTCCCCCGTTTGAAAACTAAGCATGCTTTCTATTAGTTTGGTGTCGCTTGCGCAGCAGGTGTCTTGGAACCAAACGGCAAAGGGAGCGTGCCATGGCTCAGGGTGATATCGAGACGTACTACGAAGACGGCCAGTGGAAGAACAAGCGCGAAGGCACTGACCGCGCGCTCGGTGCCGGCTACGGCACCAAGGACGAAGCGCTGGCCGCCGGCCGCGACGCCGCGAAAGCGGACAAGGTCGAGCACGTCATCAAGAACCAGGACGGCCAGATCGGGGAGAAGAACAGCTACGGCCACGATCCCCGGAACGTCCCGGGCTGATTGCTACCCGTCAATGGCCCGCGGTGGCCTGGAGACACAAAGAAGGGCCGGCTCAAAAGAGCCTGCCCTTCTGCGTTCTCCTCGGCAAAGGAAATCTACGGATTCAGCCTAGCTGAATGTTGTGGGTGGTGCCTGCAGCGGTCCAGGTGGGCGTCGTTGTTCCTGGGCGCGCGGCACCGTGGTGGTGTGGGGATGGGTGCGTTGATCGGCGGTCCGCCGCTGGTGATTGGCTGCTGTGGTTCGCCCTGGGCGGCGGACCGCCCGACTTCTGGCAGGTTCCTGGCCCTGACGGGGTGAGTGGCCGCCGGGGTCCTTGCCGGGCGGGGCTTCCGCCCGGCAAGGGTATTTATGCGGCCGCGTCGTCCTCGGCTGGTTTCTGCCCGTCGATGATGATGCTTTCGACTTCGCTGGGGGTGTATCCCCATGTGACCAGCTGGTTCAGGTAGTCCCGATGGGTCTGGCTCGGGGACCGCCACGAGTCTTTGGCGATGGTCTTCTCATACCCTGCGCACACCAGCGCGATCAGGGAGAACTCGGGCCGTGCCTCGGTTTTGGCGACGTGGTCCCGCAGCGGGTTCCAGCCCCAGCGGTTGGTTTCTTCGACCTTTGCCCCGACCATTTCGGCAGCGACCTTTCCGTCGTATCCGCTGGCGGTTTCGGAGTGGTGGGTGATGGCGTGGACGGTGAAGTACTGCCAACCTTTGGGTGCCTGCTTCCTGGCCAGCAGGGCTTTGACGAACTCGCGGCGGACCTTGGTCGCTGATTCCATGGCCTTGTTGTTGGCGATCAGGGTTTTCCGCTCGGCCTTCTGCTCATCAGTCATCGGACCCTTCTGGGCCTGCGTCCCGCCGTTGTAGCGCTCGTACTTGGGGCTGAAGCCCAATTCCTTCCAGTCGCTGATGACCGGCTGGGCAGAATGCTCGCCCCGGTAATTGGTGCTGATGACGTAGGCGTTGGCGTCCTCGTCGGTGGCCGGTTCCCCGTCCGGGCGTTTGGCCGCTGAGACATACAGGTTCTCCTCGTCGGCGTAGTGCCCGGCGTCTTCGACGACGGCCTTGCCCTGGGCGACCAGTTCTTCGATCAGGGCCGAGAGCTGGGCCTTGGATTCTCGGTCATCGCGGAGCTTCTGGGCGATGTGGTCGAAGTACTGCGGTTCGTCCCGGATCACGGATTCCAGTTCCTCGATGGCGTCCTGGTCCCCTTCAAACTCGGTCATCACCAAGGCCATGTCGAGGGTGTAGCCGCTCTCGAGGGCCTTGGTGCCAGTGGTGGATGCCTTGGCTTTGAGCGCGTTTTCAACCTTGTCCTTGGTCCTGCCGGTCTTCTTGGCGATCGCGGCCGCCGGGACGCCGATCAGTGACAGCTGGTGGTAGGCGTCAGCTTCGTCCGCTTCGGTCAGTTCGGCGCGCTGGATGTTCTCCACGACCTGCGTGACGATGCGCTCGGCTTCCTCGGGCGAGTCGATGATCAGGACCGGGATGAAGGGCCGTTCGGCTTCGACGGCGGCCCGGGTGCGGCGCTGGCCCATCAGGACGTGGACGGTGTCGTCGTCCTTACGGTGCGCGATCACCGGTTCCATCACGCCGTGTTCCTTGATGCTGGCGACGAAGTCAGCCGTCAGGGCGGCGTCCTTGCGGACGTTGATGTCCACGGTCAGGGTTGCCGGGTCGAGCATTTCAAGCGTGGGTGTTGCGTTCATGGTGTTGCTCCTTCTTGCCGAGAAGTTGGGTGGGTGGGGCAACCAATGGTGACCGGCCAGCTCCCCTCTCTCCCCGTTGTTTTTTGGCTGCTGGCGAAGCTTGCGGAGCTGTGCCCGTGCAGGCCCGTCTACCCGCAGGGCAAGGCACGGAAAATCTTCGGAGGAAATCAGCGACGAAGGAGCGCCGGAGAAGAATTTCCGGGCCGCAGGCCCCGACGAAGGAGGGGCTAGAGGGGCCGGAGCGGGCACGTACAATCCGAAGGACAGCAGCCAAAAAACGTCGTAGACACACCAGGTTCAGGGGGTCCGGAGCTCTGCGACGGCACGCCCTGGACCCAACAGCCGGCCGCGAAGCGGACGCCCACCAACTGGTTGAAGCGCAGCGGAAACCAGTGCGAGCCCTGCGAGCATGCACATTTTCCCTGAGTAGGGTGGTGCATGAGCGACCCAGCTCCACACCTTGGCCACGGCAACGAGGCTCGACGCGCCTGCGCATGGAAGTCACGACGGTTCCGCCGGGTCCTGGTTGTGGTGTTCACCGTCGCCGCCGTCGGGTCGGTGGTGCTGGTGGGCGTGGATCTTGTTGTGAGCCGGCCTGCTGCCGGTGACCTCTTTATCGTGTTCCTCAACGGCCTCGCGGCTGTGATCCTGTGGATGCTGGCGCGGCGGACATGACGAAGGGCCAGCACGTTGATGGGCGGTTTCTAGGGGTCGTTGCAACACCTGTTGGTTAGGTGGTTAGTAGTAAATCACGTAAGCGCTCGGCTGGGGTCTTCCAGCCGAGCGTTTTGCGTGGGCGGCCGTTGAGTTCCTGGGCGACGTGTTCGAGGTCTTCGGGTCCGTAGACGGACAGATCGGTTCCTTTGGGGAAGTACTGTCGCAGCAGTCCGTTGGTGTTCTCGTTGGATCCGCGTTGCCACGGGCTGGCGGGGTCGCAGAAGTAGACCTGCATGTCTGTGGCGAGGGTGAACGATCTGTGTCCTGCCATTTCCGCTCCCTGATCCCAGGTCAGTGAACCTCGCAGGTGCTCCGGCAAGGCGGACATGGTCTTGATGAGGCCGTCACGGACAGTTTCAGCGGTGTGGTCGTCCTGAAGGTGGACGAGCATGACGTAGCGGGTGGTGCGCTCGACCAAGGTCGCGATTGCCGATTGGTTGTGGGCGCCGGTGATCAGGTCGCCCTCCCAATGGCCGGGCACCGCGCGGTCCTCGATTTCGGGCGGCCGCTCGGAAATCATGATCATGGGGTCCACGAACCGGGGAGTGCGTTGTTCCCCGGTGGTGTGGGGTTTTCGGCGGGTCCGGCCGGTGCGCAGGGCTGCCTGTATCTCGCGTTTGAGTCCGCCTCTGGCTTGGAGGTAGAGGGCTTGATAGATCGTCTCTGGGCTCACGCGCATCTCCGGGTTGTCGGGGAACTCTTCGACCAGCGTGTTGCTGATCTGTTCCGGAGACCAGCGTAGGAGCAGCTTGTCTTTCACATACTCACGCAGCGTTGACTCAGCGGCGAGTTTGGCTTTTTTGGGCCGGGTCCGCCGGGCCGCGGCCTTCCGGTGAGCCCCGTGCGGCAGGTAGCCCATCCTCGGGTCGGCATTTCTGGCTAGCTCGCGGCTGATCGTTGAAGGCGATCGTCCCAGGGCGCGGGCGATCGCCCTGATCGAGGACCCGGCTGCGTGCAGGTCCCGGATCAGCTCCCGTTCCTTGACGTCGAGGTATCGCGGGTCGATGCGTTTCTCCAAGGCCGATACCGGGACCGGTGTCGTTCCGGCCACGCCGCCGCCGGGAGGGGTCATGGTGGTCACACCACGTTTGTAGTCGACCACCCGGCCGTCAGGGTAAATGCGTCGCCCGCTGGATTTCCGGATTCCTTGGTCCCACTCTTCGGCGGTCCGCAGATGTATCCCGACCGCCGCGGCGGCTTTCCGCCGACTCACGCCGGTCTTGCGCAGCCGGAAGTACTCATCCCGGCCCGGGTGCGGACCCGTCCCGGTTTTCCCATGGCTTTTCAGCCCGGCTTTACGGACCCAGCCGGCACATGTTGCCAGGTTCAATCCCAACTCCCGTGCGGCATGCGTCGTGCTCTTGAGCCGGTCGAACACCACGAAGAACTCAGCCTTTTGGGCAGGGGTGTATTTCCGCTGGCCAGATTCACGGTCCCGTGGGACCCGCTCCGGGAGCCGTGATTTACTCACCCACTGGTAGCACGTCATCTGGTTGAAGCCGAGCTCCGCCGCGGCCGCGCTCACACTCCCACAGCGGTCCAACACAAGGAAGAACAGAGCCTTCTGCTCAGGCGTGTACTTCCTCCGCCCGACAACTTCCTCCGTTAAAGACGACACGGTCGTTGCAACTCCCAAAAATTCTGGGTGTTGCAACGACCGCTACAACCCGCAATGTGCCGGCCCTTCGTGGTTTTTGGGACTGTCCGATTTTCGGTGGATCCGCGGTTGGCATTTAGTTGATTCTTCCGTC
>NZ_JARVSH010000016.1:0-54679 GCF_030209295.1 Pseudarthrobacter sp. lyk4-40-TYG-27
GGCAACACCCGGCGTGTCAGGCCAACCATGGATCCACCGTTATTCAGACAGTCCCTGGTTTTTCCTCGGCAAAAGGAAATTTATGGGTGCAGCGTCGGTGCTGCTTGCGGTTAGAGCTCGTAGTGTCTTTGGTCTTTCCTGGGCCGGTCCACGGGGCCGGTGGCCGGGCCCGCTGTGAGTAGGCTCAGTTCCAGGATGTCCTCGACGGGGCTCGCGTCGGGGGAAACGGTATCGTCCTCGGTCATGCGGAATTGATCTGCCATGCTCGGGACTCCTTGGCTGTGTGGGGATGAGGCTCCCTTTCACAGTATCGGCAGTTCCTGCGCGTGGGCTGGAAGTCGCGGCGCCCGCGTAGCGTTACGCGGCCGGCGGAGCGAAGCGGGGGAGGCCGCCGCGCACCTGGGGAACGAACCACGATGAGGGCCGGACCCCTCTTTGCAGTGGAGTCCGGCCCGGTGTCGAGGCTAGCGCTTCAGGCGGCGGTCATAGGCCTTTTTCGGGTCCCGGCAGCAGTCTGCCAGCAGGCCACGGTTGACCAGTTCGCCCAACAGTTCCGCCAGCCGGTATCCGGCCACGTCCTCCAGCGCGAGCTTGAAGTACCGGGCGGCGAAACTGGACTGTCCTTTGAGCCATTCCAGCCAGCCGATCAGGCACAGCATGGGGGCGCGCTGGCCTTCCGGGGTGGCTTTCATCAGCTCGAAAGCGACTTCCTGGGCGGTGTCCACGCGGCCCCAGTCCGGGCGGCTCAGGAACACGCCGAGCATCACGGAAGTGAACTGCTCCGGGGCGTGAGGGACGATGTCACTCATCATGTAGTCCCGGATGGTGGGGTGCTGCAGGGCTCCTGCCAGCTGGTGCGCGGTCTCGGTCGTCAGGCTCTTGGGGTCCTTCAGCACCTCGGCCCACGCGGCGCGGCTTGCTTCGAGGTCTTCGGGCCAGCCGTCGTGCTTGTGCCCTGCGATGGCCTCGCGGGCCGTCTCGTCTCCCGTGAACGGCGCCGGGGTAATGAAGCCGGTCACGGCGCTCCCCCGGTAGATCAGGGCGGCGTTGCCGTTGCTGGTGGTGATGGCATCCAGTGACTCATCGGGGCAGCAGCTGGTGTCCGTGCAGTGGTAGTTTCGCCACAGTTCGGAGGTCACCAGCCATGCGTCCTGCAGGGGCATCCCCGCAGTTTCCAGTTCGGTGCGCAGCGCTTCGACGTGGTCCGAGTAGGGTTGCGGTTTTCCGGCGGTGTTCTCGTCGGTGTAGATGATCAGCAGGCTGCCGGTGGCCGCTTCGTCGGCGGTCAGGTAGCTGACGGTGGTCTGGGCGAAGTTGGCCGGTTCCAGCCCGAACGGGGCGTCGACGCGAAGCGTGGCGCCGATCTTGTTTCCCTGCATGGTGATCGCGACGAAGGATTCCTGCGGGGCAAAGCCGAGCGTGTGCGGGATGAAGGCCAGGACGTCGGCCGGGCCGGTGAATTTGATGAAGTCGTTCATGGTGTTGCTCCTTCTTGCCGAGAAGTTGGGTGGGTGGGGCGACCAATGGTGACCGGCCAGCTCCCCTCTCCCCCCGTTGTTTTTTGGCTGCTGGCGAAGCTTGCGGAGCTGTGCCCGACGGAGGCCCGTCTACCCGCAGGGCAAGGCACGGAAAATCTTCGGAGGAAATCAGCGACGAAGGAGCGCCGGAGAAGAATTTCCGGGCAGCAGGCCCCGACGAAGGAGGGGCTAGAGGGGCCGGAGCGGGCACGTACAATCCGAAGGACAGCAGCCAAAAAACGTCGTAGACACACCAGGTTCAGGGGGTCCGGAGCTCTGCGACGGCACGCCCTGGACCCAACAGCCGGCCGCGAAGCGGACGCCCACCAACTGGTTGAAGCGCAGCGGAAACCAGGTGTTTGCCTCCCGAACTGGCGGCCCGCTGACATTCCCTTGGTCCTGTCCATGGTTGGGGGCAATTCGGGTTATCCACGGCTGGCTTTTTTGGGAGCCACGGGGAAGCTCCCGTCGGTAGTCGTAGCGGTGGATAAGCCAGAAAAGGAATTGTCCCCGGCTGTGGGCAGCGGCCCCGCCGCCAACATTAGGCACCCTTGGGACCGGTGCAACAAGATGGCGGAGACGCATTGTCTGTCCCTGCGCGTACACTGATTAACTCGAACATATATTCGAATAAAGGTGTGTCGTGGGCGTAATTGGTGGTTCCCGTGTGATAGATGCGGGCGTTTCGTTGTTGTCGGTGCTGGTCTCTTCGGTGCGGGTTGCAGCAGGGTTCCCGTCGCCGGCGCAGGACTACTTCGATGGCCGGCTCGACCTGAACACGCACCTGATCAAGGACGTCACCAGCACTTACGTCGTGCGGGTTTCCGGGGAGTCCATTGAGGGCGCCGGGATCAGCGACGGGGATGAGCTGATCGTGAACCGGGCACTGGAGCCACATGTCGGGTGTGTGGTCGTCGCGGTCCTGGACGGGGAGCTGACGATCAAGTGGATGCGTATCACCCCGACAGGGATAGTGCTGCAGGCGGAGAACCCTGCCTACCCGGACATTGAAGTGCCGGCCCTGTCCGACCTGACTATTTGGGGCGTCGCAACCCGATGCCTCCACCACGTTTAGGGCCGGGCAATGTCTAAGCCGGCGCTGATGCGGCACATGCCGCAGATCGCGCACGTGGACGTGAACTGTTTCTACGCCTCCGCGGAGCGGGCGTTCGACCCCTCCTTGGAGGGGAAGCCGGTGATCGTGCTGTCCAACAACGACGGTTGCGCTGTCACCCGTTCCCCTGAGGCCAAAGCCTTGGGCATCGGCATGGGTGAGCCCTGGTTCAAGCTCGCTCCGCGGGCGAAGGAATGGGGCCTGGTCGCGCTGTCCAGCAACTACGAGCTGTACGGGGACATCAGTGGCCGGGTGATGGAGTTGCTGGGCCGGTACTCGGCCTGGCTGGAGGTCTACAGCATCGACGAGGCCTTCCTCGGCGTCAAAGGCTCCCCGGCAGAGCTGCTGGCGATGGGTCGGTCGATGAAGGCGGCCGTCCGGCGGAACGTGGGAGTACCGGTATGCGTCGGGATCGCGCCGACGAAGACGCTGGCGAAGCTGGCCAACAAGTGGGCGAAGAACAACAAGGCCTTTGCCGGGGTATGTCATTGGGATTCCGTACCCGCAGCGGAGCGGGAGGCGTTGTTGGGCCGGCTGTCCGTTGAGGAGGTGTGGGGCATCGCCGGCAGGCTGACGACACGGCTGAACGTGATGGGTATCTTCACGATCGCTGATCTGGTCCGGGCCGATCCGGTGGCCATCCGGGACAAGTTCAACGTCGTGGTGATGCGTACCGTCCTGGAGCTGCAGGGCACGCCCTGCATCCCTATGGAGGAGGAACGGATCGGGCGGGACCAGCTGATCTTCTCCCGATCCTTCGCCAAGCCCATCACCACCGCGGCGGGCATCCGGCAGGTGATGAGTGTGTACGGGCAGCAGGCCTCGGCGCGGCTGGCCAAACACGGGCTGCAGGCGAAGGTCCTGACCGCGTTCGCCGGTACCTCGCACTTCAACCCCAAAGACACCTCGTACCCGTCGGTGTGTGTGCCGTTACCGATGCCGACCGCCGACCCGGTGATCCTGACCAAGGCCGGGCACGCCCTCCTGCCCAGGATTGTTGAGGGCGTCCGGTACGCCAGGGCAGGGATCATGGTCACCGACCTGCGCCCCAGCGGCAACCAGGCACCCCTGTCCCTGTTCGAAAACCCCCACGAGGAACGGCACATCGGGACCCTGCTGGAGGACGTCACCCGTCGCTACGGACGCGGGTCCATCGGCCTGGGGCATGGCGGGATCCGGGGCGGCCCGGATTGGACGATGAAACGGGACATGCTCTCCCCGAGATACACCACCCACTGGGGCGAACTGCCCCTCGTCAAAGCCGCCTGACCAGCCCTCTGCACCATCCAGGAAGACAACAAGCTCATGACCATCACCCCAGAAGCTCCTACCCTCAATGCCCCGGTGGACGTTCGCTTCACCAAGGCCGGCACTCCCCTGGCCGTCCGGTACGACGGACGTATCTGGGCCGTAACCGAAGAACCTGTCCACTGGTTCACCAGGGACTCATGGTGGGAGACCCGCCGAAGCGTTCCCGTAGGCGTCGGGAACGTCGTTGACATCGAACACTGGCGGGTTCAGGTTCGCCTGACCTCTACCTCGGCGCTACGAACATTCGAGCTGCGCCGCGACCCCCTGTCGGAGCAATGGCTGCTCGCGGCCATCACGGACGCAGGGGCTGCGGCCGCCTGACCCCCCCATGGCTGGCGGCGGTAGCGTGGCTGTCATGACTGAGGACGTGCTGGCAACGCTGCGGCCGCCCGTGCCCCTGGCTCTGGCGAAAGCGGTTGAATCCGTCCCTGCAGAAGCGGCGCTGCCCGGCGGCAGCGTCTATGAGCCCAAGTGGGATGGCTACCTTCACTGCACAGTGTCAACCGCGGCTCGTCTTTGGGAAGAGAACGGACTTCTTGAGGAGAGATATAACGACATCTTGCGGCATCAAAAGTTTGGGTTACCTGCCTTGGTCCGGGAACGCCCGGCCTCGTTTGTTGTCTTCGATCTGCTGGCCGTCGCCGGACACAAGGAAGCGCGCTAACCCCAACGCGCTACTGGCAGACGGTCAAAGGCTCATAGTCGTTCGCACGGATCACGTTTAGCTCTGAGAACACGCCAGATGGCTCCACTAGGCCTCTGACTAGGCATGCCACGACGTCGCTCATGATTCCCGGTTCCTTGTGACACGAGGCCGGAGGTCTGTTGCAATCTGCCTCATGCCACCGAACATGCGTAGGTTTTGTTTGAACCGCTAGAACAAATCCGATAGGCTCGTGGGGAAGCAAAGGCGTCGGCCCTCCGGTGAAATATCCTGACAGCTGACCTGGCTCCTGGTTTGATTGCTGCGGCACCCAGGAGCTGCTTCTTTTTAAGCATCCTTTTGCGGCTGCACCTGTCGGCCGGAGGGAACGTCAATGGTCCGGACCCTATTGGAGACGGCGTTATACATCTCGGGTTCGTTCTCAGCCATGTTTCGGTAGAGCGCGTAAGAAATAACATCCGGCAGCCAAAGAAGTTTTTCGTAGGATGGCGAAGCCTGAAACGCTGCGGTCGTTCGAGGGATCAAGTTCTGTTTCCGGGCCTGCGAAAAGATATATTCGTCTCGCTTACGCGATGCCTGATCGTGGCGTTCCTCGACCACGATCAGCTCCACCGGCTCATGAACCGCGCCGCTGGTGAGCTCGCAAGCAAGCGCGGTTATGCAATCCAGGCGGGCTTCCTCCAGATTGCTGTCCTTCTCATCAACCTCAGATTGCACAGCAATAACAATTGGTTCGACGCCATCGACTACGTAGTCGATCAAGGCCATAAATTTGGCCTTGCCCTCCTCCGACTGAAAGGCCTGCGTCGAATGCCAATATTCTGCCTCGGCCACTTCGATCAGCTGTTTGCGCATGATCTCGTGTTCCTCTGGGGCGATCACAACGGCGGTGGCGATGTAGAACGGTGCCGCGTTCCTCTGCTGTTCCTTTGACCGGTAACTTTCATCAACGAATGCAACCGGTTTGTCGCCGTTACGCACATATCTAGCTGCAAGAAGCTCAGCCTTGACCTTGTTGTTCGAGCCCATTGGTCCAATCCTCGTTGTGACAGGCAACGATGAGTTGTCCCAGCCCTCCAGCATACTGCGGAGGCCCAGCCATCATGGCTAGCCCGCTGGCGGTCAAACAAGTCCGCCGGAGGGCTCGGACGCGTCCTATTTCCTTGGACCGGGGACACCGCATGGCAGACATACTCCCCGAGATTCGAGTTCGCGAAGCGGCATTGCGAACTTGATAAAGGCCGGAAGCCGGGAATCGCCTAGGCATAGGTGCGTCATTTGCCGCCCGTCTGGATAGCCTTGCTAGAAGCCGCCGGGAACCGGTGAACGTGATCCCACGCTGTACGTGGCTTTATGAACCGGGGGAAACGGATGGGCAACGGCCAGGCATTAGTGGAAGACAGGCTGCGAGTCATTTTGGACACCAACATCCTGGTGGCCATTGAGGGTGACACCCTCACGTATCCCAGTAGCCATCGTCGTCATACGAAGGGGCGGGGGTCGAGAGTCGATACCCCTGCCCTTCTGTGTTCGCCGAAAGCCCAGCCAGTCACCAGGGGTAATGGACGTATGCGCAAAAAGGATCGTTTTTGGATGCTTGATCTGGTCCACATCCTCAAGTGTTTTGCGCCTATCCCCCGCTGGGCGATCGACGACATAAGGTCCACCGCTCACCCTCGGTAGGTTCTGAGGGTAACGGCATTCAGTGCCGTGAAATCTTGTCGTAGTGATCTGCGGTCCAGTGGCCTTCGTAGAAGCCCCTGTCGTTGCGCCGGTGCATACGTGTGTCAATCAGGGGTGAGTCGAGGATCGATTCACACAGCGGTGTCAGCGCGTCCACCACGATCGTGCCGAGGTGGGCGAGGATCTCGATTTGCCCAGTCGAATGCCCGAGGAGCACGGGAGCCATCTCGGACAGAACGTAGTCGACCTTCTCCTTGGGCACCCCGAAGTGAACGCCTCCTTCCACGTTGGCGTAGTACTTCACCACCTCGAGGACGGTCAGTGGCCGCCCTTGAACCTGGCCCACCCTTGCACCGATGAACTGCTGCAGCTTGGGCAGCGCCGGATGCTCGGGTCCGCCGACGAGCTCCGGTCCGCCAAGTCGGAGGAGATAGGACAGATCCGCGTCGTCGCGGCCGTCGCCAGGAGCACTCCACTGTCTGATGCGGAAGTCTGTCGGAATATCTGGGCGAGCGGCTCGAACAGTGTTGAGGAGGGGACGGGCGTCGATGAGGAGCTTGCGCAGAAGCGGCGCAATCCCGAGCATCTCGTAGCGGCTCCGCGCGCCTGGATCCTGGCTTCGTCGTCGCACATCAGCAACAGTCTCGACGAAGAGCCATTCGGCCAGCATCGTCTCCGGGCCTACCTTCGGTGCCATTGGATCTAATTCACCGGCCGTGACGTCTAAAGAGAGTTAGTTCTATCTCGTCCGGTCGGACTCGTCGTGCCGTTTCGAGCCGTTCGGTTGCTTGGTTCGCCCAACGGTCAAGCAGCCGGCTGTACCGTTCGTATGTCTCTGGCCACCAACCTGCCGTTGGCGCTTGTGGCCATGCGTCCTGGCGCAGGTTCTTGGCGACTACCTGATCCAGGATGACGTAGCGTGGTTGCGCAGCGCTGCCTTGGGCGAAGTATAGGAATTTAGTTGAGAACGCCGGCCCAAACCACGGGATTCGTCCAGCGCCTCGATTGCTGGTCAGGGTGCCGTATGCGTTGCGAGTAGGTGCTCCGTCCCTAACCAAGGCCCACGCGTCGAGGAGAAGCTGGCCCGCGTTTTCTTCCCGTCCCGCTAAGCTGTCCAGCCGCTGGTGGAGCCGTGGCGCACGCGTCCCCAAACCCCATGCCAGAGAGTAATAGAGCAACTGGAAGGCGTTCGCTACGGTCCGAGCCTGATCCCCAAGGTCGAACACTTCTTTGCGCGTCAGCGATATGGGCTGCCCGCTGCCGAGCTTCCCCTCGGCCGGTCGTAACTTACGAGCAGAAAGGGCGCGCTGCCATCGACCACTGTCCACGGAAACTGCGTGGCTCATTACAGCAGCAGCCCCGGGAAGTTTCGCGAAAATGTCATCGGGCAGGGGTGCATTTTCGTTGATCATGGGAAGACTCTACGTGGGCCGGCTGACACAGACAGGCGGCTTTCATCGTTACCGCCAGCCGAAGCGGCGGTTACCAGGGGTGATGCAACCTCTGTCAGCATGTATGCCCTCCTTGTCGTCCTCAAACTCTCCTCCGCAATCTGTGCACTCAAAGCGGAATCCGTTAGGGCTGACGCGGTACCGGGGGTCCGCTCTGAGCTGCTCCATCCGTTCGGCATGGGCCTTCTTAGCGGCCAATCGATACGGCAGTTCCTCGTTCCCCGTTTCGGTCACCCAGGACGGCTTGCGGCGTGGGCGGCTCCCGGTACAGCACATCGCGGGCCCCAACGGCGGCAGCGCTTGCTTCTGCAATAAGCGTCCACTTCTCTGGAGGTAGCGCGGACACCCACCGGCCCTGAACGACCTGTTTGCATTCGGGACACACGAATGTCCGTCGCATAGGCTGGCCCCTCACCTGATAAACCTTCGCCTTAGCTAAGCTGCTCCCGGCCGCAGCCAACCATGCATCGACGTGAGCACGGCCATTGTCGAAGTTCTCGCTCGGAGGGCGCCACATGGTGTCCGCGGGCGTCCGTGGGCTCGTTGGCTTCGTCGACCGCCAGATGATCATGGGATGGCCTCCCTCCATGCAAAGGACTTCACTGGCCCAGACGCCCTTGAGAGCGACAATCGGGCGCACATCAGTGGCGGCCGGTGCTGCGGCGGATGCGATGAACCTGGCTTCTACTTCCGCTGCCTTTAGCGCTGACTTCTCCTGCGCCAGGCGCCTCAACTCTGCAGCCTCCTCTTCCCGCGCCAGCTTCTCCGCTGCCTTTAGCGCCGCTTTCTCCTCCGCCAGGCGCCTCAACTCTGCAGCCTCCTCTTCCCGCGCCAGTTTCGCCGCCGCCGCTGCGGCCTTCATTCGCTCCAATTTGGCGATCACATCTAGCTGATGCTTTGGCGTTCCGTGAGGCCAGTAAAAGGTCGGGTGCAAGACCGCGTCCACTGCAGCCCCAACACGGTCTCTTTTGCCGAACAACGGCTGGTAGGAGGCGAGGTCCATCAGCGCCCCCGGCGCCTCGGGCAAGTCGCTGGACTTGCCGAAACCCGTAACGACCATCGGCAGCCGAACCCGGAACCAATCGAGGTCGTCAGGGACGACCCACACCGCCCCGATGCGATCGTCTGCATAACGCTGGGACCGGCGAATGTACTCGTCTTCGCTCTGCGGTGACAGCTGCACCTCGAACGCGAGTCGTTTGCCGCTGGCATGAGTAGCCAAAACGTCGGCAATCCAAACCCTGTCGGGGTGCGGGTGCTCCACCTCAGCACGCCACTCTGGCATCGCGTTGATTCTGTTTTTCAGCGCCTGCTTCATCGCCAGGTGTTGAGCTGACTCAGACTTGTGCTGGATGGGGCACTCAATGTCTGGGTAGTGCTTGAAAAACTGTCTGCCTTGTCGCGTTACCCGGCTGGCACGTAGGCCGCACTCAATCAGCGTCAGGCTTGGGTAGTCAGGGTGACTCGCCAAGGCCCGCCACGGTTCGTGCGCCATTTGTGTGGCATCGACGCGTTCACCCTTCAGGTACGCCACTAATTGCACAGAAGCTCCCCCATTTCTGCTGCTGATATCTCGGGATCAATGTATAGCCCCCGGCGTCCCCACAATCAGAGCACCTAATAAGCGCGTACCAGGCGCACTGCACGGTTCGAGGGTTAATGCAGGAGCATGAGCAAGGCCAGCAGGAGGTAAGGAGGGGCGTTGTCGAGCAAGGGACGAACATTCATGCCGGTTCCTTCGTTAGGTGGTGACCCCGGGTTCCGCAGCCGATGCAGGAACCTTCGCTAGGTTTCGGCGATCTCAACAAACGATCCTTTATCAGGACGGGACAACCAGCTGCCAGCGTCGTTAGCGGATCCGCTCAGTCAGCGGACTACCTTTTATCTCAACAACGTGTCTCACGTGGTTTTTCTCAACAGAAGAGAAACGCTCCTTTGATGAGGTCGCTAGGGTAACCCGATCTCCGGGCCAGCGTTCAGGGCCCGCTAGGCGGGCTCAGATCCGGCTTCTGGAATGTCGTTCCTGCTAAAAGCCCGGGTCAGAGATGAAACGCTTACGCTAAGCCGGTCCGCCGTTTCTTTCAAAGTCTTTCCCTCGTTACGCAACTGCCGGGCAGTTTCCAGCTTTCCCGGCGTCATCGACCGCGGGCGGCCCCCGAGCCGGCCGCGCGCTTTTTTCTGCAGCAAGCCCAGGCTTCGTTCTTTCCGACAGCCGTGACCGTTCGTATTCTGCAAGGGAAGCGAACATGTCAAAGATGAGCTTGCCGTGGGCACTAGTCGTATCCAGCCAAGGTTCAGCCAGGGAACGGAAGCCTATCCCGCGCTGACCCAGCACCGTAACAACGTCTGCAAGGTCGGAGGTACTCCGGCCTAGCCTGGTCAGGTCCGCAACCAACAGCACTTTGCCCGGCTGCAGATAATCCAAGCAGTCCTTCCACCGCGCTCTTGACTGGGTGGCACCGGACACGGACAGCTCCAGCCGCCACCAACGCGTCCACCTGCGAACCCAGCGATTGACCACGGGTACTGACCCTCGCATAGCCAACTATGTTCCTGGGCACGTCAAAACCCTCCCGTTACCCTTTTGACGGTTTTCTTTTTGGCAACCAGTTTTGACTAAGAGTAGGAGTACTTTCTCGACCGCTTTCGAAGGCTTACCGCCACGAGGTCAGAAACGGTCGCGGTGTCCTCCCCTGCACATGCGCACGCTCACGATCCACTTCGGCCCCTGGCTATCGGGCTGCAGGAGCCTCCGCGATCAATCCCGCAGAATGACGAGGTGACCACCAACTGAATCAGTCGCTTTGCCAACGGAGCCCTGTTCTGAAGACAAAAATTTGTCACTAGGGAAAGTACGCCGCTTACCGATTAAAGCGAAGCGGTCAGCTTACACGTTCGTGAGTGGAACTTCGACTAGCAAGTAATTGCCACTCAGGGCTACCGAATGTGGATGGTTGCGGCCTGCTTCGGCGGCTAAGCAGCCGGATTAGCACAAGCGGGTTAATTCGGCCTCCCCCCTGCCCGTCACGGCCTCTCTGCATATGTCACCAGCGGGGGGCTACGCAAGGCTTATCCGTATTCCTGTTGGTATCTCGTGCGAAGCTCGTCTCTCGACTAGCATCTTTCATGCCATAAGCTATGCCATACGTCCTATTGGACGCAGCAGGGTAACAACAGCTTGATCAACCGCACGTCATCTTGTGGGTGACATTGCATGTATATCTACACAAATACAGGCCTTGCCTATCGTATAGAACCACGCTTTTCACAATATGTGAGTTCCAATAGCTACTCACGTTGCTACAAACATTGATCCAACCACGATTCGGACTGCCTCAAGCGACACGATACGTCGAATTATGAATCGAACCTGAGTGACAATGTGGCCTCCTATAGGCTTTGTCACTGGAGCACAGGTAGACAGTCACGCCAGACATTCAGCCGCATGCATGACATGGCGTCCCATGGATGGACCCACACGAAAAATTGTGGTGTCTCATATGCGTGTCAATGCCATCATTCCCGGAGGAGTGCACATAGCGTGGAATGCAGACAATATGCCCCCCACCAAGTAGGAGAGTTACCGGTCGATGGCACGATCTCTGCAAACCCAGGTACCGCCGAAACCCCAGGCAACGCGCGCCATTGACCGTGTGGTCTCCCTGGCGAACGGCAAGGGTGGGGTGGGCAAGACCACAACAGCAGCCAACGTTGGCGGGTATGTGGCCCTGGCTGGCTCCCGCGTGCTACTGATCGACCTTGACCCCCAGGGCGACCTGGCTCGCGACCTCGGATATGAGCGCCAGACGGGCAGGGAATTTTTTCAGGCCCTCATCACGGGCACGACGCCGATGATCCTGCGTGACGTGCGGGACAACCTGGACGTCATTCCTGGTGGTCAGGATTTGGAAGACATCCAGGGCCTTATGGTGTCCCGCTCCAGCCGCTCCGACGCCGGCGACTTCGGTGACATGCTTTACGCCGTCCTGGCCCCGTTGGCAGACGATTACGACTTGATCCTGATCGATACCCCGCCGGGGGAGCGGATTCTCGTGGAGGGTGCCTTTGCCATCTCCAGCGCCGTCGTCATTCCTACCCGCTCCGATGATGCGAGTATCGACGGAGTCGAACGCATCGCCCGCCGCTTCATGGCGGTCCGCGACCGGAACCCATCGCTGCAATTGGCGGGGATCGTCCTCTTCGGCGTTGGACCGCGCTCCCTTCGCTTGGAACGCAGCGTGCGAGAAACTCTGGAAGAGATGCTCGGCACCGTCGCCCCGGTCTTCGAAACCCGCATCAGGAACCTAGAGAGCGCAAGCGCCGACGCCCGTCGCAAGGGCCTGCTCTTCCACGAACTCGAAGGTGCCGTTACCGACGCTCAGAAGAACCGTCTGAAGGCGCTCCGAGCGGGGGAGAAGCCAGCAGACGGCTTCTTTTCACGCAATGCCGGCGGACTGGCTGAAGAGTACGAGCAGTTGACCGGCGAGATCCTCGCCCGACTGAACGAGATCGAAAGCGGGAACCAGGCATGAGCGGCCGGCAGAGTCTTGCCGGGGCATTCGCACCTGTAGCGCCTGCCCGTGGCGCAGCACTGCAAGGGTTGCTGGCTCCAAAGCGGGGGAGGGGCACACCTACCCCGGAACCCACTCTCAAAGAGACCCCGGAGGTGCCGGCCCGGGAACTTGTACAGGCGCCGCCAGAAGCAGCACCCGAGCCCGCTGATACGCAGGCGCCTACTGAACAGCCAGGGCCAGATATTCCGCCCGCTGAACAGGCAACTGTTGAGGAGGCGCCCCTTGAGGGAACAGGGGAGCGCGAGGACTCCAAGCCCCCCTCAGTCAAGACGCCGAAGGCCACCAAACCGCAGCAGTCTGCTTCCAAGAAGGCGACTAGTGCGGCCAAGGCTTCTGAGCTGGTCCCCGGGGCTCTCCGCAACGTCGGCGTTTACCTGCCGCCGGCACTCCTGGCACAGGTCAAAGATGCCGTCTACCAGCAGCGGACCACATATGCGGACCTGTTGATTGATGCCTTCGAAGCCGTCGACGACAAACAAATCGCCGATGAGTTCACCCCAGTGACCACGCTAACCAACTCCGGCATGCCTAGGCGCGCACCACGGAAACGAGGAGAAGCCGGCATTCAGATCCAACTGCGCCTCGACGGACTTCAGGTTGCGTGGCTGGATGAGAAAGTCACTGAGTTTGACGCACCCTCGCGCAGCGCGCTGGTCTCGACCGTCTTCAAGCTTCATATCCAAGCGGGACAAAAAGTGGGGGAGTGATCCCGCCTTCAAACTAGGAAGTGCCTTCCCATAGTACTTATGGCATGCCTTATGGCATGACGTAAATAACCCACGGTTCGTCCCGAGGTACACGTACGACAGCTACTTCAGCTGCACGCCGTAAAGGACTGCATGCGGCCACCTGGACTTGCCACTGACCGACTTTGACTCTGGCCTTTACCCCGCTCTGTTGAAAGCCATGTCGGACAGCGACCATTCATCAGGGGGCCCCTCAAAGAGTTCCCAGGGATAGTCATCATCGGGGGAGAGCAGCTGCGGAACACAGTCGACGTTCTTTGCGAGCCATTCCCGCCAGATAATCCTGTCGTTGCGATACCGCTGCAACTGGAGGGCCACAGCGTCGAACACCCCGAACTGTTCGGCGAGCAGCCTTAGCGAGGTGCCAGTGACGATCGACCAGGCCCGGCTTGCACCTCGGGAGACCAAGTTCCAGGCGGCAAGAACCTCCAGGGCTTCATGCACGGCGGACCGGGACAACCGGGTGACGCGCACGATGTCGGCTGTCACCATGAAGGGAGAGTGTTCCAGGGCTTCGTAGACGAACGCGGCCGGCAGCCCCAGTTCCCGGAACACCGGGCGGAGGGCATGGATTTTCCCTTTCCGCCAGGAGGCGTCCTCGGCTGCTGTCTTCAGCTCTTCGGGAATTGTCAGCATGTATAGATCGCCCTTGGTTCCACGGGCTTCTTCAACAAGGGTAATCAGGGGATCCTTTTCGCCACGTAGTTCCCGCAGGTGCAGGCCGACTGTGGTGTGGTCGAGGCCTGTAGCGACCGCGATGGACCGGACGCCGAATTCGATAAACCGGGAAGCTGTCATGTGTGCTGCCTCCCCCAACGCCCTAAGCACCATCCGTCGTGCCATTCCTGTCCTGGATTCCTGATAGTTCACCTCCCTGATGCGCAGGGCATTTCGCCAGCTTCGGATGAACCGATGCTCTGCATCGGGGTTAGAAATTGGAGGAATCCCTTTTACCCCTGCCGCCTGTGTATCTGGCTGGCTTGTGGGGGATCTGCGGACACTGTCATTCGGGTCGGTTTTTGCGGGGTTTTTTCTCAAGTGGCTGAGGGCTTTCATCCAGTCCCGGCGCAGGGCCGGGAGCCTGTGACGGGCTGCGTACCGGGCGTAGAAGGATGCCAGTCCAGGCCAGGTTCCCTGGAGCAAGCGGCGCTCCACGTCAACGAGCTCGAGGCCGGCGGCTGCGGCGCCGACGATGACTGCCTGGCGAGCGTCCGAGTCTGAGGCGTACCGGCTGGTGTCGTACATGCCGGTCTGGGCGAGTACCTGCATGGCCCGGGACATGCGGCCCACGGGGTGGTCCACGACGGGTGCAGAGGAGGTTGCCGGGGTGAAGGTCTCTTCCTGGCGGAGTGCCCTGACGGCTTTGATCTCGGCGGAAAGATCCTGGGTCATAGCGGTCCAGACCGCTGCGCTGTTGGGCCGACGGGCGATGTCGTAGGCCATGGAAAGGCTCATCGCCAGTTCCTGGTGGCCGCCGCGCTTGTGCGGTGAGCCGGGGGTTCGCATGCAGCCGTGGAGCAGGTTCTGGTGCGGGGTCTTGTCCAGGGTCCGGTACCGGGTGCCCAGCGCCTCGACAAGATCACGCGCCTCGGAGAAGGTGACCCGCTGCGCCAGCGGGACGTAGACGTGGCGGCCGCCGTTGGGGGAGTAGTCCTCAATCCACCGGGCCCCGACCGAGTGCAGCCAGGTCTGGACCGCGCGGACGTCGGCCTGGACCCAGTCCGTACCTGCTACCGAGGAGTCGAAGTCGAGGAAGATCGCCGCGCAGGTGCCGTCCTTGCCAAAAATTCTCACGGCCGCGGGCAAAGAGGGGAGCGTTTCGGTTAGGTTCCGTTCGTGTCGTTGCGGGTAGGTCTTGCCCCCATCCCGCGACAACCGTACGCGCGGCTGACCGGCCAGCAGTGGTGTTAGTGCTGTCCAAAGGGTGGCTGGGTCATCCTGCTGTCCTGACACGCCAGAAGTGGGGTGTAATGGCAGCACGGAGACGTGCTGATGTACGATGTCAGTAATCCTTTCGGGGATTGAGGTACGAAAAAGGGCCGATCCTGCCAGATCGGTTTCATAGCAACACAAAGGATGGCCGTTTCAGGCCTTCCACGACTTACAATCTGATCCGCCGGCAAGCAATCCAGAGGGTAAGTCTCAAGCTTCGAAGGCCCGCCTAGTGCGGGCCTTCTTTTGGTTATGAGGCCATGCGGATGGGCAACTCCTGCTGATAGTCATCCCGGTCGAGTGCGGCCAGGTCTTCCTTGAGTTGTGGCTCGACAACGGACAGAAGATATTCCGTAACGGTCAGGCCCTTGTGCGCTGCCACTTTGGCGATACCGTCAGCGGTTGGTTCAGGTGAGCGGAAACCAATGAACTTGCGCAGCCCTTTGCTAGGACGCCCGCCGCCTCGATTTACTGCTACTGCCGTCATTTGCTGTGTCCTTTGATTTTGTAGCCGCCTAAGCCGCTACAGCTTCATCGTTGTGGTGCCCGCCCCGCAGAATCACAGGATGATCCTTCGCGACTGCTCCGAAACTATCACCGGCCTAGCAACCCTCATGGGATTTGTTTTCAGAAAACGGGAGCGTGTCGTCTTTGTGACCAGTCAGTGTCCCCTGTTGCATCCCATCAAGCTTGTTGGGCCGGCCTTCCGCGCGGTCTATCAGAGCGCCTACATACTCACCGAAAGACATGTTGTACCGCTGTCTCGCTTTCCAGGCAGCGAAATGCTGATCCGGTTGCACAAGGCAATTCAACGGCGCCTTCTTACCGAGCAGCTTGGGTGGACGGTATTCCTCCATGTCACTCACCCTCACTTCGGTTCAAGAGAACCTTTAGACGTACAAGTTCTGCCGTGGCGGCACGCGGTGCTTCTTCAAAAGACCATGCAAGCGCCAGACTACATACATGTTCCGCACATGCACAACTCACTGCCTGTACGCCCTGGTAGGCGTCGGGTAGCATTTTGTTAGCTGCCCGCCTGCTCTGTGTGGCGGCCTACACAAGAGGCTGAGCTTGGCTAAGGAGCTTTATTGATGGCAAATGGGGGCCGCAGCGTGTTCCTCACGCAACAGCAGAAGAAAGAGCGGCTGGCGGATCGCATGGGCATTCTGGTGGACATCTGGGAGTCCGATCACAACAGCGCGCTCACGTACCCTCACGTGGAGGAGGCACTCTCCGCCCACGGTATCCAGCTGTCACGGACACGGTGGTCCTACTTGATTAACGGCACCGGCAGCCTGGTGACCGATCAGGAACTGCTGAAAGGCATAGCAGAGTACGTTTTTGCCGTACCCGCCAGTTATCTCTGTGATCTCAACAGCGAGACTCCTCCTGAAGTAGAAGCGCGTATGGAATTCCTTGTGCAGATGCGCAAGCTCAAGGTGAAGAACTTTGCGGCGAGAAACTTGGGCGCCACCTCGCCCGAGATGCTGAAGACGATCACCAGGATTATCGATGGATCGATGAACGGCGAAGAGGAAGAATAAATGAGCCTCCCGCCTGTCGCCGAAAAGGTCCAGGAGCTATGTGGAGACGGTGCGACGTCGATGGAGGAAGTCGTCGACCGCTTGACCATAATCTGCGAGAAGCCGATCAACCTGGTCGAGTACAAGGAGTCCTGGGGCGCGCTGACGGCATTCAAAGCCGAATTTGAAGACCGCATTAACGTCTATTTCCCTCCGCAGAAGTCGCAGCAGTACAAACTTCATTGCATCTATCACGAGCTTGGCCATATCTACTTGGAGAGCCTTCGGACTTCTTTGGCTCTGCCGAACCTCTCGGAAGAGATGCTGCGGGAAACCGCCGATGCAATCAGCATCACCTGCCGGTCTGTCCCGAACCATCCCGTCGAACGCTGGGTAGAGGAGTTCGCTTTCGAAATGTCGAAAATGACCCGAGCACGGAGCTCGTTCGAGCCTGAGCCTTTCCTCTAAACCATGAAACTGCTGCTCGTGGCGCTGCTGACTGCCCTATGCCTCCTTCGGATCCCCTCAGTGGTCAAGGTGGCGGAAGCCCGGGCCTCCTGGGTGGCATCAGTGTTCGGCCTCGCGGCGCTCTACGTCCTGGGAACTGTTACACCGCTAGAGACCATCGACAGCTACCTCGGTGGTGTCAACGTGGCGAATCTACTTCAAGCCATCTTCGCGCTGCTGGCCATTTTCTTCTTCAACGACAGCGTGCGGAGGCTAGCGAATGTGGCGGTCCGGTGGCCTTACTATGCTCCGTTGCTGAGCATTCCCATCATGATTGCCAGTTTCGCCCTGGTTAAGGACAAAGCTCCAACGTCGGCGGACTTCATCGATTACCGTATGGACCAGCTCGCAACCGCTGTATACAGCGGCTCTTACATGCTCGCGCTGCTGTTCACCGTGCTGAGGATTATCTACATGCTCCGGCACAAGGCCAGGGGCCTGTACGCAACATTTTCAGCAGGCCTGCTCGTAGTTGCGGCAGCCGTCTCGTGCCACCTCACGTACGTGTTGCTCTTCCATTTCTCGCCTTGGCATACCTTCGCAGAGGCGATCGGATCATGGTTTGACCGTCTGTTCTACGCCGGCCTCTCGGTGACGGCAGCCGGGTGGCTGATTCTCTTCCTGTCGAAGCAAATCCCGAAGTTGCGGCTTTGGATGATTGACGCGCTCTGGCTGACTGGGCTGAGGATCCGGGTGCACGCAGACCACTCTCGAGTCAGCCCGGCATGGGACCTCTTCAATGAAACGCTGGAGAATGGGGTCTACAAAAGCCTCATCGTCCTGCACAACTACCAGCGAGGGAACCTGACAGCGTTCCCGGAGTCTGTTCAGGGCAGGATCAGCCAGATTGAGGCGAAGCTCGACGCCCAGGTCTAGGGGTGCTAGGTCAGGATCGTCCTGCTAATCCAACTCGTCAGTTCATTCGTGAAAGCACTGGGAGAGGCATTCCACTCCTGAGTGTGGTGCGCCTCCGGTAGAGGAATCAGGGTGACGGTGCCCGGATTCGCGCGTTGGAACGCCACGGAGATTTCCCAGGGAACCTCCTGATCCGCGTGGGAATGCAGAACCAACGTCGGGACTGCCACCCGGTTGGGTACATCGACCCATTCAAGGTCATCGAAGTTAATCGTTTCCTCCAGCCCGAGCATCCTCGCGAAGAGGGGAGCCTGCAGCAGGGACATCACAAGGTTGGCCCCTACCGGCGGCACTCCTGCCCGTGCCGCCCCCGCTGTAATGGTCTTACGCCAGCTCGTGACTGGCCCAACCAGGACTATCCCGACGATCCGGTCACGGTAGGCGCTGCGTTCTGCTGTCAGCAGGGCAATGGTGCCACCCATTGACCAGCCCGAGAGGATGATTCGTTTCGCTCCATGAGCCACGGCATAGGCAACAGCGCTTTCCACGTCACGCCATTCCGTTTGCCCAAGGTGGCTCGATTCGGCCTGTGGCGGGCTGACCTCCAAGTCACTGCGGAATGAAGGAACCAGAGACGTGAAGCCCAGGTGACTGAAAGCGTGGACGTCACGAAACATGATCGAGCGGTCAGTCCAGCTGCCATGAATATGGATCACCCATGTGCCCGCGTTCTTACCTTCGAATAACCAAGCCGGTGCCGCACCGTATTCGGTGGGGATGTGCACCTCTTCAAACCGCCCGGCCACCGCAGAAGGTTCGAAGAACACATCAGGGGTCCAATCGACCACCGGCCCCAGGGACGTCGGCCGGGAGTCCTGTGTATGAATTAGCCGCTCAACGAACTTTTGATCCTCGTCGATCAGCATGACCTCACCGACTCTTGTGTAGCGTTCTGTTGCAGGGTCAAACACGCCAAAGTCGCCTTGGGCTTTGGTGTAGTCATCCAAGTCGATTCGGAGCCTGCGGCCATCATCTTTCAGCTCGGCGCGACGATAGTCCTTCGGTCCCCGTCCAACGATCTTGCGCGCCATCAGAACCGCGAATCCAGACAGTGCAGCCACGGGTGCAAGGAACGCCAGGCAGGCTAGACCGCGCCGTGTCGTCAGCATCAGGTCCCACCCTCCAGCGCGGATTCAAGAAGTGTTACGAAGCCAACTCATCGTAACGTTCCCCCTAACCTTGTATATGTAGAATGCATGCCAACTACAGGCATTGCACATGTTCACTACAGGCCTGTATCGTTTGGGGGAGCTTGTTAACGCCTGCGGCTCAGGGGGGATTCACATGCAGCGGAAGTCACTTGGCCTCGTGGCGCTGATCGTGGTCCCCGGCCTCATCTTCGGGCTGGTCTTTTCCATACTCCTACTCCTTGCCCCGGCGAAGCCCGCCGCTGCCGACTGCGGCCCGACAGTCTCGGTGTCGATCAACGGCGATACCAAGGTCGATGGTTACTCCCAGGAGCAGTTGAAGAACGCTGCGGCGATCATGGTTGCCGGCAAGGCGCTGAATCTGCCCGTGAAGGGCCAGATGATCAGCGTCATGGTCGCCTTGGGGGAGTCAGGGCTCCGTGTTCTGGACCGTGGCGACGTCGCCGGGCCGGATTCACGGGGTTTGTTCCAGCAGCGTGGGAACGGTGCGTGGGGCTCGTACGCGGATCGGATGGACCCGACCATCAGTGCGACGAATTTCATCAAGGCGCTGCAGAAGGTGGATGGCTGGGAGCTGCTGGCGCCGACAATTGCTGGCAACAAGGTCCAGCGCAACGCGGACCCGTACCACTACCAGAAGTATTGGCCTGAGGCCGTAAAACTCGTCCAGGCCCTCTCGGACGGCACATTCTCGCTGGAGGGCAGCGGCTGCGCCATTCCAGGGCAGTCCGGGGCCGGGGATGACTACCCGTGGAAGAACTCACCGACCTGGGTGCAGGCCGGCACGGGCCCAGCGGTGGCGTCGCCGCTGGGCATGTTCTATCGGGAATGCGTGGACTTTGCGCTGTGGCGGGTGAACCAGCAGATGGGGTCCACCAGCGCACCGTTCAAATTCCTCAATGGCACCTTCCGTCCGGACGGTCAGAAGCTGGGTTCTGCGCTGACGTGGAAGGCCGGCTGGGATGCCAAGGGCTGGGCCACCGGCAACATTCCCCGGGTCGGCGCGGTCGTTTGGTACGCGCCCGGTGCCGGGGGAGCGGACCCGACCTTTGGCCACGTCGCGGTGGTGAAGGAAGTCAAGGACAACGGGACCTACGTCGAAGAGGGCTACAACGGCAACCCGCCGCCGGATGACCACAACTACTACACCCGGACGGTCAGCAACACGGTCCCGTCAGCCTTCCTGTACCTGCCCACTCAAGAGGAGAAGAAGTGAAGAAATCCCTGGCACTGACCGCGGTGGTCCTGCTGCGCACGGCCTGCGCACCGGCAGCGAGCACCACGCCGGTACCGGCGCCCAGCACGGCCGCCACGGCCTCGGCGCCGGTCTCCCTGAGCGCGGGCAGCGGCCCGCAGGCCCCCGATGGCACGGTGCCAGCCACCATCGGCATCAGCTGGGATCAGGCCGGCAAGGACGCCGCCGTAGACACCGCCCAGAAGGTCATGGCGGACTTTGCCCGCCCGGGCGTGGATGACAAGCAGTGGGCCAACGACCTCGCTCGTTGGCTCACGCCGCAGGCCACCGCCGATTACTCCGCCGTGGATCCGGCCAATGTCCCCGCCACTCGGGTGACCGGCCCTGCGACGCTGGCGGTGGATGAGGCCAACGGCTACGGCGTTATGGCAGCCGTGCCCACCGATGCCGGGACCTACACTCTGCAGCTGCTCCGCACCGGCAAGGAGGCCCCGTGGAAGGTCAACCGGTTCACCCCGCCCGCCTCGTAAACGCCCGCACTTCACCAACCCCGTCAACGTAAGGAATCAGGTTCATGAGCACCATACCGACAGAGGTCCTGGCCTTCCCGAACATCAAGGCCATCATCAGCGACAACGGCACCGCCGAGGTCGTCGTAGCAGGAAACTCCCGCGTCGTCCCGGCAGGGGAGACCCTGCAGGACCTGCGCGACAACGCCCTGGCCCTTGTCGTGGCCGAAGCCAAGACGCTGCAGCGCCCCGTCCGGGTCCGCATCGAGGATCCCGAAGGCCACGGCGAACTGATTGTCCACCCGGGCGGCAACGTCGAATCCGTCTCCTACGTGCCCCGGCCGGGCCGCCGCCGCACTGCCGCACCCGCCAGCACGCACCCTGCGTCCACCCCTGAAATTGTCGACGCCGCTTCAGCGCCAACGCCCGTGGTGAAGCCTGAAGCTGCCCAGCCGACCGGGGACCGCCAGCCGTGGCCGCCCCTGGACGGGGAGACGGCGGTGGCCGAGGACGTGGCTCCGGCCGACGATGAGGCACCGCAGCAGGCTGTTGCAGCCGATGCGCCAGTGACCCGACGCAGTTTGCAGGAGACCTCCTTCCTGGTCAGCGCCCCTGTGCTGGAGCCGGCCACACAGGGCTGGCGCGGCACGCTGACCCGCCTGGGCTTCCGGATGGACCCCTCTGCGGAGGAACGGTCCGAGCGTGAAGACATCCGCACCGTCAGCCAGCACTGGCCCGGCCCCCGGACCATCGCCGTGGTCAACCGCAAGGGCGGCGCCAACAAGACCCCTACTGTTGTGATGCTCTCGGCGATCCTTGCCCGCTACAGCGGAGCCGCAACGGTGGCCTGGGACAACAACGAATCCCAAGGCACCCTGGGATGGCGGACCGAGAAAGGCGCCCACGACCGCAGCGTCCTGGACCTGATCGATTCCTCCACCGAACTGCTGTCCCCGTCCACGAACGCGGCCGAGATCGCCAAGTTCGTCCACCACCAGACCGCCGATAAGTTCGACGTGCTGCGCTCGGACGAAAACGAAGAAGGCGACCACGAAGTCACCGCCGAGGAAGTGGACATCGCCCACCAGGTCCTCACCCGGTACTACCGGCTGGTCATCATGGACTCCGGCAACACCGCCCGGGCCGCCAACTGGCGGCGGATGATCGACCACACCAACCAGCTCGTCGTCCCCGTCACCGCCATCGAGGACCGCGCAGAAGCCGCCCGGCTGACCCTGCAGACCCTCGAATCCCGTGGGGGCCACGACTCCGGGCTGGCACGCAACGCCGTCGTGATCGTCTCCGAGTCCACCGACGCCAAACGCAGCATGACCGGCGATGCCCTGAAGCGCGCCAAAGCCGAGGCACAGCGCATCGCGGACGGCTTCGAACCGTTCGTGCGGGCCGTCGTCCGCATCCCGTACGACCCCGCCCTGGTCAACGGACCCATCAGCTACGAAGCGCTCCAGCCCGCCACCCAGCGGGCATGGCTCGCCGCGGCCGCCGCTGTGGCCAAAGGCTTCTAGCACTATCCCTGCGGAACCTGAGAGGAGGACCCATGCAACAGACCCTGAACCCCTGGGTTACCCGCCCCACGACGGATGAACCGGCTGAGGAAACCCGGGCTGCGGCTGCCCCGCCGGCGGCTGTCATCAGCACACCGCTGCGGGGCATGGTCGAGCCAGACGCGGCAGACAGGCTGGCGACCCGCAGCATGGCCGGCACAGCCCGTCTCTGGGTTGTTGGCACCCACGGGGGAGCGGGTGAAAGCCGGATCGCTGACCTCATCGAATCCGCCCGTCCGACGGACCATCGCTGGCCCGTTCTCCCCAGCGGCGCCAAGCCGCCGGTGCTGCTGGTCTGCCGCGCAGACATGCGCGGCCTGACCACTGCCAGGAACGCACTCACCCAATGGGTATCGGGCGCCGCCCCGCAGGTCGATCTCCTCGGCCTCGCCGTCCTTGCAGACGCCCCGGGAAAGACACCCAAAGCACTCCGGGACTTCACCACCCTCGTAGGCGGCGGAGCGCCACGATTCTGGGCTCTGCCCTGGGTGGACGCCTGGCGGCACACGGACACCACAGCACTGCCAGCCGTTCGCGAATACCAGCGCTTCATAACCGACGTGGCCGCCCTGGCCACCGCAACCAACCACTGAAAGGTCTCACCATGAACACGTTCACTGCACTCTCAACCAGCGTTATTCCCAACCCCACCCCCGTCGTCCCTGCGCAGGCCGGCGGTCTGTTGACCATCCTGAACTGGGCCTCCGGTATTGGCCTGGTCCTCGGCGTCCTGGGCGTCATCATCGTCGGCATCGGCATGGTCATCCAGCTCCAGCGCGGTGAAGGCGCGCAGGCGATCGGCAAGCTCGGCTGGGTCCTCATGGGCTGCATCATCATCACCGGTGCCGCAGGCATCGTCCGCGCCTTCGTCTAGACCAGCACCACCAACGGGAGGTTCCGTATGAGCCAGTCAACAGAGAGCACCACCGAAAGCAATCCGTTCACAAAACCCGGCTTCATCATCGCGGCCGCGCTGGTGGTCACGCTGGTTGCGGCAGGGATCGTCATCTTCCTGCTCCCCAAAGGGCAGAGCAATGCAGAGCCCGCACCGGCGACGAGTAGCACAGCCACCGCCAGCCCCATCGCTTCGAGCGACGGAGGAAAGAGCATTTGTGGGCTGCCGTCTTCCTCGGAGACATCACTTGGGGCAGCGCCCACCTCAAAGTGGGAGTTGGTAGGCAAGATGGCAACCCCGACGGATCCTGAAGTTGGGCCGGGCAAAACCGATACCAACGGCTTCCGCTCATGCTTCGCACATTCACCCACCGGGTCCCTCTACGCGGCTATGAACGTAGCTGCTCTTGGATCCTCGGGGGAACCCGAGATTCTCAAGCAGGTCGCCGACAAGCTTCTCGTCCCGGGAACCGGTAGAGACGCCGCGATGAAGGAGACGGCCAGCGGCACCTCATCCAGTGGCAGCAACACAACGATTCAGGTGAAGGGCTTCCTGATTAAGTCCTACACACCGTCGGAAGCTTCCATCGATCTCGCCTTCGCCACGGCAACGGGAGCCTTGGGCCGCACAACCTTCTCCATGCGCTGGCTGGACGGAGATTGGAAGGTCAAACCCTCGGACGACGGAGCCCCCTTCGGCCATATCTCCCAGGTCAGGGACCTGGGCGGCTTCATCCTCTGGTCCGGAGTCTGACATGGCTGAGTGCAGCTGGGGAGACCTCAAGTGCGGCTTGGGCAACGCACTCGAAGACATAGCCAACGACGCAATCGGGAACTTAGCGAAGTCGATCATGGAGGGCATGAGCCAGATGGTGACGACTCTGTCTACCTTCTGGGTGTCCATGCCGACTGTGAACCTCACCAGCGAGGAGGGGGCAAAGGCCAGTCCGGTGGTGTCCGCTGTGAATAGCGAGTTGATGCCGTGGACGCTGACGCTGGCAGTCCTCGCCGTGATCATTGGGGGCATTCGGATGATCTGGGAGCAGCGCGGAGCACCGCTGAAAGACCTCCTACGATCACTGGTCACACTGACTCTGGTCTCGGGTCTTGGCCTTGGCGTCATCTCAATTTTGGTCATTGCCGCTGACGCATTCGCCGCCGCCATCATCAAAAGATCAACGGACGGCAAAGGATTTGCCGACGCTTTCCAGAAAATCGCCGTTGTTCAGACAGGCGACGCGGTCTTCATCCTCATCGTCCTCGGCTTGATCGGACTGATTGCGTCCCTGGTCCAGATCGTCCTTATGGTCGTCCGCAGCGGCATGCTGGTGATCCTGGCCGGCATCCTGCCCACCACCGCCGCATTCACCAATACTGAGATGGGCAAGCAGTGGTTCCAGAAGGCAGTTGGCTGGACCATCGCCTTCATCCTCTACAAGCCCGCTGCCGCGATCGTGTACTCGGTCGCATTCCTGTTGATGAGCAAGACCAGCGGGAAGGATGCCCTGATCGGCTCCATCACAGGGTTCACGTTGATGATCGTTGCCCTGTTCGCCCTTCCCGCCCTGATGCGGTTCGTCACGCCGATGGTGGGAGCCGTTGCCGCTGGCAGTGGGGCAGCAGCCGGTGCCGCCGTGGGGGCCCTTGCCACGGGGGCTGTGTCCATGGGCCGGGTTGGCAGTGGCCGGGGCAACGCAGCGCCCACCCCAGCCAGCTCCAGCAGCACAACGAGCACGAACACAGGCAGTTCTCCCAAGGGTAGTTCTGGATCTTCAGGCCCCCGCGGTGGGGGAGGGCAGCCAACGCCTGGCTCTTCGGGTACCGGCGGGGCAGCCGGTAAGGCAGGCAAGGCGGGGGCGGCTGCACCGGCCGGAGGGGCTGGGGCTGCGACGGGAGCCACGGCCGCAGGCCCGGCCGGCATGGCTGTGGCAGCAGGCGTCCAGGTGGCGTCCAGGACAGCAGAGGCAATCAAGACGACCGCGCAGGATTCAACCGGGGAGGGCCCCAGTGGCAGCAATTAACACCGAATACAAGGAACCGTCCTACGGCAACTGGCGCGTTCCGCGCTCAGCCGGCCTGGGCAACCTCGGCGCTATCGGCAGCGGCATTGTCATGGTCGGACTCCTGCTGGGCATTGTCAGCTTCGCCATCTGGGGCCTGTTCGTCGGCCTGGGCGTCCTTGCCGGCGCCGGCGCCTGCGCGCTGCTGCTGACTGTGAAGGACAAGCACGGCCAGTCCGTAGTAGACCGTTTCGGTACCCGACTGGCTTTCAAGGTCGCGAAGTCCTCCGGCACCAACCTGTACCGTTCCGGCCCCCTTGGTGTGACCGGGTGGGGCATGTATCAGCTGCCCGGGTTGGCGGCGAAGTCCACGCTGTATGAGTTCACCGACTCCTACAAGCGCCCCTTCGCCATGCTGCACGTCCCAGCCACCAGTCACTTCACCGTGATCTTCTCCACCGAACCCGACGGTGCCTCCCTGGTTGACCCTGAGCAGGTCGATGCCTGGGTTGCCAACTGGGGCGGGTGGCTCGCCGGGCTGGCCGACGAGGCCGGCCTGGACGCCGCTGCCGTCACCGTTGAGACCGCCCCGGACTCCGGTTACCGGCTGCGGAATGAGGTCCTGATGAACATCGACCCTGACTCGCCGCAGTTCGCCAGGGACATGCTCCATGAGGTCGTCGACACCTACCCGGAAGGCTCGGCCACGGTCCGGGCCTGGGTGTCCCTGACCTTCAACGCCTCCCTCCGTGCGGGCTCAAAGAAGCGCACCCCGGAGGATGTCGCCCGCGAGCTGGCCTCCCGTATCCCCGGACTGTCGGCACGCCTGCAGTCCACCGGGGCCGGGATCGCCCGGCCCATGTCCGCACAGGAACTCTGCGAGGTCGTACGGATCGCCTACGACCCGCCCGCAGCGCTCATCATCGACGAAGCCCACGCCGCCGGCACCCCTGTATCCCTGACCTGGGCCGAGGTCGGTCCGACCGCGACCCAGGCAAGCTGGGACGCCTACCGCCACGACTCCGCCTTCTCAGCCTCCTGGACCATGACCGGAGCCCCCCGCGGTTCGGTGAACTCCTCCGTCCTCTCCCGCCTGCTCGCCCCACACGGTGACATTGACCGCAAGCGCGTCTCCCTGCTGTACCGCCCGATGGACTCAGCCCGCGCCGCCGCGGTCGTTGAGCGGGACCAGAACAACGCCAACGTCCGCATCACCTCCGGCAACCGCCCCACTGCCCGTGCCCTGGTCGATGCCCGCGCTACTGTCCGGGCGGCCGAGGAGGAAGCCCAGGGCGCCGGTCTGGTGAACTTCGGCATGGTCGTCACCGCCACGGTAACCCACAAGGAACGCCTTCCGGACGCCGTTGCCGCCATCGAGCAGACCTCCGGTACCGCCCGGGTGCTGCTGCGCCGCGCCTACGGCTCCCAGGACACCGCGTTCGCAGCGTCCCTGCCCTTGGGGCTGGTGCTGCCCAAGCACAGCATGGTGCCCACCGAGATAAAGGACGCCCTCTAATGGCCCGCATGAAACTTTTGACAGCAAAGAAGGCAAAAACAGTAAAGACAGCAAAAACCCCGGCAAAGGAAGCCGGGCCTGGCTCTCGGGGGTGGACCGGGCGGGGCGGCGGCATGGCCCAGCTCCTCCCGTCCGTCCGGGAGTACCGGGGAACAACCGTCCAGGTCTGCGGACTGTGGCCGTTCTCCTCCGGTGCCTCGTCACCCATGATCGGTGTCCCACTCGGCCGGCATGAGGAAACCCAGGCAACGGTCTGCTGTGACCCGATCAGCTGGTTCCAGCGCGCACGCCTGATTTCGAACCCGTCCGCGTTCATCCTCGGCAAACCCGGCCTCGGAAAGTCAACGGTGGTGCGCCGGATGTTCATCGGCCTCTCCGCGCAGGGCGTTCACCCGCTGATCCTTGGCGACCTCAAAGGCGAGCACGTCAAAGCCGTGAAAGCCCTCGGCGGCCAGGTCATCAAGCTCGGCCGCGGCGTTGGCTACCTGAACATCCTCGACCCCGGGCAGGCCGTCGAAGCGGCCCAGCTGCTGGAAGACAGCGGGCACAACGAAGACGCCGCCCGGGTCCGCGCCGACGCCCACGGCCGGCGCCTGACCATGGTCGTCTCCCTCATCACCATCAGCCGGAACAACCCGCCCACCGACCAGGAACAAACCATCCTGGACCGAGCCCTACGGGTCCTCGATGAACGATTCGACGGCGTCCCTGTCCTGAAAGACCTGCTCGACGTGATCGTCTCCGCCCCGGACGAGCTGCGCCAAGTCGCGCTGGACCGCGGCGACATGAACATCTACCTCCAGGAAACCCGGGCCCTGGAAGCAACCCTGCTGGGCCTGACCGGGGGCGGAAAGCTCGGCGAAATCTTCTCCCAGCAAACCACCAACCCCATGAAACGGGACCGCGCCGTCGTCTTCGACGTCTCCAGCATCGACGAGACCGAAACCGACCTGCAGGCCGCCGTCCTGCTGGCCTGCTGGTCCTACGGCTTCGGCACCGTGAACGTCGCCAACGCCCTCGCCGACGCAGGGCTGGAACCGCGCAGGAACTACTTCGTCGTCCTGGACGAACTGTGGCGGGCCCTCCGAGCCGGAAAGGGCATGGTCGACCGCGTGGACGCCCTCACCCGGCTCAACCGCTCCGTGGGCGTCGGGCAGATCATGATCTCCCACACCATGTCCGACCTGCTGGCCCTGCCCGCAGAAGAGGACCGGATGAAAGCCCGCGGCTTCGTCGAACGCTCCGGCATGGTCATCTGCGGCGGCCTTCCCGCCTGCGAGATGCCCCTGCTGACCTCCGCGATACCCCTGTCCCGGCAGGAACAGCAGAAGCTCATTTCCTGGCAGGACCCGCCCGCCTGGGACTCGCGCGGCTTCGACGTCGAACCGCCAGGGCGTGGAAAGTTCCTCATCAAGGTCGGCGGCCGTCCAGGAATCCCGGTCCAGGTCGGCCTGACCTCCGTCGAGCACGGACCCGACGGGGTCAACGACACCGACAACAAATGGCACGGATCCCCGGAACCGATCCTCAACCCGGCCGCACCCATCCTGCCAACTGAAGGAGGCTCCCTGTGAGCGCACCGAACCGCAAAGGCATGGGCCTGGGCGACGCCGTCATCGTCTGGCTGGCCATCGGCTTCATCGTCGTCTTCGGCGGCGGCACCTACGCCGCCGCACACATTGGCTCGTGGCTGGCGGGCATCGACGCGCCGCCGGCCCACCCCATCGACCTGATCGCCGGGCTCATCAAGGGCAAGGTGCCTTGGCCGACCCAGTCCACGATCGTCGTTTGCGTCATGGCGGGCCTGGTCCTGGCCCTGGCCGTCGTCGTCCTGGTGGCGTGGCGGCAGGGTGCGTCCAAGCGTGCCCGAGTCGATAAAGCCGCCCGCTACCTGGGCCGGGGCAAGTCCCTCTCCGCATTCTCCGACAAAGGAGCGCAGGCCAAAGCCGAACGGCTGGGCATCAAGGACAACCCCGGCATCGTCGTGGGCAAGGTCGTCTCCACCGGCCAGAAGTTCGTCCAGTCCTGGGAAGACCTCAGCCTCGACATCTGGGGACCCCGGACCGGTAAATCAACCTCCCGCGTGATGCCGGCAATCCTGGACGCTCCCGGCGCTGTCGTCTCCACGTCCAACAAGCGTGACGTCGTCGATGGCACCCGTGGCGTCCGCGAGGCAGCCGCGCCGGTGTGGGTGTTCGATCCCCAGAAGATCGCCCAGGAAGAACCGGACTGGTGGTGGAACCCCCTCTCCTACGTCACCGACGAAGAGAAGGCCTACAAGCTCACCCAGCACTTCGCGGTCGGGTCCCGGGTGCCCGGGTCCAAGCCGGACGCCTACTTCGAGCCCAAAGCCGAAGACATCCTTTCCTCGTACTTCATCGCGGCCGCACTGGGCGATCTGCCGATCACGCAGGTCTATCTGTGGGTGACGGAGCAGGTCAGCCAGGAACCCATCGAAATCCTCCGGGAACATGACTACGAGCTGCAGTACAAGGGCCTGGAGTCCACGCTGAAGCTTGCCGACAAGCAGCGGGACGGTATCTTCGGCACCGCCGAAAAGATGATCCAGTGCCTCAAGAGCCGCAACACCCTCCGCTGGGTCGCCCCAACCGGCGGCGCGACCGTAGCCGGCGATGGGCGCCGTCAGTTCAACCCGCACGCCTTCGCCGCGTCCCAGGAGACGATCTATATCCTCTCGAAGGAAGGTGCCGGCTCAGCCGCCCCGCTCACCACGGCACTGACCGTCGCGATCGCCGAGGCCATGGAGGAACGGGCCGAGCGCAGCGGCGGCCGACTGCCCAAGCCGGCGCTGTTCGCCCTGGACGAGCTGGCGAACGTTGTTCGCTGGGCCGGCCTCCCGGACCAGTTCAGCCACTACGGCTCCAAGGGCCTGATCGTGATGGGCATCCTGCAGTCCTGGTCCCAGGGCGTCGAGCTCTGGGGTGAGGCGAACATGCGGAAGATCTGGTCGGCCGCGAACGTCAAGGTCTATGGCGGCGGTGTGGCCGAGGAAGGCTTCCTCCGGGCCCTCTCGGACCTGGTCGGGGACTATAGCTACATCAACGTCTCCGTCTCGTCAGGGAAGTCCGGGTCCAGCCGCTCACGGCAGGAGTCCAAGGAGCGTATCTTCGACGTCTCCAACCTTGCCGAACTGGATCGCGGCCGCGCCGTCGTCCTTGCATCCGGCGCCCCCGCCACCCTGGTCCGGACCATGCCTTGGTACACGGGCCCGCACAAGGACGCCGTGGAAGCGTCCATCAAGAAGTACAGCCCGCAGCCGGAGAACGAACCAATACCGGTGGCCGCGGCAGCGGCCACAAATCCATGGGTGACCGGGTAGGGGAGCCGGGATATGACGATAAACATCGGGCGCTTCGGAGAAACTCCCAGCCCGGACGCACAGGAAGCTTGTGCTGATCTGAGCGAACAGCAGAAGCCCCCGCAGCTGGTCTACGGCTCTGCCGAGGAATTCCTGCACGAGCAGCTGTTGCCCACCTACGTCCGCGACGTGGACGGCCGTGCAGCGAAGTGGTGCATCGAATGGTATTTCCACCCGGAAGCTGTCTCCCGGGTGGAGGCACTGTGGCGTGCCTGGGAACACCTCAGACTCGACGGGGCCACCGGCATCAGCGTCTGGTTCAAAGACCACGCAGACCACCACATGAGCGTTCTCCTCGACCCGCGCGGCCCGTTTTACAAATGCGACATGCAAAAACACCGCGACCCCGAACACTTGGAGCCCAAAAAGGCCCCGGCCGGATGGTTCCCGGATGTGCGGACAATATCTGCATAAAAATCACCGCATGAATTGCGCTTTGCAAATGAAAAGTCAGGACTGGAACCATATATAGGTTCCAGCCCTGACTTTGTCTTTACTGCTCTAGTGAGCGGCCTCGTACCGCTTTACAACGTCCGCCTGAATACGCCCGCGGGTGTTCACCTGGATGCCATTCTCAGCTGCCCACAATCGGACAGCTTTGGCGCCCGGGCCGCCCTGCGATGAATTGGTCCGGGGCGCCCGACGACCACTTCCGCCAGATATCTGGCGGCCGGCGGTGGTGAAGCGGGAAAGGGTCTCGCGCAGTTCGCTTGCGTGACCGTCATTAAGGTCGATCTCGTATTCCCTGCCATCGAGGGAGAAGGATATTGTCTCGTTCGCTTCCGAGCCGTCAATATCATCTTCCAGCAGCACTACTATCTTTTTTGCCATGAATTAAGGCTAGCAGTTTTGTTATACGTGCGGATGTATGTGCTCAGCGTACGGAAGACGGTTGTGATAGCCCTCACGATGGTGCATTAGCCGACTTGCGTTATGAGGGGACAGACACTCGATGTCGACAAGGGAACGCGAACCGAGCAGTCTACGGTTGGGGGCAACCTGGGTATTCCGGTGCTGGAAAGGGCGAGCCATTGGGTAGCTCCCTCGGCAGCACCGGTGGATAATGCGTCAGGATTGGTATGCCCTGAGCGCTACAAAGCACCCAGAAGCCCTTTACCGGATAGAAGCAATTTGGTCGGTTGTGAGCATTTGGGGCTGGAGCCAGCTTTCGAGGTCAGCATCTGATGGCTGAACCACACAGGCCCACACATGCGCATCGTCATGGCCAAAGAAGGCCCTCTCAAAAAATGCGCTACGGCGGACAGAAGACCCCGGAGGCGGGTACCTTTGACTAGCTCTGCTGAATGGTCAACACGGAATAGGGCCGACGCCCAAGACTGCTACCACTCCCTTGTCCGGAGCCTACTGCGGGGCCGTTCTACGTCAGCGTGCATGTGAACCACTCCAGCCGCGAGTGCCCGTAACGCCAAAAAGTTGGGCCGGGCAGAACGCCCGGCCCAGCTTTTGAAGTCTTGAACTACCGGCAAAGCCTGTTAGTCCCTGAAGACCACGTTGTTTTGTAGCGGTAAATCCGCGTCCCGTTTGAGCTCGCGCCCACTGGCCCAATGTTTGCGCCGCTTCCGTACCCACCGGCAACATCGTTGTAGCTATCGACGGTGGTCCGGTAGTCCCCACAGCCTGCAGTAAGTTCACCGCGGATGCTGTTCCAGCCGTTGTTGTTGACCCAACCACCGCCCCGGTAGGACCACCCCCACCACTCGCGCTTTTCAATCTTCATGTAGCTCCAGCACCCGTAGGTTCCGGAGCAATCGCGGCTAAGATTTGCCCAGCCTTCGGCCGTTGTCGAGTTGACCTTGTTGGGCGCGTAGACAGAGTAAGTGAAGGCCGCCGCCTCAGCGGGGACGGCGGCTATCGCACCCCCGGTAGCGATCAGAGCCATCAGGCTGACGATCGTGCCGATTCCCTTGATGAGCCTCGAAAGGCGAAATGCTTGGAACATTTTGGTCTCCTTGGTTTTGTAGCTCTCCCGGGTTTTGACGGGCTTACTCAAGAAGACGAGGTTCAGAGTAGACGGTTGGAGAATTCAGCGGAACTTTGTGCTGACTCATCATTCAGGAGCGCTGACCGCGTGTGGGCAGAACGGTACGCGGGAGCTGCAGAAGTCCCGCGGGAGGGCAGAGTCAACAGATTGCAGCTTCTGTACCTCCCCACCGGCCCCAAATAGGATGTCCAGCACTCCGCAACGTGGTCAAAGACGTCGGCTATGACTCGTCCAACTGAGCGCCCGGGACTATCGGCGTAATTCGAATCTCAGGCTGTCACCAGGGGAGGGTTCGATCGCCAGCCCGGAGAAGCGCGCCAAACCCCGTGAGGAAACACGTGTGGTGTGTACTGTGCCGTTCGGTTCAAGGAGTGCGAGCGTAAGTGGGGGACCAGCCAAATCGGTGGCAGAGATCTTTATTGCCAGATCTGTGATGCGCCCGTGCTCGTCAAGGTCGCATTCGAACTGCACAACCTCGTCATGGCCCTCTGCAATGAGCTCTGGGACAGAGACCTTGACAGTTTCAGCAACGGACCCGACGTCACGCGCCAGCGCCAACGCAGGTGCGGATGCATCGATACGCCAGTTCTCCAAGTCAACCATGAAGGCAGCCATCAGGGCGCTAACATTTCCGGTCGGCGGGACGACGCCCAGACGCGAGAATACGTTTATCTGCGCCTCCGCCAGTTCGTCCTCGTCAAGCTCGTCGAGGTTGCCGACAAGGTCAGCACCGTCTTCCGCTTCCTCCAACTCAATCTCCGCTTCAAGCACACGCCGCCATAGATCGACGGCCTCAGGGCCCTTCCGGAAAATTTCGTTAGCGTTCATTACTGCTCCTCCTTCCAGTCTGCGAGGCAGATGGCTAGTTTCTTCTTAATTTCATGTATGCGGCTCTTAACAGTCTTTATTGGTAGTCCCAAGCGCTCGGAAATCTCAGAATGGCTAAGGCGGCTGAAATCCCCCGAATCGATGTCCAATGCGAGCTCCGCGACTGCGCGGTGCCCTGGTGGAAGGGTCTCGACTGCAGTGAGGATGCGGGTACGTAATTCCCTCATCTGCGCGTGGTGCGGCGGCATTGGACGAGGATCTTCAACGTGAATCTCGTTGTCTAGTGCGAGCACCGCAGCTCCACCGCCGCGCTTTGCTGCCACCTCCTGTTTCCAGTTATCAATGATCACGCTAAGCACGATCCGGGCGAAATAGGCGGCGGCACGTTCAGCTCCCGGATGTTGAGGCAGAGCAGGCTGACGTCGGGCCACCGAGATGAGCCGTACGAATGCTTCCTGTACTGTGTCCTCCCTGTCTTCTCTCTTTTGAAGCTTCCTGGCCGACACTGAATAGCCGACACGCATGAGGTGCTCCAGTGTCGTGCCGGTGAAGGCTTCAATTTCTGCGCGCGGATCGGCCGCGCAGTCAGGGACTGATTCAGCTCCATCAACGTCGTAGTCGTCATCGCCTTCAGTATCGAGAGTCTCGATTGTCATGTCATGTCCTTTCTTAGGCGGGCACGGGCCGTTTGCGAACACGCTACTGCTATTCAAACGAGGTTTGAACGTCGAGGTTGGAATGTTTCTCCCGTCGATGACGGGGGAGTCTTCTCGACGTCAAGAAGCGGTGGCCGCGCCCAAAATGCGCGTAGGGCGCCCAGACGTGTGGCGGCATCCCCTCCTCAATGCAGGACAAGACGGTTTCGCAGTACGCGGCAAGCGAATCGCCGCGTCGTGCATTCTCATAAAACAGGCGGGCGAACGAATGCGCCTGTTGAGGTGGGATGTACCCGGTCGCGGCAATCAAGGACGTTGCACCCCGTAGGCGGATAGCCAACGGGAAGCCGTTTAAGTCCCCGCTCCGGGGGTGAACTCGGCCAAGGCCGCACACATTAAAGAACACAAACTCTGCGCGCGGCCCGTGGACGAGCCATTCTGAAGCGGTCATAGTGACGCTCTTGGATAGAGCGAGTTGGGAGCTAAACGACTGTGGCCAGGCGATAGAACGGCCATGACCCGAAACGTGCAGCCCAGCAAGTCTGCCGCTGCCGAACAGCTTTTCCAGTCCGGCTTCGGCGTTTTCCGGCCAATCAACGGAAAGCTCCTGCCGACGAAGGGCACGGGCGACTTCCCGGGATTCGCGTTCCGCGTGCGCTGATACATCCCAGCCGCACACTAGCCAAGGGGCCTTGTCACCGTTGCCTTCATGGACGCGGAGTCGTTCTTCCGGAAAGTAGGCAACGGCCTTGTGCTCCAAAAGGTAGCCCTGGGGCCCTCGAGCGGCGTGGATCGGCAGCGATGACATCACGCCCTGCGGAACGAACAGCAGCACCCGGGCATCGGCCGTGAAAGGCAGGATCGGCTCAACTATAACCCGGTGCAGCTCTTCCAGAGAGGCCGCTGGCTGTTCCATCCGAGAAGGGCGCAACTCGAACCAGATATCCTCCGACAAGTCAAGGATTTCAGCGGAACCCGTTTTCAGCGACACCGCCCTATGATGCTCTCCTCCGTTACCTATATAGGTAATAAGCGCCCAAGATTCTACGGCCCCGGGAACCAGCCGGACGAGGGCCTCGTCTTGTAGCGGTCGCGTCCGACGGGGACGGGTCTCGATACGGGGTTCTGATGAAGGGGGCTGTGCAGCAAGTATGCGGTCACGGATTCGGGCGAAGAGCTCTGCCTGGTCCTCTGCTCTCCGATAGTAGAACGACGACTCCATCAGCTGCAGTTCCATGGCATATTCGGGCCGGAGCGCCACGGCGGATTGGACCCATCCAACGCTCGCATCAAAGAGGCGCGCTGCCTCACTAATAAATCCCGCCTCTATTAGTGATCCGGTGAGCTTTTGAATCCGGTGCCCTGCCCAAGAAGCCGTATCTATAAGGTCACTGCCGATCGTGGAAGAAAACACTGTGTCCTCGACTGCCGCGATTAGAGCCTCCACCTGCTCTGTCACCAATGGCCCCTCCTGCAATTTCAACGCATACCCCACGGCGTCGAACAACGCTCGCAATATCATGTTGGGACGCTTTTGATTCGACGCATATTGCTTACTGATCCGGGCGTGGATCAGTTTGGCGTCCGGATCAGTGAGGGGTGATCGAGCAACCGCCAAATGGATTTCCGGCAGCAACTGTGGCGTGAAGATTGCGGCCAACTCGGCAGCCGACAATAGCATCCACAATTGCGCGTGTTTTTTATCGTCCGGACCGGAGGGTGTTGGCTTGTCCACGAGCGGGACCCTGGGCACAGCCCAACCATCGATTGCTTCCACGGCCGCACAGATCCCTGTCAGGTCGATTCGAGTGTGCTGCGAGGAGATGGACCGGCCAGCATTCAGTAGCGCAATAATGAGGGCTTGCGGTATTCCGCGGGCTAATGCCTTGCGCAACACGGTGGCCGTAACTTGGACGGTTACGGGGGCGGGTACCGCGTTGTCCGGAGGTTGGATCTTTAAATGTGCTGGCGAACCTTCTGGAGTCACGCTCGCTACTGTGGATGTGCCAATCCTTCCCTGTTCCCTTGACCGATCTGGGCGTGAGGTCAGGGAACTCTGCTTTAACTCCGACGACTTAGCTTCCCATTCTTTCGACATGGAAGCCCAGAAGGCTCCAGAGGTACGGAGCTTTTCACTATGAAGAGATTGCCCTAGGCGGCGGGCGGCTGCTGCTGATCGTCGGAACATACGAGAGCGGACGTAGGCGCTGCCGCCCGAAAAGCCCTGGGAGATACGAAGTACACGTTCCATCTGCCGCTGGCGTTCAAGAAGGTCGGGGTGCATAAGCGCTACCGATATCGCTTGCTCCCACGTATTCAATTCGCCGACATCTAGTCGTTGAAGTCGGTCCAGCGCGTACCGGCTCACGCACAAATCTCCAAGACTTCCACTGACTTGAGCGAGATGCTCCATGAGCCTGGCGACTTCAACTGCGCCGAGCAGGGGCGGCAACATCGGAGTATCAACTTCAAGCGCCGGCATAACTGGCATGAGATCTCTATATCTGTTGAAAGCCTTAAGCAGGGCATCGCGACGAGCATGGAGACCGTCAAGGTACGGCATCAGTTGCCACCTACTCATGAACAACAACAGGTTATTTCGCGCTAAACCAATCTGTAGGTGTTCTACCGCGAGGAATGATCCTTCGCTATCAAATTGGGAAATTGACTCGTACGCTTCTTCAAGTCGCTCTAGGGCCGCAGCGATCCTGTCGCCGGCCTCCTCGTCGTGAATGTAGGCAGCAATTTGCGCGTTTACCGACGCAGTGTGAAAAATCGCCTTCGCACTTTTCGGGTTGGATGGAAGATTTTCGCGGAATTCCCAGGCTTTCGTTGCCAGTCTTGCCGCCTGCAGATGAGCGCCAACCTTGTATTCCTCCTCGGCAGCCTTTGTGAAGTCATAGAACCACGCGGCGGACGTGCTGGTCCGGGCGGCCACGGTCGGTGTTGTGAAATAAACATCGACCAAGGCGAGGTAGAGGTCTCGTGCCACGCCACCTCGGTCTTTGCGATGCCGGCCAAGGGAGTCCGCAATGCTTCGGAGCCGACTGGACTCCTTAAAGCTCAGACCAGGATGTTGGCGTGAGAGAGTACCGAGCATCAACCAGCGCATCGATTCCTTGCGCATTGCGAAGAGGGGATCGGTGGGTTGGGCACGCCATATCTCCTCGATAACTACCCAAAGCCAGCCGTACGCCCGGCCATCCCCTAACAGTCGCTCGGGGCTCTGGGCTGTGGGCAGCCACTCTGAAAGGTAAAAGGCAGCGGCTTTAGGATCGAGTTCTGAAAGCGCACGCCCGAAGGTTCGCGAGTCGGGAGCGTATTCCTCCACCCAACCGCGAATCGCCTCTAGGGTTTGGGAATACTCACCCGCCCGTGCACGATCAGGACTCCTTCGACGGCGGCTCGGACTCATTTTCTGATGCTATAACCAGCCGTGGCCGCATTCCCACATCCTTACGGGTCAATGGCTCTTTTTGTCATGCCCCGGATCAACCCGATCAGCCAAGTTGACATCGCAAACATTAAATTCGCCAGCATCCAACCTCGTTCGTTCAACTACGTCTTCATAAGTAACCCGGGAATACCGGAACACCCCAGGGGTCGGCAGAACTGCCACTCCTCAACCGAAGGAGCAACAAAATGGCACATGGAATTCTCTGCACCTGCAAGCGGTGCAACCCTTCATTCATGGACCTCGTCTTCGGCAAGCCGTCGAAGGGGCCGTTCACAAATCCTAAGAACACGGGTAGCAAGTCCTACAACAGCCCCCGCTACGGAAGCAACCAGCAGGCATATGGCGGCAAGGGCAAAGCGGATGGACCCGGGCACGGCCACTACAACCCCAGCAACGGCTTCAATCGCCCACCGGTGTCCGATTTCCTTGGAAATAAGGCGTTAAAGGGCAGCTATGGGAAGAAGTGGCCGAACAACTACCCCCGCTAACTAATAGCCATGACACAGGGCCCCGATGGAAGGGGACCCTGTGTCATGGACCAAGCCAACGTCTCATCAAATGGGGCCCGGCCGCGGATTGGGGCTGAACTCCAATCTGTCAGGTTAGGTTCTACAGCCTTTGATTCGTCCTGTCCGGTAAGACGCGTTGGGTCTTACTCTGACGCACAAAACGCGACCAGCTGACGTCAGGTTGGGGTGTACCCATGCTTGGCCGCCTCGTCAGCAGCCCCCAAGGCGAAGGGCATGTAGAACGACATGTTGGGTACCCGCTGGGGCACATACAAGGGCGACGGCGTCGGTTGAACGTTCGCGCAGCTGACGGGTGGCGCGATTCTGAACGTAGCCGATTTCCTCAGCCGCTGCCATGACCTTGGCCTGGTTTCCTCGGCGACCCGGCCGGACCCGGGTTCTGTACGAAAGCAGAACGAGCATCCCCAGGCTGGAGATCTACAGCGACTGCCAGCCGGACGGCAGTCGCCGGAGCCACCGGTGGCGGGGCGTAAGACCGGTGTGGGCGCCGGAAACTGGCTCTACCCGGAATTGCCGGTTCACTACTGAGCCCCCGGCCGTTCGCCATCCCCAGCGCTCGGCTGTCCGCCGAGGAATTGTACGGCGGCTAATACACCTAGACATCACTGGGAGCCCCACACCTAACGGCACCGCGCCGGCTCACCCGGGTCACACCTCGCAGAGTACCGGTAATAATCAGGTGTAAGCACTCTGGCACTCGACCTTCAGTCCAAACTTTCTCGGTTTGGAGACCGGCCGAAGCCGACATGCCATGAGTTCCAGTCCACTCGCCGTCTGCGCATGTCCTCAGGTAGGGAGCCTGGCCCTGGGGTTCTATGACTCCGAGCTCAGCTATGGCGTTTGAGGAACGTACGTAAGCGCCTCCGCCCCGGACGTCGATCTATTCGACCCTGGATGCCTTGCTGTTCGATCCCCTCGTGAAATTACCTTCCTCGACCCACCGGAAATGCGTTATGTTTTCATGGCTGTTAAGGCCAGAAAGACGAACGTCCGGGACTCGTATAGCCAATATTTCTCCTGCCTAGTGCCTTCATCCCTTGCATGCCGAGTATTGCAAATCTTTCTCATTGCACCTGAAGGAAGCATCAAGGATCTTAAGAATCGAAGGGTGGACTACTCAGGTTCTCCGCAGGGACCGGCCGATGTTGGATGTATTGCTTGACCCCCGGACAAAGGGATATAGCATGTGGTGAAAAGCGTTCGGGGCCGGCTGCAGTGGCAGCCGGCCCCGTCCCTGTGCAGTTCGTAGCTGGGTCATTCCAGGTCGAAGCGGTCCAGTTCCATGACCTTGGCCCAGGCGGCCACGAAGTCGTTCACGAAATTCTCCTTGGCGTCATCGCTGGCGTAGACCTCGGCCAGTGCCCGCAGCTGGGAGTTGGAACCGAAGACCAGGTCCACCGGGGTGGCCGCCCACTTGAGTTCGCCGGTTGTGACGTCGGTGATCTCGTAGGAGTTCTCCTCCGACTCCGACGCCTTCCATTTGGTGCCGGGCGAGAGCAGGTTGACGAAGAAGTCGTTCGTCAGGACCTGCGGCTTGTCCGTCAGTACACCGTGGCTGGAGCCGGCCACGTTGGTGCCCAGGGCACGCATGCCGCCCACCAGTGCCGTCATCTCGGGCGCGGAGAGGTCCAGCATGTACGCCTTGTCCAGCAGGAGGGTCTCCGGCTGGACCTTCGCACCGGGGCGCAGATAGTTGCGGAAGCCGTCGGCCCGCGGCTCCAGGTACTGGAAGGATTCGACGTCGGTCTGTTCCTGCGTGGCGTCCGTGCGGCCCGGACGGAACGGCACCGTGACGGGGAACCCGGCGTCGGCTGCTGCCTTTTCCACGGCAGCAGCGCCGCCCAGGACGATAAGGTCCGCGAGTGAGACCTTCTTGCCGCCGGACTGTGCCGAGTTGAACTCCTCCTGCACGCGCTCAAGTACGGGAAGCACGGCAGCCAGCTGCTCCGGTTCGTGGGCCTCCCAGCTGCGCTGCGGCTCCAGCCTGATCCGGGCGCCGTTGGCCCCGCCGCGGCGGTCCGTCTTTCGGTAGGTTGCAGCCGACGCCCAGGCTGTGCTGGCCAGCTGCGGGATGGTCAGTCCGGAGTCAAGGAGCTTGGCCTTGAGCTGGGCAATGTCCTGCTCGCCGATCAGTTCGTGGTCGACGGCGGGGACCGGATCCTGCCACAGCTGTGCCTCCGGAACCCAGGGCCCCAGCATGTGGGGTCCCACCGGGCCCATGTCGCGGTGCAGCAGCTTGTACCAGGCCTTGGCGAAGGCCAGGGCGAACTGGTCCGGGTTGGCCAGGAACCGGCGGCCGATCTTTTCGTACGCCGGGTCGAACCGCAGCGACAGGTCGGTGGTGAGCATGGTGGGCCGGTGCTTCTTGTTGGGGTCGTGCGCGTCCGGGATGATCTCGGGGGCGTCCTTGGCGACCCACTGGTGGGCGCCGCCGGGGCTCTTGACCAGTTCCCATTCGTATTCGAAGAGGATCTCCAGGAAGCGGTTGCTCCATTGCGTGGGCTTGTCCGTCCACGTGACCTCCAGCCCGGAGGTGATGGTGTCGCCGCCCTTGCCGCTGCCGTAGGTGCTGAGCCAGCCCAGGCCCTGCGCCTCAAGGTCTGCGCCCTCCGGTTCGGGGCCGACGTGGTCATCGGCGGTGCCGGCGCCGTGGGTCTTGCCGAACGTGTGGCCGCCGGCGATCAGCGCGAATGTCTCCTCATCGTTCATGGCCATCCGCTTGAAGGTTTCGCGGATGAACGCGGCCGCGGCCACCGGGTCCGGGTTGCCGCGGGGGCCTTCGGGGTTGACGTAGATCAGGCCCATCTCGGTGGAGCCCACGTCCTCGGCCATGGTGCCGTCCCCGGTGTACCGTTCGTCGCCGAGCCAGGTGTCCTCCGGTCCCCAGAAGATCTGCTCGGGCTCCCAGACGTCCTCGCGGCCAAAGGCGAAGCCGAACGTCTCGAAACCCATGGACTCAAGGGCCACGTTGCCGGCGAGGACCAACAGGTCCGCCCAGGAAAGCTTCTGGCCGTACTTCTGCTTCACCGGCCACAGCAGGCGCCGGGCCTTGTCCAGGTTGGCGTTGTCCGGCCAGCTGTTCAGCGGCGCGAACCTCTGGCCGCCGTCGCCCGCTCCGCCGCGGCCGTCGTGGACGCGGTAGGTGCCGGCGGCGTGCCAGCTCATCCGGATCATCAGGCCGCCGTAGTGGCCGAAGTCCGCCGGCCACCAGTCCTGGGAAGTGGTCAGCACCTGGCTGATGTCCTGCTTGAGGGCTTCGACGTCGAGCTTCTGGAATTCCTCGCGGTAGCTGAAGGACGGGCCAAGCGGGTTGCTCGCCTGGCCGTGCGTGTGCAGCACGGAGAGGTCCAGCTGGTTGGGCCACCAGTCCTGGTTGGTCCGCGGCCGGTGCCCCTTGGGCGTCGGCGAATCGATCGCAGGGTTTTCGCTTTCACTGCCCTGGGCGGTGGCACTGCCATGGGCCACCGGGCACCCGCCCTCAACCTTCTGGTCCAGGCCCTGTGCGCTCCCAGGAGTGGGGACTAAAGGGTGTTCCTGAGTTTCGGTCATGTGCTTCCTTCCATATAGCCGAGACCGTGATAGGTCTCCGGCAGCCGGTTTAAAACTTCCCTTTTTGAAGACAAGGGACCGCGCTGGGCGCGCAGGGAAGAGGCCCCGTCCATACCAGGCCGTATCCGGACCGCCATCGAATCACCAGTGTGGGCGCCGAACTCCATGCAGGGCACGGCCGCTGATAAGGCGACCATGACCGTTCATAACGCGGGTGATCGTCTACAGCAGGTCACGTTCAGGAGTATTGCTGACGTCGAATAGGGGCAGCTTGTCCAACTCAGATCTGGGTGTGTCTTTGTACTCGGCAAAGATATTGGGCTGCAAAGCCGTAATGCGGGCACTGACCATATCGCTGAGCGCCAGGGCAACAGCTCCCGTCTGGCGAACTGCAAGGTCTTCGACCAGTGGTTGACGTGCGCTGGTGATGGCGATTCCGTTCGCTGCACCGTCCTGACCCTGCGCCAACCCAATCGAAAACACCTCGCGGGGATTCGTGGTCCGGCTGGTGTAGTGGTCCTGCAACTTGAGCAAAACCTTGTGCCAGTTCGTTAGATCACCTTTCAGATTGGTAGCTGCTAAGTCAGTCTCGGTCAGAGTCGCGCCTGCGCGGCCGTATGAGAAGCATCGCCCGTAAGAAAGCAGTGCGGTCGTCCAGACCGCTTCGATCAGTAGGTCATCAGGCGGGTCTTCACCGGGCGTAAGCGCCGTCACTAGCCGCTCACAGCACCGCAGTACTGTCTGCAGATCCTCAAAGGTCGCGCTGAGATGGACTAGGGTGACAGCGCTGCTTGTGTCCAGTCGCCGCAAAGTGGCCGGCTGATCGGCTGGAGCAAAGTGGGGCATCATCGACTTCCTGAGGGTTGAGCAAGGCATGGACACGGAGTCGGACAATGGAAGTTACGTGCCTAAGTGAGACTTATGGCTTCGAAAACATCCGAAGGGAGCTGAGTAGTCCTTGGTATAATTGGCCGAGGACCGCCGTTCCCCAGAGATTAATCAGACCTTAAATAGTCATCACGGGCTGTCTCAATTTGAGATCTGATAGCGAGACAACTAGGTCAAGGGGTTGGGCTATTCGGAGTGCGTTTACGGTGGGGCCTTAGACGCGCCCTACTCCTTGGAGCGCCTGCCTACTTGGGTTTGAGACGCACCTCAGCATTCGCTTACGAGGAGTAAAAGGACAGATCGGGCGTCCACCGCCAGGAAGGTTTCTGCCGCGGCAATCTCAGGGTTGTGGCGCCTCGTTCGTTGGGGTGACGGAGATGCCATAACCGCGAATCTTGCGATAAATGGTTGCGCGGGACATACCCAGGTGTTCCGCCGCAACGTTCTTGTTGTCGCCGTGGGTCCGGAGAGCTTCGACGATGGCATCTCGCTCGAGGGATTCCAGATGAGTGAGTGATCGCCGCACGACTGACTGGCACTCAGGCGGCAGATCGCCGACGTCGATGACACCACTCCTCTTGGAGCGGACAATTTTGTTGACCACCGCCCGGAGTTGGACGAGATTCCGGTTCCAGGGCAGGCGGGCGAGCTGTCGTAGAGCCGCCTGTGTGAAGGAGATGTCTTCGCAGCGGGCTGAGGTGCGAAGAAAGAGGGTCGCAAGCGCGCCGATATCTTGAGAACGATGTCTAAGTGGTGGGATCCTGACTGTGCTGTCGAAACAAGGAACGATCATTGCCTCTACTGCGGTCGCCTCCGCGGTCGGGGTGCGGGTCGCGACCAGCCAGCGAACACCATCGACCTGAGAATCTTCGGAATGCCTAACGAGCAACTCCGACAAGGGGCCGACCGTTGTGTCCGGCAGCTGCTCGAGATGTTGGAGCATGAGTGTCCCGGAGGCCTCCTTGAGTTCCTTGCTGACCTCGTCCAGCCACTCTTCCGGATCGATAACTGCTCCACAGTCGATGACTCGAAGGTGCTCTCCATTGCCATTGGCATAGTGTGCAGCTTTTAGCACGGCAAGTTTACCGACCCCGGTCTCACCTTCGATAACGACCGACCGGCCTTGGGCACGGTCCTCCTGCACCTGCGAGCAAGCCCGGAGCCAATCCGGTGATGTCCCGATTAGACCGGGCAACCTGCCCATGGGAAGCCGTGATGCCGGGGCCCGGCTCACACTGCTGTCGTGTTTGCCGACCTGCACCCGGAAGACGCCGCCGACAATGGAGTCGCCATACGTCGTCGGTCTATAGTGCATGCGGGCGGTGGTGCCGCTAGGCAGGTCGGCAACGACTGTCCGGGAGCTTACTTCATTCACAGAGTCAGCGGTGTGGGCAAGCAGAGCGGCCCGGTCATCAGGGGCGAGGAGTGCCTGTGCGTGGCGGTTCATCATAACCACTTCGCTGTTAAGCGCTAGGACGGGACCTGAGCTGCGCCGGCACGCGGCCATGTAGTCGCGCAGCAACGCCAGTTCCCGGGCTCCGACGTGCTCGGTGAGTGCATCCTGAATTTGTGCAGCGATGCTTTTAGCTGTGGCCAGCAACAGTGGGTTAGCTATCGAGGCGTTGCAGGTGATGTCGACCACGCCGAGGAGTGCGCCGCTTGCAGGGTGGTGCACTGGTGCACCAGCGCATGCGAAGGAGAACAGCTTTTCGTTGAAGTGCTCATCCCCGACCACGAGGGTGGGTTTCGACCCCTCGATTGTCGTGCCGATTCCGTTTGTGCCAACATCAGACTCGCCGTATGCGTACCCGGGGGTAAGGAAAACGGATTCGAGCTTCTTGCGAAGCTGAAAGTCGGAGCAGTACCGGTCAACAATGTCCCCCGACGGCGCGGCAAAGATGATACTGACGGGCTCATCGGCAAGGATACCGGCCGTGTGCTGAAGGACGGTGGTGATGCCTTGAAAGATCTCATTTTCCTGCAGTACTTCGCCACCCGATGCCGTGCTCAGGTCCACGGGGTCGACACCCAGGTGGGCGCTGCGGGACCAAGAATCCCGGATGGGAGAGCGCACATCCGGGGTCAGCATGCCCGAAATCAAAAACTGCTCGCGTGCAGCTCGCAGCGAGGAGAGCTGCTTGTCGACCGGTCGCTCAAGAGATGCCATGGGAAGGTTCGAACATTTCTGCTCTCGCGGCGTGCCTCATCGCCAACCGCTGGGTCTGTGGGGTACCCCGAGTCATGCAGGCGGTGACGTATTGGGCGGTAGACATCACCGTCATGCACATCCCTCCGTGAGGTACGGGCCGATCTTACGAGGGACAAATCGTAGCCGTCAATAGTGCTACGAGGCTCACTGGGGCGCAGCTCAAACCAGCTACATTGCGACTGGCAGCCACGAATCCGATCACCCCGCAGCCCCGTCGAATGGACGGGCAAGGATTGGCCCTCCCTGAGTCTTCAAGGAGGTGACAGGAAGTGGGCGCTAGTCGGGCCAATGCGACTGCCCCTTTTTGCTCGAAGTTGCCTTAGCGTCGTGTAGGCGCGTACTTGTTCTTCCCTGGAAATTCTCAGTAGAAGAAATTCTCAAAGTGAGACAGCTGATACCGCTGTGGTGCTGTGAAGTTGAGCACACGGGCAAAACGCCCTCGCCCGCCTGGCCGGGCCACCGATGTTCCTGCCGTTTCACAGGAGGCACTACACGTATGAGCAGACAGAGCCTGACTAAGGCACACGAAAAGATTTCTGAACTTACATGGGAACCGACATTCGCGACGCCCGCGACCCGGTTCGGCACTGACTACACCTTCGAGAAGGCACCGAAGAAGGATCCGCTGAAGCAGATCATGCGTTCCTACTTTCCCATGGAGGAGGAGAAGGACAACCGTGTTTTCGGCGCCATGGACGGAGCAATCCGCGGCAATATGTTCCGCCAGGTCCAGCAGCGCTGGCTGGAGTGGCAGAAGCTCTTCCTGTCGATCATTCCGTTCCCGGAAATCTCGGCAGCCCGTGCCATGCCGATGGCGATTGACGCGGTACCCAATCCTGAGATCCACAACGGTCTCGCGGTGCAGATGATTGACGAGGTTCGGCACTCGACGATTCAGATGAACCTCAAGAAGCTGTATATGAATAACTACATCGACCCGGCTGGCTTTGACATGACGGAGAAGGCCTTCGCGAACAACTACGCTGGCACCATCGGTCGGCAGTTCGGTGAAGGGTTCATTACCGGTGACGCGATCACGGCTGCCAATATTTACCTCACGGTCGTTGCGGAAACCGCGTTTACCAACACGCTGTTCGTCGCAATGCCTGATGAAGCGGCCGCGAACGGTGACTATCTGCTGCCGACGGTCTTCCACTCAGTACAGTCGGACGAGTCGCGGCACATCAGTAACGGATACTCGATCCTTTTGATGGCTCTTGCGGACGAGCGGAACCGTCCGCTCCTGGAACGTGACCTGCGTTATGCGTGGTGGAACAACCACTGTGTTGTCGACGCTGCTATCGGGACGTTCATCGAGTATGGCACTAAGGACCGCCGCAAGGACCGTGAGTCCTACGCGGAGATGTGGCGTCGTTGGATCTACGATGACTACTACCGCAGCTATCTGCTCCCGCTTGAGAAGTACGGGTTGGTCATCCCGCACGACCTGGTCGAGGAGGCGTGGAACCGCATCACGAATAAGTTCTACGTCCACGAGACCGCGCGCTTCTTCGCGACCGGTTGGCCGGTGAACTACTGGCGCATCGACGCGATGACGGATACCGACTTTGAGTGGTTCGAGGACAAGTACCCCGGCTGGTACTCCCGGTTCGGCAAGTGGTGGGAAAACTACAACAGGATGGCCTACCCGGGCCGGAACAAGCCGATCGCGTTTGAAGAGGTCGGGTACGAGTACCCGCACCGCTGCTGGACCTGCATGGTCCCCGCGCTCATCCGCGAGGACATTGTGGTCGACAAGGTCGACGGACAGTGGCGGACGTACTGCTCGGAGACCTGCGCTTGGACCGACAAGGTGGCGTTCCGCCCCGAATACGAAGGCCGGGACACCCCGAATATGGGCCGGCTCACAGGACACAGGGAGTGGGAGACGCTTCACCACAATAAGGACTTGGCCGACATCATTCAGGACCTCGGCTACGTCCGCGATGACGGCAAGACCCTCGTTGGTCAACCGCACCTTGAGCTGGATGATCCCAAGAAACTGTGGACGCTCGATGACATGCGCGGCATCCAGTTCATGAGCCCCAATGTTCTCCTGAACGAGATGTCCGACCAGGAACGCGATGCGTGGGCCGCGGCCTACCGAGCGAATGACAACGTCAGCGTCTAGCTGCCGCGATCGGTGGTGGTGCCGGGGTTGATTCCCGGCATCACCACCCCGCAAACCGCAACCACACAGAATTGGAGGACGCCATGGCGGACGCCCATCGAATCAGCTTCGAACCCGTGAACATCGAAATGGAGGTGGAGGAGGATGAGAAGATCCTGGATGCGGCCTTCCGTCAGGGAATTCACCTGATGCACGGATGTCGCGAGGGCCGTTGCTCTGCGTGCAAGTCCTTTGTTATGGAGGGCGATATCCAGATGGAGGATTACTCGACGTTCGCGTGCAACGATGCAGAGGTCGATGAGGGTTACGTCCTGCTCTGCAAGGCGCATGCCTTCAGCGACTGCACCATCGAGCTTCTCAATTTCGACGAGGATGAGCTTCTGAACTCGATCCCGCTGCAGGATGTTCGAACTGAAGTGCTTGATATCATCCCGCATACGCGGGACATCGTCGGCCTGAAGCTACGGCCCGTGGAGCCGGCAGTGTTCAACTACAAGGCCGGTCAGTATGCTGATTTGACGATTCCTGGGACAACTGCTTACCGGTCGTTCTCCATGGCCAGCACCCCTACGACGACCGACCATGTCGAGTTCCTTATCAAGAAGTACCCCGGCGGCAAGTTCTCCGCCCTGCTTGATGACGGCATCCGGGTCGGCGACATGATCGACCTGCAGGGTCCTTACGGCAACTTCACCCTCAAGAACGGGCACGTCATGCCGATCGTGCTCATCGGCGGCGGCGCCGGCATGGCTCCGGTGCTTTCGTTGCTGAGGCGGCTGAGTGAGACCGGGGACCAGCGGAAGGTGCGCTTCTATTACGGTGCCCGCACAACGCGGGATCTGTTCTACCTCGACGAGATTCGCGCCATAGGGGAGCAGTTGGCTGACTTTGAGTTCATCGTCTGTCTCTCTGAGTCCACCGAGGGCATTGACGGATTGGGGGTGCTCGGCTTCCCGGGCAATGTCACTGAAGTCGTCGGGGCGCATGAGACGGAGCTGAACAAGACCGAGGTGTATCTCTGCGGACCTCCGCCGATGGTGGACGCAGCCATGGTCCTGGTCGAGCAGCATGGCGTGCCGGGTGACCAAATCTTCTACGACAAGTTTGAAAGCCCGCAGCGCGAGGAGTAAGGGCAGAAACAACGCAACGATCGTGCAAGTGACAGACAAACAGACAAAAGCAGTTTCACCAACTGATGGAGTTGAAAGTACATGGCTGAACGTCCACCGGTTGCGACGAAGACTCGCAGCTTTCCCCGAGTAGAGTTTACAGACTCTGAAGCCGGAGCCCTGGAGTTCCCGAGTTCCAGGAGCCGGACCTACAACTATTTCAAACCCGCCAAGCTCCGGGCCACGGTGTACGAGGACGTCACGGTCGACGTCCAGCCCGACCCGGACCGTCACCTCACCCAAGGATGGATCTACGGTTTCGGCAACGGTCCGGGTGGATACCCGAAAGAATGGACGACCGCAAAGTCGTCGAACTGGCATGCCTTCCTTGACCCGAACGAGGAGTGGGAGCAGACGATTTACCGGAATAACTCCGCGGTCGTCCGGCAGGTTTCGCTGTGTTTGGAAAACGCTAAGCGGGCGAACGCCTACGATCACTGGAACGGGCCCTGGAGCCGGTTCATCTCCCGGAATTTGGGAGCCTGGATGCACGCGGAGAACGGCATCGCGCTGCACGTTTTCACCTCGATCCAGCGGTCGTGCCCGACCAACATGATCAACAACGCCGTTGCCATCAACGCTGCGCATAAGATGCGTTTCGCCCAGGATTTGGCCCTGTTCAACCTTGACCTCTCGGAGTCACATCTGGAGTTCGACGGAGCAGCCCACAAGGAGGTTTGGCAGAGCGCCCCTGAGTGGCAGCCCGTGCGCAAGGTCGTTGAGGAGTTGACCGCCACAGGTGACTGGGCGGAGTTGCTCTTCGCGACGAACGTGGTCTTTGAGCAGCTGGTGGGACAGCTTTTCCGAAGCGAACTCGTTATGCAGATCGCTGCGAAGAACGGTGACTACATCACCCCAACGATCGTCGGCACGGGTGAGAACGACTATAACCGCGATCTCTCCTACACCCGTGCGCTGTTCCAAATGCTTGTCCGCGATGAGGAGTTCAGCGGAGAGAACAAAACACTCTTCAATTCCTGGCTGACCATTTGGGTGCCCAGGTGCCTCGAGGCCGCCCTCGCACTGCAGCCGATCTGGTCCCAACCCGCGGACAAAGTCCGCACCTTTGCCGAATCTTTCGCCTCCGCAAAGGAGAAATTCAGCCAGCTACTCGAGGAAATAGGCCTCGATGTTCCGAAGGAGTTGAACCCGTGACTATGCAATTTGGTTCCGACGCATCGTTTTCGAACATGTGCGGCGTGACACTGATGAACACCCCCATCGGTCGCGTCGTCGCAGACGTCATGGGTGCCAAGGAGGGCGTCGACCTCGTGGAATATCCGTCCATGATTCGAGTGGATGCTGTCCGGCTGCTTGATTTCGACTACGCCGAACTCAGCGATGCGCTTGGCGAGGAGTTCGACGGCTCGATCTTCGAAGAGATTAGCTCGACCCACTACGGGCGCATGGTCCACCTGGACGACCGGACGATGCTCTTCGCAAGCCCGGAGGATGCCGCGCAGTACATCGGCTTCGACCTGACCGCCTCGCCCTGACCTTGCGGCCGCCGGGGGATGCCTCCTGATGGACATCCCCCGGCATTCGCATCCCACGCTATTGAATCAACGAGAAGGTAAGTGAAGACGCCATGTATGAAAAAGCTGGAGAGAAGTACTTCATTGTCGATGGACATGTGCACATCTGGGACGGCCGCGAGTCGAACCTGAAAAACATTCACGGCAAGCAGTTCATCGACTGCTTCTATGACTACCACAAGAACCTCAGCCCCGAGAGCGAGGTGTGGGACTACGACACCTACACCTACTACGGCGGCGACAGGTTCATGAAAGACCTGTTCCAAGACGGCTACGTCGATCACGCCATTGCCCAGACCACCGTTCTCCGGGAGTTCTACAATGACGGCTTCGCACGGCTGGACGAAACCTGGGACCTAACCCAGAGAAATCCCAACCTGCTGACAATGAACCTGGCGTACGACCCGCGCGACGAGCAGGCAGGGCTTGACCGGTTCAAGAAAGCCGCCCAGAGGTACCGGCCAAAAGGCGTCAAGCTCTACACAGCCGAGTGGCACGGCGACTCGCGCGGCTACAAGCTGGACGACAAGTGGTCCCGGACCTACCTGGAGACCTGCCTTGAGCTCGGCATCAAGAACATCCACGTGCACAAAGGCCCGACCATCAGGCCGCTCGACCGGGACGCGTTCGATGTTGCAGACATCGACGCGGTCGCAACGGACTACGTGGATCTCAACTTCATCGTCGAGCACTGCGGTCTGCCCCGTCTGGAGGACTTCTGCTGGATCGCAACGCAGGAAAGCAATGTTTACGGCGGTCTCGCAGTAGCCATCCCGTTCATGCACACTCGTCCCCGCTACTTTGCTCAGGTCATCGGGGAGCTCCTGTACTGGATCGGTGAGGACAAAATTCTCTTCGGCAGCGACTACGCGCTCTGGACACCAAAATGGCTGATCGAGACGTTCGTGGACTTCCAGATCCCGGAAGATATGAGCGATTACTCGCCAATCACGACGAATCAGAAGAAGAAGATCCTCGGGCTCAACACCGCAGCCCTTTACGACATCGACGTTCCTGGCGAGCTGCGTCTGCCCACCGACGCAGGCCAGGCCGAGGCGGAACCGGCCATCGGTGCCAAGGAAGGTGCGGGCCTGTCATGACAGCAGAAGTCATCTCTCTAGAGGCCGAAGTGATGACGGCACTTGACTCCGTACTTGACCCCGAGCTTGACCAACCCATCACCGCCCTTGGGTTTGTCCGCTCGGTGGCGATCAACGCTGAAGGGGTGGAAGTGCATCTGCGTCTGCCCACGTCATTCTGCTCACCAAACTTCGCGTACTTGATGGTCTCAGATGCATACGATGCCCTGTCGATGGTGTCCGGCATAGGGCGTGTCACGGTGGAACTGGACGACCATCACGACTCCGAGAAGATCAACGCAGGAATAGCCGCAGGCGCGGGCTACCGCGATACCTTCGGGGGGGAGGCCGAGGACAGCCTGGAAGGGTTGCGGTCGACGTTCCAGCGCAAGGCGCACCTCGCATCGACAGAACGTGTCTGCATGGACATGCTACGGCGGGGAACATGGACCGTCGAGGAGCTGCCGATGCTCGAACTGTTCGACCTGCCCGAAAACAGCCACAAGCATGCGCTCCAGCGACGACGAGAAGCAATAGGGCTGCCGAATCTCCCTCACTCCCGAGTGCTGGTCAACGAACGTGGAGAGTCACTTTCCATTGAAGAAGTGCCTATGCGGCTGCGCTTCGCGAGGACTACCCGCATCGCGATCGAGGGAAACGCTCATTTCTGCCGCGGCTTGCTCGCAACCCGCTATGCCGACACCGGTGAAGCAGGACCCGACGGCACCTTCGCCACAGTCATCACCAACACCAGGAGAGCATCATGAAAGCCGTTCGGCTGAATGCATACGATGAGACACCCGAGCTCGTGGAGGTGCCGGACCCCAAAGTGGAGGGCCCGTTGGACATTGTCGTCAAGATTGGCGGCGCGGGCGTGTGCCGGACCGACCTGCACATCATCGAAGGACAGTGGGAGGAGAAGTCCGGAGTCGCATTGCCCTACACTATTGGCCACGAGAATGCCGGCTGGGTCGAAGCCGTCGGCTCCGCGGTGACCAACGTCAAGCCGGGCGACCCGGTGATTCTGCATCCGTTGGTGACCTGCGGACTGTGCAGGGCCTGTCGCTTCGGTGATGACGTGCATTGCGAAAACTCCCGCTTTCCCGGTATCGATTCCGATGGTGGCTACGCCGAATATCTGCGGACAAGTGCGCGTTCTGCCGTGAAGCTGGACCCCTCCCTGGAACCGGCCGACGTGGCGGCGCTTGCTGATGCGGGGCTCACCGCGTACCACGCTGCTTCAAAAGCCGCACAACATCTGCGGCCCGGTGACAAGGTGGTCGTGATCGGCGCAGGAGGGCTGGGACACATCGGGATCCAAGTGCTCGCCGCCCTGACACCAGCGGAGATGATCGTCGTCGATGCCAATGACGAAGCGCTCGAGCTCGCTGCCGAGTTGGGAGCAACCCACACGGTGAGGGCGGGTGAGGGCGCTGTGGAGCGCGTGCAAGAGCTCACGGGGGGCCACGGCGCCGAGGCCGTGATCGACTTCGTCGGTGAAGGCGGTGCCGTCGAAGCCGGGGTGAAAATGCTTCGCCGGGCCGGCAACTACTACGTTGTCGGTTACGGAGGTTCACTCAATATTCCGACGATCGATGTCATTTCGACCGAAATCAACTTCATCGGCAACCTCGTCGGAAGCTACAACGACCTGGTGGAACTTATGGTGCTCGCGGCTCAGGGAAAGGTCAGGCTCCACACGTTCAAGTACGCGCTCGGCGACCACACTAGGGCTCTCGAGGACCTCCACCACGGCAACGTGCGTGGCCGGGCCATTCTCATTCCCTAACCCAAAACCACTGTAAACACTAAGGAAAGTAGGACGCCATGGCCAAGGAACTTCGATTCAGTAAGGACGCCCGCAGGCAGCTCGAGCATGGAGTGAACGCGCTGGCTGACGCCGTCAAAGTTACTCTCGGACCTAGGGGCCGCAACGCGGTCCTCGAAAAGCTCACTGGACCTCCGACAATCACCAACGATGGTGTCACCATTGCCAGGGAAATCCAGCTACGGGAGCCCTTCGCCAACATGGGGGCGCAGTTGGTCAAAGAAGTTGCGATGAAGACCAACGGGGTGGTCGGCGATGGGACAACAACCGCCACAGTGCTGGCTCAAGCGATGGTTCGTGAGGGCCTGCGAAGCGTCGACGCTGGTGCCAACCCGATGCACGTGCGCCGGGGCATTGAGACGACCGTCGACGCGGTAGTTGAGACACTGCGCACATGGGCATCCCCAGTAACGGAGCGTGAGGAGCTGGAAAGGGTCGCAACCCTCGCCGCAAACGATGACGAGCGAATTGGACGTGTGATCGCGGATGCGTTGGGCGCTGTGGGCCCGGACGGCGTCGTGGAGGTCGAGGAGTCCGACGAGCCCGGAATGAGCGTGGACGTCGTGGACGGAATCGAGATCGACCACGGGTTCATCTCTCCCTATATGGTTACCGACCGAGAGAGAATGGAGGCCAGCCTCGATGACCCGCTCGTGCTGCTGACCAACCGCAAGATCTCCCAGGTACAGGACCTCATGCCGACCGTGGAAACCGCCCGCCGCGCCAACCGCCCGCTTCTCATCCTGGCCGAGAACGTTGATGGACCGGCCCTGCAGATGCTCGTGAGCGGAAATGTCCACGGCACCTTCAGGTCGGTGGTGGTTCGTGCTCCGGGCTTCGGTCACCGCCGGGTCGCCGAGCTGGAGGACCTTGCCGCGGCCCTCCGCGGCAAGGTGGTGAGCGAGGAATCAGGGGTCCTCCTATCCGAGGTCACTCAGGAGGACCTCGGCAAATGCGGGCATGTCACCGTTACCGAAAGCACGACAACGATCACGGGGGGCGCCGGAGACTCAGGACTGGTCGGGGCACGGATCCGTCAACTGGAGAAACAGCTCGAGCGCGCGCGGATCGAGCACGACCAGGACAGCCTTCGTCTGAGAATTGCCCGGCTGTCCGGGACCATCGCCATCGTCAAAGTCGGTGGAAGGACGAGCGTCGAACTCAAAGAACGCATGCTCCGCGTGGAGGACTCACTGGCCGCCGCCAAAGCGGCCATCGAGGAAGGCGTCGTCGCAGGCGGAGGCACCGCACTTGCCCAGGCCGGCGCGGTCTTAGATAAGATCGAGCTGACCGGAGACGCTGCGGTGGGACGCGACATCGTACGGCGGGCCCTAGCAGAGCCGCTGCGGTGGATCGCAATCAATGCTGGCTTCGACGGCGACGAAGTTATACAGGACGTCATCGCCGGGCCAGCCGGTCACGGATTCGACGCTTTATCGGGCCGGTTCGGTCAAATGACAGAGCTTGGGGTCATGGATGCAGTAAAGGTGACCCGGACAGCCCTGCAGAGCGCGGCGTCAATCGCAGCACTTTTGATTACAACCGAGACCGCCATCGTCGAGGAAATCATCGGCAACCCCGGAGCCATCATCGATCCGGAGTTCGGCGATCTCGCAGAAGGTTTGGTGCGCCCCTCAAACATCTACTAGTCTCCCCACCGGTAGAGCAAGGTGATCGATGCATCCCGTCCGACCCACTGTGCAACGGCGCAGCGTGGGCCGGACGGGATGGACGTCACCACCTGGCCCAGATCACCGCGGACGAAGAGGTCCAAACAGTTCCTCTTTGACCTGCCTGTGGTGCAATGACATGTCCCATGCACCCTAGCTGCCTGCCCTAAACGCGGATCGTGTTGCTTAGTTCCGGCACGCTCCGCCGCCGGGGCCAAAGGCTCATTGGCCGCACCAGCACATAGGTGCACTGCGCATCCCCAAGTCCCCTGCACCTGCCCAAAGACCGGCGTCTGCTATGGGCGGGTGCAGGCCAAAATTCCGGAACTGCCGGATTCCAAGACGCAACTCTAATCAGGACCGAACAGCCACACGGAAGTTTTTTTGAACCTGGGCGACGAACTCCAGCCTCCCAACTGAGCTCACCGCACCCACCCACGGCCGCGGCCCGCTTCACCAAACGGCGTCCGGGACATCCTGGGCGCATTTACCGAGGAGAGATCATGCTCACACGCCGCCGCGTTCGTGCCGCAACCCATTCCCAGATGACATGGCCTGGGGAAGTACCGGAAACAGCTCTCCGAACCGAGGAGGCACCCGCACCCCAACCGACCACCAATATTGACGAACTCACCGCGTCCCCTTGGATTGGCCTTCACTACCGCCATGAATTCCTTCTGCACCACCGGCACGAGCTATTGGTACAGCAACTCGACGTCTGACCCCGCTCCCTGCATAATTCACAGCTGCACCCTTACGGCAAGCTGTGGTCTGGCGGTGTCTTCGCCAGAGGCCTTACCCGTGAAGGCCTGGTCAAGAACCTGCACCCGATCCGGTGTCCGCCACCGTAACCTCCAACCCGAGTGCCTGTGAGGTTGAGTTCTAGGCCATCCTACAAATAAGTCAAGACCTGACTGTGGTGTTGTCAGGTTGGGGTGTGGCGCACCCTGGGGACTGTCTGAATAACGGTGGATCCATGGTTGGCCTGACACGCCGGGTGTTGCC
>NZ_JARVSH010000014.1:0-53246 GCF_030209295.1 Pseudarthrobacter sp. lyk4-40-TYG-27
CCTCTTTTTCTTTTTGCCCCCCCCCCCCCCCGGGTAAAAAAAAGCCCCCCCCCCAAAAACCCTCCCCCCCCCCCCCCCCCCCCCCCCGCTCACCGCTCGATGCTTGGACTAGCGCTAACTGCATCAGCGTCCCCAGCCCGACGAGCCTGCCGGAATCGTTGGAGGTGAAGGTTTGTCGCAACACCGTGCGTCTTTACTCGAACTAGTTTCGGGACAACTGACCAGGACCCGCACGTTCGCAAAGGGCGCGCCCGGTCAAACCGGACGCGCCCTCTACGGTCATGGAGTGGCTCGCATGCCTTTTTAGTCGATGAGCACCGGCTGTTTGTCCCCCTCCGAGACTTCGACAACGACCGGTACCTTCCCGGAGCGATGGTTCAACCAGTTCGCCACCGCCAGCAGCGCCACAAGCCCAAACGTGCTCAGCAGCTGCGGGCGGGAATCCTCGCCGATGAAGCCCACCGTAAAGATCGCAGCAAGGATAACCAGGCCAAGGCCCGTCAGCCATGGGAACCCGGGCATCCGGAGAGGCAGTGCCGTCCCCTCGCGGTCGGCACGGAGACGCAGGGCGAGCTGGGCAAGGAGCGCGGACGTCCACACCAGCAGGCAGGTCGAGCCCACGATGTTAAGCAGAACAGGAAGGACCTTCTCGGGGAAGGCCAGCTCCAGTCCCACCGTGACAACGCCGAAGGCGACGCTGGCCAGCACAGCTACAACGGGAACCCGGGCCTTGGACACCGAGGCAAGCAGGCGCGGCGCCTCACCGCGTTCGGCAAGCGAGTAGGCCATCCGCGAAGCACCGTAAAGGTTGGCGTTGAGGGCAGAGAGCAGTGCGGCGACGGCCACAAGGGTGATCGCGGTGGCCGCACCCGGCATGCCCGCTGCGTCCAGCACAGCGGCGAACGGGCTCTTCAGCCCGGCCGATCCCACGGGAACCACGGCCGCGATCACGAAGATGGCACCGATGTAGAACACCAGGATGCGCCACAGCACCGTCCGGACTGCCTTCTTCACGCTGCGCGCCGGCTCCGCGGTCTCGGCTGCCGCCACGGACACGATCTCGGTGCCGCCAAACGCGAACGCCACCACGAACAGCGCCGTGGCGATCCCGGCGAAACCGCTGGGCGCGAAGCCGGCGCCGGTGAAGTTGGAAAGACCCGGCGACTGCACGCCCGGCAGCCAGCCGAAGAGCAGGGCAAAGCCCACCAGCAGGAACCCGACAATCGCCGCCACCTTGAGCAGGGCGAACCAGAACTCGAACTCGCCGAAGTTCTTCACGCTGGTGAGGTTCACGGCGGTGAGCACCACGATGAACACGAAGGCCATCAGCCACACCGGCAGCGCCGGGAAGATGGTGGCCAGTAGGCCCGCCGCGCCGAGCGCCTCGGCCGCGATGACCACCACCAGCTGCAGCCACCAGAGCCAGCCGACGGTTGCACCCGCCACCGGCCCGTAAGCCTTCGCCGTGTAAACGGAGAAAGCGCCGCTGTCCGGGTTGGCCGCAGCCATCTCGCCGAGGGCCCACATCACCAGGATGATGAGGGTGCCGGCCACGAGGTAGGAGATCAGCACCGCCGGGCCGGCAGCCTGGATGCCCGCGCCGGAGCCGATGAACAGGCCCGCGCCGATGGCGCTGCCCAGACCCATCATGGTGAGCTGGCGCGGTTTGAGGGCTGCGCCGAGTGGGCGGGCAGACGTCGTTGTCTGTTGTTCCATGGGGATTCCTCTTAGTTGTTGGTAACTGTTGGGCATAAAAGTTCAGGCCGCGTGGGTTTCGAGGAGCCGGAGAACGCGGTTGTTGGAGGCGGGGTCGGCAACGGTGATCCGCACGCCGTCGCCCTGGTACGCCCGCACCATGATGCCCGCGAGGTCAAACGCATCCACCAGACTCGCCAGCAGCTGCTCGTCGGCGCGGATCCACAGGAAGTTGCCCTGGCTCGGCTGCAGCTTCCAGCCCTGGGCCGCCAGCTCCACGGCCATCCGTGCGCGCTCCTGCTTCACCGCCGAAACCCGCGCTTCCATCTCCTCCCCCGCGTCCAGCGACGCGATGGCCGCCTTCTGGGCCAGCGCGCTCACGCCGAACGGAAGGGCGGTCCGGCGCAGCCCCTCCGCGATGGCCGGCGCGGCCAAGGCGTAGCCCACCCGCAGGCCAGCGAGCCCGTAGGCCTTGGAGAAGGTGCGCAGGATGCAAACGTTCGGGTACCGGCGGTAGAGCGCCAGGGAATCGGGGCCGCCTTCGGCGTACTCCACGTAGGCCTCGTCGATCACCACCAGGACGTCGGAGCGGATGGACCGCAGGAAGGCCTCGAGCCGGCCGTGGCTGATCGGCACGCCGGTGGGATTGTTGGGTGTGCAGAGCAGGATGACTTTGGTGCGCTCGGTGACGGCGGCGGCCATGGCGTCCAGGTCATGGCCCTCGGCGTCGTCCAGCGGGATCCGGACTGCCCGCGCGCCCGCCAGCTCCACCAGGATGGGGTAGGCCTCGAAGGACCGCCACGCGAACACCACCTCGTCCCCGGCGTCACACAGTCCGGTGACGATCTGCTGCAGGACGCCCACGCTGCCAGGCCCCACCGCCACTTCTTCGACGGTGACGCCGAGGTGCCGGGCGATCCGTTCACGGAGTTCGACGGCGGCCATGTCCGGGTAGCGGTTCATCCTGCCGGCCGCTTCGGCCACCGCAGCAATGGCGGCGGGCAGGGGGTCGTAGTGGCTTTCGTTGCTGGCGAGGGCGGCGATGTCCGCGCCGGCGCCGCGGCGCCCCGGGACGTAGGCGGGAAGTCCGGTGACGGCGCGGCGGAGGGCGGGCAGCGCCGTGGCGGGTTCGGCCAGGAGTTGATCTGGAGTCATGAAGACCGATCATGGAAGTGACCCGGGCCACAATGCAAGGTACGCTTCCGTGCTTGGGACTTCTGCTCAACTTCTAGTACCTCTGGTGAAAATATGACCATCGCAACCTCTCGCACCCTCGATTCCCTCGACGGCCGGATCATCCTTGCCCTGGACAAGGACCCCGAAGCCAGTGCCCTGGCACTCTCCCGGACGCTCGGCGTCGCGCGCAACACCGTCCACGCCCGGCTGGCGCGGCTGGAGCGCAGCGGCGCGCTCCGGTCCTTCAGCCGCAGGCTGGACCCCGCCGCGCTGGGCTACGAGCTGATGGCCTTCCTCTCGCTGTCCATCAGCCAGACGCGGACCGGCTCGGTGGAGAACGGGCTCGCCGCCATCCCGGAGGTCATCGAGGTGCACGCCACCACCGGCGATGCGGACCTCATGGCCAAGGTGGTGGCCCGCGGCACGGCAGACCTCTACCGCATCACCAACGAGATCCTGGAAATCGACGGGATCGAGCGGACCAGCACCGCCATCTCCATCCTGGAACTCATGCCGCCGCGGTATGACGGGCTGATCAGCCGGCTGTCGAAGGAGGAGTCCCGCACTGCAGAGTAGCAGGTGACGGGCGCCCACAGGTGGGCAAATTGTCACTGTGAGTGCCTTGCGCTGCCAAAAGTCCCAGCGGCATTCCACGGTATTGCAAACGTGAGATGCAGGCCACACGATGCCTGCATGACTTCAATCACCGTCGCCGGCCGCGTGGCACAGGTTCTCAGCAGCTATGTCAGCGACGTCTTCGGCGTCATGGGCAACGGGAACGTCCACTTCCTGGACGCCGCCGAGAAGCAGGGCCTCCGCTTCTCCCCCGTCCGGCACGAGGGCGCCGCCATCGCCGCTGCCGACGCCTACTACCGCACCTCGGGACGGCTCGCCGCGGGCACCACCACCTACGGCCCCGGCTACACCAACGCACTCACCGCCCTCGCCGAGGCCGTCCAGGCGCAGACCCCGGTGGTGTTGGTCACCGGCGACGCCCCCACCACCGGCAACCGGCCCTGGGACGTTGACCAGGCCGCCATCGCCACCGGCCTCGGCGCGGCCACCTTCACCGTCACCCGCGACGCCGCGGGCGCCATCACCCGGCAGGCGGTGGAGTACGCACTGACCCGGCGCACCGCCGTCGTCCTTGCCATCCCCTACGACCTCGCCGCACTCGAGGCTGCGGACGAGGACCTTCCGGAACCGGCGGCACCAAAGGTGACGGACGACGTCGACGGCGGCCTTGGACAGGTTGCCCGCCTCCTCGCCGGTGCCAGGCGGCCGCTGATCCTGGCCGGCCGGGGTGCGCAACTCGCCGGAGCCGGCCCGGAGCTCCGCGAACTCGCCGACCGGCTCGGCGCACTGACCGCCGGAACCGCCCTGGCGCTCAACCTCCTCAATGGCGAGGGGTACCTGGGCGTGGCCGGCGGATTCGGCACCGACACCGCGGCCGGGCTCATGGGCGAGGCCGACGTGGTCCTGGTGGCAGGGGCCAGCCTGAGCCCGTTCACCATGCGGTTCGGGCACCTGCTGGGCCCGGACAGCACCGTCATCCAGATCGACACCGCCCTGCAGCCAACCAACCCGCGGGTGGACCTGTTCGTTCAGGCAGATGCGAAGGTTGCTGCTTCGCGTCTGTTGTCCTTGCTGGACGGCGAGGCCTCTTTGGCGGATTGGCGGGCGGAAGCTTCCCGGCGACTGGCTGCGGGGGCGGGGCATGACGTGGGTTCGGCCGAGACTGAGGACGGCCGGCTGGACCCGCGCGCCCTCGCCGCCGCCCTCGACGCCGTGCTGCCGGAGCGCCGCACGGTGGTCCAGGACGGCGGCCACTTCATCGGCTGGGCGCCCATGTACTGGAACATCCCGCGGCCGCAGGACCTGGTGATGGTGGGGACCGCGTACCAGACCATCGGGCTGGGCCTGGCCAGCGCCGTCGGGGCCGCCCGCGCGCTGGAGGACGGCCGCACCCTGGTGCTGGCCTCCGGCGACGGCGGTTTCCTGATGGGCCTGTCCGACCTCGAATCGCTCATCGGCACGGCCCGCAGCGCGATCGTGGTGATCTACAACGACGCCGCCTACGGTGCCGAGATCCACCAGTACGGGTCGCAGGGCCTGACCGAGAAGCCGATGCTGATCCCGGAAGTGGACTTCAGTGGCGTTGCCCGGGCGTTGGGTGCCGAGTCTGCTGTCATCCGCTCGCTGGGTGACCTGTCCGCGCTGCAAGACTGGATCGACGCCGGCGCCCACGGAACGTTTGTTGCGGACTGCCGGATCACGTCCACCATCCGCGCGCCCTGGCTGTCCGAGTGGATGAACGCGATGCGGGCGGCGAAGGCGGCAGTGGCGGGGTAGGGTCCGTCGGGACGCCACGCGGCGGGCACCCGTTTTTGTCAGTCATCCCGCATAGGATTCCAACCATGAGAATCGCCGTTGCAGGGGGAACCGGGACAGTAGGACGCTACGTGGTGGCCATCGCCAGGGAGCGCGGGCACCACGTGGTCAGCCTGAGCCGCGCGGATGGGGTGGACCTCATCACCGGGCGCGGCCTCGACCGGGCACTCGAGGGCGTCGACACCGTCATCGACGTCTCCGGCGTCCAGGTCCTGTCCACCAAGAAGGCCGTGGATTTCTTTACCAGCGCCACCCAGAACCTGGTGGCGGCCGGTAAGAAGGCCGGCGTAAAGCACCACGTGGTGCTGTCCATTGTGGGCATCGATAAAGCCAACTCGGGACTGTACGCCGGGAAGCTGGTGCAGGAGGACGAAGTCCGGCACGGCGGCGTTCCCTGGACCATCCTCCGGTCCACCCAGTTCCACGAGTTCGTGCCGATGTCCATCAAGGCCGCCTCCGTGGGCCCGCTGGCCTTCGTGCCCACCATGGTCACCCAGCCGGTGGCGGCGAAAGAGGTGGCCGCGGCCCTGGTTGACGCGGCCGAGGCCGGCCCGAAGGGACGGCTCCCGGACCTCGGCGGCCCACGGACCGAACAGCTCAAGAACCTGGTCTCGGCCTATCTGGCCAAGACGGGGCAGAAGAAACGGATCATTCCGCTCCGCGTCCCGGGCCCCATGGGCACGGCCATGCGCACAGGCGCGCTGATCCCGGCGCCGGGCTCCGCCGTCGGACGCCAGACGTTCCAGGAGTGGCTCGACGCGATCGGTACCGCGTAAAACCGACGCTAAATGGGGCAACTGCCCCATGCCCCTGCCGCGGCCCGCTCCTAATCTCAAGGCATGGAGAAAAGGAGGCGGCCATGACCATCCACCAGCCGCAGTCATCAGCACAGGCAACACCCAAACTTGCCGACCTTCCCGAGGACCCTGCCGAGCACTTCGCCGGCAGCGCCGTCTTCGGGCTGCCCTTCGCCAGCGGCCACTACCTGGCGTTCCGGGATTTCCCGGTGAGCTCCGTCGGCCCCGGCTACCGCTCCGTCTGGCACCGCTCGCCCGGCGGCGAATGGACCCTCTACGCCAACGTCCCGCCGCAGTTCAGCTGCGCCCGCTACTTCGGGCTGGCGTTCCACCGCACGGTGGAGACCGACGTCGACATCACCTGGAGCGGCCCGTCCAGCGCCGTGATCACGGTCCCGGGAGTCCTCGACTGGGACCTGCAGCTGGGCACCTCCGCGGCCACGAAAATGCTGACCGCCATGGCCGTGCGGATGCCCGAAAGGTTGTGGCGCAGCGAGCCCGTCCTCAGGGCCATGGGGGCGTTCGCCGGGCCGCTGCTCGGCGCCGGCCGGATGAAAATGTCCGGCCGGGTGCCCAACGGCCAGACGTTCCAGGCCCAGCCCCGGCAGCTGTGGCTGGTCACCGATTCCAGGGCAACTGTCCTGGGCGAGGGCGCCGGACGGCCCGGCCCCCTCAAGGTCCAGGACCACCTGGCGGACTTCTGGCTTCCGCAGCGTGGACTGTTCGGCGCGCAGGTGGGCGTCAGGTTCCCCTCCACCGCCCATCCCGCCGGACCAGGCGCCGTCCAGGGACGGACCGGGAGAAGCCAGGCGGCATAACGGCCGACGGCGCGCGGTCCCTACTGCGGCGGCCGGCGGCTTCCTAGAATGGCAGGTGTGATGCAGTCTCCGGCTGCGCCCCGCCGCAGCGAAGTCCTGGCCGCGCTGTCGCTCGCCATCGACCTGGGGCTGGGGCAGCCGATGGAGCACATGCTGCGTGCGTCCCTGTTGGCGCTGCGGATCGCTGCGGCGGCAGGTGTGGATGCCGCAGGCCAGGGCAGGATCTACTACGCCAACCAGCTGGCCTGGATCGGCTGCCACGCGGATTCCTTTGAGCTCGCCGCGCTGTTCACGGACGATATCGGCTTCCGCGCCGACTACTACCGCCGCGACCAGCACGGCCTGCCCATGTACGCCGGCATGTTCAGCCACGCCGGCGCCGGCCTCCCGCCACTCCCCCGCCTCGCGCGCTGGACGCGTTTCGCGGCGACCGGCAGCGGAGCGGTACGCACCATGATTGCCTCGCACTGCGTCTCCGCCGGGGTGCTGGCCAGCAGTGTAGGGCTCGACGACGGCGTGGCAGGACTGCTCACCCACACCTTTGAGCGGTGGGACGGCAAAGGGCTGCCGGAGGGAGTCGCGGGGCCGGACATCCCGCTGGAAATGCGGATCATGCACCTGGCCGACACCGCCGAGGTGTTCCTGCGGACGGAGGGCGTGGCCGTTGCGGTGGCCATGGTGCGGGCGCGCCGCGGCAGCCAGTTCGATCCCGCACTGGCTGCCCTGTTCATCGACCAGGCCGAGGCACTCACCGAAGGACTCCTCGACGTCGACTGCTGGCAGGCGGCCCTTGACCTCGCTCCCACCGACGCTCCCCTGTCCGGCAGCCAGCTGGACACGGTGCTGCGCGCGATCGGCGACTTCGCAGACCTCAAGTCCCCCTACACGGCCGGACACTCCCGCGCCGTGGCGGCGCTCGCGGCCGCCGCCGGTGAGGAGCACGGGCTGCCGGCGGACGACGTCAGGGAGCTCCGCCGCGCGGGATGGGTGCACGACCTGGGCCGGTTGGGGGTGTCCAACCAGGTGTGGGACAAGAAAGAGCCACTCTCCGCGCTGGAGCAGGAACGCATCCGCATGCACCCGTACCTGGGCGAACGGATCCTCAGCCGCGTTCCCGGGCTGAAGGGCGAGGCGGCCCTCACTGGCTCACACCACGAGCGGCTCGACGGGTCCGGTTATCCCCGCGGGATTGGCGGAAACGAGCTGGGGATCAAGCAGCGGATCCTGGCGGCTGCGGACTCCTACCATGCCTCCGTGGAGCCACGCCCGCACCGGCCGGCTCTGACGCCGGTCCACGCGGCGGCCCGGCTGCGGCAGGAGGTTTCGGCCGGGAGGCTCGCCCCCGAAGCGGTGGAGGCCGTGCTCGTGGCGGCCGGCCAGCAGCCCCGCCGCCCGCATGCCGCCGTGGGCGGCCTCACCCCGCGCGAAGTGGAAATCCTCGGGATGCTGTGCCGCGGCCTGACGCCGGCCCAGATCGCAGAGAGCCTCTTCCTTTCCCGGAAGACCGTCCGCAACCACGTGGAGCACATCTACACCAAGATCGGCGCCACCAACCGGGTGGGGGCTACGTTGTTCGCGATCAGGAACGGCCTGACCGAATAGGAGAGCCCAATTGGACCAGTCCGCGCTGGCCCGGGACACATCCCTTGTGACTATTGGCTGACCAGCCGCCACAGTGACGTGACTTCGGCCGAGCGCGCCGCGAACAAGGGATCGTCGCGGTCCGAGGCCTTAGGATGCGTTGGCTTGGTGTCCAGCCGCTCCGTCACCGTCAGCCCGGCCGCTGCGATGGCGGCCAGCAGGTCCGCCCGCGACCGCAGGCCCAGGTGCTCAGCCAGGTCGGACAGGACAAGCCAGCCTTCACCGGCCGGCTCCAGGTGGCCGGGGAGCTCTACCAGGAAGCGGAACAGCATCCTGCTGCCGGGGTCGTAGACGGCGCTGTCCAGGCTGGAATGCGGCGTGGCCGGGATCCAGGGCGGGTTGCATACGATCAGCGGTGCCCGTCCGGGCGGGAACATGTCGGTCAGCACTGCCTCGGCGCGGTCGTCGACTCCGAGGTTACGGAAGTTCTCCGCGGCGCAGGCAATGGCACGCGGTTCATTGTCCGTCGCCACCACGCGGCGGACGCCGCGGCGGGCGAGGACGGCGGCGAGCACTCCGGTGCCCGTTCCGACGTCGAACGCGAGCGTGTCCGCGGGCAGCGCGGCCGCTGCCACGAGATCCACGTACTCGCTGCGGGTAGGGAAGAATGTGCCATAATGCGGGTGGATGCGGTCCTGCAGGGCATCGACGTAGACCCCGGTCCGCCGCCACTCGTGAGCGCCGATGGCCCCCACGAGCTCATGCAGGGACACCACGGAAGACTCTGCAATGTCTCCGTACGCTTCCGCGGCGGCTTCGCCGATGTCCGGTGCGCGGCGCAGCGGCACCACCGGACCCGGATCAAGGGGAATCAGCAGCAGGCCCAGGATGCGTGCCCGGTGCGAGGCGGCCTGCCGGTGCCGGTAGAACCTTTCAGCCGGGGTTCCTGCGGCCTTCTTTCCGGCGCCTATCCGGCGGTCCAGGGCGTTGAGGATCTGCCGCGCGTTGTGGAAGTCTCCGTGCCAGAGCATCGCGATCCCTTGGGATGCCATGCGGTACGCCTCGTCGGCCGTGAGGGCGTCGTCCACCACCTCCACCCGCCCGGGCGCCGGCCTGCCGTTGGCCGACCGCCACCGCGCGGACATCCCGGTGCCGGCGTCCTTCCAGGTCACGTGCCCGGCCGCCGCGGCTGTGTTTAAAGGGGTGGGGTCAAAGGGCGGGACTTCCGCCGGAGCTGGGGTGCCAGTAGGGATGAAGTTCCATTCCAAGATGTTGGGTGCGATCGGATTCGGGCCGATTACAGCGGGGGTTCGACGACGTCGAAGGGGACGGTGCCAGGAGACCAGACCGTCCGCCGGCAACAAACGCGGGATGAGTGAATGGAGGGCGCTGAAGCCCAAAACCTACTGTGTCAGGGTACAGGTAAAACATGCGGCTTCCCTCTGGACAAGAAATAGTCCGTGCACAGATAATCTTTGTATAGACCATCTTCCGAGGAGGACACCATGTGGGAATACGAGCACGGCATCGACACCAACGCCACGCCAGAGGCCATCTGGCGGCTCTGGTCCGACGTCGAGAACTGGGGCGCCTGGAACGGGGAGATCGAGACGATCGAGATCAACGGCCCCTTCGCTGAAGGCACCCAAATCCTGATGACGCCTCCGGGGGACGATCCGATCCCCCTGGTCATCGCCGAGGCGGTCGAAAACGAACGCTTCGTGGACGAGGCCCGCTTCGGCGGCCTGCTCCTGCACACCACCCACCGCATCGATCCAGCCGGCGGGGACCGGATCCGGGTGGTGTACCGGATGGAGATCACCGGCGACGGCGCCGACGAAGCCGGCCCGCAGATCGGGCCCGGCATCACCGCGGACTGGCCGGAAACCATGGCCGCGCTGGTCAAGATGGCAGGCGGCTGATGCCGCTCAACCCCGGCGAAAGCCCCGGATTCCTGCTCTGGCACGCCACCCTGCGCTGGCAGCGGGACATCGCCGCAGCACTCGCGCCGCTCGACCTGACCCACGTCCAGTTCGTGCTGCTCGCCTGCGCCTGGTGGCTCAACAACCAGGGCGAGCACCCGAACCAGCTGGCCCTCGCCCGGCAGGCGGGCACCGACGTCAAGATGGCCTCCCAGGTCCTGCGCGCCCTGGAAGCGAAGGGACTCATCGAGCGGGAAGTCGACCCGGCGGACACCCGGGCCAAACGGCTGCGCGTCACCGGCGCCGGAGCCGAGCTGGCTCCCCGGGCCATCGCGGCCGTCGAACTCGCCGACGCCAAGTTCTTCGAGCCGGTGCCCGTGGACGATGCCGTGTCCCTGCTCCAGCGCCTGGCCCGGCCCGGGCCGGGCACACCGCCAACGGCCGGCGGTGACCACACGGAACCCGAGGCACGGGCTATGTAAGGACGGCGGGCTCCGAATCTGCCGCGAGCAGCCCCAGGAGCGGGCCGGCGTCGGCCGCGGATTCCAGGCCCAGCACCAGCCGGCTGATGGCTTTGACGCGGTGGCCGGGCAGCCTGGTGCCGGCCAGCCCCTCGAACTTGCCGATGGTCTCCTGGTCGCTGAGCCGGTTGGTGGCGGCCCCCTTTGCCTTGACCGCCTGCACCCCGAACGAGTCCGTGTCCGTCTGCACGGTGAGGAAGGGTTCGGCCGATCCGCCATGCTGCTGCGGGTCCACGTCCACGTGGATGCGGCCCATCAGCTCCCTCAGCCGCGGATCGTTCCGGCCCTGCTCCGCCACCTGGTCCAGTCCCACAGTGCCGTGCATCAGCGCCGCGGCGAGGGCGAACTGCATGCTCAGCTGGGTCGAGACGAGGGAACGGACATCGGCGGTGCCGCACATGTCCGCGATGAGGGCGCTGGTCCGCACCGTGATTTTCTGCGTTGCCTCCGCGGTGATCCCCCGGTCACGGAGCGACAGGACCGCGTCAATGGCCGAGTGGGTGCTCCGGCAGGTGGCGTGCGGCTTGATCGACGCTCGCTGGACCTGCCAGTCCTCCCCCAGGGTGTCAAAGAGCCGTGACTCCCGGACATCACCCGGCTGGCCGTAGAGCTTGAGGAAGCTGCCCCACGGAGCGGAGAACACATCCCGCGGCCCCGTGAATCCGGCCTTGGCCAGCAGCGCACTGTTCAGACCGGCTTCGGCCGCACGCCCCACATGCATGCGCTTGGACATGGCCCCGTCCCCGATGAACGCCCAGGTGCCGCCGGTGAAGGAGCCGGCCAGGCCGATGGCGGACACCAGTTGCGGCGCATCCAGCCCCAGGACCACGCCCGCCGCCACCGCGGCCGCGAACGTGCCGGTTACCCCAGTGGAGTGCCAGCCCTGGTTGTTCACCGGGTCGTAGCCGCCCAGGGCGTCCTGCACCCGGCGGCCCACCTCGTACCCGCTGACGACGGCGTGAAGGAGCCTTCCGCCGTCAACTCCCGTGCCGCCGTCGTCCGCTCCGCCCGCGGAACCGCCGGCCCGGACGGCCAGGGCGGCGAGCGCAGCCGGAACCACCACGGCTCCAGAATGGTCGCACCCGCCGGAATCGTCCAGCTCAAACGCGTGGCACGCCACGCCGTTGACGAAGGCGGCCGCCAGCGGCGGCAGACTGGAGGGCGTGCCCCACACCGCCGAACCCGTTCCGGGCGACGGGGTTCCGTGCGCTGCGGCGAGCGCTGACCGGCTGAGGTGGACTTCCCGCGACGCCGCCCCGGCAATGCCTGCGCCCAGGGTGTCCAGCAGGTGGAGTTTCGCCCGGTGCAGGACCGCGGGAGGGATGTCCTCCGGGCGCAGTGCCGTGAGAAAGTCCGCTATGCGTTCTGATGCTGTCCGCTCTGGGCTCATGCCGGGGTGCCTTCAGGTGTGAGGGAATGGAAGATTTCTGCCGGGTGGGAAGGGCTGTTGGGCGCGGCGGTGTCCCGCCACCACCGGGCCACGTCCCCGCCGGTGGCGTGCCAGACGTCGCCGTATGAGTGGACGTGGTCCAGGAACGCCCGGAGCATCCCGATCCGCCCGGGAGTGGCGATGATCTCCGGATGCAGGGTCAGGACGAAGCAGAGTCCTTCGGCGCGGTAGGCCTCGAATTCCAGGATCCAGTTGCGCAGCACCTCACGGCTGGACGCGATCCGCGGGCTGCCCTTGGGGATGGGCGGATCCAGGTTGAAGACGAAATAGGGGAAGTCGTCCAGTTCGTGGTGCCGTGGGACCTCCACCAGTCCTGCAGCGCGGCCGGCATGGAAATGGGGCAGGTCATCGCCGTGCCACGAGGAGGACCAGGTGAACCCCAGGTCCAGCAGTTCAGCGGGCAGGCCGTGCGCCATTGATCCGCGGCCCGCCCGGAAGCCCTGCGGCCGCACGCCAAGGAGCGCCTCGAAAGCGTCCTGGCCCCGGCCGATGCTGTCCAGTTGTTCCGGCCGCGGCTGCAGCCCCATGTCCTCCAGCGCCCAGCCCATGTTGGCAAGTTCGTGCCCGGCCGCCGCCACGGCTTCAACCTGGCGCGGGTAGGTGCCGAGGTTGGCCCCGGGAATGAACCAGCTCGCCGTGGTGCCCGCGCGCCCGAGCTCCGCCAGGAGCCGGTCCACGCCGCGGGTGGCGCCGTACTGGCCAACGGACAGGCTTTTAGCGCGGTCGACGGCGTCCGGTGCCGCCGCGAGCACCGACAGTTCCGCTTCAAATCCCACGGTGACCACGAAGGCGCACCGGTTCGCCCCGGGCCAACGGCCCGCCGGCGGTTCGTGCGTGAACGTCATGCTGCCTGCTCCGTTCCGTGCTGTTGCTGCCACCAGGTGGCGATCTCCGCGCACGTGCCGAACCACACGCCGTCGGCCTCCTTCATGTGCTGGATCCAACGGTCCAGGAGCGCTGCCCGGCCGGGCTTCCCCACCACCTTCGGATGGAAGATGGTGGAAAGGCACAGCCCCTCGGCGTGGTACCCGTCAAACTCCCTGGTCCAGTTGTCCAGGGTGGGCTCGTAGCCGGCGATCCGGTCCCCGCCGGAGGGCCAGTCCGGGTTGGTGGTGTACGCCAGGGAGGCGTAATCGTCCATGTCTGACCTGGCCGGGATCTCGATGAGCTTCCCGCCGGCATGGAGGTAGGGCCGGTCATCGCCCCGCATGGAGCTGGAGTAAAGGAAGCCCATCTCCGCGAGCAGGGCGGGGGTCTCCGGACGCCAGTCACCGGACGGGGTGCGGAAACCGACGGCCATGGCGCCCAGGACGTCCTGGAAGATCCGCTGGCTGGTCTCGATCACCTGCCGCTGTTCGTCAGTGCTGAGGTCCCAGTACTTTTCGTGTTTATAGCCGTGGTGTGCTACTTCGTGGCCGTGCTCCACGATCCGCCGGCACTGTTCGGGCCAGGTTTCCACCACCCAGGCGGGGGTAAAGAAGGTTGCCGGGACCTGGTGGGCGTCCAGCAGCCGGAGGATCCGGTCCAGGGCCCGCCACGGCCCGTAGGCACCCTGGCTGAAGTACTCCGGCCGGGTCCAGATGGTGCCCTTCAGCATGGCATCGCCGGTGGGCCCGTCAAGATCGAAGGCCAGGGCGACGGCGCTGCGGTTGCCTTCCGGCCACCGCACCGCCGCCCCCGCCTCCAGGGACTGCTGGCTCACTTAACCCCGTTGATCTCGGGCTTCATGGCGCCGTAGCCGATGCCCCACTTGTCCAGGATCTTCTGGTAGTCACCGCTGTCCGTGACCTTGGTCAGGGCGTCCTTGACGGCGTTGGCCAGCTGGGTGTTGTCCTTCTGCATCAGGATGCCGAACGGCTTGGCCGGCAGCGGATCGAGCACGGCCGCGTACTTTCCGGGATCCGTCTTGTCGAAGTAGGCGAGGTTCTCGGCACCCTGGGCGGCCAGGTCCACGCGGCCCTGGTCGATCTGCAGCCGCGCGGCCGCGCCGGAGTCCGTGGGCAGGATGCTCAGTTCCGGGAGGCCCTTGTCCGTGCAGATGGTCTTGCTTAGGGTTTTCACCTGTTCGAAGTAATCGGTCTTGCCGCTTACCGCGAGGGTCTTGCCGCATAGATCGCTCTCCTGCTTGAACTCACCTGCCCGGGTGCCCGACGTGTAGAGGCGGCCCTGGGACTTGAAGTAGTCAACGAAGTCGGCCGTCTTCTGCCGTTCCACGGTGTCCGAGATGCCGGACATGACCAAGTCCACGCGGCCGGTCTGGACGGAGTTGATCAGCTGGTCAAAGGGAGATTCCACCACTTCGACCTGAACCCCGAGCGCCTCGCCCAGCTTTTGCTGCAGCTCGATGTCCACGCCTGCCAGCTTCTTGTCGGAGTCGCGGAATTCCATGGGCGGGAAGTCCGGGGACAGGCCGATCCTGATCTTCCCGGCGTCCTTGATGGCCTGGGGCAAGCCGGTGCTGCCGGCGCTGGTGTCCGCGGTGGTTTCGGCGCCGCCGACGCAGCCGGTGAGGCCGAACGCGGCAACTGCGGTGATGGCCGCAACGCGGGCGGCCGTGGTGAACTTCTTCATGGATGGCTCCAAAGGGGTTGGGGTGATGTTTAGAAGACGCGGGAAAGGAAGGCTTTGGTCCGCTCGTGCTGCGGGTTGCCCAGGACCTCGGCCGGAGGACCGATTTCGACGATTTCGCCGCCGTGCATGAACGCCACACGGTCGGCCACTTCCTTGGCAAAGCCAATCTCGTGGGTCACCACGATCATGGTGAGGCCGGACTTTGCCAGGTCCTTCATGACGTCCAGCACTTCGCCCACCAGTTCGGGGTCCAGTGCCGACGTCGGTTCGTCAAAGAGGATCAGCTCGGGTTTCATGGCCAGGGCCCTGGCGATCGCCACGCGCTGCTGCTGGCCGCCGGAGAGCTGCCGCGGGTAGGACCCTTCGCGTCCCTCCAGGCCCACCCGGGCCAGCAGTTCGGAGGCGTGCCGTTTGGCCTCGGCCGGTTTGACCTTGTTGACGAGGACCGGGCCTTCGATGATGTTTTCCAGCACGGTCATATGGGGGAAGAGGTTGAACCGCTGGAACACCATGCCGATGGACCGGCGCTGGCGGGCGGCTTCCTTGTCCGAGAGCTCAAAGAGGCGGTTGCCGTCCTGGCGGTAACCCACCACCTTGTCCCCCACCCAGATCCGCCCGTTGGACAGCGTTTCCAGGTGGTTGATGCAGCGCAGGAAGGTGCTCTTTCCGGACCCCGAGGCACCGAGCAGGCAGACCACCTCGCCGCTGTTGACCTCGAGGTTGATGCCCTTGAGGACCTCGTTGAGGCCAAAACTCTTGTGGACGATTTCGGCGCGGACCAGAACGTTGGTGGTCATGACTTTGCCTTCCTGTTGGTACCGAAAATGCTCGACAGCCGCTGGAGGGGCGTCATGGGCAGCTGCCGGCTTGAGGATCCCTTGGCGAAGAACCGCTCCAGGTAGAACTGCCCGATGCTCAGGATGGACACGGCGCCCAGGTACCAGACGGCGCAGACGATCAGGAGCTCCATGATCCGGTTGTTGACGTAGTAGATGTGCTGGGCCTCGGAAAGGATCTCGCTCACGCCGATCGCGGAAGCCAGCGATGTGGTCTTCAGCATCCCGATGACCTCGTTGCCCACGGGCGGGATGATGACCCGCATGGCCTGCGGCAGGACGATCCGCCGCATGGCCTGCAGCCGGGTCATCCCGACAGCCTGCGCGGCCTCCAATTGCCCCTCATCAACGGAGAGGATGCCGCCGCGGACCACCTCGGAGGTGTAGGCGCCCTGGTTCAGCCCCAGGCCGATGGAGGCGGCGACGAAGGGGGTCAGGATGTCGATCATGCGGCCCGAGTAGAGCCCCGGGATGCCGATCACCGGGAAAATGAGGGCCAGGTTGAACCACATCAACAGCTGCAGGTACACCGGGGTGCCGCGGAAGACCCAGATGTAAAGCCACGCAACGCCAGAGACCACCGGGTTCTTCGACAGGCGCATCACGGCGGTGACCACGCCAAGAACCAGTCCGATCGCCATGGCGACGGCGGTGAGGATTAGGGCTACTCCGATTCCCTGGATCAGGACGGGAACAGCCAGGTATTCCTGCACGGTGGGCCAGTTGATCTTGGCCCGTGAGAAGGAGACGGCCAGCCAGACCAGGAGCAGCACTACGGCCGCGGCACCAATCCACCTCCCGATATGCCGGCGCGGGACGATTTTCAGATCTGCCGCTGCAGTGCCTGTGATGCTGGGCGCTGGTTGAGTCTTCATGGCGTTTTCCTGATCGTGGAGGGTTGTAAGGTCGCCGCGGGGACCTGCGTTGGTGGGCGCCACGGGTCAGCCCGCTGCGCCGGACGGAACGCGAAGCCCCTGGTAGTCGGCCGCCCAGCTTCGTGCCTGGTCAAGCTTCGCCCGGAGACGCGTCAGTTGTTCGGCGACTCGTTCCGGGGCGGTACCGCCAAACCCGGAGTGGGCGGCGAGGGCAGCTTCAAGGGTGAGGACCTCCCTGATATCCGGCGTCAGCCGGGAATCCACGGCAGCGAGCTGTTCATCAGTGAGGTCGTCGTAGTCCAGGCCGTGTGACTCGCAGAACCGCACCAGCGCTCCGGAAATCTCGTGCGCCTCGCTGAACGGAATTCCCTGCCGCGCCAGCCAGTCGGCAACCTCGGTGGCCAGGGTGTAGCCGGCGGTTGCCTGCCGGCGGACCTCCTCGACGTTGACCGAGAACGTCCGTACCAGGCCGGACAGGGCGGGCAGGGCGACCTCGATGGTCTCGACCGCGTCGATGACCGCGTTCTTGTCCTCGGCAAGGTCCCGGTTGTAGGCGAGCGGCAGCGACTTGACCGAAGCCATCAGCCCCATGAGGTCCCCCAGGACCCGGCCGGCCTTGCCCCTGGCGAGTTCGGCGATGTCCGGGTTCTTCTTCTGCGGCATGATCGAGCTGCCGGTGCAGTAGGCATCGTCCATGGTGATCCAGCGGAACTGCTGGGACGCCCAGGAGATGATCTCCTCGCAGAGCCGGGAGATATCGATGAGCGTCAGGGAGCAGACGAACAGGAATTCGATGGCGGCATCGCGGCTTCCCACGGCATCGATCGAGTTTTCCGCGCTCGAATCGTAGCCCTGGTCCAGGGCGGCGAGTTCCGGAGACAGGGCGAAGGTGGATCCGGCCAGCGCTGCCGCGCCCAGGGGCGAGACGGCTGCCCTGCGGTCCCAGTCCCGGAAACGGTCCAGGTCCCGGACCAGGGGTTGGGCGTGGGCCAGCAGCTGGTGCGCGAACACAACGGGCTGCGCCGACTGCAGGTGGGTGAATCCCGGGACCGGAGTGTGGAGGTGCCGGTCTGCCTGGGAGGCCAGTGCCCCGGCCAGTTCCACCAGGAGGTCGGCGATCAGCCGGACCTTGTCCCGCATGTAGAGCCGGAGGTCGTTGGCGGCCTGGTCATTCCGGGAGCGGCCGGCGCGGATCTTTCCGCCCACCGGACCCATGCGTTCGATCAGCAGCCGCTCCAGGAACGTGTGGACGTCCTCGTCCGCTTCCTGCGGGTGGACCAGGTCCGCTTCAATGTCCCTGGCCAGGAGATCGATCGTGTCGAGGAACAGCGCGAGTTCGGCGTCATCGATGAGGCCCGACCGGTTGAGTTCGCGCACGTGGGCCCGGGAACCATGCAGGTCGTAGGGGGCCATCCGGAAGTAGCGCGGATCGGACCGTGAGAAGCGGGAGAGTTCGGGACTGGAGGCACCAGCAAACCGGCCGCCCCACAGCTTTGTCTGTTCTTGCATATGCGTCTAGCTCCTTGGGAAGACTGCCCGGGAAGTGATCCGTATCACTTCGTGCAACGAAAGTATTTCTGGGGTAAACCCTAACTGTCAATGATTTCCGCTTTGTTTCGCGGCTATTAATTTGATGACACCGATTTTGTGACACCGGTTTCAGAGAATAAATCATTGTGGCTGAGACACCGGTATCCTGACCACTCCTCCGCTCCAGGTGACCTGAGAACCCGGTGATTGTTACGGGTCCGGAAGGCGCGACGAAGCACCAGGGCACACTGAACGAACCGGACGCCGCGCGGCGCAGAGCCCCCGGAGGAGCTGCCCTGCCGTTACGCGCCCGCGGGAATTTTCGCCACGGAGCCACGCTCCGTGAACGTGGCCGGCAGCAGATGGTCCCTCTGGTCCGGACCCGAGTGCTCGATCCGGCCAACCAGGACCTCCGCCGCCTTCAGCCCCAACTCATAAGCGGGCAAGGCAACGGCCGTCACCTCGGGGCTGCTGACGGTCATCCACTCGGCGTCGTCCAGGCAGACCAGGGAGATGTCCCGGGGAACCTCCATGCCTGCCTCCCGGATGGCTTGGAACGCCGGCAGCGCCAGGCGGCTGTAGGAGGCAATGACGGCGCTGGGCCGGTCAGGGCGGCGGAGGAGGGAGGCAACAATTTCGTGGGCCCGCTCCGGGGACATGGCGTCGGAGATGAACTCGTACCGGATCCCCGCTGCCCGGGCGGCCGTGCGGACGGCGCGCACCCTGTCCGCGATGGTGGAAATGGGCAGCGGATGCCCGGATTCCAGCTCCTCCGGCGTCTTTGTGGTGGCCGAAAGGAACACGATGTTCGTGTGGCCGCGGCCGATGAGGTACTCCATGACCGCGGTGGCGTCGGCATAGCAGTCAGTCCCCACCCAGTCGGCTTCCACGTTGTCCGGGCGCCGGTCGAAAAGGACCAGCGGCCGGCCCATCCGCACCACGTCCAGCAAATGCGCGGAGTCGCTTCGACTCGTGGAGGCTACGATCAGCCCATCCACCCGCTTGTCCAGGAACACCTGGACGGCTGCCCGTTCGGCGTCCAGGTTCTCATCCGTATTGGCCAGGATGACGTCGAACCCGGCTGCCTTCGCGGCATCGGTCATGCCCCGGACGGCTTTGGCGAAGTGGGGATTCTCAATGTCGCTGATGACCACCCCGATGGTGTGCGAGCGTCCGGAGCTCACGCTCCGGGCCAGGGCGTTCCCCCGGTAACCCAACGCTTCGGCAGCAGCCGCCACCATCGACTGCAGCTCATGGCTTACCGAGCCGTAGCCGCCGAGCGCCCTGGCCGCGGTGGACCGGGAGACGCCGGCCATGCGCGCGACATCCAGCAAGGTAGCGCTGCCATACCGTCGAGATTCCATTCAAGAAATTTACCCCAGAATTTTCAGCCGGATGGAAAAGGGGTCTATTGACACCGGTTTCATTGATATGCTTCGCAGCAGTTGTCAGCTCTTCTCCGGGAAGCGCCAACCTCCCGCCGGGTCACGGCCCAGCTCCGGCCGGCCGAGGACCGGCACGCACGGGGTGATCTCAAGATTCGCGCAATTAATCCCCGTCATGGATAAATCCCCTTCCCCGCCGCAGCACAGGTCCCTATGGTGTTCAGACAAGCTCGCCCAAGGGGGTCCCTCTTGAAATTCACGGATGAATCTTCAGGCACAAGCTGCAACGCATCGGATGCGGCAGAGCACGCAGGCACAGCCAAACCAGCGGTGTCCAAGGAGCAGCGACCGGCGGCACCGGCAGCCCACCGGCGGCCTGTCCCTGCTCCCCCACGCACCAAGCTCACACCCATCCAGGGTCAGCCTTCCAGGGCACGGAACCGGGAGCATGAGGTGCGGCGCCTGATCCACGATCTCGCCGCCCTCGCGTCAAGGCAGTGCCCGCAGTAGTTACCAGCCCGGCACCCCGGACTGGGAGCCGGGCTTAGTCCAGCGCCCAGGCCTCGGCGGCATCGGCACCGCCGGTCTTCCTGCGCCGCCTGAGCACCACCACAAGGAGCGCAGCACTGGCGAGGAGCCCAACACCCGCCACAGCGGCAACTGCCGCAACGGGTACGTTGAAGGACGCCTTGGCAACAACCGCACCGTCTGATGCGCCGCCGTCGGCCGCTGCTTCCGCTGGCTCGTCCCCACCCGTGGCGGGGCCGCAACAGCGCCGGCCTGTCCGGCGTCGAGCACTGTCAGCGATCTGCTCCGCCTGTTGACCACCACCACGGACCCGTCAGCCCGCTGGGCCATGCGGCCCGGATCATCGCCGGCGGCAACCGTCTGCGCGGCGGCAGCACCGGCCGCGATGACGGACACAGTATCGTCCATGCTGTTGGTCACGTACACGGTCCCGTCCGCGGCGGCCAGGACCTCCTGCGGCGCCTGGCCTACGGGGATCCGCCGCGCCACCGTGGTCCCGCCCGGTTCGATCACCGCCACATCGGCGGTCATGATGTTGGCAACGTAGACGGTCCCGTCCGGCGCGACGGCAATCCCGTGCGGGTGGGCCCCGGCTTGCACGTCGATGGTGTGCGACGGCCACGGCGCACCGGCCGGAATCACGGTCACGGTGCCTGCGGCTTCGTTAACGGCGTAGGCTGTCCCGTCCTTGGCCACCGCCAGCCTCACCGGATGCGGGCCGGCCTGGATGGTCCGCTGGACCCACGCGTCGCCCGGCTTGACGACTGACACCGAGTGCTCGTCCGGATTCACCACGTACAGCGATCCCTCCGGGCCCACGGTCAGCCAGTGGGTCCCGGAAGACACCTTCATCACCAGGGAAACCTCGCCGGCGCCCGGGGCAACGACGCCGATCTGGGACTGGGCGCCCTCGCTTTGGGACACGTACAGGGTCCCGTCGGCGGTCACCGCCAGCGAGGTAGGGCCGCGCCCGGTCTTGATGGTCCGGGACGGTGCGGTCTCCCCGGGCGCGTAGGCGTTGACAACCCCGGCATAGGCGTCGTCGCTGACGTACAGGGTGCCGTCCGGTCCGGTGGCAATGCCCAGGGGCTGGCCGACGGCGTCAAGCGACTTGGCGTCGGCGGCGGCGGCAGGCGGGGGCACGACGGCGGAGGCCAGGACCAGCGCGGCGCCGGCCAGCAGTGCCATCCCGGCAGAGGAGACCGCGCCGGCGGCACGGCGAAGCGGCTGATGGATCACGGTGTTCCCCCAAATTCCTGCCGACCCCCGCGGCAGTCCTCCGATCCTACCTACACGGCGCAGCAGACTCAGTGGCGGGCCGCACCGCCATCAGGAAGCCTTGCCGCCCGGACCGGCCGGGGCACGGCACCAAGCGGCACCAGGCGGCTCCTGGCACCCGGGTGGGGCCCGTCGTCGTACCCTCCGCCGCCGGCCCTAAACTGAAGTCCGAACCCTGCCGCCGACTTTCCCATGACAGGACCGCGCCCATGACCCTCGTCCTCCACAACGTCCGCCCCTGGGGCGGGGACGCCGCCGACGTGACGCTCGACGGCGGGGTGATCACCGCCGTCGGGCCTGTTGCCGTGGCCGGGACTGCTCCAGGAGGCCCGGACTCCAAGCCCGCCGCCACCGTGGACGGGCGCGGCCGGATCCTGCTGCCGTCCTTTTCCGACGTCCACGTCCACCTCGATTCCACCCGGTTGGGGCTGCCGTTCCGCCCGCACACCGGAACGCCCGGAGTGTGGAACATGATGCTCAACGACCGGAACAACTGGCGCGACGCCGAAGCGTCCATCACCGAGCGGGCCACGCACACCCTGGGCGCGATGATCGGGCGCGGCACCACCCGGGTGCGCAGCTACGCGCAGGTGGACGCCGACGCCGGGCTGGAACGCTTTGAGGCGGTCCTCGCCGCCCGGGAAACGCACCGCAGCCGGGCGGACGTCGCGGTGATCGCGTTCCCGCAGGCCGGGCTGCTTCGAGAGCCCGGAAGCGCCGAGGTACTGGAGGAGGCGCTGAAGCTCGGCGCGGACGTGGTGGGCGGGATCGACCCCTGCGCACTGGACCGCGACCCGGTCCGGCACCTGGACATCGTCTTTGGCCTGGCCGAAAAGTACGGCAAGCCCGTGGACATCCACCTGCACGAGCCGGGCCAGCTGGGCCTGTTCAGTACCCAGCTGATCCTGGAACGCACCAAGGCGCTGGGCATGCAGGGGCTGGTGACCATCTCGCATGCCTTCTGCCTCGGTGAGCTGCCGGACGCCCAACTCGACGAGCTCCTGGCGGACATGGCCGAGCTGGACGTCTCCGTGGCAACGGTTGCGCCCGCGTCCCCGCTGCCGCTGGAACGGCTCACCGCCGCCGGCATCCGGGTGGGCCTGGGCGAGGATGGCCAGCGCGACTACTGGTCCCCCTACGGCAACGCGGACATGCTGGACCGGACCTGGCAGCTGGCGTTCACCAACAAGTTCCGGGCGGATGGGCTGATCGAGCACTGTGCGGCCGTGGCCACCATTGGCGGGGCAAGCATCATCGACCCCGCGGCACAGCGGCTTGGTTCCGTGGCGGACCGGCCCGGCCTGGCAGTGGGCGAGCCCGCGGAACTGGTGCTGCTAGAGGGCGACACCGTCACCGCCGCCGTGATGGACAAGCTCCCCGGCCGCACGGTGATCCACCGCGGCACCGTGGTGGCGGACGGGCTGCAGCTGGCCTGAGCTACTCCCCCATGCCAGGATGCACCGGAACGTAGTCCACAGTGGTGCCGGAGTTGGTCCGGCCGGCAGGGGCACGGTTGAACCCCCGCGCGTCGAGCCCGTTCTTGGCCCGGAATTCCGCGAGCGCAGCATCGTAGGCGTTGTTGAGGGTCCGGCCGGAGAATTCACCGGTGCTGCCATCGGCGAAAGCGATCCGGATGCGGATACCGGCCGGGTAGTGCCGGCTCATCCGGATAAAGCCTTCGGCGTCCTGGTGCAAGGTAATCAAGGGGGCTGCTTTCGGTCGTGGGATCAGCCTCAAGTCTGCCACCCCTCCGCGACGCCCGACGGCGGCACCCCGGGTTCCGCGGGCGGCGACGGTCCGGCGCATACTGGAAGAGCCGCCCCACCACGCGCGCATCCCCTCCGGACCCGGACCCCGAAAGGCACCCGCATGCCCGCCAGCACCTCCCCCGCCAATCCGGCCAAGCTGCACCTGGTGCTCATGCTGGTCCTGACGTTCTCCACCGGGGTGCTCGACGCCGTCGGCTACCTGGGCCTGGACCGCGTGTTTACGGCGAACATGACCGGCAACGTGGTGATCCTGGGCATGGCCCTGCTGGGCGCGGACAACCTCCCCATCCTGGGCCCCATCGGTGCCCTGGCCGGGTTCATGACCGGCGCCCTCATCGCGGGACGGGCACTGCGGCCTACCAAGTCCGGCTGGAATCACCGCACCACCGTCCTGCTGGCGGGCGTCAGCACCGTCATGGCGGCCGTGGCCATCCTCCTGCTCAGCGGCGCGAACCCCAGGAGCAGCGAAACCGCCACCGTAGCCATCACCGGCACCCTGGCCGTTGCCATGGGCGTGCAGGCCGCCACCGCCCGGCACCTGAACGTCAAGGACGTCCCCACCGTGGTGGTCACCTCCACCATCACCGGCCTGGCGGCCGATTCCCACCTTGGCGCCCGCACGCACCCCTTCTGGGGCCGGCGCCTTGCCGCAGTGGGCCTGATCATGGCAGGAGCCGCGGTCGGCGCGGGCTGCGTGCATCTCCACCTGGGCCTCGGGGTCCTGCTGACAGCGCTGCTCACACTCGGCGTGGCACTGTTCGGACGGACCACCGTCCCCAAACACGGGCACGAAGTGGCGACGCCGGCAGCAACCCGGGTCCCGCCGTCGTGAGCCGTGGCCCAACGAACCCCGCCTGACCTACCGCCGGTCTGGGGCGGGGGCAGCGACGGCCGGAGCCACGGCGCCGCCCTGGTCCCACCAATCCAGCACCCTCATTGCGGTGAATGTCAGCCACTTGGACGGCTGGCCCGGTGGAACGTCCGTTTCGAACCAGACCCGGCCGGGGTGGCGCCGCTCCTGGACCCACGTGCCGTCAGCTTGCCGGGCGGACCTGACCAACGAAACGGCCTCCGCCAGCCGCGGATCGGGCGCCGCGGCGTCGTGCAACGCGGCGGCGCGGAAGTAGTCCAGCGCATTCAACGCGCTGTAAAACCAGCGAAACGGATAGACGAACCGCGACGCCCAGGTCGCCACAGGCTCGCCCGTGGTTTTCCGGTACAGCAACCGCCGCTCCAGCAGATACTCCTGGCCACGGTTCCTGGCGGCCCGGAGCTCCCTTGACCCGCCAATGGCTGCCTCGTAGGACAAGAGGCCTTTGAGGGAATTGATTGTTGAATGGAACGAGGACCGCGTTGACCCTTCCACCCACTCGCAGTTCCAGCCGCCGTCGTCCTGCTGATGCTCCAGGAACCACTCGGCAAGCCCGGCCACGTCCGCACCCAGCCACGCACCGTTGGCCAGGGTGAATGCGTTGATGCAGCAATCCACTTCGCCCTCCCAGTACGGCAGGTTCTGGTATTCCCACCGGCTGTTGGCGGCAAGCTTTTCGGCGGTACCGCGGAGTGCGTCCGCCTCCAGCCCCCACTCACGCAGCATGTTCAAGGACCAGGTGGTGGCGGTGTACGGCTGGCCGGCGTCGGCCGAGGCCTCCGGGCCTTCGAAGTCAAAGTCCGCCGGGAAGTATGCGCCGCCGGCCCACTGCCCGTCCGGGTCTTGCAGCGCCAAGAGCCTGGCCCCGAACCCCTCCGTCCGAACTTTGGCCCGGGTGGCTTCCCAGCTGGACGGCGGGGCGCCTCCCAGATCCCTTTGCACCTGCCATCGCAGGGCGGGATCGGAGTCGAGCAGCCAGTCCAGCAATTCAGGGTCCACGGCCATAGCGGGGAGACTACCACGGCCCGGGACTGGGCTGTTTGAAGTCCAGCGCCGCGGCCGGGGTGTGGACTATTTGAGGCTCAGCGCCACCACAAGGCCGATGACCACAGCGGCCACGACCCCCAGCGAAATGTAGAGTCCGGCCTTCATCGAACTCTTCTGCACCGTGGCTCCGGCGTTGGGGAGCGCTTCCTGCCATGCCTTGATGGCGTCCAGGCCCTGGTAGTAGGCGAACATCATGGCGGCTCCGCCGGCCGCGCCCGCCACAGCACCCAGGCCGCCCGCGCCGCTCATGGCGGCCCCGGCGGAACCGGTGCGGCTCAGGCCGGTAGGGTCCGTGCGGCCATCCGCGCCGGCGGCCATCTCCGCGAGTTGCCAGGAGGACGGGCTGGGCGACAAGGACGCGCCCACGCCCACGATGTCGTACTTCCGGCCGTTCGCCGTGACCACCATCGTCCCCATGCTTGTGAACCGGACCGCCGCCTGGGCTGCCGGCACGGAAAATACCGGCACCCCGTCAGCATCATGCATGCTGAACGTTCCCGCGCTGTCCATGGCCACGATGGCAGGTACTGTCCTGGCTCCGTTGATCATGCTCTTGCGCCAGTAGAGCAAGGACTTCATCGGGGCCGCGGAAGCTGAGGGTGTTATCTCCATGACCACAGCTTAGGCGGCACCATCCCCTGCCCACCCGCAGCCGGCATGGGGAGATCTTCCCTTGCCGGGCCGCCGGCCCGTACATCGGCACCCGGGGCGCGCGCCGTCGTCGTACGTCCTTCCGGGGCGCTATTTAAGTTTTGGCACCAGCACCGGCGTGTTCTTCTTGTACGCCTCGTAGTCCGGCTGGCCGCCCCACTTCTTGTCCGCCTTCTTCTCCAGGGGCGGGACGCCACTGCCCTTGGTGAGCAGCAGGGCCACGAACACCGGCGAGATCAGCGCGGCCCACTGCCAGCCCTGGAGTACGGGCAGCGCGATGATGGCCACCCCCACCCACAGGGTGATTTCGCCGAAGTAGTTCGGGTGGCGGGACTTTGACCACAGCCCGGTATTGATGAAGCGTCCCTTGTTGGCGGGATCTGCCTTGAACCGGTTCTTCTCAATATCCGCCAGGGTTTCCACCGTGATGCCCGCGGCCCACACCAGCAGGCCCACCCAGAAGAACCCGTCCAGGCCAACCTTTTTGTCAGAGGTGATGGCCACCCATGCCAGCGCCGCCGTGAGCACCACCCACAGGCCCTGGATGGTCCAGGTGTTCAGGAAGCGGAGGAAGTCCGGCTTGAGCTCATCGAACCGGTCATCCTTGCCGTGCTTGCTGATCCGCAGGAACAGGAAGCTGCCCAGGCGCGCGGCCCACAGCACCACCATGGCCGCCAGCAGCAGGCCGCGCGCATCGACGCCGGGGGAAGCCAGCACCAGGAACACGGTGATGGAGATGTAGGTAAGGGCCCCGGTGAGGTCATAGAACTTCTCGGTCTGCGCCTTGAAGCTGGGAATGAACACCAGCCACTGGATCACGAACGCCGCGGCAACCCCCAGCGCAAACACCGGGAACCCGCCAATCCGGGAACCTCCCTGGCTTCCGGCGAGGGCGATGAGGACCGCCACCACCACGGCGATGACAGTACTGACGAGCGCCTTGCGGCTGCTTCCATTCACGGACAGGCTCCTTTCCCGGGGCCCCAGCGCGATCCTGCGCTGACGATACCCTCTTATCCTGCTAGTCTCTCATGTATTCAAATCTATTTGATCACTAGAGGACAATAACTACAATATGGGAAGGCCAAGGAGGAGGACCCGTGGACGCACCGCTGCACCATCCGGCCGCCGCCGCGCTCCAGAACTTGTTCAACCTCGCCAATGAGACAGAGCGCGAGGTGGCCCGCCATCTTGAACTGAACCTCACGGACTACCGGGCACTCAGCGCCCTGGTCCACTCCGGACCGCTCACCGCCGGCGCTCTCGGGGAAACTTTGGGCGCCACCGCGGCCACCACCACCGCCATTGTCGGCCGGCTCGAAGCCCGCGGCTACGCTGAACGCCTGCGCTCCGCCGAGGACAGGCGGCATGTCCATGTCAGCGCCACCCCCGCCGCCGCCGACAGGATCCGGCACCTGATGCTCCCCCTCATGGATGCCACCAACCAACACATCCACACGCTCCCCGCGGACGAACAGGCAGCCATCGCCGGATTCCTGGACGTCGCCTTGACCCTCATGCAGGACCATCTGCATTCCCTTTCCGAGAAGGACACCCCTTGAGAGAGTTCACCTCGCCGCCCCTGGCCGACCTGTCCACCCACCGGAACGCCACCGATCTTCTAATGCACCGGTACCGCACCTCCCCGGAGCACGTCGCTTTCGAGGTGCGGGCCAACGGTGCCGACATCACCGCCCCCTGGCGCCAGGTGACCACCCGCCAGTTCGTTTCTGAGGTCCGGGCCCTTGCCAAGGGCCTGATCGCGGCCGGCCTGCAACCCGGCGAAACCATGGCCATCATGTCCCCCACCCGGTACGAATGGGCGGTGGCGGACATGGCGGCGTGGTTCGCGGCCGCCGTCGTGGTCCCCATCTACGAAACCTCCGCCCAGCCCCAAGTGACCGCCGTGCTGTCCGACGCCGACGTCCGCCTGGCAATTGCCGGCACCACAGCGCACGCCGCGCTGCTGGAGCAAGGGTACGCCCGGACCGGAACTCCAAACTTGGGCATTTGGACCATGGATGCCCGCCCCGGAGCTGACCTTCAGGCGCTGGTGGAACTGGGCACCGACGTTCCGGACCGCGACGTGGAGGAACGGCGCCTGCTGCCGGACCAGGAGTCCGTGGCCACGATCGTCTACACCTCGGGCACCACCGCAGACCCGAAGGGCGCGTTGATCACCCATGGCAACTTTGTGGGCCAGATCCTCAACGTCGGCGCCGCCTACACCAGCGTGGTCCGCGAGGGCGGCAACACCATCATCTTCCTGCCCATGGCGCACGTCCTGGCCCGCGGCCTGCAGCTCATCTGCCTGGCCAACGGCATGCGCATCGCACACCTCGCCGATCCCCGTGAAGTGGTGCCGGCCCTGGGCGCCCTCAAGCCCACGTTCCTGGTGGTGGTGCCCCGCGTCCTGCAGAAGATCCAGGCGTCCGCTGCGGCCGCCGCGGCGCAAAAGCACCTGGGCCGGGTCTGGGCGCTGGCGCAGCGCACCGCGGTGGAATGGGGCAGGTTCGCGGAAGCGCACGACGCCGACCCCGGTGTGCGTGCCCCGCTGGGCCTGCGGGCCCGCCGGGCCGCGTTCGACCGTGTTTTTTACGCGCGTCTCCGCGCGCTGGTGGGCGGACGCCTTGACTACCTGCTGTCCGGCGCCGGCGCACTGGACACAGAATTGTCCCTGTTCTTCCGGGGCCTCGGGCTGCCCGTCATCGAAGGCTACGGACTCACCGAAACCACAGCCCCGCTCACCGGCAATCTTCCCGGCGCCATCCATTCCGGGTCCGTGGGCGTCCCCATGCCCGGCACCACCGTACGGATCTCCGATCAGGGCGAAGTGCTGGCCAGCGGGGTGGGCGTGTTTGCCGGGTACCGCCGCGTTTCCGACAACGACGAAGCGTTCGTGGACGGGTTTTTCCGTACCGGGGACCTGGGCGAACTGGACTCCCACGGCCGGCTCACCCTCAAAGGCCGCATCAAGGACGTGATTGTGACCGCCGGCGGCAAGACCGTCACACCCGCCATCTGGGAAGGCTATGTGGAGGGCGATCCCCTGGTGGCCCACGCCATCATGGTGGGCGAAGGCAAGCCCTACCTTGGCGGCCTGGTGCTGCTGGACCCGGAGTCCGTGACGGCGTGGGCCGAGCGCGAAGGCATTGCAGACCTTAGCGGGCTCAAGATTCCGGATGACGGCGGCGCCGTCCGGATCGAGGACGCCCGGCTGCTCAGCGTGGTGGGCAAGGCGGTCAGTGCCGCAAACGCCCGGCTGGCCCGGTCCGAACAGGTGCGCAAATTTGTCCTGCTGCTGGCGGACCTCAACGAGGCGCACGGCAATGTCACGCCCACGATGAAACTCAAACGCACCGTGTTTGCCGAACGCGCCCGGCATTTCGTGGACCACCTGTACACCGATTCAAGGAGCCAAGCATGAACCCCCGCACCAAGAACTGGCTGACCGCCTACGTTGTCAGTGCCGTGATTTTCGCCGTCCTGGACGTGGCGTGGATCCTGCTGGTGGCCAACCCGCTGTACCAAAACCAGATCGGCGGCCTGCTCGCTCCCAAGGCAAACCTGGCCGGGGCCGTGCTGTTCTATGTCATCTTTGTCGCCGGAATGGTGCACTACGGCGTCCGCCCCAATACCCCCGACGCCACGGTACGCCAGCGCGTCACGGGAGCAGCCTTGTTCGGGTTCTTCACCTACGCCACGTGGGCGCTGACCGGGTTCGCCGTGCTGAAGGATTTCCCTGCCCTGGTGGCCGTCACGGACATCCTTTGGGGAGCCGCGGCCTGCAGCATCGTCACCTGGGCCACCGCCACCTTGCTGCGGCGCCGGCTCGCCCGCCCCGCCGCAGCCTGAGTCTTCGTGGCGCCCGCGTCACGGACAGCACGCTTTAGACCCAGGAACGGCGGCGGAATCCCGTAAAGCCGGGACCCGCCGTCGTCCGCCCCTGCTAAAGCCTGCCCTGCGTGACGCGGGACGGCGCGCAGGGCTCACCCGAACAGCGCCGCCACCTGCGTCAGCGTCTGGAACACCCCGTACGCCAGCGGGATCCCCACCAGGATCCAGCCCAGGACCAGCCTGCCGGTGGACCTTTGGACCGGTTCCTGCCCGCTGTGGGTATGTGCTGTGGTCATCTCAGGCCTCCATGGCTGGTTCGTGCCGCGCGGGGCGGGGTTCGTGGAATCGGGCGTCGACGGGGGTGACCAGCAGGTTGGCCACGAAGCCCACCACCAGCAGGGCCACCATGGTCAGCAAGGCCGGCTGGTAGGACGCGCCGGTCAGCTGGCCCGGTTTCCCCTGCGCGTCCAGGATGCCATTGACGATCAGCGGACCGGCCACCCCGGCCGCTGACCAGGCCGTCAGCAGCCGGCCGTGGATGGCGCCCACCTGGAACGTCCCGAACAGGTCCCGCAGGTACGCCGGGGCGGTGGCGAAACCGCCGCCGTAGAACGAAATGATCAGGAACGCCAGCACCACATAGAGGAACGTGGCCGTGGCACCGGCCAGCGCCAGCACGGTGTACAGGACCGCGCCGACGCCCAGGTACACCATGTAGATCCGCTTGCGGCCGGTGATGTCCGAGGTGGCTGACCAGGCGAACCGCCCTGCCATGTTGCCGATGGACAGCAGCCCCACGAAGCCCGCGGCGACGCCGGCGCTGACCAGGGAGCCGCCGTCGGCCTTCCGGAAGAAGTCCTGGATCATGGGCGCCGCCTGCTCCAGGATGCCGATGCCGGCGGTGACGTTGCAGAACAACGCCACCCATACCAGCCAGAACTGCCGGGTCTTGATGGCGTTCTTGGCGGAGACGTTCTCCGTGGTGACCAGCTTGGCGGCCTTGACCTTAGCGGGGTCGAACCCGGCCGGGCGCCAGCCGTCTGCGGGGACCTTGATCGTGAAGGCGCCGAACAGCATGTAGGCGAGATAGACGACGGCGAGCGTCAGGAAGAGCTTCCCCACGGCATCGCCGCTGGCCACCCAGCCCTGCGCACCGGAGTTGGGATCGTAGGCCTTGAGCAGGGCCTGGGACACGGGGCTGGCGATCAGCGCGCCGCCGCCGAAGCCCATGATCGCCATACCGGTGGCCAGGCCGGGGCGGTCCGGGAACCATTTAATGAGCGTGGACACCGGCGAAATGTAGCCAATGCCAAGCCCGATGCCGCCCACCACGCCGTAACCCAGGTAGACCAGCCAAAGCTGGTGCGTGAAGATGCCCAGGGAGCCGACCAGGAAGCCGCCCACCCAGAACATGGCCGAGGTGAACATCGCCTTCCGCGGACCGTTCCGGTCCACCCACGTGCCCATGACCGCCGCGGAGAGGCCCAGCATCACGATGGCGATGGAGAAGATCACCCCGATCTCGGTCAAGCTGGCGCCGAAATGCTTGACCAGCGCGGTTTTGTACACGCTGGTGGCATAGGCCTGGCCAATACAGAGGTGGACAGCGAGCGCTGCCGGCGGGACAAGCCAGCGGTTGAAGCCCGGCGGGGCGATGGTTCGGTCACGGTCCAGGAAGCCCATGATGATGATTCCCTTGCTAGGTGGAAGACGACGGTGTCCAGCGGCGAAGGGCCCGGCCCGTTGCCTCCGGCAATCATCATGCAAATCATCAGCAAACGTACTGTTGGCGCGCCGACCGGTAGTGAATATACGGCGAGCGGCACCACGGGACGCGCCTCAAGCCGCCGAACGTCCGGTGAACTCTGCATGAACGGACCCCGGTTTGGGCCCGGGCCGTAACGTCGCCGTGATCTACTGGTGAACGCGAAATATACCGACCAGTAACTTACGGTCCGGCGATCGGCCCATCGTGGGGGGCGTGCCCGCTTCGCCGTCCTCCATGACGGACAAGGAATCTGACGTGAATCTTTCCAGACGCCGCTTCTTCGCAGCGGGCACCGCGGCTGCCACCACCCTGGCCGCCGGAAGCACCCTGCGGGCAGCCGCCGCGGCCCCGCCGGCCCTCCCGGCTCCCGGTGACTCCGGCATCGAGCACATCGTCGTGGTAATGATGGAAAACCGCTCCTTCGACCACTTCCTCGGCTGGCTGCCCGGGTCCGACGGCACACAGTCCGGACTGACCTTCCGGGACCGCTACGGCATCCCGCACTCCACCTACCACCTGACCGACTTCCAGGGCTGCGGCCACCCGGATCCTGACCACTCCTACGAGGGCGGCCGGATCCAATACAACAACGGCAAGAACGACGGCTGGCTCCGGGCCGGCGAAAACGACGAGTTCGCCGTGGGCTACTACGGCGCCGAAGACCTGGACTTCTGGCGTCAGGCCGGCCCCGACTGGACTGTCTGCGACCGCTACTTCGCCGCGACGATGGCCGAGACCTACCCCAACCGGTTCTACCAGCACGCCGCCGCCACCGACCGAATCCACAACTCCACCGCCACCAGTACCCTTCCCACGATTTGGGACCGGCTGGCCAGCGCAGGCGTATCCGGTAAGTACTACTACGGCGACATCCCGTTCACCGCACTCTGGGGAGCCAAGTACCAGGGCATTTCCCACCCCTATGCGGAGTTCCTCGCCGACTGCTCCGCCGGGGCGCTGCCGGCGGTGTCCTTCGTGGATCCACGGTTCACCGACGAAGGCTCCGGGACCTCCGGCGATGACCACCCGCACGCCGATATCCGCTCCGGAGAAACGTTCCTGGCCGAGGTCTACAACGCCGTGACGTCAGGGCCGGGCTGGGCCACCACCCTGCTGGTGGTCAACTACGACGAATGGGGCGGCTTCTACGACCATGTGCCCCCGGCCACCGCCCCGGACACCAACCCGGACACCGCCCTGCGGGGCTTCCGGGTGCCGTCCCTGGTGGTCTCGCCCAGGGCGCGGCGCCGGTACGTCGCCCACGATGTCTACGACCACACCTCGGTCCTGAAAGCGATCGAATGGCGCTGGAACCTGGCGCCCCTCACACAGCGTGACCAGGCCGCCCGCAATATTGCAGAGGTCCTGGACTTCGGCACCCCTGCCAACCTGGCCGCCCCGAGATACCTCGTTCCGCCATTCGTGGCCGGCCCCGCCTGCTCCCCGGTGGGTCCGCCGCCGGAAGAGGAATGGTCTGGACTGAAACAGAAAGCACTCGCCGACGGATGGAAACTCCCGTGACAATGAAACTCCGTGCCGCCGCAGCGGCCATCGCCGTGTTCGCCGCCGCCATCGTCGGCGGGGCGGCAACGCCGTCACAGCCGGCCGCCGCCGCCCCCGCTCCCGCCACCGCGCCGGCGGCCTCCAGCTACCTGCCCGGCGCCAACCACGTCTTCGTCATCAACCTCGAAAACAAGGGCTACGACGAAACCTGGGGCCCGGCGTCGGCCGCTCCTTATCTTTCCCAGACCCTGCGCAGCCAAGGCGTCCTGCTGAACCAGTACTACGGCACGGCGCACAACTCCCAGCCCAACTACGTGGCGCAGATTTCCGGCCAGGGACCCAACCCGCAGATGCAGGCCGACTGCCAGACCTACACCCCGTTCGTCGGCAGCGGCACCGCCAGCCCCGGCCAAGCAGTCGGCGACGGCTGCGTGTTCCCGGCCAGCGTTCCCACGGTGGCCGGGCAGCTCAAAGACGCCGGGAAATCCTGGAAGGGGTACATGGAGGACATGGGCACCCCTTGCCGGCACCCGGCCCTGGGCGCCGTCGATGACACCCAGAAAGCCAAGGTGGGCGACCAGTACGCCGCCCGGCACAACCCGTTCGTCTACTTCGCCGGGATCACCGGCTCACCGGACTGCGCCAAGAACGACGTCGACCTCTCCGCCTTGCAGACGGACCTCGCCTCGGCTGCCACCACGCCCAACCTGTCCATGATCACGCCCAACCTTTGCCACGACGGACACGACTCCCCCTGCGTGGACGGGCAGCCCGGCGGCCTGGCAAGCGCTGACGCCTGGCTCAAGCAATGGGTTCCGGTCATCACCAACTCTCCGGCGTTCAAGCAGGACGGCGTCCTGGTGATCGCCTTCGACGAATCCGACGGGCCCCAGTCGGACGCCAGTGCCTGCTGCGGCGAAGGCCCGGGCCCGAACGCGGCCCTGCCAGGCATCACGGGCATGGGCGGCGGACGCGTCGGCGCGCTGGTCCTCTCCCCCTTCACGAAGGGCGGAACCTGGTCCACCACGCCGTACAACCACTACAGCCTGCTCGCCAGCATCGAGGACACCTTCGGGCTGCCGTACCTGGGGTACGCCGGGACGCCCGGGCTCAACCGGTTTGGCCTGGACGTGTACAACGCGGGGGTCTGAGCCTGACCGGGGCTGCATGCCTCCCCTCGAATGGACCCGGCAAACGGACTGCAGTGCAGCGTTTGCCGGGTCCATTGCTGTTCCGCGGCCGATGCGTTATGGCGACGTTAGGAAAGGGTGGCGGCGAGGCGCATAGTTAGGAGATGACAAGCCCTTACACCCGCGGCGACTCCTTCAGCAGCGAGGCTTCCCGGAAGCACATCAGGCAGGCGCTCACGGACTACGGGGCAACGGACATCCTGTTCACCCAGCGAGGGGACCGGAGCGCTGTGGCTTTCAGGGGCACCGGACGGCAATTCCGGATTGTCATGCCATTGCTGCAGTCCGACGGCGCCCTGGCCATTCGTGGCGACATCGCGGACAGCCGGGTCCACGAAGCCAACGCGAAAATCCTCGAACGCGCCAACCGCAAATCATGGCATGCCCTGGCCCTGGCCATTGACGCCAAACTCGGAGCCGTGGCCGCGGGAATCGCCTCCCTCGAATCGGAATTCCTGGCCCACGTGGTGCTCCCCGGAAACCACACCGTGCTGGACGAACTCGCATCCGTGATTGATTCCGCCTACCGTTCCGGCCGGCGTCCGACCTTCGGCGGGCCGGTTCCGCATCCCGGCCCGGAAGAGTCGCTGATGAGCGTAGACTCAAAGTATCTCGGGACATCGTGACAGGACATCCGTTGCCCCGAAAATGAGCCCGATTCCCGGTTGCCTTCCACGGCCGCCGGCGCGCGCCGTACCGAGTAGCCTCGACGCCGGCACACCAGGGAATCGGTACGACGAGGGGCCGCACCACAACACCGGCCGGAACGGGTTAACACCGTTCACCTCCACTGCAGCCGATCCGGCCCCGGATCCCCTGCCCCAGCCACTCCGCCCCGCGTCCCGGGATCCGGCAGTGCACCCTTCAGAACGCTGGTAGACACCATGACCACCATCCAAGACTCTGTTATACGCGCCGACTCGGCGCTATCGGTCAGCGGAGTCCTCGCATCCGCGTTGCCACCGAACCTGGGCACCGCCCAAGGCCCCACGCGGTACACCGTTCCGGCCGTATTCTCCCGCCGGCCGCAGCCCCGCGAAATCGAGCTGCTGCACGGCGAAGCGACGAAACAGCGCCTGGCCGACGCCGGGTACAGCGATGTGGAACTCCGCGTCTCAGACCGCCGCCTCCTGATCACCAACACCAACCTGGTGGACCTCAAAGCAGGCCTGGCCCATCTTGTAGGCGTGATCCTGCGCGACATTTCAGCCCAGGCCGCCCAGGAACGGACCCACCGAACCGACGAACTCGAAGCGTTGGGCCTGGTGGAAGAAGAGCGCCTTGAGTCGCTGCGCAAGGCGGCCGCAGACATCCACTTCGATTAAGCCTTTCCTCCTCGTGTGCCGGCTGCGTAAACCGCGGCCGGCACCGGCGCATCCCGGGCCTGGGGGCGTCCTTGACACCATTACGAAAGGCACACCCCATGACTGACATCAGTATTCGCGACCAGTGGAACCTGCTTCCCGCTCCGGTCACCCAATGGCTGCTGGCGAACCCAGGCTGCATGATTCTGCCACGGACAATTTCCGCCCAGATCAGTGCAGCCGCCGGCGAGGGAGCCAACGGAGATCCCCACGGTGAGACCACGCTGTCCCGGGAGGACGTGGACTTTATCAGGATGAAATCCCATGAGGCCGGGCCGAATCCGGATTACACGTTCTTCGACTCCGTGCAGCCGTAGCTGGTCCCGGGGTACTGCCGCCCGGCGGCGGTACCCCGGCCCGCGCGTCACTCCGACCTGAGGCGTCAGAGGGTGGCCAGGGCTCCCTTGGCGCTTTCCACCAGGACATGGGTTCCCGCCTCGACGTAGACCACCTCACCATCAATCTGGCAGGGCACCGTATCGCTGGTGGAGAAGGCATAGCGGCTGACGCTCGGTTGATGCCCCAGCCCCAGGGTGACCGCGCGGAGCGTCATCAGGGCCATCTTCATCAACCCGGCGTGGGGCAGCGTCACCACTTCGAACCGCCCATCGTCCGGGTAATGCGACTCGCTGACGGTGCCGTACTTGGCCATGCGCGACACGTTGGCCAGGATCAGGCTGTCGAACCGGGCGGTGGCCCCGTCGTCCCGGACAAGTTCGAAGGGCTTCAACCTCGAGAGGGTGCGGGCCACGGAGACGAGCTCCAGTACCTTACCCTTCCCGCCCTGTTCAATGCCGATGGCCATCAACGAGGTCAGCCCGAACCCCACGTAGGAATGCGCGTACAGGACCCGTTCCTGCGTTCCGGTGCGGAGCGTGATCCGCAGCAGGTCGACGCGCCGGCCCACACCGGCCGACGCCGCTTCCGCGAAGGTTCGCACCGGCAGGCTCCGGTAGTGGTCGTTGGCATTACCGGCGGGAATGACAGTGCATACGGCCTTGCTGCCAAGCACGTCCATCACGCCGTTGACCACCTCGTTGTACCCGCCGTCGCCGCTGACGGACAGGATGAGCGGCGTGCCGCGGCCCGCCTCCCCCCGCGCAAGTTCACGGGCGTGGCCGGCAAATTCCGTTGGCAACAGGTGAACGGGCAGCCCCGGCAGGTCGGTGGCCAGTTCCCGCTGCAACGTCTCGATCCGCTGGCCCATTCCAGGCCGGCCGGGATTGAAGATCAGGACGGCACGGTCGAAAGGTGCGGCAGGTGCTCCGTCATCAGCCATGGCGTACGTGTTCTCCGGGTTCCTGGTGCGGGTGGCTCCAGCCTAACCCGCGGCCTTGGTTTCCGACGGCCGGTTCGGATGGCAGAGTGGGACGATGAGTGGACAACCCGCCGGGCAGGCACGCATGGACGCGGACGTGATCATCATTGGTGGCGGGTTGGCCGGGCTGGTGGCCTGCAACGAGCTGGTCCGTGCGGGAAAGCGCGTCGCCATCCTGGACCAGGAGAATCAGGCCAACCTGGGCGGCCAGGCGTTTTGGTCGCTGGGCGGGCTTTTCCTTGTGGACACCCCCATGCAGCGCCGGCTGGGCGTTAAGGATTCCTTCGACCTGGCGTGGCAGGACTGGCAGGGCTCAGCGCAATGGGACCGGCTTTCCGGACCGCACCCGGAGGACGAATGGGCCGCCCAGTGGGGCCGCGCCTACGTGGAGTTCGCCGCCGGCGACAAGCGCGCCTGGCTGCAGGAGCAGGGCATCCGGTTCACGCCGCTGGTGGGCTGGGCCGAGCGCGGAGACGGCAGGGCCGGCGGCCACGGCAACTCGGTCCCCCGCTTCCACGTCCCGTGGGGCACCGGCACCGGGGTGTCCGAACCGTTCGCGGACAAGGCGCGGGAGGCGGCCGCGGCGGGCAGCGTCACGTTCTTCTTCCGGCACCGGGTGGACGGTTTAACGTACGACGACGGTACGGTCACCGGGGTGCGTGGCGCAGTGCTGGCACCTGATGCGTCGCCGCGTGGGGTGTCCTCCAACCGGGACATTGTTGGGGACTTTGAGTTGCGGGCGCAGGCTGTGGTGATCGCTTCCGGCGGGATCGGCGGCAACCATGAGCAGGTGCGGCGCTGGTGGCCGGACCGGCTGGGGACACCGCCGCGCAGGATGGTCACCGGGGTGCCGCAGCATGTGGACGGGCGGATGCTGGACATCGCCGACGGGTCCGGAGTCCGGCTGGTGAACCGGGACCGAATGTGGCATTACACCGAGGGGATCCAGAACTGGAATCCCATCTGGCCGGACCACGCCATCCGGATCCTGCCCGGCCCCTCCTCATTGTGGTTCGATGCTCTGGGCCGGCGGCTCCCCTCCCCCGGCCTGCCCGGTTACGACACGCTGGGCACCCTCCGCTTGCTGCGGACCACCCCGGACATCCAGCAATACGACCATTCCTGGTTCATCCTCAACCAGCGGATCATCGAAAAGGAGTTCGCCCTTTCCGGCTCCGAACAGAACCCGGACATTACCAACCGGGACCTCAAGCTGCTGCTGAAGACCCGGCTGGGCCGGGGCGCGTCCGGTCCCATCGAGGCGTTCAAGGAGCACGGCGCGGACTTTGTGGTGGCGGACAACCTGCCGGACCTGGTCCGCGGCATGAACGGGCTCACCGCGGAACCGCTGCTGGACGGTGCGCTGCTGCGGCGCCAGATCGGGGAACGCGACGCCGAGATCCGTAATGCCTATTCCAAGGACGCCCAGGTGGCGGGCATCCGCAACAGCCGCCGCTACCTGGGTGACCGGCTCTTCCGGACAGTGAAGCCGCACCGGATCCTGGATCCGAAGGCGGGCCCGCTGATCGCGGTGCGGCTCCACGTCGTCACCCGGAAAACGCTCGGCGGCATCCAGACGAATTTGTCCGGGCAGGCCCTCGGCCAGGAAGGCGCCCCCATTCCCGGGCTGTACGCCGCCGGGGAGGCCGCCGGGTTCGGCGGCGGCGGCGCCCACGGATACAACGCCCTCGAGGGCACCTTCCTGGGCGGCTGCATTTTCACCGGCAGGACGGTGGGGCGTTCCCTTGCCCGGGCGTTGTAGCCGCGCATCCTTTCCGGCTTGCTAGGGTCGGCGTATGGCCATCCTCCCCCGTTCCATGGACGACGTGATTTCCGAGCCGCTGCGTGCCCAGTTCGAGTTCTTCCTGGACGAGCACCGGGCTGCGCTCGACGACTGCCTGGACGGCTTGACCGAAGAGCAGGCCCGGCGCCGGCTGGTTCCGTCCCGCACCACGCTGCTGGGCCTGGTGAAGCACGCCACCTTCGTGGAGAAGGTCTGGTTCGACGAAGCCGTCACGGGCCGCGCGCGCAGTGAGATCGGCATCCCGGCCACCCCGGACGAATCGTTCATGCTTGACGACGCCGACACGGTGGCCTCCGTCCGGTCAGCCCACCGGGAGGCGTGCGCCGCTTCCCGGGCGGCCGCGGCCGGGCTGGGCCTGGACGATGTGCTCACCGGCAACCGGCGGGGCCCGCTTCCGCTGCGCTGGGTGTACCTTCATATGCTGCGGGAACTGGCCCAGCACTGCGGCCACGCGGACATCCTGCGCGAGCAGGTGCTGGCGGTCCCGTCCCGGCGATGACACCGCGGCGGGACCGCCCATGCACCTTCCGGCGCTCTGGTCAGGCTGCGCCGGCCGCGGCAGCCACTGCCCCGGCGGACGAGTCTTCCGCCGCGCCCGCGAGCCGCAGCCAGGTGTCCACCACCGTGTCCGGGTTCAGGGAGACGGAGTTGACGCCTTCCTTCACCAGCCATTCAGCGAAGTCCGGGTGGTCGCTGGGGCCCTGGCCGCAGATGCCCACGTACTTGCCGTGCGCCCGGCAGGCCTTGATGGCCATGCTGAGCAGCTTTTTCACTGCCGCGTCCCGCTCGTCGAAACTGTTGGCCACGATGGCCGAGTCACGGTCAAGGCCCAGGGTCAGCTGGGTCATGTCGTTCGAGCCGATGGAGAAGCCGTCGAAGTACTCCAGGAAGTCGTCGGCGAGCAGCGCGTTGGAAGGCAGTTCGCACATCATGATGACCTCAAGGCCGTTTTCGCCGCGGCGCAGGCCGTTCTCGGCGAGCAGGTCGATGACGCCGCGTGCCTCGTCCAGTGTCCGCACGAACGGAATCATCAGCTTGACGTTGGTCAGGCCCATCTCGTTGCGGACGAAGGACAGGGCCCCGCATTCAAGGTCGAAGCAGTCCCGGAAGGATGGTTCCAGGTAGCGGGACGCGCCGCGGAACCCAATCATCGGGTTCTCCTCGTGCGGTTCGTACGCCGGGCCGCCAATGAGGTTGGCGTACTCGTTGGACTTGAAGTCGGACATGCGAACAATCACCGGTTCAGGCGCAAAGGCGGCGGCAATGGTGGCCACGCCCTCTGCCAGTCGCTTGATGTAGTAGTCGCGGGGGCTGTCGTACGCGGCAATCCGCCCGCGGATCTCGGCGGCCACCTCCTCCGGCTGGCTGTCCAGGTTCAGGAGCGCCTTGGGGTGGATGCCGATCTGCCGGTTGATGATGAACTCCAGCCGGGCCAGCCCCACACCGTGGTTGGGCAATTGCGCAAAAGTGAACGCCTGTTCCGGCGTGCCGACGTTCATCATGACCTTCACCGGCGCCTCGGGCAGATCGGTGACCCCGGTCTCCTCGACGCTGAAGTCCAGCAGGCCCTCGTAGATGGTGCCGGTCTCGCCGTCGGCGCAGGAGACGGTCACCTCCTGGCCGTCGGCCAGCGCGTCAGTGGCGTTGCCGGTGCCCACGACGGCGGGAATCCCCAGCTCGCGGGCGATGATGGCCGCGTGGCAGGTGCGTCCGCCGCGGTTGGTGACGATCGCGGAGGCACGCTTCATGATCGGTTCCCAGTCAGGGTCGGTCATGTCCGCCACCAGGACGTCGCCGGTCTGGAACGAGGCCATCTGGTCGATCGCGGTGAGGATCCGGACCTTGCCGGCGCCGATCCGCTGGCCGATGGCGCGGCCCTCCACCAGCACCGGGCCGGTCGCGTTCAGGCGGAACCGGCTCATGCTGCCGGGGGCCCGGCGGGACTGCACGGTTTCCGGGCGGGCCTGCAGGATGTACAGTCCACCGTCGATGCCGTCCTTGCCCCACTCAATGTCCATCGGGCGGCCGTAATGCTTCTCAATGGCGACGGCGTGGCGCGCCAGCTGCTCGACGTCGTCGTCCGTGAGGCTGAAGCGCGAGCGCTGGGACTCCTCCACCGGCACGAAGTCGATGGTGCGGCCGATCTCGTTGTTGGTGGTGTAGGTCATCTGGAGGGCCTTCTCGCCCAGGCCCCGCTTGAGGATGGCCGGCCGGCCGGCTTCCAGGGCGGGCTTGTACACGTAGAACTCATCGGGGTTCACGGCGCCCTGGACCACTGCTTCCCCCAGCCCGTAGGAGGAGGTGACGAACACGGCGTCCTGGAAGCCGGACTCGGTGTCCATGGTGAACATGACCCCGGAAGCGCCGACGTCGGAACGCACCATGCGCTGGATGCCCGCCGAGAGTGCCACCTCGGCGTGCTCGAACTTGTGGTGCACGCGGTAGGCGATGGCGCGGTCGTTGTAGAGCGAGGCAAAGACGTCCTTGATGGCCTGCAGGATGTTCTCGATGCCGCGGACGTTAAGGAACGTCTCCTGCTGCCCGGCGAACGAGGCGTCGGGAAGGTCTTCTGCCGTGGCGCTGGAGCGCACCGCCCAAGAAAGATCCTGCGAGCCGGCGTGCTTGTCCACCAGCTGCTGGTACGCCTCGCGGACCTGCGCCTCGAAATCCGCCAGGAACGGCGTGTCGCGGACCAGGGACCGGATCTCCTGGCCGGCAGCCGCCAGCGCCGTCACGTCATCGGTGTCCAGGCCAACGAGCCGGTCGGCGATCTTCTGGTCCAGGCCGGAATCGGACAGGAACCGGCGGTACGCGTCCGCCGTGGTGGCGAATCCGTCCGGGACTTGGACGCCGGCGGACGTCAGGTTCTGCACCATCTCGCCCAGGGAGGCGTTCTTGCCGCCCACCTTGTCCAAGTCCTCAAGCCCGAGTTCGGAGAACCAAAGAACGTCTGTGGTCATGTTTACTGCTCCTTTGCAGAGGTGGCTTAGGCATTGCTGGCCGCCACGGTAGTGCCGGCCGGAAGAAAAACCTTGTCAACAGTGGCAGGTCTGCCGCGCACTTTCCACATCATGTGCGCCACGCCACGTTTGTGAATTGTTGCTAATGCTTGAGATTCATCCGCTGCAGGATGGTGGCCGCCATCTCCTCCACGGACACGGTGGCGGAGTTCAGGTACGGGATCCGGTGGGATACGTACAGCTGCTCGGCGCTGCGCAACTCAAAGCCGCACTGACGCAAGGATGCGTAGGGCGAGCTGGGCCGCCGTTCGGTGCGGATCTGGCTCAGGCGCAGCGGGTTGGACGACAGGCCGAAACACTTGGACACGAAGGGCTGCAGCGGCTTCGGCAGGCCGTCCCGCTGGAAGTCCTCGTCGACGAGCGGAAAGTTGGCGGCGAAGATCCCGTGCTGGAGTGCCAAATACATGGTGGTGGGCGTCTTGCCGCACCGGGACGGGGCCACCAGGATCACCTGCGCCTTCTCCAGGGCACGCAGGCTCTGGCCGTCGTCGTGCTCCATCGCGTACTCCACAGCCGCCATCCGGGACTGGTAGCGCGCGGCGTTGCCCAGGCCGTGCGCCCTGCCGGGTTCGCCACTGGCAGGCGCGCCGAGCGCCTGTTCCAGCACGCCCACGTGCGTGCCGATCAGGTCCACGATCACGCCTTTGCAGCCGGCCAGGATCTGCCGGATTTCGCTGCTGACGGCGGTGGAGAAGACCAGCGGCCGGGGCCCGGTGGCGGCAAGGCCGTCGATGGTGCGCACCACCGCCCGTGCCTGCTCGGCCGTGGTGATGAAGGGGATGGTGACACGGTCAAAGTCGGCCACCGGGAACTGGGTCAGCAACGTATTGCCCAACGTTTCCGCGGTGATGCCCGTACTGTCCGAGAGGAAGTAGACAGGGCGTAGAGCAGCAGTGGTCATGGCACGACTTTAGCGGCCGCTGTGGTGCGGACCCGAAGTCTGGACTGGCGCGGGCCCGGCCGACGCGTTGGTTGTACGCGGGCCGGTTCGCCGGTCAGGCCGCTTTCACAGGGGACGGCCCGGCGGCGGACGCTGCCTGGTTCTCGCGGGCCAGGAAGGCGGAGAGTTCACCGATGGTGCTCATCAGCGGGGCGGGGAACACCACCGTGGAGTTCTTGTCGACGGCGATTTCCACCAGGGACTGCAGGTTGCGGAGCTGCAACGCGAGTGGGTGCGCCATCATGGTGTCGGACGCATCGCCGAGCGCTGAAGCGGCGATGGCCTCGCCTTCGGCGGCAATGATCTTCGCTCGCTTCTCGCGTTCGGCTTCTGCCTGGCGGGCCATGGCACGCTTCATGCTTTCGGGCAGCTGGATGTCCTTGAGCTCCACCAGGGTGACTTCCACGCCCCATTCGACGGTGAGCACGTCGAGGATTTCGCGGATGTCGCCGTTGATCCGTTCGGTCTCGGACAAGGTCTGGTCCAAGGTATGGCGGCCAACCACCTTCCGCAACGTGGTCTGGGCGATCTGGTCGATGGCCGCGGCCACGTTCTCGATGGCGATGACGGATTTCACGGCGTCCACCACCCGGTAGTAGGCCACCGCTGACACGTCCACGCTGACGTTGTCCTGGGTAATGATGCCCTGCGACTGGATGGGCATGGTCACGATCCTGAGGCTTACCAGCGGCAGCCGGTCGATAACAGGAATGATCAACCGCAGGCCGGGGTCTCTTACGCCGACCACCCTGCCAAGCCGGAACAGTACGCCCTTCTCGTATTGGCGGACGATCCGGATGGACATCCGCGCAGCAACGAGAAGCAGGATAACGAGGACGATGACAGTCACGGTGGTGGGGTCCATCGGGATCCCCTCCTGGTCTTTGCGCGGGCCGTGCCGGCACCTGGCTGGCGCCGTGACAGGGGCCCTGCACTTATTGTCCCACCAAAGGCGTCAGGGAGCTTGGAACCGGAGCATACTGGACGTGTGAATGCGACAGGCGCCGCCTTGTGGTTGCCTTGGGGCGTGGTGGGCGGAGTTGTGTGGCTCGTGGCCGGACGTCCGCGGCCGCCCGGGCTTCGGCGTCGAACCTAAACCGCAGAAACGATGCTTCCGTACCCCTGCAAGAACATCCTGCGGCCCTGGCCTTCATCGGTCCACACCCAGATGATCGAATAATCGGAGGTCACGGCGTCCACGACCCCGGTGCCGGCCAAGGTTCCTTCGGCAAAACTGACCCGGTCCCCCACCGCAAGCCGGGGGTGCCTGGTCCGCTTCCGCCGGGGCTTGAGGGTGGCGGTGTCCCCTGCCACGGCAGGGTCTGGCAGGCATGTACTGACGTGCTGGCGCATCGGTTTCCTCCGGGCTCATGGGCGGACAGTCAGCTCATTACAACCCTGCCCGCTGCTCCCAGGTCACGCACGCCGGCGTGGTGCAGCAAGACTAACGCGCCATGGCACAGCATGCAGGGTCCGGAGGCTTTGGACGGAGTGTGACTGGTCAGCCGGCGACGGACCTACCGGCAAAGCGGCCCTGGCCAGCGAAGAATCAGTCCAGCGCCGCCACGGATCCCAGCGCGTCCCAGGCGAAGCTCGCCAGCCAGTGCGTGGACATGAAGTCGCCGCTCTCCAGCCCGGAGAGCCCGGCCTTCAACAGCGGATCGAGTGCCTCGCTGAGGACGGCCGCCGCGGCGGATGCCTCGGGCTTGGAGGATTCGCGCAGGGCGGCGATGATGCGCGCCACCTGGCCGGCCCGGGTCAGGTTCAGTCCGTGCAGATGCACCAGGTAGCCGTCGGTCTCATCCGTCACGCTCACCGGCTGCAAGATCCGCGACGCCGTGGAGAGCTCCGGCAGGAACCCCGCGAACCAGCCTGCGAACTCGTCCGCGGAAAGCACCCGGCGCATCAGGTCCGCCTCGCTGAGGCCGGCGGAGAGGAAGTCCTGGCCGCTGAGCTCCCAGTCCCCCGGCCAGCCGCGGTCATCCGCGAACCAGCCGCGCGCCGCTTCCTCGCACGCCGTCGCGGCGTCCTCGCGGCCCAAGGATCGGAAGGCATCGAGCATGTAGCCCACGCCGAAGGCCGCGTTGGTGTGCAGCCCGTGCCGGACGGGGTATTGCGCCTTGGCCATCCACGCCACGCTGAGTTCCGCCACTGCATCCACCAGCGGCTCCAGGGCGGAGCCCCATTCGCGGATCTGCGCATCGGAGGACGCGGAACAGGTGGCCGCAAGCCGCGTGAGCCACGCCCAGCCATACGGACGTTCCCAGGACGGGTTGGCCAGCAGGTAGTCCCGTTCCACCGCCAGCTTGGCCGGGATCAGGTTGGCGCCCAGGGCTTCCCGCAGCGACGCGGCAGTCGGGCCGTCCACCCAAGCCGCCGTCCCGCCGTCGGACGCCCCCTGCGGAGCAGCCCCGGACGAAGGCGACCCGGAGGCGGCCCCCAGCAGGCTGGTCCCCAGCCAGTGCATGTGGACGCAGGAGTGCCAGTCGAAGGAGGTGTAGAACGCGGGGTGGATCTGCTCCGGCGTGGGACGGTCGTCGGCGGACACCTGGGTGTGGTGTGCCGAGTGCGGGTAGGGCTCCGAAAGGTTGCCCAGCACCACGGCGGCGTAGTCCGGGGCCGCCTGTACGCGAAGATCGTTGTCCATCATGCTCCTTTGAAAGCCGGGATGAGCGGAGGGTTTAGTGGAAGGCCAGGAAGTACATCAGCACGATGTTGACTGCCAGCAGCGGGATGGCCGTGCCCACCTGGGCCGTGATGACGCCGTACTTGTTCTTCATCTCCAGCAGCGCGGACGGCACCAGGTTGAAGTTGGCTGCCATGGGCGTGCAGAGGGTGCCGCAGAAGCCGGCGAGCATGCCGATCGCGAAGATGATGGCGGGGTCACCGTGGAAGGTCTGCACCAGTACGGGCCAGCCGATGGCGGCGGTCATGATCGGGAAGGCCGCGAAGCCGTTGCCCATCAGCACGGTGAAGAGGAACATGCCGATGCAGTACACCAGCACGCCCGCGATCAGCGAGCCCTTGGGCAGCAGCCCTGACGCCAGGGTGCCCACCGCGGTACCGACGCCGGCCTTGGTGAAGAGGATGCCCAGCGTGGTGAGCATCTGCGGCAGCAATGCGGCCCAGCCGATGGATTCGAGGATCCGGCGGCTTTCGAAGAGGGGCGTGGCCGGGTTCTTGGGCTTGAGGATGACAAGGGCGACGACGACGGCGGCTACGGCGCCGATGGCCAGCGCCACGAGCGTGGTGTTCTTGGGATCCAGCAGCGGAGTGCCGCCGATCACCAGCACAGGAGCAGCGAGCACCAGGATCACAGTGACCAGGGGCAGGGTCAGGGCGGGGATAAAGAGCTTGTTGCCGAAGCGTTTGGCGTAGGCCTCGCGCTCGGGCCCGGTGGAGGTGCGGTGCTTGCCGTGGCCCAGCAGGCCGGTGGATGCCAGTACCACCAGGACCAGGACGGCGACGCCCAGGATCCAGGCGGGTGCGGTTCCTGCCTGGACCCAGGTGCTGTAGAAGAAGCACAGGCCCAGCAGGCCCCAGAAGGCCGAGCTGCCCCAGCGGCGGGGGTGGTTGGTGTCGGCGGCGATCAGCGACGCCCATGCGACGAACAGAATGCCGACCAGCCAGTAAACGGCTTCAACGTTGATCATTTGGCTTCTCCTGCAGTTTCCTTCTGGGCGGTGAGCTCAAACTCGCGGTATTCCTTGTCCAGTTGCTTGTCCAGGCGCAGCAGCCTGAAGCCGTGGATGAGGAAAGCGGCGATGGCGGTGGGGATGGCCCAGAGCGCCAGCTGGAGCGGTTCCAGGTGCAGGTGGTAGGTGGTGTCCACGAACGTGGTGATCAGCAGGATGGAGCCGACCGCCACGAACACGTCCTCGCCGAAGAACACACCAACGTTGTCGGCGCCGGCGGCGTGGCCCTTGATCTTCTCGCTGATCTTTTCCGGCACGTGGCCGTAGCGGCGCAGCGCTGCGCCCTCCGCCATGGGGAACACCAGCGGGCGGACGGTCTGTGCGTGGCCGCCGATGCTGGTCAGGCCCACGGCGGCGGTGATCTGGCGGACGGCCAGGTAGCCGATCAGGACGCGTCCGGCGGTCAGTTTGGCGAGCCGGCCGATGAGGGTTTTGGCCTGCTCCTGCAGCCCGAAGAACTCGATAATGCCCACCACGGGCAGCACCGCCACGAAGATGGTGACTGACCGGCTGCTGGCGAAGCCGGTGCCGAACGACTCGAGGATCTGCGCGGGGTTCATGCCGCCCAGCAGCGCGGTGACGATGCCCGCGACGGTGACGACAATCAGGGGGTTCAGGCGGATGGCGAAGCCAACGATCACCAGCAGCACCCCGATGAGTACAAGCATGATTATCCCTTCCCAGGGGACCCGTGACGGGTCTGCGAAAGTGGGGGCCGGCGCGTCCGTGCCCAGGTTTAGTCGGTGGGGCGGCGCCGAGGGGCGGGAGCCCCGGTCACGTTAGGGCTGCAGGATTGTGTGTGCTGCAGGACAACGGTGTGATCCACAGCATAGCGTTTTGTTCAACAATCCCGCAACCCCTCCTGCGGAAAGGATCAGGTCAGCGGCCGACGGCGGCGAGCAGTTGCGCTTCGGCGCGCTCCAGGTAGCCGGCCAGGAAGTCCGCTGCCGCGGCCAGTTCCCCGGCCTCCAGGAGCTCGACGATCTTCGCGTTGTCTTCCACGTAGGGTTCGTGGAAGGCGGGATTGGCGGCCATGGAATGGAATACCAGCCGCATCTCGGCCAGCACCTGGTCCATGAGGCTGTTCAGGCGTTCGCTGCCGGCGCGGTCCACGATGGCGCGGTGGAAGTCCTGGTTGGCGCCGGCCATGCCCGGGATGTCGCCGTCGGCTGCGGCAGCCCTCGCTGCCTTGACGATTGCCGCCAGGGGCTCCGTGGAGACCGTGCCGGACCACAGGACCGCTGACGGCTCCAGGAAGCGGCGGACCCGGTAGATCTCGCGGATGTCCTCGGCCGTGGGGTGCGCGACGAACACGCCGCGGTTGGGAATGCGGGTGACGATATGTTCCGAGTGCAGGGCTGCAAACGCCTCCCGGAGGGTGTTCCGGGACACGCCGAGGGCCTCGCGGAGGGCTTCCTCGGCGAGCTTGGAGCCGGGCTTGAGCTGGCCGGCCTCAATGCGGCTGCGAAGCTGTGCGGCCACCCACAGCCCGGTTTCGGCGTGCTTGGTGGTCCTGGCCTGGGCTTGAAGATCGGCCAGCACCTCGTCAAACGTCATGGCACCACGATATCGGCAGGGCACGGGTACCCTGTCCGCGCCTGACGTATTCCGCCATCATGGTGACCATGACATGGCTGCACGGCCTGCGCTTCGACCCGATCAGTCCGCTGCTGTCGAGCGGGCACCCGGCTGTGCGTTACTGGGCTGCCAAAGAACTCCCCCCGCCACCGTCAGGCCCTGCCGCCGGCCCGGCGGGAACGCCTGAAGCGGCACTCTGGGACCTTCCGATCCCGCGCCGGATCCTGCGGCGCCAGGCGGCGGACGGGTCGTGGACCTACCCGGGGAGACGGCCCCGGGCGCGGACGGATTACGACCTGCTGGAAACCTACCGGCAACTCGGGTTCCTGGTGGAGATGTTCGGGCTCACGCACCGGCATCCCGCCCTCGCGGCAGCGGCCGACTATGTCCTCTCACGCCAGTCCGCCGAAGGTGATCTTCGGGGGATTTACGGCAACCAAGTGTCTCCCAACTACACGGCGGCCCTCATCGGGCTCCTCAGCAAGGCGGGCTACAGCGGAGACCCCCGGGTGGAACGTGCCTTCAGTTGGCTTGAGGCGTCGCGGCAGGACGACGGCGGCTGGGCCCTTCCGTTCCGCACCCGGGGAAGAAACCTCGACGCGCTCGACGACCAGCGGACCATCACCGGCGACCCGGCCCGGCCCTTCTCACACCTGATCACCGGGGTAGTCCTCAGGGCGTATGCGGCCCATCCTGGGCACCGCGCCGGTGCCTCCGCACAACACGCTGCGGCGCTGCTTGCGGGCCGCTTCTTCGAGCCGGATGCCTACCCGGACAAGGGCCGCGTCTCCGACTGGACCGAGTTCAGCTTTCCCTTTTGGATGACGGACCTCGTGTCCGCCCTCGACGCAATCAGTGTCATCAGTCCCAACCTCCAATCGGAAAAGACCGACAGGGCGCGCGACTGGCTGTCCGCTCACCAGGAACCCTCGGGGCTCTTCACCGGCCATCTGCTCCGGGACCGGTTCCACGACCTCCAGCTCTGGTTCAGCCTCGCGGTCTGCCGGGTGTTCGCGCGCATGCCGTCGCCAGGTGAACCGCCGGCCGCCTAACCGATGGTGGTGAGCGCCTGTCCGGGCCCGACGGCGTCTCCGGGCACCGCGTACAGCTCCCCGACCGTACCGGCACGGTGGGCGGCCACGGCCGTTTCCATCTTCATGGCTTCCAGCACCAGCACCGCCTCGCCTTCCTCGACGAGTGTTCCGGGCTCAGCCAGCCACTTGACCACGGTGCCGGCCATGGTGGCCAGCAGGTCGCCGTCGTTCTTCCCGGCCGGAGCAGTTGCGCTCCCCTCCGCCGCGGCGGGACGGCCGCGGCCGCCGCCGTTGAGCAGCGAATCCAGCAGCACGGCAGGAAGTCCGAGCTCCATCCGCTTGCCGTCCACTTCGATGCCGATGGTGCGGCGCGGTTCCTCGGGTGCGGCGGGGCTGAACGCGGGGTCCGCTTCCAGCTCGGCGGCGAATTCACTCTCGATCCAGGTGGTGTAAACGCCCAGGGAATCGGTGCCGGTGAAGTCTGGAGCCTCCACCACGGCGCGGTGGAACGGCAGGACGGTGGCCAGCCCGCCAACACGGAACTCGCGCAGGGCGCGGCGGGCGCGGCGGAGGGCCTGTTGCCGGTCCGCGCCGGTCACCACCAGTTTGGCGAGCAGCGAATCGAATTGTCCCGGCACTGTTGACCCGGCCCGCACACCGTTATCCAGCCGGATTCCCGGCCCGGTGGGCACCTCGAAGGAATCCACGGTGCCCGGGGACGGCAGGAATCCGCGGCCCGGGTCCTCGGCGTTGATCCGGAACTCAAACGCGTGGCCGTGCGGCTCGGGGTCGTCAAGAATGGGCAGCACCTCCCCCGCCGCGATGGACAGTTGGGCAGCCACCAGGTCCACGCCGGAGGTTTCCTCCGTGATGGGATGCTCCACCTGGAGCCGGGTATTGACTTCCAGGAAGCTCAGGAAACCGGAGCCATCCAGCAGGTACTCCACGGTGCCGGCGCCCACATATCCGGCTTCCCGGCAGATGGCCTTGGCCGAGGCATGGATGGCGGCCCGCTGGTCCGGCGTAAGGAATGGCGCCGGGGCCTCCTCGACGAGCTTCTGGTGCCGGCGCTGCAGCGAGCAGTCGCGGGTGCCGACCACCACCACGTTGCCGTGTGTGTCCGCGATGACCTGCGCCTCCACGTGCCGGGGGCGGTCCAGGAATTTCTCCACGTAGCATTCGCTGCGGCCGAAGGCTGCAAGGGATTCGCGTACCGCAGAGTCGAAGCTTTCCTCGATGTCGGCAAGGTTCCGGACCACTTTCAGGCCGCGTCCGCCGCCGCCGAAGGCCGCCTTGATGGCTACCGGAAGGCCAACCTGTTCCGCGAACGCACGGACTTCTGCGGCGTTGGCCACCGGGCCGTCGCTTCCCGGTGCAAGCGGGGCACCGGCGCGGACGGCAACCTCGCGGGCGCTGACCTTGTCGCCGAGCAGCCGGATGGTGTCCGGCGAGGGCCCGATCCAGGTCAGGCCGGCGTCGATCACGGCTTGGGCGAACCCGGCGTTCTCGGACAGGAAGCCGTATCCGGGGTGGACGGCGTCGGCACCGCTTGTGGCCGCGATCGCCAGGATCTTTTCAATGTCCAGGTAGGTTTCCTGCGGCCGGGAACCGGCCAGCGAGTACGCCTCGGTGGCGGCGGAAACGTGCAGCGCATCGGCATCCGGATCGGCGTAGACGGCAACGCTCTCCAGGCCCGCGTCGTCGCAGGCCCGGGCGATCCGGACGGCAATCTCGCCGCGATTGGCAATGAGGACTTTACGCATGGAAGCTTTCCTTCGGTGTTTCGGGCTGGTCTGCCGGGGATGCTGCGGTGAACCGCACCGTGGCACCCGGCGGAAGTTGGGCGGCTTTGTCCAGGTCAGCGTGGACGACGACGGCAATCACCGGATACCCGCCGGTCACCGGATGATCGGAGAGGAAAAGGACCGGCTGGCCTTCCGGGGGCACCTGCACGGCGCCGCGGACAGTGCCTTCACTCGCCAGTTCACCCTCCTTGCTCCGTGTCAGTCCATGTCCGTCCAGGCGCAGGCCGATCCGGTTGGACTTGGGTGTCACGGTCCACTCCTGGGACAGGAAGCTTTGCAAGGTTTCTTCGTTGAACCAGTCCTGCCGCGGTCCAGGAACCACGCGGAGCACTGTGGCGTGGCCTTGGTCCGGGAGGGGTGAGATTTCGGGGTTGCCCACAATGCTGCCCGGTTTGGCGGCATGCACGGGCAGGATGGTTCCTGCGGTGAGCGGTTCGGGACCGATCCCCGACATGGTGTCGGTGGATCGGCTGCCCAGTGCGGCCGGGCCCGCGACCCCGCCACGGACGGCCAGGTAGCAGCGCAGACCTGCCGTGGGCGCACCCACTGTGAGCCGCTCCCCTGCCAGCAGCGCGAACGGGGCGTCGCACGCCGGATGCCGCACCGCCGTCGTCGTTTGGGCATCGTTCGACGACGTCACCTCCAATGGCGCGCTGGCGCCGGTGACGGCGAGGACCTGGTCGGTCAGGGCTTCGAGTTCCAGGCCGCCGAAGAGGGTTTCGATTCCCGCGGCGTCCTCCGGGTTGCCCACCAAGCGGTTGGCGCGGCGCAGGGCACCCCGGTCCATGGCACCGGAGCTGCTGACACCCAGGGCTGCGTAGCCCGGCCGGCCGAGGTCCTGGATGGTGGCCTGGAGGCCAGGCTTTCGCACGGCCAGGCCCGCCGAGGCATGTTCCTCGTGAGCCTCCGCGCTGGCAGCAGTTTCGGTGTGCCGCCGAACGGTGGCCTGAGCCCGGACGGCGGCGAAACGGACGGTATCGCCCGGGCGGATGAGCGCCGGGTTTTCCCGTTCAAGGTCCCAGAGTGCGGCGTCGGTCCGTCCGATCAGCTGCCATCCGCCCGGTGACTGCCGGGGATAGATCGCCGAGTATTGTCCACCCAGGGCCACCGCCCCGGCGGGTACCGCGGTTCGCGGGGAGCGCCGGCGCGGCACGTCAAGGGTGGAATTCTCGCCGGTGAGGTAGGCGAAGCCCGGAGCGAATCCGGCGAAGGCTGCCGTCCACAGCTGGCCTGTGTGGGCTGCCACAACTCCTTCGCGGCCGAGGCCGGTGAGCGCCGCGGCCTCGTCCAGGTCGTCGCCGTCGTACACCACCTCAATGGTGACCAGTGTGCTGTCGGCCTCCGCGGGCGCGTCAAGGTCCAGGCCGCGAACGTGCGCGGCCAGCTCCTGCAGGGCATGCGGCGAATCAGCGGTGATCAGCACTGTCCCGGCGGCGGCAATGACGTCGATCTGGCCCGGCCTGGGGTGCGCCATAAGTTGTGCCTGGAGGCTGAGCACCGCGTCCAGGGAGGAGAGCTCAACCAGGATTGCCCGGTCTCCTGCAGGCCTGATCGCGGTAAGGACCGGCGCCGTGGCCGGGCGCTGTTGTGTGGCAGCCATGGCTACGCGAAGCTTTGGATGGTGATGCCGGCATCGGCCAGGGCGGCGCGGACGGCGGCGGCCATTGCCACAGCGCCGGCGGTGTCGCCGTGCAGGCAGATGCTTTCCGCTTTGACCGGGACCAGTGAACCGTCCACGGCGCGGACCACGCCATCGGTGGCCAGGCGCAGGACGTGCTCGACGACGTCCTTCACCTCGTGCAGCACGGCTCCGGGTTCGCGCCGGGAGACCAGGGTGCCGTCAGGGTTGTAGGCACGGTCGGCGAAGGCCTCCGTGACCGTGCGCAGCCCGGCGGCGTCGGCCTGGCGCTGGATCTCGGAGTTCGGCAGGACCATGAGGGGAAGGGTGGGGTCCACGGCAAGGATGGCGGCCACCACGGCGCCGGCCTGCCGGGGGTGGTTGACGATGGTGTTGTACAGCGCACCGTGGGGTTTGACGTAGCGGACTGCGGTTCCGGCGGCGAGGGCTACGGCCTGGACGGCGCCGATCTGGTAGACCACGTCAGCGGTCAGTTCCGCCGGGGTCATGTCCACGAACCGGCGGCCGAAGCCGGCCAGGTCGCGGTAGCCGGGGTGGGCGCCCACCGTGACGCCGGCCTTGGCGGCGGCCTGGCAGGTGGCCATGATGCCCACGGGATCGCCTGCGTGGAAGCCGCAGGCCACGTTGGCGCTGGAAACACTTTCGAAAATGGCGGCGTCATCGCCGAAGGACCAGTTTCCAAACGATTCGCCGACGTCGCTGTTCAAGTCGATGCTGGGCATGTGATCTCCGTCTCGGATTGGTGGTACTCCAAGAATGCCCTATAAATCAGGATTGTTCAACAATCCGATCGACCTTTACTAACGCCCGCTCAGATCCTGCAGCTCCAACCCCAACGCCCGCTCAGATCCTGCAGGTCAAACCCCAACGCCCGCTCAGATCCTGCAGCCTCAACCAAAACGCCAGCTCAGTTGTTGCGGGCTACCCGTCACGGGTGAGCGGGCGTTACCGGAGGACCCGACGCCCGCTCACTTCCTGCAGCTCCAACCCCAACGCCCGCTCACATCCTGCAGCTTCTCCCCCAACGCCCGCTCAGATGTGAGCGGGGGTTGCGGGGTT